>NZ_FPAH01000002.1 GCF_900116345.1 Succinivibrio dextrinosolvens | reverse complement strand
CTTAGGAGAACTCAGAAATATCTTTTCTTTAGTATGGGGCAGATTTGAATCAAAACTATTAGCATTTGATGGAGAGGCTGACCATGTTCATCTGCTAGTCGGTTATCCTCCAAAAGTTGCAATCTCAAAACTAGTTCAAGCTCTCAAAGGCTATTCGAGTCTAATTATCAGAAAAAAGAATTATCCCTCTATACAAAAAAAATCTTTGGGGGGAAAGCTCTTTGGTCACCATCCTATTTTGCATGCAGTTGTGGAGGAGCCTCAATTTCTATTATTAGACAATATATAGAACAACAGAACACACCTGATTAGAAAATATCCATTTTCTAATCGGCACGCTTTATCCCCGCAGTAAACTGCGTGGTTTTAGCGTGCCTATTACTTGATAAATGAAAAAGGCAATGTTAAACATTGCCAACTTCATAAAGAAAAATGAAAAGAAATCTTACCACTTCTTCTTATCACCGAAGATTTCATCAAGATCACTCTTGTCGTCCTGCCCCTGAGCAGCATCCTGCTTAGGTTTAGCGGCAGATGATTTTTTCTCGGCGTTAAGTCCGTTCAGCATATTGGCCAGAAGATCTTCTTTTTCCTGAATCCAGTTATCCTTAACACCAGACTGCTTAATTACAGAAAGGCCTTTTTCAATCAGAGTCTTGCAGGTTCCGGACTGTTTTAAGCGCTTCATTTCAAAAACCTTCTGAATCAGGTTTGAAAGATTAACCTTTAAAACAAGAACATATAGTCTGCGGTCTTCCTTATTGATTAAGGTTGGATTAATAGGCACACCTGATTTCATCTCTGACTTGAGAATACCGCGTAAATGTCTGATGGTACGCAGCTGAGTCAGGGCCATGGCATCATTTTCAGGAGCTTTAAAGGCATTGGAATCTTTATAGGTCTGCTTTATTTCATTGATCATGCGCTCTTCATTGGCGATACGCTCTTTGACTTCTTCACGGCGTTTAGGATCAATGGCTCTTTTACGCAGGGCTCGAATAATACGATAATGAAGCACCAGCACCAGTGTCTTAGAAAAAGCCACCTGTGACTGATTCAGCAAAAGTTCTTCACATTCTGCAATAATATTGTTAGCTTTATTGGCAATCAGTCTAGCATCCTGCTCTCTGCGGGAAACATAATCACTGTACATGTTAATGATTATGAGCAGAAATGTTGCCAAAAGTACAAAAATTACAGCAATCGTTATAAACATTTCAAAATCTCAAATTATTATTCTTTTATATATTATAACGACTTAGCGCAGATTTGTTTTGAGTTTATTAGTTAAATTTTGAGCTGTGACAACAAGTTGAAGCTATTTCACACTTAATTTCACTTAATTTCCCGAACATACAGCTAAAAATTAAACCGATAAACCGTTCAGGATCACATCTTTCAGAGGGAAATCAATTGAATTTTTTGCTCTCAGATTGAGAAACAACGCACGCTTTGTTTAATAAATTTGATTATTTTTGTTAAGTTGAGCAGTTTTCCACATAAATGCTAACTAAATCTACATATTAAAAATAAAATGGATTAGAATTAACTAGTCGTTTTGTATACAAATACAAGGAATGTACCATCTATGACAACACTAATTAAAACTGCAGACTTTATTGAATCAGTATGCGATGCGATTCAATATATCTCATACTATCACCCACGTGATTTCCTTAAGGCAATGAAGCATGCCTACGATATCGAGCAGAATCCATCAGCAAAGAATGCGATTGCTCAGATTTTAGTAAATTCTAAAATGTGTGCTATCGGCAAGCGTCCTCTATGTCAGGATACCGGAGCTGTAACCTGTTTCGTAAAGATCGGTATGGACGTTCGCTTTGAAGGTGATATGACCGTTCAGGAAATGGTTGATGAAGGTACCCGTCGTGCATACTGCTATGAGACCAACCCTCTACGTAAATCAATTCTGACTGATCCTCTGGGAAAGAGAATCAACACCAAGGATAACACTCCTACTGTTGTTCATATTGAGATGGTTCATGGCGACAAGGTTGAGGTTGCTATCGCATCAAAGGGAGGCGGTTCCGAGAACAAGACCCACATGCGTATGCTTAACCCATCAGACAGCGTTGTAGACTACGTATTAAGCGAAATTCCACACATGGGTGCAGGCTGGTGTCCTCCAGGCATCATCGGTATTGGTGTTGGCGGTACTCCTGAGAAGTCAGCTATCCTTGCAAAGGAAGCCTTAAACGATCCAATCGATATTCAGGAACTGATTGCACGTGGTCCTAAGAATGCAGAGGAAGAACTGCGTTTAGAGCTTTATGACAAGATCAACAAGCTAGGTATCGGAGCTCAGGGCTTAGGTGGTATCACCACCGTTCTGGATGTTAAGGTTAAGACCTATCCATGCCACGCTGTATCAAAGGCAACCACCATTATTCCTAACTGTGCCGCAACCCGTCACATTGACTTTGTTCTTGATGGTTCAGGCCCAGCAGAATTTGTTCCACCTTCACTTGATGATTATCCTGATATCGAGATTGGCGGTGCAGATGCAAATGTTAAGCGTGTAAATCTTGATACCATCACCAAAGAAGAGATTGCTTCATGGAAGATGGGTGAAACCCTGTTATTATCAGGCACCATTCTAACCGGTCGTGACGCAGCTCATAAGCGTGTTGCTGACTTAATCAAGGAAGGCAAACCTCTACCTGACGGTGTTGATTTCCACAAGAAGTTCATTTACTACGTAGGACCAGTTCCTGCAGTAGGTGATGAGGTTGTAGGCCCTGCAGGTCCAACCACTTCAACCCGTATGGATAAGTTCGTAGAGACTATGCTTGCAGATACTGGTCTATACGGCATGATTGGTAAATCAGAGCGTGGTCCTGAGGCTATTGCTTCAATCAAGAAGCACAAGGCTGCTTATCTGATGGCTACCGGTGGCGCAGCATACCTGGTTTCAAAGGCAATCAAGTCCGCTAAGGTTCTGGCCTTTGAAGATCTGGGCATGGAAGCTATCCGTGAGTACAAGGTTGTTGATATGCCTGTTACCGTTGCTGTTGATTCTGAGGGTAACTCAATTCATCACATCGGACCTCAGGAATGGTCAAAGAAGATTGCAGAGATTAAATTCAAGTACATCTAATCAGGTTTAATTTTCTGTAATCGCAAAGACGGATCTGTGGAATATCAGATCCGTTTTTTTTGCTAGAATTAAAACAGAGTTTCAAATAATAATCTGCTAATCAACATAGGAGGCGAGGACATCCTTCATTATTGAAGGAGGGAATCGTACAGGGACATATGATAGTTGAAGGAATTTCTCATATCAGCGGTTTTAATGACTGCTACGCCTATAACAAAGATGAACTGATAATAAACATCAGAACCAATAAAACCATAAAAAAAGTTACACTCTATGCCGATGATCCATATCTGAACGGATGTTCAACCTCAGCTCCATGGGATGGTCAACCTTATGATATGCAGCTTAAATATGAACTTAAGCATGAGTTCATCTATTCAGTCACTCTCAAGCCAAAGTATAAGAGACTTCAGTATTATTTCAGAGTTACTGATGATAACAATGAAACCATGGTTTATCAGGAAAGCGGCATTGTCAGTGAAGAGGAATTCAGCAAAAAACTATTCAAGGAGTATTTCAAGTTTGCCTGGATGAACGAGGCTGATATCAATGTTCATCCTAAGTGGGTTGAGAACACCTACTGGTATCAGATTTTCCCTGACCGTTTCTGCAGAGAGGAAGCTCCTTTTGAAGGAACCTTAAGCAAATGGGATGATCTTTCCGCCTTTGGTCACAAGGTATTTTACGGCGGTAATATAAAGGGAGCCATGAGCAGACTTGAGTATCTGCACGATCTCGGTGTAAACGGCATCTACTTTAATCCTTTATTTGTATCCGACAGCAATCACAAGTACAACATCGATGACTATCTGCATATTGATCCTAATTTCGGTTCAAATGTTGATCTTAAACTGCTGATTGAAAAAGCTCATTCACTCGGTATTAAAGTTATGATTGATGCTGTTTTCAATCACAGCGGACTAGGCTTTTTTGCCTGGAAGGATGTTGTAGAAAACAGAAGAAATTCAAAGTATTATGACTGGTTCTTCATCAACGATGACGAGAATTTCACCATCACCCACAAGTCAACAAAGGATAGCCGTTTCTATTCCTTTGCCTTTGTGGACAATATGCCCAAACTTAATACCAACAACCCTGAGGTAATGACCTATTTTGTCGATGTATGCAAGAAATGGATCGACATGTGGGATATTGATGGAATCAGATTTGATGTGGGCAATGAAATCTCCCATGCCTTCATCAAGAAACTTCACACAGAGCTTAAGGCCTATAGAAAAGATATCTTCCTTCTGGGCGAGATCTGGGTTAATTCTTCTCAGTATCTGCAGGGAGATGAGTATGACTCAGTCATGAATTATCCTTATCTTGAGAACCTCTCCAACTTCTTCTTAGATAAGAGCAAGAGTGCTGAAGACTTTAAATATGCGGTTAATTTCTGCTATTCCATGTACCAGAAGCAGGTTAATGAGAATATCTTCAACCTCTTTGACAGTCATGATATCGACAGAATGTATACCCGAGTCAAAAACTATGATGCCTTCATACAGATGCTGGTAATTCTGTCAACACTGCCTGGTTCTCCTTGTATCTACTATGGCACTGAAATAGCTATGGAAGGAGAGAATGATCCTTACTGCAGATATCCTATGCGCTGGGATATTGTTGAAAATAAATCCAGAGAGGATACGTTCAAAGCAGTACAGACTCTTATTAATATGAGACTTTCAAATCAGGAGTTTTTAGGAGACAGCTACCGTTTTGAAAAGACTGAAGGCAGACTTGTATGCTATGAGCGTAATGGAATCAGAATCTATCTGAATGCTGATGAGACTGACAGGGCAGTTACCTTTGAAAAAGAGCCTGAAGTATTATTTGCTCATAAATATGAAGGAAGCAGTCTGAAGGCAGGAGGCGCACTGGTCGTACGCCTCTAGAGATACAGTATTTTAAGACTATTTTGCAAGAGAGCTGTTGGCGGCGAAAGCCAAAAGCAGCTGTCTTAAAAGCTTGAGTCTTGGATACTCCAGTGTTTCCGGCAGGTTATAGCGCATGGAACTCTGACCGGTAATCCGGTACTCGTTATGTTTACAGGTGGTCATAAGCTTAATCAGATACTCATTTGAGATTTTATGATCACTGTTAAACTCAATAATTCCTCCTTTCTCATCACCGTTTATCCTCTTGATTCCAAGGTCGGTTGCCAGCTTCTTTAAGGAAGATAGCTCAAACAGATTAACAGCAGGAGGAGGCAGCAAACCGAAACGGTCAATGATTTCCACCTTCAGATCCTCAAATTCCTCAGGAGTAACACAGGAGGAAATTCTCTTGTAGAGAGACAGTCTGGTACTGATATCGCCAATAAAATCGGATGGCAGCAGACAAGGAATATGAAGGTCAATATCACACTCATTCAAGGTCAGTTCGGCAAGAGAAGGTTCTCGGCCTTCCTTTAAAGCTTTAACTGCTGCTTCAAGCATTTCTGAATATAAGGAGAAGCCTACTGATTCAATCTGACCGGACTGTTCTTCACCTAAAAGCTCACCGGCACCGCGTATCTCCATATCATGAGTTGCCAGGACAAAGCCTGCACCAAGTTCTTCAAGTGAAGAGATAGCATCCAGACGCAGCTTTGCATCCTTGGAGATAAGCTCCTTTGGTGGAGTGAAGAGGTAGGCATAGGCCTGATGATGAGAACGGCCGACACGACCACGGATCTGATGCAGCTGAGCTAAGCCGAGCATATCCGCTCTGTCGATGATAATAGTATTGGCGGTTGGAACATCCAGACCATTTTCAACGATAGTGGTACATAACAGCAGATTAAAGCGCTGATGATAAAAATCACGCATTACCTTCTGCAGCTCTTTTTCGTTTAGCTGACCATGACCGATACCGATTTTTGCCTCAGGAACTAAAGCAGCCAGCTGCGTAGCTCTCTGATTGATGGTGGAGACATCATTATGCAGATAGTAGACCTGACCGCCACGTCTTAGCTCACGCATAATAGCTTCACGGGTGATAGTATCTGAGTTCTGCATCACAAAGGTCTTAACTGCCAGACGATGCTCTGGAGGAGTTGCAATAATGGAAAGCTCACGCATTCCCTCCATCGCCATGTTAAGAGTTCTTGGAATTGGAGTTGCAGTCAGGGTCAGAAGATCAACCTGAGCACGCAGCTCCTTTAATTTCTCTTTCTGCTTAACACCGAAACGGTGTTCCTCATCCACAATGATAAGACCAAGTTTCTTAAACTTGATATCCTTTGAGAGGAGCTTATGGGTACCAATAACAATATCCACACTGCCGGCAGCAACCTTATCTAAGGTTTCCTTCTGCTGTTTAGCTGTCTTAAAACGGGATAGAAGTTCAATGTTTATTGCTGTTCCAGCAAATCTTTCAATAAAGTTCTGATAGTGCTGTTCAGCAAGAATAGTAGTTGGTACCAGTACAGCGACCTGAGAGCCGGATGCTGCCACCACAAAGGCGGCACGCAGGGCAACTTCGGTTTTACCAAAGCCCACATCACCGCAGACCAGGCGATCCATAGGCTGTTCTTTGGCAAGATCAGCAAGTGTATTGTCAATGGCAGCTTTCTGATCCGGAGTTTCTACAAAGCCAAAGCCTGCAGCAAATTCGTCCAGAGACTTTTCATCAATCTCAAATTTAGTACCGCGGCTGGCTTCACGTCTGGCGTATAAATCAAGAAGCTGAGCTGCCACATCAGTAACCTTCTGAACCGCCTTCTGCTTATGCTTATTCCAGATGTCTGAGCCTAATCGGGATAAAGGAGGATTTTCTGAGCCTGAATATCTTGCCACCTTGGAGAGGGCAGTAATCGGAATATTAAGCATATCTCCGTTCTGATACTCAATAGTCAGATACTCACCTCTGATGCCGCCGATTTCCATTGTCTTAAGACCGCGATAGCGACCGATACCGTGATCGATGTGAACCACAACCTGACCTTCAGTCAGAGAGGAGAGGTTTTTGATGATGGTATCCTGAGAGAGTTGTGAGTTTTTAGAGGCCTTTCTGGTTCTTACAACCTTATAGCCTAAAATCTCATTCTCGGTTAAAAAGCACAGATTTACAGATGGAATAATCAGACCTTCATCAAATGGAGCAAGAGTCAGCATGAAGGGATCTTTTGCATTTAAAAAATCATCAAAGGATGAGGCAGCCTTAATGCCGTATTTATCAATAATAACCTGAGGCAGTGTTTCTCTTAGGCTCTGACGGCGACCTTCAGAGATAGCAGACATCAGAATTCTTCCGCCTTTATTTATAAAATCACTTACAAAGGCAATGAATCGGTTCTGGGATTCCTTTTCCTGACGGTTATAGCTTATATCCGGGATTTTTACATAATCGGTATTGTAAAAGCCTCTTTTTGATAAATCCTCATCCGTAAATGGCTGCTGATACAGCTCAATTAACTGATATTTCTTAAGATTATCAAAGACCTCCTGAGGACTCAGAAATACCTTTGATACAGGAAGCGGTGGATGATCCGGATTTCCAGCAAACTCAAGAGCTCGTTTATGAGCCTCAACATCAAATTCGGTAACTGCCTTTTTAACATCATCCACGGTAATGATTCTAAAGTCTTCACTCAAATACTCAAAGATTGAGCTCATAGAACTGAAGAACAGTGACATGTAGTACTCAATACCGGCAGGTATAGCTCCACGGGAGATTGCCTGATAAATTGAGTGGGAAGCGAAGTTTGAGCCAATGAAGGCATCACGGTAATTGCTTCTGAAAACACTGATTGACTTTTCATTCAGAGGATATTCATGAGCAGGCAGCAGGGCAATCTTATCAATAGTATTCAGCGAGCGCTGGGTATCCACATCAAAGACACGTATAGAATCAACCTCATCGTCAAAGAAATCTATACGGTAAGGTACGTCTGAGCCCATAGGGTAAATATCAAGAATAGAACCGCGAATAGCAAGTTCACCCGGAGCTAAAACCTGTTCAACTCTCAGATATCCATGAGAGGTCATCTCTTTTTGGATTTCCTGAATATCTCTGATATCACCTTTGGAAATTGAGAAACTGTTGGCTTTAATGTAGTCAACCGGACTTAATCTTGGCATGATTGCCTGAACCGTGGTGACAACTATTTCATTTTTCAGGGCTTTAAGACGGGAGAGAATACTGATTCTTGAGGAGACGATATCCTGATGAGGAGACAGGGTATCGTAGGGCAGAGTCTCCCAGTCCTGAAGATATTCAACCTTAACCTTTGGAAGAACTGCAACTAAAGTTGATTTAATACTCTGAGCTACAAAATTGTCAGCACAGATTACAAGGCAGGGGTCACCGTTTTTTTCATAGATGGCACCAATAGATCCGATGATTCCTGTGATATTTAGATTGCCAATATGTTTTACAGAATTTGAAAAAGATATGTTGATATCAGCTTTTAATAAGTCTTTGAGTTGCATAATTACTAATATTTGAAACTTTGATCTATACTTGTCTATTGTAATTTTACACTAATATCGAGTTTGTTATGTTCCAACTGAAAACAAATATCTATCTTTTACTCTGGTTTTCTTTTATTGCAGTTTTCGCGTTCTTAATTCCTTATTATTCAAATGATTACAGATATCAGATGATTGAAGGTACCGAGGATCTGGTCACATCCTTCTACGATATCTGTGTATCTCAGTATCGTCATTACTTCACCTGGGGCGGCAGAACTCCTCCTCATTTTCTGGCACAGTGTCTGCTGTTAGGTGGAAAGGTAGTATCTTCAATTGCAACAGCTTTATGTTATATCTCACTGATTTATATCATTTATTCAATGGGTACCGGCAAAAAGGTCTCTCCACTTAATATGCCTTTCGTTCCTGTTGTATTTATCAGCATCGGTTTATGGCTGTGCATGAGATCATTTGGTGAGGTGGTTTTCATGCTGGTAACCTCCTGCAATTACCTTTTCACCTCAACCTTTATTATTCTGTACCTGCTGCCATTCCGTTTTGCCTTAAATGAGGATAGAACAGAACATGGAATGCTGTTTGCCCTTATGATGTTTATACTTGGCATCATCGCCGGCTGGTGTAATGAGAATACCGGTTTTGCAATCTGTTCTATTACCGGACTTTTATGTCTTTACAAACTCTATAAGCGTGAACTAACCACCTGGCAGGCTGCTGGTCTTATCGGTATGGGCATCGGTTTTCTGATTCTTGTCCTATCACCAGGTAATGCAGCTAGATACGACAGCATGGCACAGAATAACTTTGATTATTTCAGCCATCTTTTCAATACAGTAAGTATCTTCTTCGTATCTCTTGCTGAAAATCTGCCTGTAATTCTATGCTATGTATACTTCTATGTGCTCTTTAAGAAAAATAATCTTAAAGAGAAGTGTACATCCGAACTGTATGCCTCCTATTACTGCTTTGCCTTAGGATTTGTATCTCTGGCAATTATGATTTTCTCTCCTAATTTCCCAGGTCGTTCCGCAGCACCATTTACCATGTTTGTTCTTGCTGCTGATGTAGCTTTATATGCAGCCCTGAAAAAAAATGACATAAATCCTTTGAAGTCATCCTACAAAATGACAATTTATGCTTTATTTTTTGTATTTTTTGCCGTTACAAGTACAAATGCCTTTGGAGCTTTATTCCAGGCAAGAGCTGATCAGGTAGAACTTGAAAAATCCATTGCCGACCAGATTGCACAGGGAAAAAAGGATCTGGAAGTTCCAATTATGCATGTACAGTCCGGAAGATACATTTTTATCGGAGCCATGAAGGTTTCTAAAGAAAACTTTGCAAATAAGATTGCGGCAAGGTATTATCATGTGAATTCCTTTACCAAGGCATGTGACTTGACTCAGGCATTTATACATTTTGATCTGAAATACGTTTTAAGTTATGGTGAACCAGTATGCAAAACCCATTAGAACTAATTAAGCTTTTAAGTAAAATCGAGGCTGGGGATGCCAATGAGTCTGAGCTGCATGATTTTATCTGTCTGCTTTTAAAGAAAAAGGTGGATATCAGATTGACTGAAGGCACCTTTGCACAGAAGAATGAGATTAGAGATCTGACCGCAAAGCCTAGTGCAGAGGACTTTGACAAGTTAAAACTGGCAATGAAGGTATCTTCCTCTCAGTTTCCTATGAACAGCCGTATGCCGGCTCAGGGAATGAAACCAGTCCATAAGAAATAAAAAGACTTTATATACAACTCCAATCCATCGTCACGAAAAATGCCGATGGATTCTTATTTTTCAAAGCCTTTCACGCCTTGACTTCTTCAATACCTGATTATCTATAGCCCAAGCCACTGTTTTTGACAGGCTAATCTCTGCCCATTTAATGTGTTTTTTGTGCCAAGGCTCACCATTTGTAGTAAAATACACGCCAATTATTCATAAAATTCAAAAAGAAAATAACTGAGGAAAACATGACTCAAAAAACAATCCTGGTTACTAACGCACTTCCTTATGCAAATGGTCCAATCCATTTAGGCCATATGCTTGAGCACATCCAGTCAGATATCTTCGTAAGATTCAACAGAGCCATCGGCAATAAGGTTGCCTATGTCTGCGGTGATGACTGTCATGGCAGCCCTGTAATGATTAAGGCAGGTCAGCTTGGTATTACACCTGAGCAGATGATTGAAATGACCACCAAGGATCACGACGAGGACCTAAAGGGCTTTTTAGTTGCCTACGACAACTACTATAAGACTCATTCTCCTGAGAACGAGGAAATGATGTCCTATATGTATAAGAAAGCTTTTGAGAAGGGATATATTGTAACCAAGAAGATCTCTCAGTTATTCGATCCTCAGAAGAATATGTTCCTGCCAGACAGATTTGTTAAGGGAACCTGTCCAAGATGCGGTGCAAAAGATCAGTACGGCGATAACTGCGAAGTCTGCGGTGCCACCTATGATCCAACCGAGCTTAAGGATGCCTACTCAACAGTATCCGGTGCCAAACCAGAATTAAAAGAATCAGTACACTATTTCTTTGATTTACCAAAAGCTAAGGATTTTCTTCATGATTTCATCAGAAATTCTGGCGTAATTCAGAAAGAAATGGCAAACAAGCTTGAAGAGTGGTTCTCTCAGGGCTTAAAGCAGTGGGATATCTCTCGTGATGCACCTTATTTCGGCTTCAAGATCCCTGGTGCAGAAGACAAGTATTTCTACGTATGGATGGATGCACCTGTAGGTTACTTTGCGTCTTTAAAGAATCTGTGCTCAAAGAACGGCATGAACTTTGAGGATTTCATCAAGAAAGATTCATCTGTTGAGATGGTTCACTTCATCGGTAAGGATATTCTGTACTTCCACTCCTTATTCTGGCCTGCAACCCTATACGCAGCTGATTTACGTCTGCCAGATCATATTTATGTTCATGGCTATGTAACTGTAAACGGCGCAAAGATGTCAAAGTCAAAGGGAACCTTCATCAAGGCCAAGACCTTCCTGAAGTACTTAAAGCCAGAGACTCTGCGTTACTACTTCGCATCAAAGATGAACTCATCAGCAGTTGATATCGACCTGTCACTAGATGATTTCATGGCAAAGGTTAACTCAGATATCGTAGGTAAGGTTGTAAATCTTGCATCAAGAACCGCAGGCTTCATCACCAAGAGATTTGACGGCAAGCTGTCAGATGCTCCATACAATGAAGAGATCATTGCCAAAATTGCAGCAATCAAGGATGAGGTAATCAAGGGTTATGAGAGCCGTAACTATGCTGATGCAATCAGAGCAATCATGACTTTAGCAGATGATGCCAACAGATACATCGATTCAATGGCTCCATGGGTAATTGCCAAGGAAGAAGGTCAGGATGACAAACTGCAGCGAGTATGCTCTGACGGTATCAACCTGTTCAAGGCTCTGATTACCTATCTGCAGCCAGTATTACCAGAGGTTGCCGCAAATGCAGCTGAATTCCTGAATACCACACTTGATTTTGCAACTGTTGAGAAGCCTCTGACCTCTCACACCATCAACAAGTTCAAGCCTTTATTCAGCCGTATTGAGAAGACTACAATCGATGCAATGATTGAGAACTCAAAGGAAGATTTAAAGGAAGCCGCCGGTGCAGCAAAACCTCAGAAAAAAGCTGATGAAGCTAAGAGTGAAGAGGGCAGAATCGAGCCTTTAGCACCAGAAATCACCATTGATGATTTTGCTAAGATTGATCTTCGTGTTGGTACTATCGTAAGTGCTGAAGAAGTTCCAGAGGCTAAGAAGCTTCTTAAACTTAAGGTTGATATCGGTTTTGAAACCAGACAGGTATTTGCAGGTATCAAGGCAGCCTACAAGGAGGTTAATTCTTTAGTTGGCCGTCAGGTGGTGCTTGTGGCAAATCTAAAGCCTCGTCAGATGAAGTTTGGCCTATCTGAGGGTATGGTTACTGCTGCAGGTCCAGGCGGTACCGAGGTATTCCTGTTAGGTGTTGATTCTGGTGCTGTAAACGGTGATAGAATCCATTAATCCAGAAAAAATACTTTTTTAAATTCGAATGGATCCAGAGATCATTTTAAAAGGTCTCTGGATTTTTATTTTTTTAAAGGTCTTTCCAAAATGACAGCAGAGAGGCTTTGAGATACCATTCACAAACAAGGAAGAGAGAAACAGGGGAGAGTTGAATGAAAAAAGCATTACCGTTTCTGAGAGTAAAGCTCGTTTTTCAGCCTGTTAAAATCCTTTTTATCAATATCCTTCTCATCATCTTCAAAACCCTCAACCAGATCAAGATTCAGAATATCCTTCATAGCAACCTTATAACTCATAAGTCTGATTCCAGAGCCTGAGGAAAATACTCCATATTTGATATTCTGCTTTACGTAATAGTTTCGGCCAGGTTTAGTCTTAAAAGTAATGTGGTTATTGCCAAACTCAGAACGTGTAGAAACAATATGCTGACCAGGTTTTACAACTGCTACAAAAAAAGTTTCATTGGTCAGATCGGCGGCAAACTTTCCGTCAACCCAGACTCTTTTCTTCATCCAGGAACCGTAGTAGTGCTTAGGTCTGTAAATATAGATTTGAGAGGTGTTGGGGTCTTTGATTTTAAAAGTTTTGGCGAATTTTTCGTCATCAACGGAGGCATAGTCAGCAACACATCCGGATAAGGTAAACAGGCAGGTAATAACAGCAAGAAATACACATATCCTTTTCATTTATATATCCGAATGCGACTGTTTGTTTGATTGTTGTTTTGTTTAGTAAAAGGATAGCATTAAAGTATTATTTGAATGTTAGAGATACTTCAAAGTAATCAATATATTAAACAGAGCATGAGTTCTGAAGAAAATGATGAGGAGATATCAAAATATTTTTATCGAGAAAAGAGTTCATGAAATAAACCTATCAATATACAGAAACATTTGTACTATAAGTTATACAATTTTCTTAAAAAACAAAAAGATAAAAAGACAAATTAAAACGAAATGATAAAATAGAAAAGCGGTTAAGCCGTAAGGTGGCTCTATTAACTTAGGGTCACGGCAATGACCCTAAGCAGTAGAGCTTTAAGTTAAACATTAAGAAAGGATCTCAAAATGAGAATCATATTTCTAATTGTTTTAACTATGGTTTTACTGTGCTGGTGTCTTCCTGTATGGTAAAACCGTAGATAAAGGGTGGGGAGAAATCTCCGCCCTTCGTCTTTATTATAGATCAATTTATTGTTATTTAAACAGATTTTTAATTAACTTCAAACCACAATTTCATAATCAGACGCTTTGTTAAAAAGAAATCTTACATTTTATACAAAACATATAAAAAAAATTTTATATTTTACGATGATACGTATCTCTATTTAAAATTTAACATAATATAAATTATGCGAAGTTATAACGGTATAATCGCAGTAGTTAAATTAAGCTACTGTATCTACTAACCTGCTGCTAATTAGAACTCCAGAAATATATAAGTGGATTGAATATAATAAGCTACATAGCATTATGCTAGAATAATTGACTAATTCCTTAGGATTAAACAGAAAATCTTAATTATCGTTTAATACAATCTATGTTCGAGTTTAGACAATATTTACTGCTTTTTATAACAGCAACCATTTGGGGATCTGGTTTTGTCGCACAGAAACTGGGTATGTCATTCATATCTCCATTTGCATTCACATTCTTTAGAACATTACTTGGTGCTCTGTTTTTAATTCCAGTAATTCTGTTTATCCGAAGATACAGACAGAAACACCAGATAAAACCACAAAAGATCAATAAAAGATATCTTGTTATAGGTTCGCTTTGCTGTGGTTTCTTTCTGATTCTATCTGAATCACTTCAACAGTTTGGTCTGGTTACAGCCGATGTTAACAAAGCTTCGTTCATAACCTCTTTATATATGATATTCGTTCCGATTCTTGGAATTTTTCTAGGTCATAGAATTACCTTAAAAATCGTCATTGCAGTTATTATTTCCTGCATTGGTCTGTATTTTTTCTGCATAAAAGACGAAATTGTCTTTGAACAGGGAGATCTGCTTGTATTTCTATGTGCTATTGGATTTGCCTGTCATATCCTTGTTATTGCATATTTCATAAATCATGTAAATGGCGTAATTCTTTCCTGCGGTCAGTTTTTCTGTGCTTCCTTTTTAGGATTTCTAATGATGTGTTTTACAGGTTTTCCTTCTTCAGAAAATCTTATTAAATGCATTCCTGCCCTTCTCTACGCCGGTATTATGTCAAACGGAGTTGCCTATACACTCCAGATCGTTGCCCAGAAAGGAATAAATCCAACAGTAGCATCTTTAATTCTCTCCCTAGAATCTGTTATGGGAGCTTTATTTGGAATTATGTTCTTAAATGAGGTAATGACTGTACGTGAATTATCAGGAGCAGCGTTAATGTTTACAGCTATTATAATTACTCAGCTGAAATTGAATCCGTCCAGAAAAAACTCTGTTTAATAGGTTTAACAAAAATGCCTTTTTTTGGTGATTATTAAATTAGCTGAATGCGATATTCAAAAGAATCTATTGCCTATTTTTAGATATTTCTTGTCGTTTTCTATTCAGCAGAAATAGAAAATATAATATTATTCACAAAATTTTTACTAAAATATCTTTCTCATAAATACAATTCTATTACAATACAATATGTTAAAATATGAAGAAATTATACATTTCAATAATGTTGATATATTGTATTTTTCTAATATAATAGCGTATCTTTTATTTTGTACTATTATTCAAATAAGTCGATTTTTTGCTCTAAAAATGCTTAATTTTAGCAGTCTGTAGGAACCATTTACAGAAGTAGCAAAGTTAAAGTATGTGAATTCATAAAGATTATTATGTCCAGAAAAAACATTGATACTACAGTTGATGATATTTTCTCTGATGCATTTGTCAGTGACATCATTCAATCTGATATCGATTTCAATAACTTAGATGATGTTGTGTACAATTCATCAAGCTCTTTCGATATCAGTGAAATTGCAGATATTCTCTTAGATAGTATCGATGAATATGTATTTATTACAGATACAACCACAAAGAATATTGTTTATATCAACAAGCCTTTGTGTGAGGCTCTTGAAATCAATAATTCCTTTGTTGGTACCTGTTATGAATTATTATGCGGAAAAGACTCCCCTTGTGCTGACTGCAGAAGCAACCAGATAAATGATGACAGTTTCTTTGTTATCAATCACATAAATTCAAAACTGCATAAAAATCTGATTTTAAAATCCCGCAATCTTGAGCTATACAACCGCACCTATACCATTAATGTTGCAGTACCTAAAGATATCCAGCAAGACAAGATTATCTTCAGGGATTTAAACAAACTTAATATCAACGATATTCTAGCACCATACATAAAAATCTACGCTGACAATATAAGCACACCAGAAGTCCAGCTTTATAAGTTTATTGAATATTTGGGTATTGAGCTTAATGCAGAGAACTGTACCCTATTTGAACATATTGATTTATCAAAGAATAACACTTATCAAATCTACGATATAGATCCGACATTAAACCTTTTAAGAACTCTTATCTGGGTAAATGAGGAGCTCAATGTAACCGACGATTACGTACTAATACCGGATGAAATCGTCAACAGAGCATATGAGGATCGTATCTATAAGGAATATACAGATGGCGACTCTAGATATATAGCCATTCCAATCGAACAGGATCTAAATCCTCTAGGTGTTGTTTTTATTAAAAATCCTAAAACAGAATTTATTAATACATTAGCCCCTGCCATAAAGACAATTCAGAAACTTCTTACCGGTTCCATCGAACTTAAGAAGATGCATATGGAACTGTCTAATGTATCAAGTATTGATACACTTACTGGACTTAAAAACCGTAAGCAGATGCTGGTTGATATCAACAATCTGTCCTTACAGAATCGTATCGGTGTTATATTCCTCAATGTCAATTCACTAAAAGAAATTAATAACGAACATGGTACAAAGTTCGGAGATGAGATTCTTAAAAAGACAGCTTCTCTTCTAAAGCAGTTAATGCCTGACAACAAAAACATCTACCGTATCGGAGGTGATGAGTTTGTTGCAATCCATACTGCAATTGACGAGGCTGAATTCTGTGTTCTCTCTGATATGCTCAAAGCTTACATGATTTCTGAGAAAGGTTTCTCAGTTTCAGTTGGCACGCATTGGGAACATAGCGGTATTCTGATACAAAAAGCAATAAATCTTGCTGAATCAGACATGTACACCGAGAAAAAGGTTTACTACAGAAATAATCACAACGGTGGTCGCTACAGAAAACAGAATGATGCAATTCTGAAACTGATAGAGCCAGACAAGATAAAGTCCTACATCGAACAGAACTGCTTTAAGATTCTATATCAGCCAAAATTCAAGATTCAGAACGATACTGCAGAGATCGCTGGTGCAGAGGCGCTGGTTCGATTGGTAATCAATAATACTGTTATTCCACCGGATGATTTTATTCCTGCCCTGGAATCAGCACACTATACATATCTTATTGATTATTTCGTTTTTGAAAAAATCTGCAAAAGAATGCGTGAACGTCTTGATCAGAACGAAAAAGTACTCCCTGTTTCATGTAATTTCTCAAGACACACTATTATCAGAACAGACTTTAAGGATACATTAAAGTCCATTCTGAACAAGTATAAAATCGGCTATGATCTGATCCCTCTTGAAGTTTCAGAACACACCAATACAACCAGATACAAGGACTTGATTGAAGTTACAAACAATCTTGCAGAAGAAGGCTTTAATATTTCAATTGACGACTTCGGAACCGCCCATGCGAATATTTACTCTCTTGCAGATCTTTCTGTTAATGAAGTCAAGTTTGATAAGAAACTGATAGATAATCTTGCATCAGAGAACAATTCGAAGATTACAACAATTCTTGGTGTTCTAATCACCATGTGTAAGAAACTTGGCATCAAGACCATTGCAGAGGGTGTTGAGAATAAAGAACAGAGTGATATTCTTAAGTCTTTAGGCTGTGATGAAATTCAGGGCTACTACTACAGTAGACCAATCAAGGACGAAGATTATTACGGAAAATTCTAAAAACGCCTGACAAAACAGGCGTTCTAGTCAATCTAAGGCTGAGGATTTATAACCTTAAGTCTGGCACTTCCTCCCTTCTTTGATAAAGCCTGATAAAGCTCATCAACTATAGGAGAAAGATCATTATCAAGGCCGTATGGGTAGTTTAGGATAAGCATACCTGAACCACACATACCGAAAACCTCCTCCTGAGGCTCAACACACAGTTCCACCTGCAGCATAGGAATATTAAGACGTCTTAAATCCTGAGTCAGATTCTTTGAGTGATCACGCAGCTTGCCTAGAACAGGATACCAAATAGCAAATATGCCGGTATTCCATTTTGCGTGACCGATTTTTACAGCCTTAACCAGATCGACATACTCATTCTTCTCCTCATAGGCAGGATCAATTACCACCATGCCTCGACGAGGAGTTGGAGGCAGAAGTGCATTTAAAGCCTCTAGACCTTCCCTATTCTGGATATTGCAGCGTCTGTCTCTCTTAAAGTTATTTCTAAGATTCTCAAATTCATTTGGATGTAAATCGATGAAAGTAAACTTATCGGATTCTCTGCCAAGACAGGCCTCAAACATTGGAGAACCTGGATATAAATTTCCTTCTTCCTGATTTACAGAATCATAAACTTCATAGAACTCCGGTACCAGTTCACGTAGTTTCTTGTTTTCTCTGATTTTGCTGATGCCGCTCTTATATTCCTGATTCTTCTGAGCCATAAAGCCATCAAGCTTGTACAGTCCTGAACCGGAATGGGTATCAATAACAATATATGGCTTATCTTTTCTGTTTAAAGCCCTCATCAGAAGACATATAACCATATGCTTTAGAATATCAGCATGATTACCAGAATGAAAACCGTGTTTATAGCTGAGCATAAATCATTTATTCCTTAAAAAATTTGTTGGTAGTTTAACACGAATCCACCGGTTTTAATCTAAAATTAAAAAGGAAACCTCCAGAGGAGAACTCGTCTTGAAAAGATTGTTAACCGCACTGATAACACTGCTGACCACTTTAAGCAGTTATGCTTTTGTTATTGATTATGATGCGATAAATGATAATGACAACGTAGAATACTACAGGGCTAATTCGCTGAATTACGCATCACAGGGAAGCTTCAGCGAAGACGGTGTCAGTCGTGTAGTAGTTCCCCACGACCGAAAAAAAGGCATTGCAACCAACGAAGACAACGAAGGTGGCGGCCTTAAGCTTGAAGGAGTAAATAAAGAAGATCTGGAGAATCTATATTACGGAAACGAGCTTTACAACAAAACCAAATAACCTAGAATCTTCTCTGGTTAATAGCGTCCTCTAGACCTGCCACCCACATCACAGCAGTCTCATAAGCCATCAGAAGGTCATGTCTTTGCATAAAGCCTGAGGCCATGATTCCATCAACGAATTCAAGATCCAGAGATTCCATTGAGGAGGCAATCTTGAAGATAGTCTCATATTCAGGAATATCATGCATAATCTTCTTGATTCGGCTGTCAATCTGCTCGGTCAGGATATCAACCTTTGAAGTTGTAAAGGCATACATCTGAGAAATCAGAGAACCGATTCCCAGCGAGAATCCCCATGAAACATCAATTGAACCTGCATGATAAAATGTCAGTTCCTCAATGAATTTTGCTCTTAATAAAAGCTGACGTAAAGGCTCGTATAATATATATTTGCCCTTGTTTGTATCCTTATCAGGGCGATAGAATTCCTCAAGAATCATAAGAACCATGATGCAGACAAGCTTATTTAAGACCTCTACATCCATTTCGTATAAAAAGCTCTCAAAATCAGTACCGATAAGATACTCATTCTCTCTGCCCTGCTCCAGATAATGCAGGATTATAGGCATATAGCTCTTTATATCATTTCGTGTAGAAATAAAGCTTATGAAGATCTTGTACTCAGGCTTTTCTTCTAGGAGCTGTTCAATAACACGAAGACAGATTTCAAAGGAATTACGGTTTACCCTGAAAAAGAACGGATTGAAATTCTGCTGAAGAACATCTTTAGGGAAAGATGGGCAGCAGACGTAATCTGCTCCGGACTCAAATGCAATTGAAGCCTTATTGATATTATCGCAGCGGTCACAGATAAGCTTAATCCATGGAGCCTTTTTCAGAATATTCCGAGCAAGAATGAACTGCTCTTCAATATCCTGAGTCATATCAATAACAGCATAGGAAATTGAACGAATCTCTCTGAACCAGTTGGTGTATACAATTGTGTATACATCTGCAGCGATGGTCATGCTTTCCTTTTTCAGGAGATTTAGCTGATGCTGGAAAGAAATTGAAGCATCCTGACGGTCCTGAAGATGAAGAATAAAACGTGTGGCAGGAAGACCGCGGGCGTATTTTGACAGATCAGGACACAGAGGGAACTCAGTCATGCAGATTCCATTTCTCTGTGTAAAAAGCTCACTATGTCTTCTTATATAGAAACCGATAGAAATATGCCTTACATGTTTTTTCTCAATCATGTCAGGCCTGAAACTGCTTTCTCCTGCAGTATATCTGAACACATAACTTAACAGATTACCTTTCTTGTCGAAAACAGGGGTTCTGGTAAGAATATTACAGCGATCTTTTGAGCGTACATATTTAGGTGATTTTGAACGCACCGGATCTGTTGTTAACGGAGAGCTAGCATTTGTTAAGCTATTAGGATTTATATAAGCCATTTATATCCATCATACCTATTTCCAAATCCAAGGAACGATTTGGAATAACCTGTATTTAGAGTTTAGGTAATTGTTTTTTTATTTTCTTAAATACAGATCTGAAATTTATTATTATTTATGTATTTATTATATGAAAAAGTTATGCAAGATAGAATATCAGACAGGTTCTGACTTTCTTTTTTGTGAAGATGCTGATACTTTATCGAGCTTTGTTGATAACTCGCCTATTGCATAGCGCTTGTTTCTGTTAATTCTGGCTGAAGCCATCTGATAAAACTTGTCATCATCCACAGAATAGATTGCAGCATTTTTTCTATCAATAAAGACTCTTGCAATCTGATCCTTATAATAGTGGTGATTGATTCCTCTTTTTACGGCTCCAGTAAAGAATCTTGGTTTAAGACTACCGCATTCCTTGTAAAGAACAGCCGAGCTTCTTGGTTTTACAAGTTTTCCGGAGTTTCCTGACTTAACATCAAAAAGAACAATAGCATAAGCTTCAACAGTAATAGGAGCAGAATCCATACGTAGTTTTTTTCTGATACGGTTGAATCTTATAACCCTGTATATATATAAAAGCTGATAGAAAGCAACAAGAATGGATAGTGTGTAGAAATGATCATGGAAAACTGCAATATTTCCACTTGAATAGCAGTAGACCAGCACACCAAAAAGGATCCAGAAAATATGGAAAGATAAGCCGAATCCTTTTTTTACTACTGTATCTACCACATTTACATCAAACCTTACACCTGCTCTTTGCAAGTACGATTGCAGATAAACATTTGGTGGAAGGTTTTTCAACGTAATCTCCTGGATATTAGTGGTCTTTTACTTCAAACCAGAACTGTTTTTCAAGACTGATAAACAGAGACTCAACTGGTGCATTATTCTTTTGTGTAACTAAGCTTACCACGAAAATAACAAGTGATGAAATAATAAATCCAGGAACAAGTGAATATAAATCAAAGAATTGACCTAATTCCCAAATAATAACTGTTGCAGCTCCAGCGATCATGCCGCAAATTGCACCTGCAAGAGACATTCTCTTCCAGAATACAGAGATAAGCACAGCAGGACCAAAGGATGCTCCAAAACCAGCCCAGGCATAGGCAACAAGCTTTAAAATACCTGAATTAGGATCAAGTGCAATCACATAAGCAACAGCTGCTACCAGTAAAAGCATACCTCTGCCAACCCAGATTAGTTCTCCCTGAGAGGCGTGAGGACGAAGAAGTCTGCAGTAAAAATCAGCGGTAAGAGTGGTTGATGATACTAAAAGCTGACAGGATAAGGTTGACATAACCGCAGCCAGAATTGCAGATAACAGAATACCAGCTATCCATGGAGAGAACAGACACTGTGTCACAATAATGAAGATCTGCTCTGGATTATTAACAGTAATCTCCGGATGTTTTGCGGCAAAGGCAACACCGTAATAACCAACCATAACCGCACCGGTAAGACAGAAAATCATCCAGCTGATACTGATTCTACGGGCACCGCCCATTCCGCGAACAGAGGCTGCAGCCATAAAACGAACCAGAATGTGAGGCTGTCCCATGTAGCCAAGGCCCCAGCCAGCAAGTGAAATCATGCCGATAACAGTTGTGCCCTTGAGCATATCTGCCATATCAGGACCTTTCATAGCAACCAGCGCATTGGCTTCTTCAAGAGAGCCAACATCATAGATAATGATAATTGGAGTAATGATCAGAGCAAAAATCATCAGAGTAGCTTGAACCGCATCAGTCCAGCTTACAGCAAGAAAGCCTCCGATACAGACATACAGAATTGTTGAAACAGCGCCAATCAGAAGTGCGTTGTGATAATCAAGACCAAAGGTCTGTTCAAACAGTCTGGCACCTGAAACCATTCCGGATGCGCAGTAAACCACAAAGAAAATCAGAATAATGAATGCTGAAACAATGGAGGTTATACGAAGTCTGTCCTTGAAGCGAGCTGCAAAATAATCCGGCAAGGTAAGTGCATCGGATGCATTCTGTGTAAATGAACGCAGTCTTGCAGCCACGAATTTCCAGTTACACCACTGACCAATGGTTAAACCGATTGCAATCCAGGCCTGAGATAAACCAGCAACATATAATGCCCCAGGAAGGCCCATTAGAAGCCATCCGGACATATCTGAAGCTCCGGCTGAAAGACCTGTAATAACTCGACCTAGGCTTCTGCCACCGAGAACATAATCATTTAGAGAGGAAGTTGCGCGTGCAGCATAAATGCCAATAACAATCATGGCAAATATATAAACAATGAATGTTGTTGTAGTTGTAAACATGTTTTGCTCAAATTTTTTGTTTAAAGATGGGCGTATTTTAGCAGAAAGATGCAGATTTATAAAGGAAAAACCATGTGCAACATAGAGGTGCACATGGTATTGTGCAAGCGTTTTTTCTCTAATCCAAGTCTTTCAGAATTGACTTGAAGCCATCGTTTAGCAGAGGGAATACAAAACCGTTCTTGGCATTGAGATCAGATGACTCAATATGGAAGGTGGTAGCACCTCGCTCACGTTTCCACTGACTTACAGATAACTTTCTGAAGTATTTGACAACAAAGCCCTTCAGATCACCATTAGTAAACTGAGTGAACTCTTTTTCAATAGTATCAAGAATCATCTTAGGACTCAGGAAGTGGTTCTGATGTAATACATGGATTCTATCCAGAATTACATATGGCATCAGATCACGCTCATCAGTCTGATCGCCGCCAGGACGCAGCTCAGCAGTAGGAGCCTGAACACAAACCTTCATCATCTGAGGACATTCAAGCTTTAAGCCTTTGTCATTTACCATAAGTCCGTCTTTAGCAATATGCTCATTGATTTTAAGGACTCTGCTCTTTGAAATGTCTCCAATTGGTGCAACACCGCCAGCTGTATCACCATCCATGGTGCAGTACCCTACTGCATCTTCAGAAGCATTGCAGGTTGTAATAAGCAGTTTATTATATCTGTTGGCGATCATCCAGATGCCAGGAGCACGGGAACGTGCCTGAATATTCTGAAGTGCAATGTCGTCATGATCCCAGGTCATAGGAGTATCAGAAGTTGAATTAACAACTGAGGTATATTCTTCAACAAGCTTTGCAATTGACCATTCGTGATGATCGGCACCAAGATCAGAGGATACACCTGCGGCAGCCTCACGAGTTACACTACCAGAAACAATTGAGCCCTGATAAACAGTGGTTAGAAGCTCAGGCATTACCTTCTTCTTGATGTAAGACTGAAGATCTTCACTTCCATTGTATTTAGGAAGCTTAAAACCGCACTGTTCTAAAAGACGGCTGTACTCTTCAAAACCAAGTTCTTCGATAGCAGCCAGCTGACCATAGCAGACACTGGTTGCACATAATGCAGAATCAGCACCACCGGACATTGATAAGGCAAAACCGTGAGAATAAGTCTTAAGCATCCAGTCAAACAGACCTAACCCCACAGCACGAACAATGGAGTCATACTGAGATAAAGGATTTGCAATGCCGCTTTTAACGGTAAAGATATCTTCACGCTTGAAAGACAGCAGATTTGAACGGGCAACACACTCGCCGTTATCAGCAATCATACACAATGAGTCAAAAATATCTGAACCGCTTTCACAGCCTGAAAGATTGGTTAAAAGAACAGGACACTTTAATGTCAGGCTTAAAGCCTTAACCTTAATCTCTCTCTTATCGGCAGCATCCAGTTCAAAGCGTGCAGCCTCAGGAATAATCAGCAGCTCAACATCCTGAATATAGTTAAGATCACCCTCATTAAAGAGAATACCAACAATACCCTCTGAGGTTTCAATACTGTTGCATACACCATAATGGTTGGTACCAATATTGAACATGCACTCATCAGAGTAAGGGGTTGAGAAGTTTCTTACTCTTGAATCCTTTGCATTATAAAATGAATGAGCTGCAGCAATACCGAGAATAGCACCTTTGCAGACTAATGCGTAACAGTCAAAAACCTTTCCACTAGTATCTGCAAGTGGAAGACCAACACCGACAGTTATTCCCTCTGGAAGTTCATATTTAAGTTTTAAAAGACAGTTTACGGCTCCCTTAAGCAGCTCCTGATGTTCAAACATGTCTCCACAGCCATAGCCTGAAATGCATAACTCAGGAAATGCCAGTAATTTAATGCCTTCTTTTTGTGCTTTTGCAGCTAAATCAAGAATTTTTTTTGTATTTATGTCTAAATCTAGTGGCGTTGTATTTACACGTGCAGCGCCAAAGTAAGTATAATTAGCCATACAGTATCCTCTATACGTTTATTGAGTGTAAAAATAACATATTTTTTCAGGTATGGAGCATACTCGTCTAAAATGACGCATAAAAAAATAAAATTGGGCAATAACCGTGATAAACAAACAATTCATTATTTCCAGAGGTAACTGCCATAATCTAGGTGCCACCATAGAGAAGAATGGAGTTAATTTTGCGTTCTGGAGTCCTTATGCACAAGAAGTAGATCTGCTTTTATTTGACAATGTTAATGATGATTCACCTTATATAGTTCACCTTTCAAGCAGAGTATTCAAATCAACCTATTACTGGCATGTTTTTGTTCATGGAATAGGTCCAGGACAGATCTATGCGTTCAGAGTTACAAAGGCTGTCGATAATTCTGACTCAGTAGCCATCGGTAAAGTTTTAATTGATCCTTATGCTAAAAGAATTCTGTTTCCTGATCACTATGATCGTTTCGCCATAGGTGATGAAAAGAGAATCTTCAGAAACTCACTTAAATGTGCAGTTGTAGATATTGATGATTATGACTGGGGTATTGATGCATATCCGAACCATTCTCTTGAAAACACCATCATCTATGAGATGCATGTAAAAGGTTTCACTGCAGATAAATCATCAGGACTAGCCGACAACATAAAAGGAACCTACAGAGGTCTGATTGAAAAGATTCCTTATCTGGTAGAGCTGGGAATCACCACTGTTGAGCTGATGCCTATATATCAGTTTGATGAAAACGATGCCAGACCAGGAATGAAGAACTACTGGGGCTACTCCCCTATGGGATTCTTTGCCCCACATGACTGTTTCAGCTCTGATAAATCCATCATGGGACCTTTAAATGAGTTCCGTGACATGGTTAAGGCACTGCACAAAAACGGCATAGAGGTTATTCTTGACGTTGTCTACAATCATACCTCCGAGGGCGATGATAACGGACCGACCTACAGTTTTAAAGGACTGGACAAGAACGGCTACTATATAGTCAAGGACGGATATCACCAGAACTATTCTGGCTGCGGAAATTCTCTTAACGCCAATCGTCCGATTGTAAGACGAATGATTATTGAGTCACTGGAGTTCTGGCATCAGAAGATGCACGTAGACGGTTTCAGATTTGATCTTGCATCCATTCTTACCCGTGATAAAAACGGCGCACCAATGAATGACAACACTACCCTGCTGACTATTGATGCCGACTATCAACTTGCAGAGGCAAAACTTATCGCCGAGCCTTGGGATGCTGGCGGACTTTATCAGTTAGGAGCAATCTCCGGCAGTAAATGGAGAGAGTGGAACGGTCAGTTCAGAGATGATGTACGTTCCTTCATGAGAGGCGACTGCGGTAAGGTTAAGAACTTTATCCTTCGTCTTCTGGGCTCACCTGACATTTACAATGAGCATGAGGTTGATCCTCAGAAATCCATCAATTTTGTAACCTGTCATGACGGCTTTACCCTCTACGATCTGGTCTGCTATTCAGAGAAGCACAATTTTGCCAACGGAGAAAACAACAACGATGGCAATAATGCAAATTACTCTGCCAATTATGGAATTGAAGGACCGTCTGATGACAAGTCACTGAAAAAACTCAGACTGCGTCAGGCAAAAAACTTCATGGCTATAACCATGCTTTCCTACGGCACACCTATGATTTGTATGGGCGATGAAGTCCTTCGTTCACAGAAAGGTAACAACAATGCCTACTGTCAGGATAATGAACTGAGCTATCTTAAGTGGGAATATAACGAAGATCAGAAGAATATGCTCAGTTATACCCAGAGGCTTATTGAATTAAGACGTCAGGGCCAGCTATCACCTCATGGAAACGACAACTATAACAACAAGCTTGATAATGCACTGAAGAATGCAAAGATTCAGTGGCATGGAACCAAGCCTTTCCAGCCTGACTGGTCTGATATGTCCCATTCTGTTGGATTTCTGTTCCGTCACAAGACTGCTGATGTTTATGCCTATGTATATGTAAATGCCTTCTGGGAGGATTTAACAATTGAACTTCCTTCTGTTCCAGGACATCTGCATAGAAACTGGTATCAGTACCTGAATACAGCTCTTCAGACCGGAAAGGAAGTATCAAACTTCTATATGAGTCGTCGATTCAGAGCAGGAGACAAGATAAAAGTAAAGAATCACAGTATTCTGATGCTGATCTGCCCTGCTACCTAACTTAATTTCTCAAGGCCTAGTTTTGATATTAGGCCTTTCCATTTTTCTTTTATTAGATTCCTGGATAATGAGTTTTATCCTCATTTAATTTTTTGTTTAGAATACAATCTCAAACATAATATTAATTAATCTAAAATTAAGATTAGACTCTACACCTACTATACATTCTGCAAAACTTTGGAATAGACTCCAAATTTATACTATAATTAAAATAAATTTAGAATTAAATACAAAAAAAAGGTACACTTATGCGTCTAATACCAAGAAGTAATTATCTTGATTTTCTGAAACGACATAAAGATAAACAAATTATAAAAGTTGTATCAGGAATCAGACGCTGCGGCAAATCCACTCTTTTTCACTTATTTAAAGAAGAACTCCTTAAAGAAGGAGTAAATAGTGAAAATATTATATCCATCAATTTTGAAGATCTTGATTTTGAAGAGCTTCAGGATTATCGAACTCTATATAAATATGTAATAGAACATATGCAGCCTTCTGGAATGAATTATATTTTCCTCGATGAAATTCAACATGTTCCTTACTTTGAGAAAGCTGTAGACAGTCTTTTTATTAAAGATAATGCAGATGTGTATATTACAGGCTCTAATGCTTATTTTATGTCTGGCGAGCTTGCTACTGTTCTGTCAGGGAGATATGTTGAATTAAAAATGCTGCCCCTGTCATTTAAGGAATTCTTTGAATCCAGCAATTTATCTCAAAATCATTCTCTTTCTGAAATATACGAAAAATATCTGACAGATAGTTCCTTTCCCTACACATTGCAGATATCAGGGAAACAACCGGATATAAAAGAATATCTTGAAGGAATCTACAACTCTGTAATTCTGAAAGATGTTGTTGGAAGACTGAGAATTTCAGATGTTAAGATGCTTCAGAGCCTAATTAAGTACGTGTTTGCTAATGTAGGAAGCCTAATGTCTATAAATAAGATATCCAACTCTATGACTAGTTCTGGACGAAAAATAGATAACAAAACGGTAGAGCGTTATTTAACAGGACTCTTAGACAGTTTGCTGATTTATCAGGCAGATCGATTTGATGTTAAGGGGAAGGAACTTCTAAAATTAAACTCCAAATATTATGTAGCAGATGCGGCATTAAGATATTTAATTGTTGGCAGAAAATGTCAGGATACAGGACATATTCTTGAGAATGTAATATACCTTGAACTGATACGTCGTGGTTATGAAGTTTATGTAGGAGCTCTAAAAAACGGTGAAATAGACTTTATTGCCAAAAATTCTGAAGGATTATGCTACTTTCAGGTTTCAGAATCAACAATGGACGAATCTGTTCTCAAAAGAGAGCTTCAGCCATTGAAAAGTATAAATGATAATTACCCTAAATATCTCTTAACACTTGATGAGATTAATTCTGAAGCTGATTATGATGGAATTCGAAAGATTAATGCCTTGAAATGGCTGTTAGAAGATACAATTTAAAAAGGTCGCACCGTATACAAACAGCATACGGTGCCAGACTTTAATCTCGCTTTTCTGCTTTGAGGATCTTGCAGGCAATCTGAATTGATTCATATGAAGGAGGCTCAACATCCTTGAGCTTATAATCAATTCCCAGACTCTCATACTTATGAACACCTAGAGAATGGTATGGAAGAACCTCAACTTTCTTCACATTTGGAAGATGATCAATAATCTTTCTTAGGTTCTTAAGCTGCTCTTCACTATCGGTAATACCAGGCAGAAGAACATGTCTGATCCAGACTTCCTTATTCAGCTCATTTAAATGCTTGGCACAGGCAAAAATATTTTCATTGCCAATTCCGGTAAGCTTTTTATGTTCAATAGTATTACTGTGTTTAAGATCAAGCAGAACAAGATCAGTGTACTTCATCAGCTCATCGAATATTTCTATATATTCAGGTGAATTTCTGTAAGGACCTGCAGAAGTATCAAGACAGGTATGAATACCTTCAGCCTTTAATTTCTTAAATAATTCAGTAACAAAAGCAATCTGGGATAAAGCTTCACCGCCACTTACGGTTACGCCTCCATCTTTGCCCCAGTAACTTCTGTAACGTAACGCTTTTGCAACAACACTATCGACGTCCATGCAGTCGCCAACCTTCATTTTCCAGGTATCAGGATTGTGACAGTACAGGCATCTTAACGGACAGCCCTGCATGAAAACGACAAATCTTACTCCGGGGCCATCGACAGAACCGAATGTTTCAAAAGAATGGATATAACCTTGAACCATGAATAGAACTCCAAGAGTAGAAAAACAGTATTTAGGAATACAGAGGGCGCCCTAAGGCGCCCCTTTTAACTTCAGTTAATCAAGAATTACATTGCCTTGTGGCAGGTTCTTGAAATAACGTCCATCTGCTGCTCGCGGGTTAAGTCGATGAACTTAACAGCGTAGCCTGAAACACGGATGGTGAAGTTTGCATACTCAGGCTTCTCTGGGTGCTCCATAGCATCAAGAAGCTTCTCAGTACCGAATACGTTAACATTTAGGTGATGTGCACCCTTAGAGAAGTAGCCATCTAAAACGTTAACCAGGTTATTTACACGCTCTTCCTCATTGTGACCTAAAGCATCAGGAGCAATAGTCTGAGTGTTTGAAATACCGTCTAATGCGTACTCGTAAGGTAGCTTAGCAACTGAGTTCAGAGATGCTAGAAGACCTGACTTCTCTGCACCGTATGATGGGTTTGCACCAGGAGCTAAAGGCTCGCCAGCTTTACGTCCATCAGGTAGAGCACCGGTAGCCTTACCATAAACAACGTTAGAAGTAATGGTCAGGATAGAGGTTGTAGGCTCTGAATCACGGTAGGTGTGGTGCTTCTTTAACTTGGTTAGGAAGTTCTTTAATAACCATACTGCGATCTCGTCAGCACGATCATCATCGTTACCGTAACGTGGGAAGTCACCCTCGATCTCGAAGTCAATTGAAATACCGTCAGCATCACGTACTGGCTTAACCTTAGCGTACTTGATAGCAGAAAGAGAATCAACAACGTGTGAGAAACCAGCAATACCGGTTGCGAAGGTACGACGTACATCGGTATCGATTAAAGCCATCTCGGCTGCTTCGTAGTAGTACTTGTCGTGCATGTACTGAATCAGGTTCAGAACATTTACGTATAGGCTTGCTAACCACTCTAGAACGATGTCGTAGTTTGCCATAACTTCGTCGTAGTTTAGGAACTCTGAAGTGATCTTAGGCAGCTTAGGACCAACCTGCATACGGGTCTTAACGTCGATACCGCCGTTCATTGCGTATAGAAGAGCCTTAGCTAGGTTTGCACGAGCACCGAAGAACTGCATTTCCTTACCAGTCTGAGTTGCAGATACGCAGCAGCAGATTGAGTAATCATCGCCCCACTCAACACGCATTACGTCATCATTCTCGTACTGGATTGATGAAGTATCTACAGAGATCTTAGCAGCATACTTGCGGAAGTTCTCTGGTAGCTTGCTGGTGTATAGAACAGTCAGGTTAGGCTCTGGTGATGGGCCCATGTTCTCTAGAGTGTGTAGGAAACGGTAGTCTGACTTGGTAACCATGTGACGGCCGTCCATACCAAAACCTGCAACCTCAAGAGTTGCCCATACTGGGTCACCTGAGAACAGCTGCTGGTATGAAGGAATACGAGCAAACTTAACCATACGTAGCTTCATTACTAAGTGGTCAATCAGCTCCTGAGCCTCGGTCTCGGTCAGCTTGCCTTCCTGAATATCACGGTTGATGTAGATATCTAAGAAGGTTGAGATACGACCGATTGACATAGCTGCACCATTCTGAGTCTTGATAGCAGCCAGGTAACCGAAGTATAACCACTGAACAGCTTCACGAGCATTTGCAGCTGGCTGTGAAATGTCAAAGCCGTAGCTCTGAGCCATTACCTTCATAGCCTTTAAAGCCTTGATCTGGTCAGCTAACTCTTCACGCTGACGGATTACGTCGTCAACCATGATGCCACAGCCGCAGTTCTTTAAGTCAGCCTGCTTCTGCTCAACAAGGAAGTCGATACCGTATAGAGCTACACGGCGGTAATCACCAACGATACGGCCACGACCATAAGTATCTGGAAGACCGGTTAGAATCTTGTTCTTACGAGCTAGACGCATCTCTGGAGTATATGCATCATACACAGCCTGGTTGTGAGTCTTGTGGTACTCGTTGAAAATCTGATCGAATTTTGGATTTGGAGTATAACCGTTAGTGGTACATGCTTCCTGAGCCATCTTGATACCACCGTAAGGCATGAAAGCACGCTTTAATGGCTTATCGGTCTGTAAACCTACAACTTTCTCTAAATCCTTGCTGTTCTCTGAGATATAGCCAGGACCATAAGCGGTAATACCTGAAACAATCTCAGTTTCCATATCAAGAACACCGCCCTGAGCACGTTCCTGATGCTGTAACTTCTGTAGGTCGCCCCATAGCTTGTTGGTAGCATCGGTAGGACCAGCTAAGAATGATGAATCACCATCATATGGTGTGTAGTTGTTCTGAATAAAATCTCTTACGTTTACATCAGAGATCCAGTGGGTTCCTTTGAAACCACGCCATTGCTCTTTCATGATTACTCCTAAATATATTAAACGGGATCTGTTTTTTCAAATCCCTATCTCTATTCAAGCAGAGTGCATTATATATTCATGATTTCAAATTTCAAATATTCAGATAGAAATGATTTTATGTGAAAAACCTCTCAAATCAGGTTAGAAAGGCTTAATTATAAGGATTACAACGAATTTTATTTTTTTTAATTTTTAAACTGAGTTTATTAACTCACTATAAACTTATTAAATGGGAAATAGAGGGAAATTTATAATGTGGTTTATTAAGTGCGAAAGCACAACCGACATAAATTCGGCTGCTTTTTAAGATAATTCATATCGTTAGAAACACAGGCACAGACTGAACTGTGCCTAAAATGAGATCATTTAGTAAGTTTTTCGGCGATTACTCCATTCTCATAGAGTTCAAGCAGATCCTTTAGTTCACGGACTCTTTCCTTAAGCTCAGCGCCCCAGTCCGTATCTGCAACAAGTTTTCTTGGCTGATATTCTTCAACCGACAGCTCTTCTATATCTTCAATATCACGAAGCGAATCAATAGCATCCTGCTTGTTGGTAAAAGGTGTATGTGCTTTTAAATGAAGACAGTGAGAATTGTATATAAGGGTATAACCTGCAATTCCAGTTTTATCCTGATAGGCTCTGCAGAATCCACCGTCGATAACCAGAAGCTTGCCTCTTGCACGAACAGGAGATTCTCCCTTTTTTGCCATAATCGGAGTATGACCGTTGATAATATGGCCTTTTTTAGGATTAAGCCCGAATTCCTTTAAAATCATCTCGCAGGTCTGAACCTTGTGGTAATACTCATAGTAAGGGTTTCGAGGTTCCCCGAGTATAGAATCTTCCTTTATCAGAAGCTTCTCAAAGATCTTCATTCGTCTTCCGGATAATGGAGATAACGGAGCAGTCCACATATACCAGAAAAAGTCCAGATGATCGTTGTCTCTATTCAGATAACCTTCACGAATCTTGGTCTGACAAAAGTTCAGATAATCCCTGCCACTAAGATACTGATCATTACATTTTATCTTTAAAAACTGACCGTTCTCATCTAAAGGAACACATCCGTGATAAAGGAGATTACCGTTGTAGCATTTATACATATCCCCCTTTGTAAACAGGAACTGGATATGTTCTCTTAATCTTACTGAACTGGTAAAGGAAGAAATCAGATCATCCATTATTTCCTGTTCACCTGAAGATAATCTGTACGGATCTTTCTCATCTACAGTAGGCATATCAGTGAAATTAAGATGATAGGTTTTTCCATCAGCTAACTTTAAAGTTCCTCTTTTTAAATCAAGATGATCAAAAAGCTTCAGATCAGACAGATTGTATTCCGGATGTCTGTCAATGATTGCTCCAATCAACTTCATTCCCATAACAGACAGGGCCTTTTGAAGAGCAGGAAAATCAGGTTCATCCTTATAGGTACTGCTGCTGAAGAGCACTAGCTTTCTAAGAGAAATGCCATATCCGTTTTCAAGCATCTTGTAGTTGTTGTAACGAAGATTGTTTAAAAGGACATTGACAATACACATGCCACTGCCGCAAGCTGCGCCCATCCACAGCACATCGTGATTGCCCCACTGCAGATCAAGATGATGGTATGAGGCCAGAACATCCATGCATTTATCAGGGCTTGGACCTCTGTCAAAAATATCCCCCAGAACATGGAGCTTGGCAACAGCGAGGGTCTTTATAAGATCACAAACATCTTTAATAAAGAGCTCTGAACTTCCTGTTTCGACAATAGTCTGAAGAATCTTATCATGGTAAAGTTTTCTGATGTGGTCCTCATCAGACTTTGAGTGCATCATCTCATCGATAATGTAGGAAAATTTGGTCTTTATAATGGAACGAACCTTTTCTCGACTGTATTTTGAGGAAAAAAAGTTACACATTGAAATCAGGTTAACGATTGTCCTCTTGATGTAGTCCTCAGTAAAACGGTTTTCCTGTTTCAGCTTTTTCATTACCGTTCTTGGATAATAAATAAGTGTACACAGTTCATCCTTTTCCTGAAGAGAACAGTTCTCAAGTACAATCTTAACCTTATCCTTAATCACCCCAGAGGCATTGTTTATGATATGCCAGAAAGCATCATATTCCCCATGAATATCAGAGATAAAATGTTCAGTACCCTTAGGAAGGCTGAGTTCTGAGGTTAGATTAATAAGTTTTGAGTAGACTGCACAGCGGTTTGGATACTGGGTTGATAAAAGTCTCAGCAGTCTTAAATGCTGTGCTGTATATTTTTTAGTAGCAGACATTTTCTATGTTTGTTTATTGTTGTTTATAGTAATTAAAAAAATGTATCAGTCAGAATATTTGTAGTGAGCTGCTCTGTAATAGATTGCCTCACAGTCTTTTCTGTATAAAAGAACAAACTGCCCTTCTGTCTTATTTACATCATCAACTCCCAGCATATTCAGAAGATGAGGAATATCCTCCTCTTTTGCGCCAATTTCCTCAAATGACAGAGGCATACCAATTGAATGAAGGAATTGTCTGAAGGCTCTGATTCCTTCACGGGCGGTTGATGCAGGATCATCAAAGTCCATTGAGACACCGAATACTCGTACGGCAAACTGCGCAAATCTCATGACATCATGCTTATAAACATAATCCATCCATGCGGGGAAAATCACCGCAAGACCTGCACCATGAGCAACATCGTATAAGGCTGAAAGCTGATGCTCTATATGATGACTTGCCCAGTCCTGTACTCTGTCCACTCCGCAGATATTGTTGTGAGCAAGAGAACCTGCCCACATAATGTTTGCTCGAGCATCGTAATTTGTAGGATCATCAATGGCAACAGGAGCGTTTTCAATAATAGCCTTCAAAAGACCTTCACACATATAATCTGTAACGGTAACACCTCTGGTGTTGGTGAAGTAACGCTCGAGAATATGAGCAATCATGTCAGTAATACCGCAGGCTGTCTGATATCTGCTTACGGAAAAAGTGAGTTCAGGATCTAAGATAGCAAACAGAGGACGGTTTAAAGGAGAGCCACAGCCGTTTTTTACCACCTTGCCGTCAATTTCTTTTTCAATCACAGTAGATAAGGAACTCTCAGAGCCGGCAGCAGGAATAGTCAGCACACAACCGATTTTAAGGGCAACCTTTGGTTTTCTTTTCTTGGTGAAGAAATCAAAAAAATCCCCCTCATCAGGTATTCCCAGTGCAATAGCCTTAGCGGTATCAATTACACTACCGCCACCTACAGCCAGGATAAAGTCAATCTGCTGTTCTCTGCCAAGTTCTATACCTTTATATACAAGATCAGCTCTTGGATTTGGAAGAACACCACCTAAAAGAGAATAACCAATTGAATTTGTCTTTAGCTGTTCTTCAATAGAATTGAGTAAACCTGATTTTTTGGCATGCTCACTGCCGTATACCACAAGAACCTTCTTATAGCCGTAGCTTTTAATGGTATCTCCGCATTTTGAACAGGTACCCTGACCGAAAATGTATTTTGTTGGTACAACAAATTCAAAGTTTTCCATGATTATTCCTTATGTTGAGAGCCCAAAAATTTCTTACATATTATCATGTTATACTCAGCTCAATTTGTAAAAAAAATCCAATATGGAACCATAATCAGCATTTTTTGCTGGATTTTTGCCTAAAATATAACTATCGGCATTCTGAATATTTTTCAATACCTGCATTTTGTTATACAATGCACCATATTTTTATCGTTTAATTATCTACTACATGGGGATGACTATGAAGGTTGGATCAATTTGCCTTTTAACTGCCGCTCTGATTTGTGCTTCAAACAGTGCAATTGCTGAAAAAAGCGACAAGGTAAACATCTGGAACTGGAGTTATAACATTGGCGAAAATACTGTAGCAAACTTTGAAAAAGACACTGGTCTTAAAACCAGCTATGTCGAGTACGATTCAAACGAGCTTCAGGAAACTCGTCTTTTAGCAGGTAATACCGGATTTGATGCTGCTATTGTGGTAAGTTACAACGTTCCACGTATGGCAAAGGCCGGTGCTCTGATGAAAATCGATCACTCAAAGATTCCTAACTGGGTAAAGCAGAACAAAGCCCGTCTGGAAAAACTTGCAACTATCGATCCTAATAATGATTACGCATACCCTTACATTGAGATTTCAATTGGTATCGGCTATAACAAGCAGAAGGTTGCCGAGGTAATGGGCAAAGACTTCAAGTTCGAATCCTGGGATGATCTGTTCAAGCCTGAGAATTCAGCAAAGCTAAAGAAATGCGGAATTGCAATTATCGATTCTCCTATTGAGGTTATCTCCGCAGTTCAACATTATCTGAACAAGCCACCACGTTCAGAGAAAGCTGAGGATTATGAGGAGGCAAGAAAGATTCTGACCTCTCTTGCAAGTAATACCTCTTATTTCCAGTCTAACCGTTACGTTACCGATATTGCTTCAGGTGAGATCTGCGTAGCCATCGGTTATTCAGGTGACTTTATTCAGGCTCACCATCTAGCTCAGCACGGCAAACACAAGTACGATGTTGACTATGTTGTACCAAAAGAGGGTTCAATCATGTGGTTTGACAGCTGGACAGTACCTCGTGGAGCCAAGAATGTTGACAATGCTATGACCTGGTTCAACTGGCTTTTAGATCCTAAGAACGCATCTGCTCTTTCAGATGAGATCGGATATATCATGCCTGTTGATGAGGCTATGCAGAACCTTTCAGATGAGCTCAAGGCAAATCCAAGCATTATGCTTTCAGAAGAGAAGCTTAAGACCATGTACTTCATGCAGGAAACATCACAGAAAACCTCTAAGATCGTAAGCAACGTCTGGAACACCATGAAGATGGATTCAGAGAAGAATCGCCCTCAGGACAATGCCAACGGTTGGGATTAAGTTTTTACTATCTGATTTAAATTAAAAACACGTTCAGATTTTTGGACGTGTTTTTCTTTTTTAACACTATGTTTTCACCGATATACAAAAAAGAGATAAAAACACAGCTGAGGCTGTTTCTTCCGTTTCTGATTGCACAGCTCTCCTCAACCGCCATGAGTACGGTTGACACTATCATGTCCGGACTGGCTGGAACTATTGATTTATCAGGAGTTGCCATCGCCTGCTCTTTTTACTGGCCGGCCTATATGTTTCTTGCAGGTATTGCCTACGGTGTAGCTCCGACCATTTCACACCTTCTGGCAACCAAAAACTACCGCTTTATGCAGCAGAGTCTATTTAATGCAATGCTGGTGATAACATTTTTCGGTTTTATAACAGCATTACTGTTGAGTCTGATACATCTGGTTTTCAGATTTGTGCCCTCAGATCCGATGATGATTAACGTTGCCACAAAATATCTGTACTTTGTTGCCTTGGCCCTACCAGCTACAGCTGTTTACAATGGTTTTATTGCATATGCAGAAGGACTCTCCATCACCAGACCTGCCCTGTTTCTAGGACTTTTGCAGTTGATTCTGGATATTCCTCTTAACTATATATTTATTTTTGGAAAATTCGGAATGCCGGCTCTTGGCGGTGCAGGCTGCGGACTGACCAGCGGACTTATCAATATCCTTACCTGTATCTGTCTTGTAATTTATATCAGAAGGTCAAAATCCATCGACAAATACCGGGTTAAAGAAAATGTCAGAATTATTGATAAGGAAATCATCAGACAGTTTTTAAAACTGGCCATGCCTCTCGGAATTTCAAGAACGGTTGAAATTGCAGGATTCTCTCTTGCAGCCGTAATCTTAAGTCCATTTGGTCCGACAATAGTTGCATCCCATTCAATTACCCTTAATGTTTCAAGTCTGATCTACATGATCCCGCTATGTCTTGGACTGACTGCAACAATCAGAACAGCCTCGGCAATGGGTGTCAGAAGCTGGGATAAAGCCATTGTAGTATGCAAGGTAGTAATGGGATTGAATTTTTTATGTCTTATCTTCTATCTGACAGCAATTCTGCTGCTCAAAGATCACATTGCCGCATTATATTCTCATGATCCTCTGGTGCTTAAGATTACATCCTTCCTTATGATCTTAAACTGCATATATATGCTGCCAGATTCAATTCAGTGTGTATTGGGAGGAATTCTCCAGGGACTAAAGGATTCTAAGACTATTCTTATCAATACAGTATTATCCTTCTGGGTTATAGGTCTTCCATTAGGATATGTGCTTGCCTGGGGAATATTCTTTGAGAAGCTTGAAGCTGCCGGAATCTGGATTGGCTTTATCTGTGCCCTGACATTTTCTGCCATTTTCTTTAGCTCAAGAACCTACTACATACTAAGATACAGAAAGGCACCAAGACTGCTGCTTTTAAACTATGAACTGGACGATAAGAAAGCCTGAACCATGAATTAGAGTAAAAGTGTGACATACTCCCCTACCTATAGAGGTAGGAGCTTCCTGTTCGATTGATCTAACGACCAAAGCAGTGAGCTTTTACCTCACAACAGGCTATCCCCGAGTGCCCCTCGGTTCTTTTTTATTTGATTTAGCAAAAGTCTTTTGCCTTCTTTTAGAAGATTTACTGCTGCATTGATATCTCTGTCATGTCTGGTTCCACAATGAGGACAAATCCATTCTCGTAAGGATAAATCCTTGGTTTCCTTATTCTGATATCCGCAGACAGAGCAAAGCTGAGAGCTTGGATAAAATTTATCTACCTCTACCAGATATTTGCCCTGTCTCTGAAGTTTATAGGAAAGCATTTCAATGAACTTGCCAAAAGCATTATCATGAACTGATTTTCCAAAATTCAGACTTTGCGACATACCTTTCATATCAAGATTTTCAATACACACACAATCATAGACATTGGCTATCTGTCGTGATTTTTTCTGCATGAAATCTTTTCTGCAGTTAGCTATTTTTTCGTGGACTTTTGCTACTTTAATTCTTTGTTTGGCTCTGTTTCTGGAGCCTTTCTTCATCAGAGAAAGCTTTCTCTGTTCTCTTTTCAGCTTTTGCTCTGACTTTCTATAGAAGCGTTCGTATTCTCCTTTATTACCTTCACTATCTACATACAAATCATGCATGGAGTAATCCATACCTAGAAAGCTTTTTGGCTCTTTATTTGTTATTTCCTCTTCATATTCAAACAGAATACTGGCGTAGAATTTACCACTTCCTTTCTGACTTACGGTTACAGCTTTAAGAATGTATCCTTCAGGAACCTCTCGATGCTGTTTTACTCTTACTAAGCCTGCTTTTGGAAGTTTAAGCTTTCCGTTCTTAAGCTCAATATTATTATTTACAATATTGGTCGTATAGGAACGTCTTGAATTTTTCTTTGATTTGAAATTTGGAAATCCAAACTTTGGATTCTGAAAAAAATTGCTGAAGGCTCCCTCAAGATGGAATTGAGCATTTGCCAAAGCAAGACTGTCTACTTCTTTGAAGTATGGGAATTTCTTCTTATATTGCGCAGGTGTGTTCTTGAGCATTTTCTTGGTTTGCTTGTAATGCTCAATCTTGTCTGCAAGCATTTTATTGTATATAGAGCGTGCACAGCCGAAAGTCTTTACAAAAAGCTCTTTCTGCTTGTCAGTTGGATAGATTCTGAAAAAATAAGCTGTGTACTGCATACGAATAATAACTTTATTTTTGTCCCTGAGTCTGAATGTATTCCTTCACTATTTCAAGTGGTGCGCCTCCGGTTGTCAGAAGACAGAAACTCTGACTCCAGAACTGCTCTTTCCATAATTTCTCTCTGATTGAAGGATACTCTTTTTTCAGTAGTCTACTGCTGGCACTCTTATATGCGTTTATAAATTTACTGATTGCTGTTTTGGGGTGTGCTCTGAACAAAATATGAACATGATCCTCATCATGCCCCCACTCCTGTAGACTGATATTGTAATTAGGTGCAATTCTGGAAAAAATTTCTTTTGCTCTTTCTGATATTGTGTCGTCAAATACTTTTCTTCTGTATTTTACAACCAGAATCAAATGATAATTCAGCAGAAAGACTGAATGAGCATTACTATCAAATTCCATTGAATAATAACCTATACACAATATATCGACTGATTATATTTTACTATAATTCAATTTTATTACAGCCACTATTGTGAAGCAATTCATCCCGCAGCCTATAGAGGCAGGGGAATTCTTGCTTGATAAAGTTAAAAGACATATATACAAAAAAAGATGGAGCCTCAATAACTAAGACTCCATTTTCAATATACCCAAACTTTTTATTTATCAGATGGCCTCGTCATTCTCCTCACCGGTACGGATTCTAATTACACGGCATACATCTGAGATGAAAATCTTACCATCGCCAATTTTACCGGTATAAGCTGATTTAATGATTGTGTCTACACATTCATCAAGCTGTTCGTCTGTTGTAACAATCTCCAGCTTACATTTTGGCAGGAAGTCAACCACATACTCAGCACCACGGTACAGCTCGGTGTGACCTTTCTGTCGACCGAAGCCTTTAGCCTCTGAAACAGTGATACCTGAAATACCAATCTTTGCAAGATTCTCGCGAACATCATCGAGTTTGAATGGCTTTATGATTGCAACTATTCTTTTCATTTTAAAAATCCCCTATTAAAGATTGTATCCACGCTCACCATGAGAGGCCAAATCAAGACCTTCAGACTCTTCATCTGAGGATACTCTCAGACCAACCAGCTTCTTGGCAATATAGAATGCGATAACTGAAGCTACAAAGGACCAGACAATTGAAACCAGGATTGAACCAATCTGACCGTAGGTCTGACCAAGGATGGAGGTCCATTCACCTTTGAAGCCGGTACCGCCAAGCTCAGGAGAACAGAACACGCCGGTCAGAATACCGCCACAGATTGCACCTAAACCATGAATACCGAATACATCAAGAGAGTCATCAATCTTTAACAGTCTCTTAAAGCCATGAACCCCCCACAGGCAGATAACACCACAGGCAATACCTATTACAATTGCACCGGCTGGACTTACGAAAGCACAGGCAGGAGTAATACCAACAAGACCTGCAATCACACCAGAAGCTGTACCTAAAGTTGATGGCTTCTTGAAGATGATCCACTCTGCGAACATCCAGGTTAAGGCTGCAGCTGCAGGACAGAGAACAGTGTTGATGAAGGCTAATGCACTGATACCGTCAGCACATAACTCTGAACCGGCGTTAAAGCCTAACCAGCCAATCCACAGCAGACAGGCACCGATATAGGTGAAGCCTAAGTTGTGAGGAGTCATAACAACCTTGCCTAAATCATTTCTCTTGCCCAGCATAAATGCACCGGTAATACCGCATACAGCAGCATTGATATGAACAACAGTACCGCCAGCAAAGTCATAAGACATGAAGTATGAGTCGATGAAACCGCCACCCCAGACCTGATGAGCTAAAGGAGCATATGAGAGCACAATCCAGATTGACAGTGCAATCAGTACAGCAGAGAACTTAACACGTTCTACAGTGGCACCGATAACCAGGCAGGATGAAATAGCACAGAAGGCAGCCTGGAAAATTACAAAGGTAAGCTCTGAAATTGAGCCAGATAATGAATTGTAATCAATACCCGCTAAAAGAGCCTTAGACATATCGCCGAAAAAGCTTCCTAATGCACCTTCGGTTCCGCCAAAGGCGATGGTATAGCCAACTACAAACCAAAGCAGAATGGCAACACAGAAAACAGCAAGAGTCTGCTCAATGGTAGACAGAACATTTTTAGCTCTGGTTAATCCTGAATAAAAAAGGCCTATTCCAGGAATTGACATCAGAAGAACCAGCATGGCAGACATCAGGATAAATCCATTGTCAGCCTGACTTAATGTATCTTCAGCTAAAACACTTTGTGATAATAAATACAGTGGTAACGCTGTACCTATCTTCAATGATCTTTTCATAATTTACCTCACTAGTTTTTTCTATATGAAATTACGATACAAGAAAACTTTTTTTAGATAAATTTGAAAAATCAGTTTGCACCAAAATCTACATATCAAAATCAACAATGCACTATTTTAATACCTAAAAATAGGAATTTTGCACTATTTAAAATACTATCGATTTGGGGTTAAAACCAGGAAAACAGCTTGAATTACAGGATATTATTTATTAAGAGATAAAAATTGAAAAAAATATTCTGACTAATAATCAAGAAAAAAGTCTCTCAAAACAAAAAAGCCAGGGACAAGCCCTGGCACAAATTTAAACAAAGATTATTAAGCAAATGGATTTTCAGTTGGGTATAGTACACCTGCTGGCTGGTTATAATTTACAGTCTCAATACCAAGCATATTGAAGATATTGAACAGAGCTTTGCCAACATGGCTGAATGCAACTGCACCGTGGTGTGGATAACGCTTCTCAATCAGAACATGACGATAGAAGCGGCCCATCTCAGGGATTGCGAAGATACCAATACCACCGAATGAGCGGGTACCTACAGGTAGAACCTCACCTTCAGCTACATAAGCCTGAAGCTTGGTGTCTGGAGTGGTCTGTAATCTGAAGAAGGTAATAGGACCTGCAGTTAGATCACCCTCTAAGGTACCACGAGTGAAATCTGGGGTTGATCCTTCAGGCTCTAATAGACGGTGCTGAATGATCTGGTAGTTGATCTTTCCTAGCTTCATATTGCAGCTGTCTGTTGTGGTCAGCTTGCAGAAAGGAGTGTTACCGCAGTGGAAGCCCATGAAGGTATCAGTTAACTTGTACTGTGAGAACTTAGGCTTGATATCCTGGTCAAATAAATCCTGAGGAACTGAGTTGTTAATATCAAGTAAGGTTACAGCGTCTTCAGTTACACAGGCACCGATGTACTCTGATAATGCACCGAAGATATCCACCTCACATGCAACAGGCATACCGCGTGAAGCGAGACGTGAGTTTACATAGCAAGGCTCAAAGCCAAACTCCTCTGGGAATGCAGGCCAGCACTTGTCAGCAAATACTACGTACTGACGTGAACCCTTGTGCTGCTCTGCCCAGTCAACCAGAGTAAGCTCGAACTGAGCCATTCTCTCTAACATATCTGGATAGGTGTTACCGTTGGTACCTAATTCCTTTGACATGTCAGCAACAACATCCTTGATACGAGGATCACCAGCGTGCTTTCTGTAAGCTACTAAAAGATCAAGTTCTGAGTTTTCTTCAATCTCTACACCGATATCATATAAGCCCTTGATTGGAGCATTACATGCAAAGAAGTCCTGAGGACGTGGTCCGAAGGTAATAATCTTTAGATTTGCAAGACCGATTAAGGTGCGAGCAACAGGCAGGAAGTCTGCAACCATGTTAGCGATATCTGAAGCGGTGCCAACTGGATACTCAGGAATGAAGCCCTTCAGCTTACGTAAACCTAAGTTATAAGAGCAGTTTAACATACCGCAGTATGCGTCACCACGACCATCGATAAGATCATTGCCGGTTTCCTCTGCTGCTGCAACAAACATACAAGGACCATCAAAGAACTTTTTAATCAGAGTTTCAGGAGTCTCTGGACCAAAGTTGCCTAAGAATACTACTAAAGCATTGCAGCCAGCCTTCTTAGCCTCTTCTACAGCCTTAACTGCATCATTCTCATTTTCAACGGTAACTTTGATTTCGTTAATCTTTATACCCTTATCCTGGCATGCCTTAACTACAGCAGCGCGACGACGCTCTGACAGTGAACGGATAAAACAGTCTCTTGATACAGCGATAACGCCAAGATTTACATTAGGGATATTTGGTAGCATTTTCTATGTTCCTCTTTAGTGGATTTTGTTCTTATGGAACTATTATTGTTCCTTATGTGTGTATATTTATAAATGATTTTAATTTTGTTTGCAATAAAAATCGCAAACGTTTACGAAAATCTTTTAATAATTCGTTTTAAATTTAATTACAGATCACACTTTTCCATTTTATATTGGTATTTTCAAGGGTTAGTTTACTTTAACGCAGATCACAAAATTCGTAAAACAAGGCTTAAAAATCGCAATCACGTAAATCGATTTTTAGTTGATATTACGGAAAAATTTAGAAAAAAATTAAATAAAAGATGAGGTCGGCTTTTATATGCTTTTTAAGAAAAATTACGAGCAGACTGCCTACTTCAAAACAAGCAGTCTGAAAGAAGAATTAATAGAATTCGTCGAAATTGTTCATAATGGTGTCAAAGTCTATATCATATTTGTCATAGCTTGGAGGAAGCTTTGGCATGGAGGCGGAGATTTCCATAACCGCCTGTGGCATAAAGGCCTTTGCACCTGTAGTTGGATTATACATATCAAGAATCTGAGATATCTCAGGGTACAGAAGCTTTTCTCCATTAATCTCAATTTCCGCAGGATCATCAAGCTTATCTACATAATTATTACCAAGATCTGCGATAAACTCATCAGTATATCTGTCTCTGTCATCCTTCTGAGAGATATAGTAATTCAGAGAACCACTTTCTTTCTGCTCATGATACATCTTTGCTTCAGGAGCGCCCTCAGCAAAAGTGTATTTACCCATATACTGATCAGAAATCAGAGATATAGCCTGATTAAAAACTCGTTTAGTATCAACATCAGTGTTATAGGTAAAATATTTCAGCATGGCACCAACAGACTCAACGCCACGGGTTTTCAGATCATAAAGAATTGATAAGGCCTCTGTCTGGTCAGTGGCAACCCCCATGCCATTCATCATCATCAGAGCGTAGAGAATTCCTCCGGTGGTATCACCACAGTCATAGGCCTGTTTAAAAATATCCGCAGCAGCAGAGGCAATCTTGGAGAAATCCTTGGTTTTGATAATTGCGTTCACACCAACCGCTGTAAGAGCAGGTCCATAATTCATTTTGGCAGCATTCTTCATATAGCGCATACCTTCCGCATAGGAGGTCTTTTTACCCTGTCTAAGACGAATCAGTCCTAAGGAATAGTTGGCTGCTGGTTCATGCTTTTTGGCGGCATCCTCAAAATATCTCATGGCAGTACGATAATCGCGGCGCTTTCCGTATCCATACCACAACAGCGAGGCAAGTCTGGTCTGAGCTTCAAGTACACCATTATTCTTTGCATCTTCCCAGGATTTAGCAGCACTCTTAGGAGATAGATCATTCTCCTCGCCTAAAAAATCCAGATCTCCTCTGTAAAGCAGAGCAATAGTTGAACCTTTCTTCTGAGCTTCATCAACCATGCGGATATAATCCTGTTTGTTCATGCAAAGACCAATAGATTTCTCGTACATTGCAAGCAGAGGATTATGAGTCTTAAGATATTCCTCTGAATAAGATTTCATGGCCTCATCAAAGAAAAACAGAGCAGAGCCGGCGCCCTGGGCATTACCATAACCTAATAATGAGAGATACCCCATTACTTCGTAGGAGCCGTGAATTTCAGGGTATTTTGCAGTTTCTCGACAGTAATCAAGAGCTTTTGTAAAATTACCTGACTTTGCACTTAGCCATGCAAGGAAAGGATAGGCTTCTGGTGCCTGAAGATAGGTTGCTTTGAGCAGCAGAGACTGAGCCTTATGGAAGTTACCGTCCTCCATAGCCTTCATTCCCGCTACCACATAAGCTTCACGTGTGGCTCGGTTATACTCAAGATATCCGGTGACAATAAGGCCGACACCACCGCCTAGAAGGACGATGAGAGAAAGGATAATCAGTACCACCTTATTTTTGGAAATGAAATTCTTCAGTTTCTCTTTAAAGGGAGTCTTATCCTTAGCTTTTTTCTCTTTCTTTTTGCCAGCCATTTCAAATCCTGAGCATACCTAATATCATCTGTTATCTGTTTAAATTTTAAGCTATTTTTTTGGATGATATAATAAAAGTAATTAAAATTCTCTATCTAAATCAAGAAAATCAGTCATCTCCTGTATCAGCTCCGACATCAGGAATGTTAACCTCCATATCCTTGTTAATCATAGCATTGTCTCTCTCCAGAGAAATAAGTGCATTTCTTGAGGTGGCAGCTTCATTTGAAATAGGATTTTCATCCTTGGTATTAAGTGTCAGTGCATTAAAAGGAACCACCTCAATAGTGTCTTCCTTAATACCGATATCGGTATAGGCTTTCTTTAAAGCCTCACCTCTGTCTTTAGCCAGAGTTATATTGTCCTGAGCCTTGGCCATATCATATGCATAGGCACGGATACTGATTTTTATAATTGATTTGTCATACTTCAGATATTCCACCTGTTCATTGAGCATTTCCTGTGACTTTGCTGTAAGCTCAGTGGACTGGTATTTGAATACAAGAGGCATCATACGAACATCATTGTAGTTGACACGGATAAGCTGCTCCTGACAGGACAGATATTTTTTGTAGGCCTCCTTAAAACCAAGAGGATTTAAAGCTGGGACAATATTCTCTCCAGAAGCCAGTTTCTTATCAGTATAAGGCATTAGAATCTGATTGCCGTGATCCAGTTCTGAGAGTAGTTTCCAGGACAGAGTTGGGCCGATATAAGGATTGAAACCGGCGTATAAATCGATTCTTCCTAAAAGTCTTTCTGCCCCGCTAGAATTCCAGTCTGGCTTGGCAGCTATAAATCTCATAGAGGAAGCCTGTCCAATACCGAGCTTAGGATGAAGTGTCATAGCGGAACGTAAATCTCGTCCACCATACGTCATAAAATTGGCAAAGCCATATGAAGGAATGTCAAAGATAAGACGGCATGCGATCCTGCTACTCTCGTTGGACCAGAGTTTTTTTGCCGCTTCCGGCTCCATAGGAGCACTGTACCTTATCTGGCTATAACCTGTCGAAGCCACAACAGATATAGCAAAACAAAGGCATTTCAATACGCTGTTTATCTTCATAATCAAACCTAACATACAGGAAGTTCAATGACTAATATCCTACCTTATAAAGTATAAGCAATAATAGTGCCAAAAAAGGATGCAATTTTCACACAAAAGACTCAGACACAAAAAAGCACACTGAAGATTTCATCTTTAGTGTGCCTTTAGTTGTCCGAAGCCTGGATTAGTTTAACAGCTTAGATACATTAGACTTATCAATAAGTTCTGGCTCACAAAGATAAGTATCAACAACCTTTGCACCATTGTCATAAGTGGAAGTATCGTTAATATCAACAGGCTCTCCCTTTGAAAGTCTTGTAACCATATTTACAATAGTATTGCAAAGCTCATTTGGATTTTTATAGATGGTCATTGCTTGTTCACCATCAGCAATACTCTTCAAAGCATCAGGTACAGCATCCTGACCGGTTACAAGTGGCATATTAGAAGAATCATAGCCATTACGTTTTAAAGCAAACAGCACGCCTTCTGCAATACAGTCAGCAGGACAGAGGACACCATCCAAACGTGTCTTGCCTGGTCCATACCCCAGCTTATCAATAAGATCTGACATTCTCTTGTTTGCTTCTGTTGTTGACCAGTCAGGAGTATTTACTTCCTCAGGAGTAGTCTGACCAGATTTGATTACAGCCTGCCCACTCTGAATATAAGGTCTAAGCTCGTCCATAGCCCCTTTCCAGAAGAACTTGGCATTGTTATCATTTAAGGAACCGTAGAATAATTCAATATGCTTAGGAGTAGATGTAGTTGCAAGATTCAGCTTGTCAACCAGATACTTACCCTGCATATGACCAACCATCTCATTATCAAAAGTAGCATAATAGGAAACGGCATTGGTTCCTGTTATCAGGCGGTCATAGCTGATTATGGCAATTCCCTTTGACTTGGCAACTGCAAGAGCATCTGTCATAGCAGATCCATCAATAGGACCAACTACCAGCACATTCGCGCCTGAATTTGCCAGACGAATCAGTTGCCTATTCTGAAGGTCAACATCAACATCACCACCATAGAACAATTCAACTTCAAAACCAGCATTTTTCAATCTGTTCTGAAGAGCAAAGCCCTCTTTATACCAACGATCCTCATTTTGAGTTGGCATAGATAAACCGACCTTGTATGCATGAACCTGAGGCGCAAAACACATCATTGCGGCAACAGAACCACACGAAAGTAGCTTAACTAAATTCATTAGAAAACTCCAAACAAAATCAAACAAACATTTCTATTCTTTATATAGTTAATAGATATAGAGATTTCAAAGAAAATCTTTATTCTTATCGGAATATCAGCATATATTTTTTACAATTTTTTTTATTAAATGCTGTGTATCACACTTATTTCAAAGGTGAATTCTGAAGACTTGTAATATTAGTTTTGAAAGGTGATTATTTGTTATTATCTTTAATTTTAGAAGAATTTCTCAGGGCTTCTCGTTTTTCCTGTTCTCTTTTGGAAAGAATCTCTTTAAGCGGACCTTCCTCAAGCCGCTTCTGTTCCTTAAGTGCATTATAGGTTGTACCTATTACAAACAGAACAGGAATTGCGATAACAAGAATTAAAAGATAACTCATATTATTTCAGGACTGATTTTAACTGTTCGTAGCTGGTAATGGCACCACGAATTTCCTGACCGTCAATGATGAGATAAGGTGTACCTGAAATCTTCAGTTTGAAGCTGTCCTTCACATTCTGCTCAATTGCTGTCTTTGCTGAAGGGATCTTCTTGATGACAGCATCGTAATCGGCACCAATAGTCTTAAACAGAGCCTTAACAGATTCTTCATCAGCCTTTTTATTACCAGGAGTCATAAAATGCTTATGGAATTTAAAGTACAGTGAAGGATCGGTTTCAAAAAGAGCCTGACCAAGATAAGCGAGCTGAGCAGATTCAGCTCTGATTACAGGAATATTTACATAGATAATCTGAAGATCAAATTCTTTCAGAGCCTTCTCAAAATAAGGCTCCATCACCTTGCAGTAGCCGCAGTTGAAGTCAAAGAACTCAATAATATAGTGTTTAGAATCCTTCTTACCAAGATAAGGATGAATGTCAGATTTTCTATATTCAGCGATGATTTCCAGAAAAGCCTGCTGTGTCTTTGCATGCTCATCTCTTTCAAGCTTTTTCATAGCGTTGATGATGATTTCAGGATGATTTGACACATAATCATCAATAATCGCCTCGATTTCCTTTTTAGTATCAGCATCAAGAGAAGCTGCCTGGGCAGCACCAAAGGAAAGAAGAGTGGCAGTAATTAATGTATTAAGCAATTTTTTCATTTTTATCTCGGCCTGACAATGCTATCTTCAGAAGGATAATAGCAACAATCACACATGATAGCAGATTTATACCAAGTGGCAACATGGAATTATCGCCCATAATTCCCACAAAAGGGGAAACCATAGAACCAAACAGGAAATAAAGCACTCCGAATAGACCTGAGGCAGCACCAGCGCCACCTTTCTTGAAACTCATAACAATGCCGAAACCTGCAGCCTGAGATACGGCCATCATACTGCAGTAAACAGCAAGAGTTAAAAGAACAAAAATATAATGCTGAGGAACAATAAGAGCCTCTATAAGCATCAGCACAGCAGCACAAAGCATTATGAAATAGGCGCCTTTTACAACACTTTCCTCTCCATACTTTCTTGATAATCTTCCTGCTGAAGCACCTGTCAAAGAAATACAGATCGAAATAAAGGCAAAGGTACAGGAATAGCCAAATGGACTCATACCGTAGACGACCTGGAACACAAATGGTGATGCTGCAAGATAGGAGAAGAAACCGCCCATAATAGATGCAAGAGACAGAGCAACCAGCATAAATTTAGGGTTAAAAAGCTCAACCTTTAATAAAAGCAGAGATGCTTTTATATTTTCCTGTCTTTTATCTTCCGGCAGGGATTCTGGAACAAAAAGCTTGGTTGCAAGAATCAGAAGTAGCCCCCATCCTACAAGAACACAGAAAATTACCTGCCAAGGCGCAATACTAATAATAAATGAGCCAAGGATTGGGGCTAAGATTGGAGCAAATGAATTTATGGACATTAAAAAAGCCATAAAGCTTGTAAGCTCATTACCTTTGAATTTGTCACAGGCAATAGAACGAGTCAGCACAATACCGCCGGCAGCAGAAAGTCCCTGAAAGAATCTCATGAGTATAAAGAGAAAAACAGAATCAGAGATTGCGCAGAAAAAAGAGGTTAAAGTAAAGATAATCAGAGAAACATATAAGGGAAGAATTCTTCCGTAAGCATCAGAAACCGGACCGATTATGAGCTGTCCTATAGCCAGACCTAAAAAAGAAGCTGTCAGTGAAGACTGGACCAGAGATGGAGAGGTCTGAAAATAATCCATGATTGATGGCATGGATGGCAGATACATATCAGAGCACATTGGAGCAAAGGCGCAAAGCATTCCCAATGTAAACACATACACAAAGTAGGATAATTTAGAAGATTTCATACTTATAAAGATAAAGAAATAATACGGGGCTCAAACAAAAAGTGCCGTATATTCTACCAACTGAATTACGACACTCTTACACAGATTTCTCTATTTTGTCTTTAATAAATCGAAAATCTCTTTCTCATTATCAAGAACCAGCTGTCTTTCCATTGCCGGCAGCTTCTTGTAATCCTCTGTCAGCTTAAGATTTCTTACCGCATAAAAGAGCATTGCCTTTCTAACCTCATGCTCAATATAGCCATTCTTGCCTATACCATAATCCAGAGCCAGAACATTTCTTTCATTCTCAGAAAGTTCAGGATTAATCTTTAGCTTGAGAACAACCTTCTCGTTCCAGTCAGCATCAGATGCAGCGTCTGTACCGACTTCTCTGAAACCATTGCCCAGAGGATCAGGGAAACGATCATTTGGAGCCATGATCTTTGGAGTATCTGAGGATTTTATTCTTGATAAGACATAGTCTCTGAAATCATGTCTGTCATAACAGTATGCTCTGATATGCCATCTGAAACCATCATAAGCAAATGAATGAGGAGCAATCAGATAATCCATATACTTGCCCTGAGACAGAGACATGTAAACAATATGCATTGCCATGTGCTCGTTGATAGCATCAATCAGGTTGAACAGCAGTTTTGCCTCAACCTTCCTTTTAGGAGGAACAAGAGTAGACGCTGCTACAGGAAACTTACCGTTGAAGAAGTTTCTTGAATCAGATAAGGAATCACGGGAAACTAAAGCCAGATCCTCAAGGAACTGATCTGGAGAGCATTCATCAGGGAAGACCGGCTTGAAATCTTCAGTGCGGACATAAAGCTTTTTGTGAACGTCGTAACGAAGGTTCTCTCTTGAAGGCTTACAGTTCTTAACCAGCTCTCTGTAGAAAGAAAAATCCAGTGAGGACTGAGGAACAGAAATACCGAAAAAGTTAACCAGATCTGAACGATTGATTTTGCCCTCAACACTCAGACGAAAATCAATAAATTCCATACGTCTTCTACGGCTCCATTTGTTAGGAGCTATTTCAGGCTTGTCAGACTTCTGAGCACCAATCTCTTTTTTTACCATAAGAACTGATCCTTTATTATCAAAGAATTAAACCGTACAGCTAAATAAAAAATACTCTCAATCTTTATTCTGTATAGGTTGACATATTATTTGAAACAAATTTTATCTCAAATAAAAGCATATGTATAGTAATTCTATTAGAAAAAAAGCATTACACCATAATTTATACAACAAGCAAAAACTTCAACGAATATCGAAAATATCTATTTTAAAGCTTCCAGACAAAGGCTTACCATACCGGAGACTGTATCTTCTCGTAAATTATCGGTAATCTCAATTTTAGGAAGCAAAGCTTCCTCAGCTGGAGTACCAAGCTGCTTCTTTAAGCGATCAATAAAGCCAGGTCTTAGGGTTTCAGAATAAATAGCCATATAGCCAGGGTTTAAAACACACATCACAGCTCTAATGGTTCTTATGGCAAGATCATCGGCCTGCATAGATTCAGAAGGCAGAACACCAATATCATTGTACATAGGGAAATAGCGGATCTCCCCTGCCATTCCATCCTTACCTCTTAATACAGCACCGTTATAACAGAAGCCACAGCCGGGAATCTTTCCAGGAACCAGAATAACACCACTCACGTACTCCTGATTTTTACACCTTTTATAACATCCTAAGGTTGCAGCATTAATATCAGTTTCAAAGAGCACAGGAATATTGAACTGTTTTTCAAGATGAGAGGACAGGCGCTTAGACTGACTGTCATGACGGATAGCACTTCCTACACGTCCGCCAACATCGTCAGATGGCATTGAAACGCCAATTACAGAGATCTTAGGATGTCTGCTGATATAACGTTCCATGCCGATTTTAAGCTCATTAGTCTGAATCGAATCGGACTCTTCAATAAGTTCTTCCTTTCGCTCAATACATTCACCGAAAAGATTATGAACAGAATAACCTACGTACTTATTGCCAGATCTTTTATATATAGAAAGGATCAGCATAAGCTTGTTCATCTCATTGAACCTGTAGGTTGATGCTGGTCTGCCGTTAGGCATATTTACTTTACCCGCATCCAAAACCTCACCAGAGGCGATCAGAAGTGAAATGATTTTATTAAGAGTAACCACAGAAAGACCTGTCAGTTCCTTCAATTTGGAGCTTGTACATACCTGCTCATCATGGAGAGCCTGACGAACAAGCTGCAGATTCTGTTCACGGATCTGACGGGAAGTAATTGTAAGCGAAGTATCAACCATTATCTGCTCAACTTTAACAACATTTATAAACCTAGTTTAATAATACTATTTTTTTTATTTTTGTTCAAATCCAGAAAATTCATTCTTTTTAATTAGCTTTAGCTAATTCTATAAAACCGAAGATATAACATGGCGCAAAGGTATTTTTCGGATATGTATATTTGTTATTCTTGTATGTAAATGTATTGCAAATTGTAACAACAACTTTAGATATATATCGCATTTTATACCATATTCTGACATTTTAGAATTAACATTCTGCCTTATATTTCAGCTTTTTTAAAAAATAAAATTTACATTTTCATTTTCAGACAAATTTTCATAATTTTTGTTAGTTATTTTTCAATGATTTGTGAATTTTTTATTTATAACTAAAATTATCTTGACGGTTCTGAGTGAACCAATTTTTTTTACATACACTGCAAACGAGGAGCCTTAATGCTTCAAATTAGATTACATGGCCGTGGAGGCCAAGGTGTAGTGACCGCAGCTGAAATGCTGACTCTTGCAGCTTTCTACGAAGGTCATCATGCACAAGCTTTCCCAAGCTTCGGTTCTGAGCGTACTGGCGCTCCAGTGGTTGCATATGCTCGTATTGATAATAAAGAAATACGTACTCACGAGCCTATTCAGCAGCCGGGAGTTGTTCTTGTTCAGGATAAGACACTTTTAGGATCAGTTGATGTATTCGGTGGATTAGATCCAAACGGATATGCAATTATCAACTCAAAAGATGCACCAGAAGTCGTTGTTCCAGAACTTGTAAAGATGTTACCTAAGGGTCACGTATTTACTGTTCCTGCAACAGATTTTGCTATGCAGAAGATTGGTAAGCCTCTTCCAGGAGCTCCAATGCTTTCAGCTTTAGCTGCTGTAACTGACATTCTGAAACTAGAGTCAGTACAGAAAGCATTCCAGGAAAGATATCCAGGTAAGGTTGGTGATGCAAATGCTGAAACCGCTGCCCTTGCATACAACTATATTAAGGGAGTTCTATAATGCTTAAGCAAATCGAAGGTTCATTAGGTGTAGCTGAGGCAGTTGCTTTATGCCGTCCAGGCGTTGTATGTGCCTACCCTATCTCTCCACAGACTCACATTGTTGAAAACGTAGGTAAGTTCGTAAAGACCGGTACCTTAAAGAACTGTGATTTCCTGAATGTTGAATCAGAGTTCTCTGCAATGTCAGTAGCCATTGGTTCATCCGTTGGCGGTGCCCGTACCTATACAGCAACAGCATCACAGGGTCTGCTGTTCATGGCTGAAGGTATCTATTCAGCATCTGGTTTAGGTCTTCCAATTGTTATGACCGTTGCATCACGTGCAATCGGTGGTCCTATCAACATCTGGAACGATCACTCAGATTCTCTTTCACAGCGTGATTCCGGCTGGCTGCAGTTATTCTGCGAGTCAAACCAGGACGCTGTTGATACTCATATCATGGCTTTCAAGATCGCTGAAAAGGTTGGTCTACCAGTTATGGTATGTATGGATGGTTTCGTTTTAACTCACGCATTCGAAAGACTGGATATTCCAGATCAGGAGACTGTTGATAAGTTCTTAGGTGAGTACGAGCCAAAGGAATACTTAACTCCAAAAGAGCCTGTATCTATCGGTGCTATGGTTGGACCAGAGGCATTTACCGAGGTTCGTTTCCTGCAGCAGCGTAAGATGGCAAAGGCACTTAAGGTAATTGAGGAAGTAACCGAAGAGTATCGTGCACTGACCGGTTCTAAGTCAGGCGGTATTCTAGAGTGCTACAACTGCGAGAACGCAGATCTTAAGATCATCATCATGGGTTCATCTGTTGGTACAGCAAAGGATGAGATCGACAGACTGAAAGCTGAGGGTATCAATGTAGGTATCATTTCACTGAAGTCATTCCGTCCATTCCCATACAAGAAGCTTGCTGAAGCAATCGGTGACACCAAGCAGGTTATCTGCCTTGAGAGAGCATTCTCATTTGGTGCTCGCGGCATTATCTGCCCTGAAGTTAAACGTGCTATGGAAGGCAAGAACTGCGATATCAAGACTGTTGTTGCTGGCTTAGGCGGCCGTCCAATCTTCGGTACCACCATCAACGGTATTGTAAAGGATGCTCTTGCAGGCAAGTTTACTGAGGAATTCACCTGGTTTGACATCGACTCAAATGTCCTAAATGGCTACACCCAGAAGTCAGAAGGAGTATCCTTCCCTCAGGGTCCGCTAGGTCAGTCAGTTTTAGAAGACTCAGTCAAGGGTTAAGCAGGAGACAGTACAATGTTAGAAAAGATTAAATTCTACCAGACAGGTTCAAACACTGTTGGTAACCGTATGTTAAATCCTGCTATGCGTACTAATCAGGCATCAGAGGATCGTAATAACAGTCTGATTTCAGGCCACAGAGCCTGTCAGGGCTGTGGTGAGGCATTAGGTGCAAGATATGCAATTGATGCTGCAATGAAGGCAACAAACGGACAGATCATGCTGGTTAACGCTACCGGCTGTCTTGAAGTTTTCTCAACTCCATATCCAGAATCAGCATGGAAGCTGCCATGGGTTCACTCCCTGTTCGGTAATGCTGCATCTGTAGGTTCAGGTCTGGCAGCTGCTGCAGCCGTTTTAGCAAAGAAACACGGTGATTCAGTTGTTCCTCGTGTTATTGCCCAGGGCGGTGACGGTGGTACCACCGATATCGGTTTTGGTCCTCTGTCAGGTATGTTTGAGCGTAACGATGATGTGCTTTACATCTGCTACGACAACGAAGCATACATGAACACCGGTGTTCAGCGTTCATCAGCAACTCCTCCATCAGCAAGAACCGCAACCACTCAGCTGGTAGGTGACAAGCCTGGTGCAGACTGGGGTAAAGGTAAGGATGTACCACTGATTGCCATGGCTCACGGTATTCCTTACGTAGCAACAGCTACCGTAGCTGATCTTCGTGATCTTGAGTATAAGGTAACCAAGGCAATGTCCTTCCACGGTGCACGTTATATTCAGATTCTGGTTCCATGTCCACTAGGCTGGGGCTTAGCATCAAATGCAACAGTTACCGCTGCCCGTATGGCAATGGAAACCGGCTTCTTCCCTGTTTACGAAGCTGAATACGGCAAGATTACTTCTGTACGTAAGATTCGTCAGAAGCAGCCAGTGCTTAACTATCTGAAGATGCAGCGCAGATACGCTCACCTGACCGGTAAAAAGGCTGATCCAAACGTTGTTGCAAGACTGCAGGCAATGTGTGATGCCAACATTAAGAATTTCGGTCTGTTAGGCGATGATGAACCTACTTCATCACCAGTTGCAATTCAGGCTTATGAGCGTAGCTCTGCTGTTTAAAGGAGATAGTTAATCATGATGAATAAAGCTTTCGCTGTTACCCTTGATCCAGCTACTTCCTTACAGAATCACACTGGTTCATGGCGTACTCTGCGTCCTGTAAATGTATTCAAGTTGCCACCTTGCAACAATCAGTGTCCTGCCGGTGAAAACATCCAGCAGTGGCTGTACTATGCTGCAGAAGGCGACTATGAACACGCATGGCGCATTCTAACTGAAGAAAACCCAATGCCTGCATGTATGGGACGTGTCTGTTACCACACCTGCGAAGGCAAGTGTAACCGTGGTTTCCTAGATGAGAGCGTAGGTATCAACTCTGTTGAGCGTTTCCTAGGTGACTATGCATTAGAGCACAACCTGTCATTCAAGCGTCCAGCACGTGAAACCGGCAAAAAGGTTCTGATTGTTGGTGCAGGTCCTGCAGGTCTATCCGCAGCATATCATCTGCGTCGTTTCGGACACACCGTTCACATTGTTGAAATGGGTAAGGAAGCTGGCGGTATGATGCGTTACGGTATCCCAGTATATCGTCTTCCACGTAATATTCTGGATGCTGAAATCAAGCGCATCACTGATATGGGTGTAACCATTGAATGCGGTCGCAAGGTTGAAGATATTGAGGCCGAAAAGAAGAACGGCAAGTATGATGCTGTAATTCTAGGTTTAGGCGCTTCAATTTCTACAAACGTTGACATTCCTCAGGGTGATACCACTTCTGTTCTGAATGCACTATCAGTTCTAGGACAGATTGAGACCACCGGTGATATCCAGATTGCACGTCGTGTTGCAGTTTACGGTGGTGGTAATACCGCTGTTGACGTAGCTCGTTCATTACGTCGTATCGGTGCAGAACCTATCATTGTTTACCGTCGTAACCGTGATAAGATGCCTGCAAACGAGGAAGAAATGGATGCAGCTATCGAGGAAGGCATTCAGGTTAAGTGGCTGTCTACCATTGCATCAGCATCAAAGGATAAGCTCAAGATTGAAAAGATGGAGTTGGATGAGAACGGTAAACCAAAGCCAACTGGTCAGTATGAAGAGCTACCTGCAGATGCTGTTGTTCTGGCTATCGGTCAGAATGTTGATAAGTCTGTACTGTCAAAGCTATCCAACCTTGAGATGGAAAAAGACAGCGTTGTTGTAAACCAGGAAACCATGATGACTTCAATTGAAGGCGTCTTTGCTGCTGGTGACTGCGCAAGCACAGACAGAACCGTAACCCGTGCTATCGGAATGGGTAAGAATGCTGCTCGTGGTGTAAACGCTTATCTGAACGGTAAGACTTACCAGAAACCAGAGAAGCATGAAATTGCCAAGTTCGAGGATATGCATCCTTGGTACTATACAGATGCTCCAAAGATGGTTCGTGAAGAGCTTGAAGCAGCTCGTCGTTCAAATACCTTCGATGAGGTTCAGATTGGTCTGACCGAAGAGAATGCAGTATTTGAAGCTCGTCGCTGCCTATCCTGCGGTAACTGTATGGAATGTGACAACTGCTACGGTGTCTGCCCAGACAGCGCTGTAATTAAGCTTGGTCCAGGTAAGGGCTATGAATTTAATTACGACTACTGCAAGGGCTGTGGTGTATGTGCACAGGAATGTCCATGCGGCCACATCAAGATGGTTCCAGAGCAGATCTAATCATATAGAAGCATTAAGAAACGGCTGTATATCCAAAAGGTATACAGCCTTTTATATATAAGGTGTTGTTCACAAAAATGGATTTCAACTATCTCAGATATTCTCTTAGGACCTTTTTCGATTCTGATTTTAAACGGGAAGAAATCTCAGACATATTGAATGCAAAGGAGCCGGAGAAATTCTCAAGAGCCTATCTGAAAAGTCTTAACTTCAAGGAAGCGAATGAGGCAAGGATGAGAATCAAATTCAGAGTCCTGATTGACAAGGCCTATGCTGCAAATATTCCTCTGGGTGAGGAGCTTGGGCCATATACAACTCCTGAGGATGCCTATCTTGCAAGACAGAGATATATAGCCAGATATACGAAAACAAGTGAGACTGTAGCAACCTTAAACAAATTCCTAATTATGGTTTTACTGGCAATGTTTTCTGTTGCTGTCGTACTGCTGTTTTCCCGCTAGTTTTCCTCAATATATATGTTGTCAGGCAGTAAAAAATTTTTTTTAAAGAATATGAAGCTGTAGACAATATTGGAATTAAATAAGAATAATTCCTAATTTTTTCTTTTTACTTTTCAAATTATCCTATACTTAAAAATAGGTGGATGTTCAGTATAAAGAACAATATTTCCAATACTGTGGAATTAAAATTGTTTTTGATAAAACAATCTGTTAGCATAGATTTACGGTAAACATTTACCACAAGATTCCCTGGGGTGCGATCAAGTTATTTGTACCCTGAGCCGATATCTACAGACATTGGTGTCTTCCTGATTATAGTGTGCAGGCCCGGATTGCCCGCGGAAGCCTAAGTAGTCATCTGATGCCAAACTTGAACACACTGGTTCAAGGAGTCAAGAATAGCGGATTCACTTCCGGGGTGCCCTCTTCTGATACACCATTCCGATATTCATATTCCCAAAACGATTTTTGTATAGTACATTTTACACAGTTTTCAAAAAACAAAACCAAAATTCGTGAATCAAGTCACTATATATACAAAATCTCTGTCTAATTATGCCTAAGCTTTAACAAAAAAAAATTAACATATGTATAATGAAATCATCTTAAGAGCTCATTATTTAGTTAGCGGTTTATGCGTTTACTGCCTTGATGGCAGAGGCAAAACCTTAATATGAATTCTAAGTGAATTTATTTTTTTTTGATTTGGCTATTTTTAGAGTAAAAAAAGATGTCTCCTATTATAAAACCACAAACTGATACAACTATCAGCTGGTTCTTAAGTCAGTGCCACATTCACAAGTACACTGCTAAGAGCACAATTATTCACGCTGGCGAGAAAGCTGAAACCTTATACTACATTTCAAAAGGCTCAGTTGCTGTACTAATTAAAGATTCAGATGGCCATGAAATGATCCTAAGCTATCTGAATCAGGGTGATTTCATCGGTGAGGTTGGTTTATTCGATGAGTCAGAGAATCCAAAGCGTACTGCCTGGGTAAAAGCAAAGACATCTTGTGAAATTGCTGAGGTTTCATACAGCAAGTTCAAGCAGCTAGTTCAGGTTAATCCAGAAATTCTGATGCGTTTAACCGCTCAGATTTCACGTCGTCTGTCAGCAACCTCAGCTAAGGTTGGTAACTTGGCATTCCTAGACGTTACCGGTCGTATTGCTAAGACTCTTGTTAACTTAGCTCATCAGCCAGAGGCTATGACACATCCTGATGGTATGCAGATTAAGATTACCCGTCAGGAGATCGGTCAGATTGTTGGCTGTTCACGTGAGACTGTAGGTCGTATTCTTAAGATGATGGAAGAAGACCATCTGATTACAGCTCATGGAAAGACTATTGTGGTATTCGGTACCAGATAGTTAATTTCTCAAGAGATTCTTAAAAAGCTGAGTCATATGATTCAGCTTTTTGTTATTTTAAGAATCTAAAAATCCTGCTCTACAACTTTAATTGGCTTATACAGCAATCTATTCTGAAATCTGACTTCCTTTTGCTGTATAATGATACGGATTTGAAATCTAGAGAATGAAACTGCAGATTTGCCATGCAGTTAATTTTTGATTATTTCTAAAATAGTGTTTTATAGAATTTAGGAGCAAACAATGGCTTCATTATTAGAGCGAAATGTTCACTCTTTTGATAAGAACGACCTTTTAGCTTGCAGCCGTGGTGAGTTGTTCGGACCAGGTAACAGTCAGCTTCCAGCACCAAACATGCTCATGTTTGACAGAATTACCGATATCCAGAACGAAGGCGGCGAATATGGTCTAGGCTATGTAAAGGCTGAGCTGGATATTACCAAGGATTTATGGTTCTTCCAGTGTCACTTCCCTGGTGATCCTGTTATGCCTGGCTGTTTAGGTCTTGATGCAATGTGGCAGCTTGTAGGCTTCTTCCTTGGCTGGAGAGGTGGTCCAGGTAAGGGCCGTGCTCTTGGTGTTGGTAAAGTTAAGTTCAAGGGTGAAGTATTAGATCATGCTAAGCTTGTAACCTACGAAATTAACCTAAAGAAAGTTATTGAACGTGGTCAGTTAATCATGGGCATTGCAGACGGCAAGGTTTATGTTGACGGTGAGCACATCTATACAGCTGAAGATCTTCAGGTTGGTCTGATTCCACCAAAGAAGGCTTAATTTAACAGCAATTCAATAATACCTCCAGAAGTCAGTTTTCTTAGCTGAATATGGAGGTATTTTTGTATATTTTATTTTTACATTCATTTATCTTCTTCAAACTCTTGTCTTAAAAGCAGCTCAGAATAGGCTTATTCCGGGAAAAATCCAAACTTTCTCTTGCATAAATACCACTTTTCTTTTAAAATACAAAGGCTTTATGGGGTTCCAGCCCTCGCGTACTTGTTGAAGGTTTAATTGGTCAGGTTCGGAAGGAAGCAGCCAGGGTCTTTATACAAGGTACCGCGATACGGTTGGAATCCCACCCAATGAATCATGGTGGTTATCTATGAATTCAAATTCTCAGGTCTACTCTACTCTTTCCGATTTAGTCTTATCCGACCAAGTTTATAAAGATAAAGCCGATATGCTTTTCAAGCTTATATCCATTATGGAAGATCATGATGGCTTGGGCTCTCCTGGCATCTTTATGATGATTAGACCTCGCGGTTTTGGTCTATCCCTGATCTCTCAGTCTATTCAGAATCTGGTAAAGATTGAAGGTGAGAGTGATGACAGTCTGAATATAAATACCACACCAAAGATAATCACAGCCTATAAGAATCAGAGCAGTCAGAATAAGCTTAATAGTCAGATGCAGTCAACTGTCTCAATAATAGATAGTGCGACAACATCATTAAAGTCTGAGTCAGAAAATAATAATTCTTCAGGAGCAGATACAGCTGATGCTGAAGACTCAGAAAACAAGACTAAGGAAGACACCTCAATTCTTGATGATATTAAAAACTATATTGAGGAGCTGGTATCTGATAAAAAGAAAGATGAAGGTGATGACTTTTCAGATCAGAAATCAATTGATGAGATAAATGCAAATGCATCATCTCAGGAGCTGTTGGTCACAGATGAAATAGATGCAATCAAAACCTTCTACAACGTAAAGAAAAGACCTGTATTAAGTCTGGATTTCAAACATCTCAGAGCAAAGAATCCAAAAGAGTTTTCAGAGGGCCTTCTGGATATTCTGCAGGAGCAGTTCTGGATCAATCATATTGAATCGCATATCGATCCATATCAGACTCCAAAAGCCTATTTCGATAAGCTTCTTAATGAATTAAACAAAAAGTATCCTTCAGTAAAAATCTCTATTATGATTGATAACTATGATGTACCTTTCATGGTAGCATCAGAGTTTGATCATGAGCAGTGTGAAGAGTCGGTCTGCGATTACCTTGATATGCTTAATGTAATCAAGTATTCAAACAGAACCGTTAAATGGTGCCTGCTTTCCGGCCACATCAATTTCTCTTTAGCCTCAGAAACTTCAGAAGGTTTACCTCTGGTTTACGATCTGTCATCAGAACCTATGTTTGCAGCCCTTTTCGGATTTACCCGCGAGGACGTACAGGAAGTTTACCAGAAGGAAATCGCCCGATTCAGTGAGAATATGAAGATTTCTCCTGAACAGTATCTTGATATGCTAGAGCAGTGTTACGGCGGCTTCCTGTTTGCGGATAATGATGAGATGTATAATCCTGACTGTCCTAAGATGCTCTGTCCTGCCTGTATTGCCCACTGTATGACCAATAACGGCAAACTGCTTCCTTACTCTGCTTCAGGAAGATACGATTTTCTTAAAAACGCCCTAAAAAACAATTCAAAGAATCTGTCCTGGCTTTTCGGAAAAGACGGACAGGATCCTCTGTTCTCTGACTCAATCGAAACAGATGTAAAGGGTAAACAGCTGGGAACTCTTTTAATTCAGCTTGGCTTTGCCACCAGAACAAAGGTAATCATTAACCATTCTGATGCCTATGTAACCTGGAGATATCGTTTCGAATTCCCAAATCTTGATATGAAGAAAACCTTTGATTATGTATCAGAGGAAGTTTCAGAGGAAGATCTTATTAAACCTTTGGACGTTGTAATTGAGACAACAAGTGACTATGAGGAGGACTAAGTGAGTCTAGCATTTTTTGATATGGACGGAACCCTGGTAGGTGGAGATACAAACGACATTACTCTTCATCATTTCGTAAAACTCGGTATCGCCCCATCAGACATGCTGATTAAGCTTAGTGAGTGTGAACAGAAGTTTTTTGAAGGCTCTCTAGATATCAACGAATTCGTAAGATTTGCGGTTACCCCCTTAGTAAAACTATCTAAAGATGAGCAGTATAAGGTACTGCATGAAACCGTCCGCGATCTGATTATTCCTCTGGTAAAACCAGGTGCAAAGCGAGCACTGGAGTTTCATAAGCAAAGAGGTGATCGCATTTTTATAGTAACCTCAACCTGTGACTATATAGTTGAGCATGTGGCATCTCTTTTAGGTATAAGCGATTATATTGCGGCCCCTATGGAAAAAATTGAGGGCAGACTGACAGGAAAGCAGTGCGGAACTGTTCCTTATCAGGAAGATAAGGTTAAACGCATCAATGAAGTATTAGACAGAGAACAACTGTCTTTAGAAGATTCCTATGCATATGGAGATTCAATAAATGATCTGCCTATGCTGATGATGTGCACTCACAGATTTGCCGTTGATCCCAATGAAAAACTCCTGAATCATCCTGCAATAAAATCATTAGAGCTTGTAGACTGGAAAAAGTAAGAACTTTTAAATATCTCTATGGAACCCTGCTGGTTACAGGGAAAGATTTTGCTGACATAGAGATTGCTTCAATAGTGGTAGATTTATCATTATCCCTTACCTGCCCCCAGATAAAGAACTCACTGGTATTGAAGAATCTCTCGTTTAGAACAAAGCTTTTACCAAGATCGATGAACAGACCATCACCGGCATCATCGTGGAATTCATAGATTCCGGCATCGGCACGTCTTACAAAAACGCCTCGTAGCAGTACATAATCGCCTTCTTTGGCTACTTTCTTTACACCTTTAACAGAATTTGGGGCATCTGGACGGATGTGCTTATGAGTAAAATCATCAGTGACATCCTCTGATTTAGCATCAGAATTACCAATAAGATTCTCATGCTGTGCAAAGGTATATCCACCAACACAGACGGCAACTATAATCAATATAGTGGTAACGTGTTTAAGCATAGATTTAATTATGTACTGCATACTGTCCCTCTCATCTTTGATTGTATTTTTAATAACTTAGATTAGAGGTAGCAAACAGGCTAATTTATCCTATTCTGTTTTTTCCCCTTCATCAGCATTCTCTGAAGAGGATTTTGTGTAATCAATTTCTTCGGTTACAGGCTCAGGAACACCGCAGAAAGTTGTAAACTTGTTGAAAATCTTGCAGAAAAGAAGGCACTCCATCCTGGTGTCATATTCAGCCCCATGAGCTTTATCAAGATCAAAATCAATACCAGCAGCAATACAGGCTTTAACCAGAACACTCTGACCGTATACCAGCATAGAAAGAGAGGCGGTATCACAAACAGAGAAAGGATGGAATGGAGAACGTTTGTAATTCAGACGCTCTGTAGCGGCTTTAATAAAGCCTAAATCAAAAGAACCGTTATGGCCTACCAGAATTGCCCTTTTACACTTATTTGCCTTAACCTTTTTGGCAATGGCCTTGAACATAGGTATAAGAGCTTCTTCCTCAGATACAAGATTTCTTGATTCGTCAAAAGGATCGATTCCAAGAAAATCGATATTGGCCTGCTTAACCAGAGAGCCCGGAAATGGTCTGATGTTGGCATGATACTGTTCATCAGGCACAAGCATGCCCTTCTCATCCATTTTAACAGTCATCATAGAGACTTCTATAAGAGCATCTGTCTTAGGATCAAGACCGGCAGTCTCAACATCAACTATAACAGGATAAAACTGGCGGAATCTGTCTTTTATTGAATAAGTATTGGTTTGTATATCTGACATAATTATTCTGTATTACAGCTGTTGCTTTTCCATCGCAAAATCAGCTTAGATATCTTTAAAACGTTATTAGGAATCTTTTCTACCGCAATTTTAACAAAAATCTATAGAGATCAAAAATTATATAACAGCAAGCTACATCCACAAGGTATCTTCTATTAGGCAACCAATTGTATTTTAAGAATATTTATAAAAATTGGTATAGAAAATGCCTCAAAAAAGGCTGAGAACTCATTATGTTTTTTTGCCCGACTTCAAATAATCTCATCTCATATCAATTAAATAAGTAAATAGTAACTAAAATATAAAGACAATCACGCAATCAATCCGAGAAGGCAGTCCGTATGAATCTTAGCTCAAAAATTCTTCTTCTAACCGCTTTAACCACTGTATCTGTTGAAGCCAACTGTGTTGAAGCTGCTCCAAACAAGAACCAGAGCAATTCCCTCAAGCTTCAGAGAATAATCGATCAGAGCACTCAGGGCAAAGCAACCTCCTGCCTTATCTTTAATGATGAAATGAATGATATTCAGAATCAGAATATTCTGAAGAAATATCTATCACTAAAAGACAGTAAGGGAAAAGACTTTTCCTCTTTCTCCACTTTTATTTCCGAGAGAAAACTCTGTCTTAGCGGACTTAACTTTGGAGAGAATTACAGCCTGACCATAAAAAAAGGAATTGAAGGCTTTAACACCAAGACTACCGATAAAGATCTATCTGTAAAGTTTAAAACAGCAGATGCTCAGTCCTCTGTATCCTTTACAAACGGGCTTGTTCTTCCTATGAACAACTCTGACAGCATCAGTATCAGTTCAATCAATATGCAAAGCTTCAAGCTTTCAGTATTCAGAATTGCAACATCTGATGTTCCAAGAGCATCCCTGTTTACCCTTTTGGATAACAGGCTGGATAAATGGCAGGTAAACTCGCTGATTGATAACTATGGTGAATTTATACAGTCCAAAGTATATAAACTGCCAAACCAAAAAAATGAGAAACTGACAACCACGGTAAATATTAAGGATTTCAAAAAGAATCTTAATGACGGCTTATTTGTTCTTGTAATTACAGCTGATGATAAGAATGATGGTAACAGCATATACGAGCTGGCTCCTGATTATGAATCACTGGCATTATCAAAGCTGCTGTTTATCACTGATATTGGTGCAACTGCATACAAGGGAGCATTAGGACTTGATATAGCAGTAAGATCACTTAAGGATGCAAAGCCAAAGAAAGGAGCAAAGGTTGAGCTTCTCTCCTCAGGTAATGAAGTATTAGGAGAGACAACCACCGATGCAGACGGATATGCTCATTTTGATGAAAAACTGTTATCAGGCAACAATTCCCGTGAAGCTTCAGCTGTACTGATTACAGACGGCAACGATACCTTCCCGCTTGATCTGCGTTCTGAAAATCTGTATCTGGAAGATGCGGCAACTGACAATGAATATGCAGATGATAATGACAGAAACATCAATTCAAGACTTTTAAAGCAGACCAACTACAGAATATATGCCTTTACCCAGAGAAGCCTTTTAAGACCTGGAGAAAAGGTCTACTATCAGGCTCATGTACGAAATGAAGATTTAAGCGCGGCACCTCTGAAGGCACTGAAACTCACAGTATACAAACCTGATTACACAGTTCTAAAGGAAGTAACCTTAGATAAACCACTGGCAGGTGTTTTTGATTATGAATTTACCCTATCTGACAATGCTCAGCTGGGAGAATACAGACTTGAACTAGGTTATGACAAGAATCAGGTTCTATCCTCCACCAAATTCACGGTTGCAGCCTTTAAACCAAGTTCAATCAACGCTCAGTTCATATCTGACAAGAAGATCTTAAAAGACGGAGACGGAATTGAGATTGAATCAAAATTCAATTATGGCTCCTATGCCTCCGATCTCAATGTAGACGGACACTATCTCGTCAAACCTGATAATCACCCTGTTGAAAAATTCAAGGATTATTATTTCGGTTTAAATGAGGAAGTAGTATCTGATCACGTTAAAAATCTGACAATAGACTCAGGAAAAACCAGTAAGAAAGGCAGATTCACCGTTATCCCATCAGTTGCTTTCGCAAAATATCCGCAGATGCTGGAGATGAACCTAAACATCATGGCACCGGCATCTGACATGTATTACATGAATCATGAGTATAAGTATGTTTTTAATACACCGATGCTGGGTGTACAGAAACTAAAGAACAACGGAGATAAAACAGAATTTAATGTGGTTATGTGCAATCAGGACGGAACTGTACTTGACGGCCAGGCTAAATACATTATCCAGAAGAGAAACATAAGTTATCAGTATATATTTGAGAATAACAGCTGGAAATTCCTCAAAAACGAATACAGAACTCCGGTGACCTCAGGTGATCTGAAGATTCAGAGTGATTATAAAAAGAACAATATCGCAGCAGATCTGAAGGACGGAGCTTACGTTCTTGAAATAACCGATGATAAAACCGGCTTTAATACCTCCTATAACTTCTATGTTGGAAGCTACAACAATTTTGAGCCAAATACCCCTGACAGATTTGTTCTGACCTCAGATAAGGAAATCTATAAAACCGGAGATACTGCTGTTTTAAGCTTTGAAAGTGAATTTGACGGCTATGCCGATCTGGTTTTAGGTAACAATGGAAACAACCGAATCTCTCATTATGAGATAAAGAAAGGACTAAACGAAATCAAAGTAAAAATTGATGAAAACTTAAGATTCGGTACCTATGCCCTGCTGACCACCTTCAGCGCCATGGACAATCCTTACAAGACTGCAGCAAGAGCTGTCGGTTTGAATTACCTCAGTGTTGATGCAACAAAGGCAGAACTTGAGATTACAACCTCACTTGCTCAGGCGATAAATAATAGCGAGCCTCAGATAAAGCCAAATTCAAAGCTGCATTTTGAGGTTATGGTAAACAGCAAGGACAAATCTGCACTTGAAGATGATACTTATATAACCGCAACACTGGTTGATAACGGAATTTTAGCCATCAACAAACACAAGGTTCCAAATCTTATCAAGGCCCTAGCCGGTAAGGAGTCTCTAAAAACCACAATCGTTGATATGTACGGTCATATCATAAGAGAAATCAAGGGTGACGGTCAGGGCTATGGCGATGACATGATGGCAGGAGAAAGCGCAGCAGCACTATCCAATATTAAAGATAATCTGCTGTCACTTTACACCAGAGCTGTTAAGGTTAAAAACGGCAAGGCAGAAGTCGATTTTGAGCTGCCTGCAATTTCAACCACAGCAACTCTGATGCTTACCGCCTATAACAGTCATAAGGTTGGAAGCACCTCAATTGAAGTACCTGTTAAGGATAAGGCAGTAACCACACTGAATGCACCTTACTATCTGCACGATGGAGATTCTCTGACTGCTGTTCTGGGGGTTGATAATCTTGCCTGCGACAAGTCAGATTTCAGCTTTGAAGTAAAATGCAGCGGTTCAGTAAAGTGTGATGCAAAAGGAAATCTAACAGCTCAAAAACAGTCTAAGGACAGAGCAGACATTGCTCTTGAAGCAAATACTGTAGGAGACGGTTTTGTTGAATACAAAGTTAAATCTCAAGATTACAGTTTTGAGAATAAAAAGACTATCACAGTTGTTGATCGCAGCTTTGATATAACTGAAAACAGAATTGTTTCCATACCGGCAAAAACTGAGCCGGAAATAAAACTTGTCCAGAACTTTGAAAACGGAACTCCTGCAGAGATAATCCTAGGTGCGCTTCCTATGGCTGATAAGGAGAAGCTTGTAAAATCTCTTGATTTTAAATACAAGCATTCCTTCTTTGATGAAGTATCCAAGGGCATTATCCTTTTAAATACCCTTAAGGAAATGAAGGATAAAGATTCAAATGAATACAGAGATTATCAGAGATATCTTTCCGACATCATTGATTATGTACAGTCACATATTTCAATGCAGGGATATGTAAATATCAGCTTCTATAACTACGAAGCTTCCAAATACGCTGCTGTCTATGCTGCACTGTTCCTCTACGATGCCTATAAGGATGGATTTGATGTAAGCAATGCCACCTTAGAGTATCTTGAGAAAGCTCTTGCCCGTAATCTTAACGACGACAATGAGACAGTTGCAGCTCTGGCTATGAAGCTTGCTGCCTCTCAGGGCGTCAATGTTAATACCTCATTAACCTACAGATTTGATCACAACGATATCAGATCTATCAATGCATTATGTAACTATGCTGCAGCCTTTGGACTGTATGGAGATAAACGTCGTCAGAATGAGGCTTTGGACAGAGCTATAAAGAATCTTAATGAAGCTTTAACGCTAAAACAGAATTATCTGTCTGCACAGAACTTCAAGAAACAAAAGGAGCTTTTGGATCTGATAAGAGCATATCAGCCATTCTATATCAATACCGTCTCCTTTGATGTTCTGACTCTTTTAAAAGGGAAACTAAATGCTGACGAAAATTCAGATGTGGCAGCCTTACTTGAAAAGCTTAACGCTCAAATCTTAAAGGATGCTTATCTTGATAATCAGTCAAAAGCTGTACTTTGCGAACTGTCAGAAAAATACGGACAGAACACCACAAAGCTTAATGCAAAGGTTGAAAACGGAACACTTAAGATTCATAACAAGACTGATAAGGCCGCAGTTGCATCCGTATCTGTAACAGGAAAGGTTGCAGGTGAAATTGTAAATCCAGATACTCTGTCAATGCAGATAATGTACTTTGACAGAAACGGCAATCCATTAAACAGGGATTCAAAGCTTAAGGTTAATGATGATGTCATTGTTCTGGTTTCAGCTAAATCAACTCAGGCCAGTGATTCAAAGGCATACGTTAATCTCAAGCTGCCTGCAGATATGCTGTTCCTGCGTGCGCTCAGTTCAAATGAAGTGAAGAAAGCCTATACCTTCCTGCAAAAATACAGTCTAACTGAAAACTATCAGCTGGAAACTGCCCTTTCAGATACTTCATATAATGTCTCAGGAGCTCTCAATGGCAAACCTCTAACCTTTGCCTTTATCATGAAAGCAGCCTATAAAGGACAGTCAGCACCGCTGATGAGCAGATTATCCCAGAAGACAGTTTCAGTTAAACAGTATTACTACACTGATCCTGTAAGCTTTAGAATTACAGATGAGAATGATTCTGCAGCAAACACCACTCCAAAAGCTGCGGCAAAATAACTAAAGCTTAATTCAGAAGCATACAGATTGTTACAAAAGGCTTAATCTTAAGTAGCAATCTGTATGCGTTAACAGTTTTCAGAAGTAAAAGTCCTGGATAAAATTTCTTTGAATAATGAGATTCTCTTTTAAAAGATCATTCAAGATGACATCTAACCATCATGAGATTTAAATTATCAGCAGCTCTAATAACTAAAAAAAGAGTAATAGCTACTTCAGTTTTAGCCGTTCTTGCTCTAATCTCTTTTGTCATCTACAGCATCTTAAGCATCGATTTCTCGCCATTACAGAACCGCTCAAAGATCTTATTTGATAAAGAAGGAAATGTTATTGCCTACACTTTAAGCACAGATACTCAAAGCTATCGTTTTCTCACCACCAAAGATGAAGTAAGTGAAATCTACCTTAAAATGCTGCTTTCAAATGAGGACAAGAATTTCTACTCCCATCCTGGCGTTGATTTTAAAGCCCTGACAAGAGCTCTTTTCTATAATCTTAAGAACAGAGAGATCACATCCGGAGGCTCAACCCTAGCCATGCAGGTGGTAAAAAGGCTATCCAACCACAAGAGGAGAACCTATTTAAACAAGCTAAAAGAGATAATCGGAGCCGTCTACATAACCGCTGTATACGGTCGGGAACAGGTACTGTCCTGGTACCTGACACTTGCCCCTTTCGGCTCTAATATTGAAGGAGTAAAAGCAGCATCTTTAAGATGGTTTAATCACCTGCCCGACAGACTCACACCATCAGAGGCGGCACTCATGGTAGCCCTACCTCGTGCACCGGAGCTTATAAGACCGGATTTACATCCTAAAAGAGCAAAGTACTATAAAAATGAAGCAGTAAAGCTTGCCTACAAAAACGGCATCATAACCGAAGATCTTCTGAAAATAGCCCTGAAAGAAGACTGCAGCTACAAGCTTAATTCAATAAAACAAAGCGCCTATACTTTGGGTAATTATCTCTTTTCAAAATCAGCAGCAAGTTTAAAGGGTGAAACTGACAGCGCCATTACCTCAAAAGAAAATCTGCAGAACAAGCCTTCAGATAAAAATAAAGAAATATACACAACTATAGATTCACTCTTACAGGATCTTCTTAACAGAACCGCAGACAAATACGAGAAAAACAAAAAAGATAATGCAATCCTGAGTACAGTTATACTGGATAGCAGAACTCATCAGATTGTCGCGCTAAACGGCAGCTCTGATACAGAGAATAACCAGATCTGTCTTCCTTTCAAGAAAAGATCACCAGGTTCCACATTAAAGCCCTTTGCCTATGCCATGGCTTTTGAAGAAGGAAAGCTGCATCCTCAGACCATCATGAAAGATGCGGGAAAGCTTTATGGTTCTTGGAAACCAGATAATTTCAACTATAGATTCAACGGAGAGATTAAGGCAAAAGAGGCCCTATGCATGTCTTTAAATCTTCCTGCGCTTGAAGTGATCAAAGCCGTCGGGCCTGATCAGTTCTGTGAAAGATTAAATACCCCATATACCAGACTGCATGTAAAAGATGGTATACCAGATTTATCAGTAGTTCTAGGCAGTGCCGATATAACTCTTGTGGATTTAACCAAGCTTTATGCGATGCTGAATTCAGACGGTGAACTATATGACTATAGTCTGGTAAATTCTAATAAAGATAAGACTAAAGCAGAAACAGACACTGATGCTAAAACCTATAGACTTTTATCAAAAGCCTCAGCAAGAGCAGTCTTTGAGATTCTGAAAAATACCGCAAGACCGGTAAATCATCCAGATAACAGAAGTGTTTCCTACAAGACCGGAACCTCCTATAAGTTCAAGGATGCTCTTGCCGTAGGATCATTTGCAAAATACACCGTAGGCGTCGCTATAACTCATCCGGATAACAGAACACAGAACTACAATAATACCGGTTACACCGATGCCGCACCGGTACTCTTTGATATTCTCACGCAGTTAGAAGAGGATAATCTTATAAAGGAAGATATTGAGGATGTTCTGTTTTCTGCTAGTGCACCTAAAGCTCTGGTAAAACAGAATGTTAATCAGAAAATACTGAGCATCAAAGATAAGCTTAAGATAACTTTTCCTTTGAATAACAGCATAGTATCCCCTGATTATAATGGTAGGATCTACATAAAATATGAGGGCGGTTGTGGCAAGGTATTTTTAAATTATGATGATCAGCAGCTTGAATCAGATTATCTTGAGACAACAAAAAACGGTTTCTACAAGGTCTGCTTATTTGATGAGGATGGTCAGTCGGACTGTGTAGATTTTGAAGTCAGAACAAACTGAAACAGAAAAACAAAAGGGACCTCAAAAGATCCCTTCCTATAGAACTGAAATAATTAAGTTAAGACTGAGAATCTAAAAACTTGATAAACTCTTCTACCGAAGCTTCGGTATCAGGATTTCTGCCAGAAATAACAAGCATAGCAAGCGATCCAGGCTCACCATAGATAATAGTTTCCACATTCTCGTCAGAGCATTCAAAACTCCAGGCCCCCTCTATAAGATTTGAACGAACAGGTAAAGCACAGTTCATCTGAAGAGCGGCAACTCTTGCATAAGCCTCAGCGGTTGAATCAACACCTCGTGTCTTTTCAAGACTGGTAACACTTATAGCAAGTTTTGAGTCAGAGCTTAAGTAGCTTAATGAATTATCTACACTTGGATTTGGCTTTACAGTCCATCCAAAAGGACAAGGATAGATATTCTGCTCTTTCTCTCCTGGTGCTACCTGATAAGTATTAGAGAACTGCTCCTGACCTGACTGATTTTTTACAACCTTGTAGGTAGTAATATTCTCAACAGTGCGAGAGGTTACAGTATCGTTAATTTCGGTCTGAGCATTAGCTGCCATAAATGGAACAATGCATAGACCTAAAAGACCTCTAGTTAAAATGCTCTTTCTCATAAATTATTTCTTTAAAGTTGAGATAATCTCATCAGAGATTACTTGAACATCACGGTTACCGTCAACTGCTACATACTTGGTTGGAGCAGTCTTTGAAAGATCCTTGTAGAATGCAACAAGAGGCTCGGTCTGTGCGTGATAAACCTCAAGACGGCTGCGAACAGTGCTCTCTTCATCATCAGGACGAATTACAAGAGGCTCACCGGTAACATCATCCTTGCCCTCAACCTTAGGTGGGTTGTAAACGATGTGATAGGTTCTACCAGATGCTAAGTGAACACGTCTGCCAGACATACGGTTAACAATCTTCTCGTCAGGAACCTGAAGCTCAACAACAGCATCAATAACAATACCGTTATCAACTAAAGCCTGAGCCTGAGGAATGGTGCGAGGGAAACCGTCAAAAAGGAAACCGTTCTTGCAGTCATCCTGAGCGATACGCTCTTTTACAAGACCAAGAATAATGTCATCAGAAACTAACTGACCTTTATCCATAACAGCCTTAGCCTTAAGACCTAACTCTGTACCAGCCTTGATAGCAGCTCTTAACATATCACCGGTTGAAATCTGTGGAATGTTGAAAGCCTTGGTCAGATTCTGAGCCTGTGTACCTTTACCTGCTCCTGGAGGTCCTAATAGGATAATACGCATTGTTTTAATTCCTCAATAATAAAATAAAAAATGTGTCTAATTATAGCATGTGTAGGCTGTAATCATTACAGCAGCGACAAAAAAGCTCCGACCAGCGGAGCTTTTGCACTAAATTAACCTAGAAGTAAGGCGTTCATTGATTTTACAAAGGTGCTTGGATCCTTCAAAGCGCCCTGATCAGCAAGCAGAGCCTGCTCGAAAATCAGATCAGCCCACTGGTTGAAACGGTTTTCTTCCATTTCTGCATAAGCCTTCTGAACCAGCTTGTGCTCTGGGTTCAGCTCAAGAGTGTACTTCTCATCAGGAAGAGTCTGACCGCTGGCCTCTAGAAGACGACGCATCTGCATGGTCATCATTCTGTTGGAATCAGAGATAACACATGAAGGAGAATCAATCAGACGGGTTGAAACAACAACATCCTTAACCTTCTCACCTAATGCCTTCTTGAAGCGCTCAATCAGATCCTTGTTCTCAGTTGCAGCATTCTCCTGCTTCTTCTTCTCTTCCTCATCAGCAAGATTGCCAAGCTTTAAGTCCTGAGAATTTGCACTTATGAACTCCTTGCCGCTGAACTCGCTGATATTGCCCATCAGCCACTCGTCTACACGCTCCCACATCAGAAGCACTTCAATACCCTTGGTCTTGAGCTGCTCTAGGTATGGAGAATTCTTAGCGGCCTCATAGCTCTCTGCAGTGATGTAGTAAATCTTATCCTGACCTTCCTTCATACGTGAGATATAGTCTTCAAAGCTTACTGAGCACTCAGCGCTGTCATTATTGGTTGAAGCGAAACGTAACAGTTTGAGGATTGCATCCTTGTTGTCATAATCCTCAACAGGACCTTCCTTCAGTACATTACCGAACTGCTTGTAGAACTCGGTATACTTAGCAGTATCCTTTGACATCTTCTCAAGCATGCCAAGAACACGCTTGGTTAAAGCCTTCTTCAGTTTGCGGGTTACAGCAGTTTCCTGCAGCAGCTCACGAGAAACATTTAATGGCAGAGCATTGGTATCAACCAGGCCCTTAACAAAACGCAGATAGTTTGGAAGGAAAGCCTCAGCCTTATCCATGATGAACACACGCTGAACATACAGCTTCAGACCATGCTCGTTCTGACGGTTGTACAGATCCCATGGAGCCATCTTTGGAACATACAGTAAAGATGTATACTCAAGATCACCTTCAACCTTGTTGTGAGCCCAGGTCAGAGGATCCTGATAATCATGGCTTAAATGCTTGTAGAACTCGTTGTACTCCTCATCCTTAACATCCTTTGGAGTACGGGTCCATAAAGCCTGTGCATTGTTGATCTGAGTGTACTCGAACTTCTTCTCAGGCTCTTTCTTCTCTTCGCCTTCCTTAGGCTGCTCATATTTCTCTTCATATAACTCTACAGGAGTAGAAATATGGTCTGAATACTTGGTGATACACTCACGCAGCTTCCAGGTATCAGTAAATTCAGTCTCATCATCCTTTAGTGACAGGATAATCTGAGTACCACGGAATGGAACCTTGATATTCTCTGAAGTGAAGGTACCGTTACCCTCTGACTCCCACTTAACGCCCTCATCCTCAGATGCGTTAACAGAGCGGGTAATAACAGTAACTTTCTTGGCAACGATAAATGAAGAATAGAAACCAACACCGAACTGACCGATTAACTGAGAATCTCTCTTGGCATCACCAGTCAGATTCTTCATGAAAGCTTCAGTGCCTGACTCAGCAATAGTACCTAAGTGGCTGTTAGCCTCATCTAGTGTCATACCGATACCGTTATCAGTGATGGTCAGGGTCTTTGCATCCTTATCAGGACGGATCTGAATCTTGAAGTTTGGATCATCCTTGATTAAATCCTGATTGGTTAAAGACATGAAGTGAAGTTTATCAATAGCGTCAGATGCGTTTGAAATTAACTCACGAAGAAAAACTTCCTTGTTTGAATATAGTGAATTTGCAAGTAAATCCAGTAACTTGGTTACCTGAGTTTGAAAGCCATGAACAGTAGCTGTCATTTTTTATAAATTCTCCATTTGTTTAAAAGTGTATGTACACTGTCATCTAGAAATACAAATGGGGATGATTTTGATTATTTCAAGAAAATTTTTTAAATTTTTCGTCTGAAATTAAAAGAAAGGGCCAGTGTATTACCGTCAACAGAGGTCAGCTCGCCTCCGACAGGTACACCTGTGGCTATTTTGGAAACGCTGATATTAAGCTTTTTGGCAATGGCTGCAATATAGGAGGCTGTAACTTCACCTTCGGCAGTCTGCCCTAGGGCAAGAATCACCTCAGTGATATTCTCTTCCTTTAATCTGCGGGTTAAAACATCAAAACCAAGTTCTTCAGGACCGATGCCGTCAATAGGACTTAAATGACCATGCAGGACAAAATAATTGCCGCTGTAGGATGAAGAGGATTCAATCGCCATCACATCCGATGGAGATTCAACAATACAGATACTGCCGGAATTTCTGCGCTTAGGAGATGAACACAGTTCGCATTCCTGATCTTTATCGTCAGTATAGTTTCTGCAGCGAGGACAGATAGAAATGTTGTTTAATCCCTGCTCTATTACTTTGGCCATATTAAGGCCCTCACTGCGTTTTCTATCTAAAAGATAGTACGCAATACGGGTTGCACTGACAGGGCCTATTCCAGGCATAACCTGCAGAGCCTCAACCATTGAATCGAGCAGAGAACTTGAGGACATATTAGAAAGGAAGCTTCATGCCTGGAGGTAACTGCATACCGCCGGTTACAGCTGATAACTTTTCCTTTGACTGCTCTTCAATACGACGGTGAGCATCATTGTAAGCTGCAGCAAGTAAATCCTCACAGATTTCCTTGTCATCACCGAAAATAGAGTCATCAATCTCAACACGACGAACTTCGTGGTTACCGGTAATGGTGATTTTAACCATACCTGCACCTGACTCGCCGGTTACTTCCATTCTTGCAATCTCATCCTGTGCCTTCTGAAGACGCTCCTGCATCATCTGAGCCTGCTTCATCATATTGCCCATGTTAAACATTGTTTATTCTCCGATTAAAAAAAACTCAGAAAATTTTAATGGAAAGTGAAGTGATTTGCAATTTGCAAGATTAAATAATTTAAGCTGAAATCAACTTTAAGGCACGCTTGCCAAGACCATAGATTTCAGCGATTTTTCTGTCGATCTGATGTTTGATTTTCTCAGCTTCAGAGGCTGATGCATCCTTGAGATCATTAACCATGAATTCAATCTGCAGCTGATCATCTGCACTTGCAATCGGAATAGGCACTTCCTCTAAAAGGGAACGCAGAATCTTGATAGTGTGAAATTTTCTCTCAAAATAAAAGCGTACCGCACTTGAGTTTAAAACCGCACACAGATAAACGGGTGAAAGATTATCAAAGCGTGGGATCAGAAAATTACAGCTGTTTAAGGTAAGTCTGCCCTTTTTATCCAGCGCCACAATCGGATATTTGGCAATAAAACGATAAACGATTTTAACCGGACTGCGGTAATACTCAATAGGAGCCATCTGCTGAAAGGAGCTCTGTTCAAGATTAACAAAACTCTTTGGGGTTCCGATTTTAAAAGGTTCGATATCTACACCTCTGAGAACCGGTTCATCCCCGCTCCTCTGTGTATTATGAACCATACCGCTGTTGGACCCAGTAACAATACCAAGGGCAAACTGAGCATGGCCTCTAAGCTTAACACAGTGTTCAAAATCGTCCATCTTGGAGAGAACCTTTGCTTCCTGATCGGTGATTCTGAAATTAAAATCCAGAGGTGAACGGTCTCGTCTGACAATATAGGTTGAGTCATTGGTATTAACAATAACCTCGCCGACAGCTCCTGAGTATGAGGTCTTCTCTAAAGTCAGGACCACACTCTGACACTGTACCGCGTGGAAAACCTCGTCAAGATAACGTACCGACTTGACTCGGGCATGCATGGAAATAAAGGTTCTGATGAGATCGTGAGAGGCAACATTGAGAATCGCCTCAGGCAGAACGAACTGAACAATACCGCCTTCATCCAGAAGATTAAGGGATCTTTCAACAAAGAGATCTGCAAAATAAGGTCTGGTCTTTTTAGCCTCTTCTAAGGTTTTTGCATAACGTTTAATTGCTGCAGGATCATCGCAGCTGCCAAAAGGAGGATTGCCAATGATAACATCACATTTAGGCAGATTCTTAGAGGTAAGAGTATCAGCTTTTAACAGATGGGAGCATAAAAACTCCTCAGACAAATCATCTTCAGCAAGAGCAAAGTTGATCCTTGCAAGTGACACAGACAGAGAGTCCAGATCACAGCCGTAGAGATCATTTACATCAGCTCCTCTTTTGAGAAGTCTTAACAGGAAGTTTCCAGAGCCGCAGCATGGATCTAAAAACACACGACCTGATCTGATGGAAATTGTCTCTAAAGCCGTATCGGTTAAATCCTGAGGAGTATAGTATCTACCCTCTTGACGGCGGGATGAAAGCTCCATTAAGGAAAGGTAGATAAGTCCTAATGTATCCTCATATGGAACATAATGCAGCTCAAAGTCAGGAAGATTTCTGCAGGATTTGAGTAAGGAATTCTTTGGAGTTTTATCAATAAGCTCCTGTATCAGCCAGTCATATCTACCGATATCAAGTCGACCTTCAAGATAAGCCTTGAAGAAATGAGAGCTTACATAGGTATCAAGCTTTTTAGCCTCGATTAAAAGCTGCAGAAAAGCTTCACACAGAAGAGCTCTGATATAGGTTAGCGTACTGGAAAAGTCTTCAACCAGAATTGATAAGGCAATATGGTTCGGTGAGTTTTTGGAAATATAGTTAATATATAGTTCCTGAGCTCTTACAGACTGTCTTGAGTTTGCAACCGCACGTCTTCTCTTTAGGGAGTTTCTGCTGCTGATAATCGAGTCAATCTGCTTTTTTGTAAACTTAAGGGAACCTTCGGCAGAATCATCTACGATTTTTCCTGTTTTAAGCCAGTTTTTCAGTGTAGACAGGGAAATATCCAGTACAGCACAGGTCTGACCTAATGAAAGATAATCTGATTTATACTGCTCTGCCATTTTATTTCCGTAATGAAAAACCGATTTGTGGTAAATCATATCACGAACAGGTAAAAATCATTTCAAAAATTTTTTAGTTATTTTTATTAGTTTTATTTTTCAAAGAATTAACTTTGTTTTTTCTCCATTAATATTTTTATACTGAGCTATTAATGTCTTTTTTTTGAGCAGGATAATTAAAGCGTCTAGAAAACATTTTGAATGTTGCTAAAATATCCCCAAAGGAAAGATTCATGAACGCAACAGAGTTAAATTATCTAAAATCATCACAGCTAAGCCATATAGCAAAATCTCTCTATGCTTTTTATTTAAGAGATCTTGCCGCTCAGGATCAGTGCATCATTGATCTTACAGCCATAGCCAACTATCTGTATTCACAGAGTCAGTACTTCCCAACCGTACCTAATTATCAGATTGCGTCAATGTGTCTAGATGAGCTTGCAAATGCAGGCTTATTAAGAAAACTCAGTACTAGTGACAACTGGCAGGGCTGTGTCTTTGAACTTCCTCTTTATGTAAAGGAACAGCAGGAAGTGCCTAAGGCTCCTTTTGTTATGACAACCAAATGGGAACCTGGTCCAACATTTCACAAGACAGCAATACTCTGCGGTCTTGAGGATTCAACCTACACTCTGACTGACCTCAACGGTTTCAGACATTACTGGTGCAGTAAAAATGAAAGCCGCAACCAGGTCGGATGGGAGCGCGCCTTTGCCCAGAGACTTTTAAAGGCAAGACAGCAGAGAACAGAGATGAAATTCAACACTGAACCTCACAATGCTCTGGATATGCCTCAAAGCCAGATTTCAAAACCTAATACCCCAAAACCTGAAGAAATAGAAAAACTTCAGCAGCAGACAATGGAAGATTTCCAGAATCTGTTCGGTAAATAGAAACAACATCACACATCAAAAATAAGGACATCAAATGAACATCATATGTAAAGATAAGGTTCTTGATTTGTCATCTCCAAAGATCATGGGAATTTTAAATGTAACCCCTGATTCCTTCTCTGATGGCGGACTGTGGAACAGCTCCGATAAAGCACTTGAACACGCAGAGACTATGTTAAAGGAAGGCGCAGCCATCATTGATATAGGAGGAGAGTCTACAAGACCGGGAGCTCCTACTGTAAGTGAGGAGGAAGAGCTCTCAAGAGTTATTCCTGCAGTAGAAAGAATCGCCAAAGAAACAGATGCCATTATCTCAATTGATACCTCCTCTCCTGTAGTTATGAAGGAAGCCTGCAAGGCTGGAGCTCATATCTGGAATGATATCAGAGCTTTAAGCCGTGAGAATGCTATGGAAACAGCTAAGGAGCTGGATATTCCTGTAATCTTAATGCATATGCAGGGAACACCTCAGAATATGCAGAATGATCCTAACTACAGCAACGTGGTAGAACAGGTTAAAAAATTCCTATTAGATAAAGCGCAAGAAGCTGTATCTCACGGAATCGACAGAAAGAAAATCATTTTTGATCTGGGATTTGGTTTTGGTAAAACTGCTGAACACAATTTCACCCTTTTAAAACACATGCAGGATTTTGTTGATTTAGGCTACCCTGTCCTGTCTGCTCTTTCACGAAAGACCATGATTGGAAATGCCTGTGGAATAAAAGAGCCTGCTCACAGAATTATAGGCTCTGTTGCAGGCGCTCTTTTAAGCATTGAAAGAGGAGCTGCAATTGTAAGAGTTCATGATGTAAAGGAAACCAAGCAGGCATTTGATGTTTATATGGCAATGATGTCTCAAAAGTAAGCAATAAAATTTAAACAGCAGGCAGATGTAGCTTAAAAAACCATAGTTATATCTGCCTGTTTTGTTTTAATTGTTATAAAAAGTATTTAAAAACAACATACAAGCCACTCTTTTGTAAAGGTAATATCTCGCACTTTTACAGATCACCCATGCACCAAAAAAGGGTATTTTAAGCCCTTTCATTTCTATCCATAAGATAAGCATATAATTTGATGTAAATCATATTTTACAGTTTTTTTGTAAATTTTATTTATGGAGATTCCTATGACAGTTCTAGAAAACGATATCGCTATCTATTCAAAGAAAGAGATTGAACGTTTATCTGCAAATGCAAATGATCTTGTAAAAACTCCTCTGTCTCATCTGGTTGAAATGTGCAAAAAAGCTGAGAATCACACCCTGAATGCAGCCCTGAAAACTCTTAATTTCATGGCATCACAGGAAGAAAAGCAGCGCATCGAAATCATTCAGAATCAGATTGCAGAGAATGAGAAAGCTGCAGGTATAATGAGTTCAAAGTACAACCGCTGGTAAAAGTCATGTTCGTCAATTAGACTGACTGGTAAACACAGAATTTGAATTAAAGCCTTGCGTATCTGCAGGGCTTTACATTTTTAATTCAACTAACGTTCTACAACTAATTTCTTAAAAAACAAGAAGAAGACTTTATTCTGATTCATTTTTATGAAGTTTGGAAAAGAATGAATTGCACTTCTGCTTGTTCCATTGTTTTTTATATTCGAAAAGATCGAGTCTTAACTGCCTGCAAACCATAATCTTCACAATCTATTATTATGCATACATAATAATCTATATTTAATCGTGCCGGTAAAATATAAAACAATTAGTTTTCCTTTCAGAACAATTTTATGAAGATTCTAAAGGCAGGCATAATCATCTAATGATAAGATTAAAGACAGCAAATCAATACAAACAAGAGTAGTCATCATGTCAAAAAGATACCCTTTACCTTTTGAAGAAGAAAAAAAATTATACCGAGCTCATAAACTTGTAGCAGTAGAAGAAGGAATTGATGTTTCCACCTCTGAATTTATGCAGGAAACAGCAACTACAGTAGTTAAAGAGCTGCTTGATATCGCCAGAGAGGATTCCTCCAAATTTTTCTCAGCCGCATTTAATCAGGATGTTGCTCAGATTTACCGCCAGACCGCTTTTACTCTTGAGTTAGGCCACTTCTCTACTTCTTACTTTATTGAAGATCCTATCCTGTTTGATTATCTTCTGAAAAAAGAAATAAGCGACTACTCTACTGTAAAAGAATTCATGAGAAATAATCATATGGAGATGTTTGATCTTAAGAACAGAAAAATCTATGTAAACTCTTTTCATATCAGACGACCAAATGAGGCGGTATTAACTTATCTGATTTTCTACTGTCCAAAACTTAATAATCTATCTGCAGGTGTGTTCCGAGGCTTTGATGGGATTTATATTGTTGATATTGATGAATCCATGGATTATCAGCAGAAGAAAGCTCAGATTAATGTCAATAATCCTTCTATCACATATGATTACCTTGATCTGGGCTTTAACCTCATTGATTATCTTGATTACTATCTGGATGCCTGGGATTATGGTACTCCACGCAATATAGATAAGAAATCCGTAGATCACGATGCTGAAAACGTTGTGGTAAAGGCAGATAAATCTGTTTTAGATAAGGCTTTAACAATCAAATATGACGAGTAGTTTCGTAGGGTCAACAGCCATAACAATAGAATGATATTCGGGAAAAAGTTTAGGCTTATTTGATTGATCTATAAAGGAAAAGAAGAGGCTTTGTAGTATATTGCCTAACAAAAAATAGAACATTTCTCGCGCACAGAAAGGCTCCTAATTAGAAGGTGCCTTGTGACAACGCCAGAACTAGAATCTCAATTTCTCAATTAGGCACTGATGCTCTTTGGTATCTTTATCATAGTTAATGCCAACTACAAGGACATCGCCTTTATAGTCTCGGAAGATTCTTCCGTAATTCTTCTGTTTAATCTGGTCAATTTCTGTTTGAGCTGACTTGTCGTATTTAAGTTCAACCAATAGTGCAGGTTTATCTACCCCCTGTTTTGGAAGATAAACCATATCTGCAAATCCTTTTCCAGAAGGAAGCTCCCTGTGAACATTGTAAAGGTCGACAGAGGCAAGATTTAAGGCAAGTGAAATGACACAGCTTAAGGAGTTCTCATCATTGTATTTGAGAATAGAAGTATGATCCTGATGAGCTAAATCAAAAGCCTGAGCAACAGCGTCATTATCCATTTCGTAGATTTTATCGAGCAAATCCAGAGATTGACTTATAAGAGCGTAGATTCCAGGATAGTTCCTGTTCTCCTCGGTGATATTTCTGAATTCATCTTTTATCTCTTCGTTAGGAATTCGAGAAACGACCTGTTTTGAACTTGTAAGTCTTATAGTTGAATTAGGATTTATTGCAAGATAACCTAGATGAATAAGCAGGGTTAGTACATCATCCTTAGACTCAAAGGTTGTCATATCATTGTGGAATCTTGAAGTATTTACTACAATTTCGTTTCCGGCAATGAGTTTTACAATTTCATCTCTAAGTCCAGCTATATTCAAATCTATATAGCGTCTTAGACTTTCAAATGTTTCTGTCTGGGGCCAGTAGCTTTTGAATTTATTTTCATCAATGGCACAGACAACTGAATTAGGATTATAAAGATGAGACGAGTTTTCAAATGAATAGCCATCATACCACTTCTTCATGGAATTAGAGTCAATCTTGTATTTTTCACAAAGAGTTAAAACTTCATCCTCGGTAAAACCAATGTAAGGAGCATATTTACCAGCATCAGTCATTGAATATTCTTTGAACATATTCAATGCACTGTGAGAGCCGTATTTCTTGATTGGCAGAATTCCTGTCATGTAGGCAAGAGCTACATAGGACTGATCTTTAAGAAGAACTCGCAGGTAATCAAGGTACATCTTTATACCTTCAGTGTCACTCTGCTTTTCTCTCATGATGCAGTCCCATTCATCGATAATAAAAATAAAACCTTTTTTGTTTACTGAAGATTCTTTATTGAAAATGTCAGATAGAACAAGATTTAATTTTCTTTCATTAGATATTTCAGTGTCAGGAAAAGCCTGTCTTAATTCATTTTTTATTTCAGACTCAATGTCTGATAACATCTTTTCAACATTTAAATCAGCATTGCTTAAGAACTGCTGCATATTTATAAAGATGGTGTTGTACTGATTTAAGTTTTTTTTATAAGAATCGTATTGAGATATTTTGAGATTATCAAACAGAAAAGAGCTGTCAGTATTCTTTGAATAATATGCACATAGCATATTTGCAGTAACTGATTTTCCAAAGCGTCTTGGTCGGCTGATACAAAAAAAACGCTGTTCAGTTTCTACATTGTCATTCAAAACGGATATTAGTTCTGTTTTATCAATATAGATTTTTGACGATTGACTTATTTTGAATTTTTCAAAACCAGTATTTAAATATGATCCCATCATCTGCTCCTAATTCGAGAACCAATTTTAGCAGATTTTGAGATTTCATTAGAGCTCTCATAACTATTCTCGTTAATTGCAGAGAAAAATAGCATACGACAGAGCCCCCCAAAAAAACTCAAATTTAATTTTGACCAGATTAAATCGAAAAATTCAAAGATTAGCCCTGTTATCAACCAACTTGTCGAGAGCAGAGGGCAACAGATTTGACCTAGTATCATGTTGCCAAACTATTGCTTTAATCATATTTATCCGAAAGAGAATACTTGATTATTATTCTATGATTCAAATAATTAGATTCTTTCCATCAATCCACTTTCTCGAGAAACTCTTCTTCTGCAAGCATCTAAAAATACTTTTTTATCAGAATATATGCTTACATGCTCCTTGGCACGTGTAATTCCCGTATAAACCAGCTCTTTGGTCATTACTGGATTTAACTCAGTTGAAAGGAGCATACAGACCTTTTCATACTCACTGCCCTGTGACTTATGAATTGTCATGGCATATCCACTTTCATACTCAGTAAGAAAAACAGGACTTACATTAAATACAGAGTTTTCATCTCCAAACCAGACCTTCAATGGACCAGCTAAACCGTCTCTGTTTTTTTCGGCAGCCACAAATCCGACATCGCCATTGGAGATTTTTAAGGCATAATTGTTCTTGGTTACAAGAATTACTTTACCAATAAACCATTCAGAATCAACAGCTGAGGCTTTTGCATTTAGAGTTCTTAGATTATCTTTAGCAGCTTTCTCTATGTGCTCATTTATGCTTTTAATTCCATATAATCCTTCACGGTTTGAGCAGAGGATTCGGTATTTATCAAGATATTTAAATATTTCTTTTGCCTGTACCTCTGTAATACCAGTAAAGGAACCTTCTTCATTGTGTGACTTTACTAATTCATTCCAGAAATCATCATAACCTTTTGCAATAACAGAACAGGTAGACTCAAGAGCAGCATTTCTCTCACTCCATTTTTTGGAATCTTTAATCTCTAAAAGTTCAACATGCTCTTTATGCTGTACAAAAGGCTCATCAAGTAACTCTTCAAAACGCTTATCATCCCTTTCTCTATATCCATCATTGACTACCTTTGCAATAGCACCAATACCTGCAAATTTGGCAAAACGATAACTGAAATTCAGCTGTACAGCATTATCCGTAATATCAGTAGTTTTTAGTTGATCAACACTGTAACCGCTTAAAGCAGAGATAAGAGAGAGTTTTTCCTCATCAAGGACTCGTGATGAATCAGATAAATCGTTACACAGATCGTTCAGAACAGAACCAGCCTCAACTGATGCCAGCTGATCCTTATCGCCAAGCATGATGACCTTAGTATCGTCACGGATAGCATCACAGAGTTTGGCAAAGTTAGCCGCATCAACCATCGAGACTTCATCAACAATCAGAATATCGCAGTCTATCTTATTGTCGGCATTACGAATCTTATGGGCCTTATGAGGAATTGAACCTAACAGCTTATCCACGGTTACAGCAGTTTTACAGATCCTGTTTTTAATATCTTCACGCTCATTTTTATCAGGAAATAACTTTGTAAAAGTGTAAGACAAATATCCAACTTTTGGATTATCATCATCTTTAAACTGAGATTTAATTGATTCGGTCATACGACCTGCAGCCTTTCCAGTAGGTGCACACAGGAGGATATTATTCTTTGAAGGATTGATTTTCTGTAACAGCAGTAACAGCTTTGCTACAGTAGTGGTTTTACCTGTACCAGGTCCACCAGTGATAATACAGAAATGAGACACTGCAGCCATGGCAGCAGCAATCTTCTGCATATCAAATTTTTCATTCTTATTTGGAGCATCATCAGCTCTTTCAAATAGCACATCTAAAAGAGACTTAACTGTATTCTTTTCATCCTCGCTGAGGTTCTGTTCTACTTTTTCCTTAGAAGCTTTTTTTATGAAATCAGCAATCTTAGTTTCGTAACAGAAATTACGGCGAATATAGAGTCTTCCTAAATCAAAGATAAGAGGCTTATTTGAGGCTTTATCTTTTCCAATCAGATCGGAACATCTCTCAAATACCGAAGCAATATCAGAGTCGCTTATAAGCGGACAGAATATTTCAGAAGCTGATGGTTGTAAGTCGGAATAAGCAGAACGTTCTCTTTTCTGAATAAAGAGGTTCTGATAGAAGCTGTTTATACTTTGAGCATCAGCTTTAATACAGGTATCACCTAAATTCTGCTTATACAGAAGTTCAGTCAGCATAAGTTCTAAAGCCAAAGGCAAAGGAGCCTTATGCATAAGAGACAGTGTTTTTAAAACTGCATCTAAAAGAGGATTTTTAAGCTCTGGATACTCTTCTAATAAATCAGATATCTTTTCAATATTACTCATTTTTCAACTCTCTTAATTCCGTCTGATTACTCACTGAAGATTGAGCTTAGCTCTTCTATAATTTCCTGTTTTGGCTTGGTATATATAATTGAATTAGAACTGTCAGGTTCCATTCCTCGAAGATAAAGATAAATAATTCCGCCAAAATTTTTCTCATAGGAATAGTTCTCTATTCTTGTCTTAAGGAATCGATGCATTGCAAGAGAATAGAACAGATATTGAACATCGTAGCAGTGTTCAAGCATATTACTAGCAACAGCTTTCTCTGAGTATGCTGTAGCATTTGTTCCCATGAAATTACTCTTGTAGTCGATTACATAGAACTTGGCATCAGCCCCCTCTCCAACCTTAATGGCAAGATCGATAAAGCCCGTAACAAAACCTGAAAGCTCACTTTGAGCAAGGGTGAAGTTTATGTTATCCAGAGCTATACCTTTTTCTTGTGCAAACACAGTTGCATTCTTCTGACGAAGGACTTCCAGTTTGTCTGAAGAGAATTTATTTGACGGAAACAGGAATTCCAGCTCACATAGCCAGTCACCTTTTTCAAGGTCACACAGTCTTACTGTTTTTGAATCTCCACAAGGAAGTTTTGCCTGAACTACATCTGAAATCCATTTACCTAACTCATTCTGTTTAAGCTCTGAAATCTCATCTTCAGAAAGACCTTTCATACTATATGCAGTCCAGCGTTTAAGAATACCGGCTTCATTAGTTAGAGCTGCTTTTTTAATACACTCCAATCTGGTGGCATCATTTAATGAATTAGAAAAATCACAATACTCCATCAGACTGTGCAGATAGGTACCGGCAATTGCACTTTTAGGAAAGTTAAAACGGGTAAAACTATCTTTAGGTATTTCTTGTATTCCATCCCCCTGACTAAGAGATGATGATCCTCCATCCTCGCTTCTGGCAACGATTCCACTGTAGGATGAGATTCTGTAATCCTGCCTGATACCAGAAAAGCTCTCATCAAATTCAGATGGTCCTACGATCTGTAGCTCGGATACCGCATCGTTCTGAACAGGAGCAGAAGATTCAACAGTCTTATAAAAATCGTCATTTACCACTCTAAAAGGATTCTTCACTACAGCATTCTCTGCATCTTCTGTTTTTTTATTCTTCAAGAGAACATCTGTTATCGGCCCCGCTAAAAGAGATTGAGCCTCAGAAAATGCAGTCTTTTCATTTTGTTCAGATTTTGTAAACTCGCTTATAAGAGAATTTGGATTTTTCTCAGAAATCTCCGCAATATACATAAAGTTTGCTGCGCAGGCACGTGTCAGCGCTACATATAAAAGACGGGCATCCTCCTGCAGATCACTTGTTCTCTTCTGACTTAAAGTTGACTCAGTACCTAAGATATCAAAATAAAGCTTTTCCTTTTTCTCGTCGTAATAAAAAGCATCATTCTGAGTAACCGCTCTCATATCAGTCCACAGATATGGCATGAATACCAGAGGGAACTCCAGACCTTTAGACTTAAAGATTGTGTAAATTGCGACCTGCGAAGCCTCAGATTCAAGACGCTTGCTGAACATATCTGAATCAGAGAGTGCTGACGGATTGCTTCTTAATTCCGTATACCAGCGTTTCTGAGCCTGAATGCCCTGCTCATGAGTTCGAGCAGACTGAAGCAGTTCAGCAAGATGCCACAGGTTGGTGACCATACGCTCGCCACCTGTAAAACTCAGATTATTCTTTAGACACTGATGTCTTTCATCATTTGCCCATTTTGAGAAGGCAGGAAAGAAGCCGTTTTTCTCCCAGATCTCGCGGCATTCTTTTAAAAGAGCAACCTCAAGTTCCAGTGAATCTGACTGGGAATCCAAGGAATCAAGAGTGGAAGCAGAACAAAGCTGACTTAAAAGTAATCTTCTGACCTTTCCTCGGTTAGGATAATCCTCCATAGCCTCAATCAGATACAGGATAAGCTCATATTCTGCGATTGAATTATCAGAACTTTCCTCATCAAAAACCTTTGAGCTGTCTGAATAATAAACACTTGAAATACCTTTTTCTTTCAGTGCCGCCTGTATAAGCTTAGCCTCTGTTCCACTTCGGACCAGAATAGCTATATCTGAAGATTTAACAGCACGAGAAGTAATTTTATCGCCACTAACACTGTCTAACAGACCATGAGACAAACAGATTTTTACTGCATAAGCCAGCTTTCTGGCAATAAAATCCTTACAAACAGATTTAATTCCCGTTTTTCCTGCAGATTCAGGATATTCATTGTAGACATTCTCTTTTGGAATAAAATCAACATAATTACTTGCTGCAGAGAAATTATCTGAAGGACTTTGTTCATTACAGAATCTGAAACTGCACTTACCAGAATTACCTAGAGTTTTTATCTTTGCATTTACCTTATTAAACTCAATGTTATCCTTAGAGTTCTCTTCAAAAAAGAAAGGGTCAGTTCTTAATGAAAATATACCGTTTACACCTTGTACAATCTGTTCCTGGGAACGGAAATTGGTTGATAAAGTATAAATAGAGTCATTACCATATAATGTCTCAATGAGACTGCGCGCTTTAAGATAAGAGTGAATATCAGCTTTTCTGAAACCGTAGATAGACTGTTTGGGATCACCAATCAAGTAACAGCAGGCTCCTGTTTTTTTAGCATTCTCATTAAGGTACAGCTTTGAGAAAATCGAAAACTGAACCGGATCAGTATCCTGAAACTCATCAATCATAGCTACAGGATAAGAAGATCTAATCAGCCCAGGAAGAGTATCTTTGGAGCCTTCTTTGTAGTTTAAAACATAATCAAGGCGTCTGATAATACCATCAAATCCAACAAGATTATCTCTTTCTAAAATCTCATCAAGTTTCTGCTCTGCCATGATTGCAATATCAAACAGAATTTCAGATTTAACATCATCAACCTTATTGTGCAGAGATGCCATCTCCATATAAAGATCTTCAATTTCGATAATCTTTTCAGAATTTCTGAAAATCTCAGGATACTTAGAGCGGTCGGTAACTCTGGAGATAGAATTGAAGTTGTTTCCGTCAGGGAAAGAGCCTCTAATAAAGCATAGCTTACGCTCTTCATCATCCTTGATAGAACACAGCTCTCTTAATAGCTTATATCCAGCCTTTGTAGAATTCTTGAATTTAGGAGCAGCACCTTTGATTCTGGTAAAGAAGGAGCCAGGTTCATCATTATCAGTAATAACTTCGTACTCGTTAAAGATAGACTTCACTCTATCTGCAAAGACGAGAAAATCAGAAAGATAAGCATCAAGATTACCCAGAACTTTAACAACGTTTTTTCTGATGTCCCCACTGGAGTGTGCTTTTATGTTTAAAAGGTTGTAACCAAAGTAACCTTCTTTTTCATCGGTATTTCTTACCCTTTCAAGCTTATCCTGATATAAATTCAGAGTATTGAAAATATTATCGTCACTATCTACTGATAAGAGAGCTGCAAGCTTCTTGGAATTCTCATCCCCCTTATAGAAAAGTTCACGCCATACAGTGTTCTTTGCTTCCATTGACTGCTCTGAGATATCCTCACAGAGTTGAACTCCAAAGGATTCCCCCGCTTCAAAGGTATAAATCTTATGCAGAGCACTGGTACAGAAAGAATGAATTGTGCAGATAGGAGCTTCATCGATAGAGCGTTCCGCATTCAATAGAAGTAAAGCGCAGGCCCTGGCCTCAATACCATTAACCAGAACCATTTCTCTGACCAGAGACTTCATCTGATCTTCCAGATCAAGAGCGTTCAGAATTTCTATTCCCTTTTTGGAAACTTTCTCAAAAACACTGCGTGCCGTTACAATTTTTTCACGGATTCTGGCCTTAAGATCTGATGCTGCAGCCTTAGTAAAGGTAACTACCAGAATGTTCTTTAGCTCTAAAGGACCTGCAGTGTATCCATAATTGAACTGACTATCAGGATGATTATCATCAAAACCTCTGGAACCTAGCAGCAAACGTAGAACAAGATAAGTAATGGTATAGGTCTTACCGGTTCCTGCACTGGCCTCAATCAGAGAAGAACGGCTAAGATTAAAGGTACCGACTTTTAATTCATTGTTATTCATTTTTATCTCCACCTCTAACCTTAATTTGATGATTCTGTTGCTGCCGTTTTCTTGGAAACTGTCTTATCTGATTTCTCTTTGAAATTTGACGAGCATCTTCGCAAGCAGTCATAAAGAGCTAGAGGCCCCAAAACAGAAGATGCATCTTCTTCATCTCGTCCTGAATAAACAAATTTACGGAGATGTTCAGATACTCTTTCGTAGTTTCCGTACAGATATTTAGATTCAGGCGAATACGCAAAGAATTTATCTTCATCAGTGTGACTGCCTAATACAGTCAAAAGCTTCGATGTAACAGGAAGAGGTCTTAACATTGCCAGCACTGCAATTTTGAGCAGATTGCAGAAAATACGGTCAATACAGTCTATCTCTTCAAACGCTTTTACATCAAAGCTGATGATTTCACCAGTTTTACTGATGGTATTTACAACTGAAGGAGCTCCTGCATAATGAAGTGCAAAGGAATTTAAAACCGCAGATAACACAAAGTTTGCTGAATAGTCACCATCAGAGTAATAGTTAATCAGGGTATTTGGGAACACTACAGTTCCGCTGAATTCAACCTTAAATTTTCTGTTCTTCAGGGAAGGTTCATTTAAAGGCTCAGCATATTCAGACAAATCGACATCGAAAGTCCTTTGATAAGGCATTTCGGTTCCGACTCTTTCACCTTCAACCTCATAAAGAGATTTTAAGAGCAAATTATTTCCTTCAAGGAGCTTTTTCTTTAAGCCATCTGACAGGACTCCATAAGGCAGATAGCCACTCTGAGAAAGATTCTGAAGGTAAGCCTCTGCCATATTATTGTCTGTTGAATATGAACCTAACTCCTGCAGCAGACCGTTTTGCTTGAATCTGTCCAGGAAGAAACACTCGTCATCAGACAATACCGAAGAACCATCATCTGGAAGTCGAATCTCAAGATTATTTTTCAAAAATGCTGCCGCAGGCTCTGTGAACCATTTTTTTATCTCATTAACACCAAGAGTAAGCTTATCCTCCAGCTCAACCTTGAAATAACCAATTCCCTTGTTACCAAGATACTCACGAGTTTTTCCTGTTTGACCTTGAGCCTTGTAAAAATCAGCGACATAACTGTTCTTATCAAAGGAAGGAATATGCCTTAAGGTTCTATCATCACCTGGATCTGATATATAGTTGTCTTTGTTAAAGGACGTTAAGGTATCCTGTCTTATCAGTCTTCTCTTTAAGGCCTGAGAGATTTCCTCCTCAAGCTTCACCTCATTCTGCTCTGAGGAAAGCTCATCATCAAGGCCTTTGACAGTAAAAACGTCACAGATGTAATCAAAGAGATCCTCAAGAACAGTAGAACGGTTTCGCTCCTTGTTATCTATAGGACTTCTTCCGATGTAAGATATGTACAATGACTCTCTTGCAGACAGGATTGCCTCCATAAAACAGTAGCGATCATCAATACTTCTAGAACGATCACCTCGTCTGAAGAGACCCTTAACTCCAACAAGATTGAAGGCTGGTATCGTATCCTGTCTTGGAAAACTGATATCATCCATTCCCAGAATAAAGATATGTTTAAACGGAATAGCTCTCATCGGAATCATTGAGCAGAAGGTCACCTTGCTGCCCTTGAAGGTGTTAACCTCGTTTGATTTAGATAACTTATCCATAAGCATGCTTCTGAAAACTGGCAGAGCAATTTTAAGATCAGAAGCATTGTTTTCTTTTCTTAATCTTTCTACAACCTCACTGACACTGTCACATAGACGCTTGATTTCGCAGCATTCTTTGTAGGTGTCAGACTCAAGATACTTAGAATCATTTACATCATAAAAGAATTTCTGAAAAATCTCTTTTTCCAGAGTTTCACTCCAATCCTTAAGATTCTTGATTACTTCACCATTATCTAGGCTACGACCTACGCTTTCTTCAGGAAGAATAAACTCATCTCGCAGATGTTTCAGATTCTCAACAAAAAGACAGAAACGTCCTAATACCTGAGCATCAGAGCCTTCAATTTCAGTATAAACAGGAAGCCCTTCTACAGTATCCCCAATAAGGTAACCTTGAACCATTCTGAAAAGGCCCTGCTCAAAAGTCCATGGCAGCTCATCTACCCCAGAATCCTTCTTTGCATCAGCATCATCAAGGCCCCAGTGAATATTTGCTTCCTGACACCAGACATTTATTGTATCCACATCATCCGTTGAAAATCCGTAACGGGAAGCTATAGATGGAACGGTAAGCAGATCAATGATAAGACTTAAGGTGATTCTTTTTACACCTATATCCAGAAGTTTTAAAACAGCATCTGCAATCTGACTGCTGTCTCTGGAGCTTCTATCAGATAAGGCATAAGGAATATAGTTTTTATCTGAAGGAGATACAGAGCCGAATACAGCCTCAATATAAGGAGCATACTTCTCAATCTTAGGCATCATCACCAGACAGTCTCGAGGTTTTAAAGTTGGCTGTCCATCCTCGCCAATACTTTCCTTAAATCGACTTAATAAAGCATCTCTAAGACACTCAACTTCTCGCTGTTCAGTAAAGCTAGAATGAATTTCTAAAGAATGATCTTCTGGAGAAATAACTACTCTCTGAGATGGTTGCTCAAGATTCAGCATCTGCGACTGAATCTGGTGAAGCATGCTATCTCCACCGGCCTTTACAGGATCAATAAAAAGATTATCAAAGCTTGGCTCAACAGGTTCTGATGCACTGTCATAAAGTCTTTTTATTTCCTGGTTAAAAGGCACACTATCATAAGCATTACGCAGTAGCTCATTGGTTCTTATATAAAGTCTGTCTTCACCTGGATGAGAATCTAGCATTAGAGAAAGGTTGTCCTTGCCCTGCTTACCTAATGCCAGAAGTAAGGAATTTCCCTCTACAAGCTCGCCCTCTTCATCGTAGCAATCTTCACCGGTTGAAAGTTCTTTTCCGTTATAAATGGCATCGGAATCACTGATACTTAAACCAGAAATCTCATTTCCTTTAATGTTTTTCTTTAGAGCTCCAGAGACATCCTTGTTTTTTAGCTTCTGTTTTAAAGCATTTAAGGCCTGCCTAAAATCCTTAAAAATTCTGTTCCACTGGCTGTCGATGTCTCCCCAATATTCACGGCATGGATTTAAAAGCATTACATTAACGTCGACATGCTTGGCAAGAGCACGAAGAAATCTGATAACCTGAGGCTGAAGTGAAGACACACCAAATAAAAAGACTCTCTGTGGAAGATTGGCGTTTCTAGCAGATTCTTCATCCAAAGAATTAAGTTTTGCGCAAAGATCCTCGATAACCATGGATCGGTCGTAAAATGAAGGTTCAATTTTTGAATGCTCCTTGATAATTCGATTAAAGAGCATAGTCCACAATACCGGCTGCCAGGTATTATCTCCAAGCACATTTGCAAGAAAATTATTTCTGCCTGTCTTATTTGCAGCCGAACCTCTAGGATGAGTTACAGCTTTTTGCCACTCCTCGATTAAAAGGTTCCTGTCCCCCTGATGCTGAGCGATTGCATCCCACATTAAGATCCAGTCATTGCGGTACATCATGTACTGATCGAAGGTATCTGCTATCTGAACACAGAGCTCATAGGTTTTAGTACCATCCGTATCATCAGCAATATAATTCTTAACTGATGCGAGCGCGTCAATTGAATCGGCACAATGCTCCTCATGCAGCATCTGATATAAGGTCCAGATAATATAATCGTGATCGAAATAATGAACCTCTCCAAGATCTGGGGTAATTTTTCTGTAGATATCCCAGGTAAATGACCATAACTGAACAAAGCAAACGTTGGAACATATGCCGTTCTGCCTGGCGATAAACTGCTGCAGATAGGATTTCATCCCAGAGTTCATCACAATCACTTGCTCTTTTGCAAACGGATCGTTAAGCGGGATCTTCATCTGCTCTGTACACATGTAACCAAGAGCTTCAATATAGTTTGAGTTTTTTACAGTGAATGAGTGTGAGTAAACAGACATGGAATAAATTCCTTATTATTTGTTTTGAATTTATTTGGCCACTAAAACTGGATAGCAAGTGTGACAAGACTAATTATATCAAGTAAAGAAGATATGATAAGGTGAGTTTGGACTCAATCCTAAATACTAATACTGTTTTATGATAGCTCAAAAAATAAGCTTTTCTTCTGTCGTTTATGTGATCAGATATATGCAGATAGATGTCTCTTTTCTCTCGTAAATTAAGAGATCTTCTTGCCCCAGCAATAAAAATAACAGATAAAGGAAGATAGTAATACAACTTCAAGAAATGAAACAACTCGTAATAAGAGATATTGCATGATTTATTGTGTCAACAGTTCTGCAATATTATGGCAAGAACATATTATCTGCCATCAAGTGGACCTCTAAGCTTTTCCGCACAGTCTTGCTATTTTTAGAAGCTTATTTTTTTTATTGAAATCGTTCATGATTAAACACAATTCCAAACAAAATTAAAACCATTGATAGCTGCAACCTTATACAGATGAGGAATTGTCTCATCTGTATATGTCCTGGTATCAATTAAGGAATCAGAAGCTCGTCTATCCAAAATAATCCTGTTTCTATCAACGATTTTTTCAATCTTATCTCTTGGAGGAAGTTTATTGTTTTTGCTTTCATTGCATCTAGAACAGGCTAAAACAAAATTCCATAGCTTATCGTCCTTTACAAAAGACCATGGAATAAAGTGATCTACATGTGTATTTCTGTCATCCATTAAAGGTGCCCCACAGTAGAAACATCTGTGCTCAAATTCTTCAAACAGGATCTTGCGGTAAGCATCAAGATTATTTCTCTTAGTTGAATAATCTAGCGACTCAAGATAATCGTTACTTGAAGATTCATTTACATCATGAAGAAATTTAGCCCATTCAAAGTAGTTAACCTTTTCAATCATAGTCTTATGACGAAGTAGATACTGGTAAACCACAGGATTTAATGTGATTGTTTTACTCTTCTTACTGAACGAATAGAAATTTCCTTTTGAATCGGAATAAATGGCACCAACAACATATTTTGAGCATTCCTTGGTAACATTACTGATAATCTTTACCTGAACTTCTGCAGATAGGGATTCAAAAGGTATTACATTGTTATTTTCTAGTCTTCCCTTATTCTCAGGTAGATTATTCCACGCCTCATGAAGAATATCGTAGATTTTTCCAGATGAAGCACCTCGACACTGCTTAAGCTTGTGAACAAGCACAAGATTCCAGTAACTCTCGGCAAACTTTGAGAAGATAGCATTAAATGATAGTGAAAGGTTGATATCGACGTTATAGAGGTTATCTAGGATTGACTTTAGAAAACCAAATTTGTAGGAAGTTGTATTCTTTGATTTGTTTGAAAATAAGCACGAGAAGATATCATTCAGATCTTCTTCTGTTAGTATCCGTCTAGGGTCGTAATGGCCTTCTGATAAATCCCAACCTGAACTCATATTACAACCTCAAACAGAAACTCACTTTATGAGTATAGAGGAAGAAAAACGAAGCATTTTTACAATATGTCACAACATTTGAAGATTAACTGGAACATAATCATCTAAAAAATAATGAAGAGAAAACAACTGTCACACCAGTTTAATGACTGGAAACTCAAGGAGAATAAGAAACTGATGAATCTTAAAATAGTGATTCCGGAGGCTCTGCAGCAAACCTATGAGGTTCTGAGTTCCCTAGAGAAATAAGAGAATCAGGCTGATTTGTTCCTAAGTCTCAATGGACTTTAAGCAAATCTTAATGAAAGCAATAGAGGCAGATTTTATTACGCATTTAATGCGGGTTAAATCATACTTCGACAGATTTAGTCGATATTAAAATCTCAGCCCTGTGGCCTGTTGTTAAAGGTACAGGAGCTGGTCTTCGACTTTGTCCTGGTCTTTGTCTTTGTCGAGGCAGTTTGATCTCAGATCGTATAACTGCCGTCATCGCCTATGTTGCTTTCACCGTTTTTATTGTCAGAATTCTTCTGTTATAGGTAAACAGATAGGATTTACTTCACCTTCGGACCATTGGAAATTTTTGTAAAATCAAAAAGTTCCTTGTCAAGAAGATGAGATGGTGCAACATTCTTTAAAGCCTTGAAGACAATATCGGCACGCTTTGGATATTCCTTATCCCACTGCTTAATCATCTTGTTCATATTAGAACGCTGCTGATCCTCTCCCCAGCCGCAAAGACCTTTAGGAAGAAGCGGATAATTCTTTACCTTTGAAAGCGCAATAAGGTCTCTTTCACGACAGTAGATAAGAGGTCTGATTACAGTCAGATCATCCTTATCGTTTCTTAAAATTGGAGGCATTGCTTTCATCATGCCAGAGTAGAACAGGTTCAGAAAGAAGGTTGATAAACAGTCATCCTTGTGATGACCTAAGGCAACCTTGTTAGCGCCAATCTCTCTTGCAAATGAGTACAGAAAACCGCGACGCAGTCTTGAGCATAATGAGCAGTATGGAATACCGTCCTCAAGCTTCTCCTTGCAGATTTCATATACAGGACGCTGCAGCATATGATACTCAAGGCCAACCTTCTTCAGATGGTCCTCAAGAAGGTGTTCTGGTGCATTTGGAAAGCCTGAATCAATATGTACAGGGATAAGAGTGAAATCAATCGGAGCGGAACGCTTTAAGGATAACATCATATCCAGAAGAACATAGCTGTCCTTTCCACCTGACATACAGACCAGAATCTTATCCCCTTCTTCAATCATGCCGTAATCGCCAATGGCATGGCCAACCTTACGGCGCAGTCTCTTGAAGAGCTTATCCGCCTTGTATTTTTCCTGTTTATCTTCAATATTAAAGTAAGGGCTGACGTTACGGGCGTAAGCATCAGCCTGCTCAGGTAAATTCTTGTCGTTCTGCATTTTAGAAACTTTTTGATGGAGTGGTTGTAGGAACTGCTCTGACAACGGCCTTAGGAGTTACCACAAAGACATCGCAATCAATACTGTCAGCAACTCTTTCACAGATATTACCCAAAATTGCACTGGCAATACCACGTCTTGCAGAGGTTCCGATAAATAACGCTGTAGGCTTAATCTCATCACACTTGTTAAGTATAACTTCGTCAATTGCGCCTTCAGCAATAAAACAGTCTTCAGGGTTGATTTTATGTCTGTTTGCAAACTCCAGTGCCTTATGACAGCTGTCCTTTATAGACTCATCATACAGGCTGTCAGGTGTAAAACCTGGCATATCCACAGCAATAGGAGGAATAATAGGAGGTACGGCATTGATCATTACGATCTTGCAGCCGGTAAATGTAGATAGATACTGAGCCTCACGTAAAAGTCTCAGATTGGTAAGTCTTGATAACTCATCATCAGGTTCACTAAGGTCAATTGCAACTGCAATCTTCCCCTTTGGAGTGAAAATCTGATCTTTGGCGATATAGACTGGGATAGGTGCATGGCGCAGCATCTGCCAGTCTAAAGGTGTAGAGATAACATTATCAAGAACACCATGAATATCGGCAGTCTTAATCAGAATATCTGCACAGAGATCTTTTGCTAAAGAGACAATCTCCTTTCCGATTTCCTTTGAGAATAATACCCTGCTTTCAATCTTTACGCCCATGGCGTTGATTGCAAGATAGGCTTTAAGCCATTTTTCAAGCTTTTCCCTGTAGCTTCTTTCATACTCTTCCTTGTCAACGGCCAGAATAGAGGTAATATTCCAGTTTTCCTGAGCCACAGGAAGTACCGCTGTAATTCTGATATCAGCATTTTTCTTATGAGCCTTGGCATACTGATATAAAGCCAGAGCTCTGTCTAATGCAGGCTGTCTTACCTGTTTGTATTCAATAACAGCCAGAATATTATGAAAGAAATTCAAAGGTTATCCCCTTAACAGATTAAGGATCAGTATGAGTTTATCGATAGTTCTGATTATAGCGCATTGGCAGAAACAAAAAAACGTCTAGAAATACACAAAACAATATAGACAATAAGATTATTAAAAGAGACAGGAGTTACTCCTTCTCTGATTCTCTTGTTGTTTTTCTTTTGCGTTTCTTTATGGTTTTACCAGGAGTTCCTGCAGAGGCTCGTTTTTTACGAGATTTAGCACTCCCATTAGAAGACTTATCCTTTACTTCTGTGTCAATAACAGTCTCTTTAATCTCTGCAGCAGAATTCTCAACTTCGGATAAAGCTTTCTTCAGCAGAGCATCATCGGTACTTCCGATCTTTGCATCTAAGTTATCCTCTGCCAGAGCCTTAGTGTTCTGTTTTTCCTTCTCTTCTTTTTTCTGTGCTTTCTTCAAATCTTTCTTTAACGACTTCTCATAGAAGGCTTCATTTGGAGTTCTGTCTATCAGAGTATTCTTGGCACGAGTCATAGCCACATAGTAGAGATTAAGCTCCTGTGTGAACTCAAACTCGATCTCCTGTTTCTTAAGACCTTTCTCTTTGAGATCTTTCTTTAAAGTAAACAGCGGACAGAAATCAGAGGCGAGCACCACCTGATCCCACTCAAGACCTTTGGCAGAATGAGCTGTTGTCAGGAAGATATTTGCCCTCTCATTACTATTCAAATATATACTCTTGGCAAGCTCGTACAGGTTGAAAAGATGTTCCTTGTATTTCTCAGCCATCTTGATAGCCATTTCCAGCTCCAGATCATTGGAGTCATGTGCATAATCCTTGATATTCTCAAGAGAATCGAAACGCTCAAGAAACTGGTAGTCCTTATCCAGAGGATCACCTTTGATAAAGTTCTGAATATTTAGTGCTGCACCAAAAATCAGGTAAGGATCACGCAGCAGCGAAGAACGAGGAATCTGCTCACGGTTAAGTTTCTGCAGATAATCTATAAGAGTGGCATTGGTTCTTGTAAGTACTGCATTACGTGGATTCGGGCTAAGTTCAGAAAAATAAGCAGACTTCATTGGAACCAGATCTTTCTTATCTCTTGCAAAGGAAGATAAGAACCAGTTGGCCTTCTCACAGATAGGCTGTACCGAACGGAAGGTATAGGATAGATGCAGCTTATAGTCTGACTTGAATCTTTCAAGGGCATTATAGGCACCACGAAAACCATATATTCCCTGATGAGTATCCCCCACCAGAATCTTTCGACAGTGATTGCGATTGAAGATATCCAGAGTCACAAGATTGGTATCCTGAGCTTCATCCAGAAGAATAAAATCAAATGCGTCCAGCTCATAGTGGTAATCCAGAAGCTGATATTTTTTCAGATACCAGTCATGAGTAGCAGGGATGAGATGCGACTCCATAGCCTGAAAGATCTTTTCTGTACTGCTGTCAGGGAATACTCTTACATCTGACTGACACCAGGAGTAGAACTTTCTGATGGCAAGGGACAGGTCCTTGTATAAATCTCGTCTGATTTTAAAAATCGGTTCCAGATCGAAGATATTAAGACCGGCTTTAACAGTGAACTTCTCACGGCTGCCAGAAATGATCTGACTGTAGGCCAGAGAATGAGTAGTTCTGATGGTTACATTTGGAGGAAAACGGGTTTTTGCGTTTTCCACAATAGCCTTGTTAAAAGCCAGATACAGAAAACGAGCCTGAGGGATGGCCCGTGCAATTTCAACTAAAGAGGCAGTTTTGCCAGAACCGGCGCAGGCATCAATCTTTAGGGATTCACCTGGCTGCAGTTCTCGACACTTTTCAATAATCTTCTGCTGCTCATCAGTAAGAATAAACACAAAAATTCCTCAAATCTCTGTTTAAGCTCTACTGACTGCAGTAAGTCTCAATCTTATTATTAAGCTTACGCCAGGATGATTTTACCTTTCTGATATAGCGATTGTGGATCTCAGGATTGGCAGAATAGTTGTAATGATAATTACCTACACCTCTCCAGATCTTACCGTCTGCCCTTTCAATCTCACGTCTTAAAAGATAGCCCATCGCCCAGACATTATGGCAGGGTTTGCTTTTTATATCGGATTTTGTAAGGTTGAATTCCTTGAGTTCGCTGAGTCTTACATCATTGATCTGAGCAGGACCGCAGTCCTGAGTACCATTCTTGTTGGTACGGCATTTGCCGTTGATAGGACCTCTTTCAACATCAAGCATTGCATAAAGAAGCTCTTCAGGAAGATCAAACTGATAGGCAGTCCAGGCAATACAGTTACGAACATCCTTGTATTTACTCATAACACCGGTACTGTAGGCAATATCTCTCCAGTGCTGAGCTTTACCATGACACTGCATCTGAGCTGCGTTGGATACAGGAGAAAACAGCAGTACTCCTCCTAGAAGATATGATAATAATGACTTATTCATGATCTAAAGCTCTTACAGCATCCAGCAGAGTAACTTCAATCTTCTGAAGATCAGTACTGTCAAATTTAACCATCTTGGCATCAGGATTTGGCTTAGGGACCTGTCTTATGGATGGATAAACATAACCGTAGGAATTGGTGGCACTCTTTATTTTTACTGTATTTACAAGAGTTGAAACAGCAACACCGTCTCTTTCAAGTCTGACAGGAGACAGATTGAATACCAGAGGATAATCGTATCTTGAAAGTGAGACCTTAAGCTTGGTGGTAGTAGCACCAACATTCTGCTTTATCAGAAGCTCTGATGGAGATGCGGTTATCTCTGTCAGATAGCCCTGATTTTCACACTCAACAGAGGCAATATCCCAGGGAATACCGTTTAAATCGTAGAATCTTACGATACTAGAACCATAGGCAGGAACACCGATAGTCATAAGAGGACTGTAATTCTCAGACAGACGCATAATACCGGCGTTGATATCCCCGGGAACAAAAGGAGCCGATTCAACCTCAATCTCTTCAACAACCGCAGATGAACCGTTGGAAAGATTAACACTCTCGTTAATCTGCTCTTTGGTTCTGAACTTGGTCAGGGTATCAGACAGCTCTGGAGGAGGTGCAGGCATAGTGATAGCCTCTGCACAGAATGGCAAAAGCAGCATTCCGCAAATATACATACATCTTAAAAGTTGCATTTATATCTCCACCAAAACCAGAGTAACAGAGTTAAATCAAATACTAATCAGGAAATGTTAATACACTCTGACCAGAGGTAATCTTAGTAATTTCCGCTTTAAAAACATCTACAGCCTTCTCAGGAATTTCCACAAGATAATCTACTTTATCCGTGTAGGACTGATTGAGGACTGTAATTCCAAGCCTTGAGAAAAGACGCAGCACCAGATTAACCTCTGAGTGTCCTACCTGAAAACTGCATTTTTTTACAATTACCATCGGAGTTGTCGGCAGAGTCTCAAGCGCAGTCTTAACACTGTCCTGATAAGCCTTAACAAGGCCTCCGGTACCTAAAAGAATTCCTCCGAAATAACGGGTTACCACAACGGTAAGTTCACCAACATCACAGTGAAGGACCACATTCAGCATTGGCTGACCTGCTGTACCGTGGGGTTCGCCATCATCAGAACAGCCGGCATAACCGGATGAACCGGGCTTATCCGCATTATAGGCAAAACAGTTGTGTCTGGCATCAGGAAATTCTTTGCAGATCCTGTCAATGAAGGCCTTTGCCTCATCCACACCATGCGTTCTGCCAACAGAGGTAATAAAACGACTCTTTTTTACAGTTATTTCTGTACGATGTATTTCGTTATTTTTTAAATCAGGAACAAGATAAGAGTCTTCAGTCATAATCATTCTTTATCAAACAAATAATAACGTTATTTTACAATAGAAACGCGCAAAAACAAAAAGCACACGAACTCGTTTTTTGTTATAAGAATATTCATGAGTTGACAATTACAGTTAGCTTAAGGTAACTTTATTTTTCAGAAAAATAAAAACCAACAATCAAGTGGTTATAATTCGAATGATCACCTAAGCTTGAAAATAGAAAACAGTAGAATATTATCTGGAAAATATAAATGCCTGCAGATTTTTCTTATACCTTTAAACTGGCCTGCTACAGCGGTCTTTTCATTTTTCTGTGTACAACCATAGGTTCAGCCTTTGTCTTTATTCTGCTTAAACACAAGGACAGAATCTACACTCAGCTGTCTTTAGGCTTCAGTGCCGGCATTATGCTTGCGGCCTCTATTTTTTCCCTGATTCTGCCTGCAATTGAGAATTCCCCTTATGAGGGTACCCATAAAATGATTCCGGTTATAGGCGGCTTTGTGCTTGGAATTATTTTTCTGATTGCCATAGACAAATCCCTGCCTCATCTGCATGTGCTGGCAAAATCCCCTGAAGGCCCAAAATCATCCCTGAGCAAACATACCCTGCTGTTTCTGGCTATCACGATTCATAACATCCCTGAGGGTATGGCGGTAGGAGTATCCGCAGCAACAGCCATAGAATTTACCCTTACAAGTTCAACAGCAATTCTGGCCCTTGGTATCGGCATACAGAACATTCCTGAAGGTGCCGCAGTCTCAATGCCCTATTTTGCCGACGGTATGTCCCGCTTTAAATCATTTTTATTAGGAAGTCTCTCTGGTGCAGTCGAGCCTGTTGCTGCAATTCTGGTGGTGCTATTAGCGGATCTGGTTGCCCCGCTTTTGCCATGGTTTCTGTCCTTTGCCGCCGGTGCAATGATGTATGTAGTAATTGAAGAACTGATCCCTCAGTCCCATAATCTTGGTAATTCAGATAAGGGAACCATAGCCGTTCTGATCGGCTTTATTCTGATGATGTTCCTGGATGTAAGTCTTGGCTGATTCAGACATTAGAAAAGGATGTGTTCAGAGAACACATCCTGATTGATAATCAGAAAATTCTAGAACAGCTTACCCAAATAAACACCTGCAGCAAATTTTGCCGCGGCGAGCAGTCCGTCTCCCAGTTTATCCAGAATTGAGAAATCATCAGGCTTAGTCTGATTATTTAATACTTCCCAGTCCTTTGAAACAGGATCTTCCTGCAGAACGGCAAATTTTTCCTTAATTGTATTCAGTCTTGAATTTTCACTGTTTTCATCTGAATTATTAGCGGCAAATTTATCTGAATTTAAGAGAACAGAGTAGTCATCTATTAAAGTGGCCTCATTCTCTTCGCGTCTTAGTTCGTCTAAAGCCTCAGGAGATGCGGATCCAGAAAGGATAGCAAGAGCTTCAGAAAATTCGTTCTTGTATTTTTTCTGCTCAACACCACCAAGAGAATGATTTAAGCTTAAACCACTCTGATGGACATTAGACGTAGGCCTGTTTACATGTTGAGTAATTGTTAAAGTAGACATCTGTACCTCCGAGCCGGCAATCTTTGCCGTATAACTACAGGTACAGATATTTATGCAGAAATGATGCCAGATTAATTCTGAATCTGATATTTCTCAGACTGAAGACGCTCAAAGGTTACTTCTTCGTAGCCAGCCTCATGATCCTTTGGGTTCTCATCATTAAACTTGTAGTTGGTCTTTACCCAAGCTTTTTTGGTTTCTGAATTCTCAAGAGGTGCTCCCTTGCGACAGTCGTTATAGACATACACATTATGGATATCATTTACATTCTTAAGAATGATTGGAGCTTCCTCACCTGAGGCAAAAACATACCAGCCCTGAGTAATCCATTTGGTCTTGTCAGCTCTTGCATTAATTGCCAGTGAACAATCATCAGAAGTATCGTTTCTAACTTCAATCATTACATCAGCACTAACAGCTGTACATACAAATAAACCAAGTAATCCCGCCAATAAGCCTTTCTTCATAAAACAGCACAGCTCCCTACACAAAAATTCCTGAATACTTAATGTCCTAGCACATAGACATTATCTAAAGTAAGAACTACCCTTTCAATATAACGTCCTACAATTAGATTACTGATATAAAAAAATAGGACACAAGTCCAAGCGTTAAAATCATTCTAAAACAAATATTAAAATAATTTTATAAAAAAATTATAAATTTAGGATAAGGTTAAAAAAAAGACCTCTGAATTATACAATCCAAAGGTCTCTTAGAAGAATCAGTTCAGCACAAAACTATTCAGCTGATGAATTCTGGCTGTTAACCAGCTTGATTGCTTCCTCGTTGTACTTGATGTCACTCAGCTCTCTTGCTCCCATATGAATCATAGAGTTGGCCTTTTCAATCTTGAACTGAGCTAACTGAGCACGAATAAACTGTGAGTATTTCTCAATCTCAGCATCACCTTCAGACTTAACAGACTTCAGAACAATCAGAGTTGGATTACCCTTGTTAGATGAGATTACACCGCTGTTTTCCTTGTTAACAACAGAGAATACATCATAAATGAACTTAGGCTCATATGCTGTATCGCCTCTTGCAATGGTCTGAGCTGAATTAACCTTAACCACGCCGTCGGTAGCAGGAGTCTCATTCTTAGCAACAGCGGTCTTGATTGCCTCAAGTTTTTCCTGAGCCTTGTCGAAGGCAATTGCATCAGCTGCAACAGTCTTAACCTCTGATACAACATCCTCAAACTTCTTCAGGCTTGCATCCTTGTACTCGGTAACATTGATGAAAGCACAGGCATCATTGCCAAGCTGAATGATATTGCTGTTCTGGTTTGAAGTACGAACATTCTCATCAAAAGCAACCTTCTGAACCTCACGGGTATTCAGAGGCCATGGCAGAGATTCATCACCAAAAGCAACTGCACCTGACTGCTGAACCTTAACCTCTGTCTTTTCTGCAGCAAGATCAAGAGAATCAGGATTCTCATAAGCTAAATCAGTAAAGGTTGAGCTCTTCTGGGTGTATAAATCAAGAGCCTGAGCATCGATAAACTTCTCTTTAACCTGATCCTTAACATCAGCTAAAGCAGGAATTCTCTCCTTGGTAATACCATCAAGACGGATGATATGTGCACCGGCATTATCAACAATAACCTTTGAATAGCTGCCAACCTTATCAATTGAGAACAGAGCGATATCAAGCTGTGATGACAGATTTCCCTTCTCCAGGCTGCCTAGTGAACCATGGGTCTTCTTAAAGTCAGCATCATCAGAGTATTTCTCACCAACTGATTCAAATGACTTGCCCTCATTCAGCATAGCCAGAGCTTCATTAGCCTTTTTCTCAAAATCAGCAGTTGAAGCCTTGATAAGGATCTGTGAGCATTCACGCTTCTCAGGGATGGTGAAATCAGTCTGGTTCAGATTGAAGTACTCTTCAAGCTTGGATTCATCAACCTTAACCTGCTTCTTCAGCTCATTTACAGAAAGAACAACATAGTTGAACTTAACAGTAGCAGGAGCCATGAACTTGTCATGATGCTCATCATAGAACTTCTTTACTTCATCATCTGAAAGAGTAATGGTATCTCTGATGTCTTTCAGATTGATGCTGTATAAATCAACAACACGGCTCTGAGCAAAAAGCTTGGCTAAAAGCTCAACCTCATAAGGATAAACAGTTGAGGCAGATCTTAGAATTGGCTCTGCAATGGTTTCCTGAGCTAAAGAAGCTCTCATCTGCTGAGCAAAGTAATCAGGAGATGAACCCATGTTCTTTACTGTTGCCAGGAACACATCATTATTGAACTTGCCATCCTTGAAGAAAGCCTTTTCCTTGCGGATTGCATCTTTAACCTGCTCATCACCGATACGAATGCCCTGCTTGTAGGTTTCTGAGGCTAATGCAGCATTATCAATCAGACGCTCTAGAACCTGCATTCTTAAGACCTTAACAGTCTCAGGATTCTCAAGCATATCGTGAATAGATGGGCCATACTGGTTCTGCATAGCTCTTACCTGATCCTGATAGCTTGAATTCCACTGATTAGCAGAAATCTTGATATCGCCAATCTCAACAGGATCGGTATTTAATCTTGGGATAAGGTAATTACCAACACCCGCAAAAATGAAGGATAAAATAATAATCCAGAAAATTATCTTAAAAACTTTTCCATGCGCACCGTCACGCAGTTTATCGGTCAACATTTTTTTATTATCTCCGCAACCTTATGCTTCCCTTTTGGAACAAATTAACACCTGATTTTGACACTCTTCCTATGCTAAAGCAAGAATATTCAGGCAATTAGATGAGGTCAGCCACAATCCTAAAGCAATTCTCTTTGTCTGTGAGCAAATACTGTAAAAGTAAATATGCAAACACAAGAGGCTTTTCAGAATAGACTTCTAGTCTTTCTTGTCGTGGGCTCTTATGTACTCAATAATTGGAGGTAGAAGATCATCTTCAATATGAGCAATCTTCTGTCTTAGAACAAAAGAGTTATCATCCTTAAGGTATTCAAGATTATCCTGACACTCCATCAGCATTGGCAGTGTATTCTCCACACTGATGCATAATGGCTTGATAATCTTTAAGAATGCCTCTGGATTTACAACCTTGTCTGAATTGATCTGAGGTGCAATTTTCTCCAGTATTTCAATCAGAGAGTCAGCTGATTTGAAGATTTTAGAAATCTCATCCTCAATGCCGCTCTTTTTTTTGTCGTCTGATACTTCATCATCAAACTTAACAAAATCGTCTTTGTTATCTAGCTCTTCACTCATAACTAAGGAAACATCCCTGTGTAATTATAAAAATTTGTGCTCTTATACAAGAGTTTTAATCATAGAAAATCTCCTCATTTCTGAGGAGATTTAAAGCTTAAACCTTTTTCCTAGCAGCAGGCTTTTTGGCAGCGCTTGATGTACTCTTACTATCCTTAAGCTTCCATATAGTTGTAGGCTTGAACTTATATGGATCGGAAACAAGAGCTGTCTTTAAAACCTCCTCAATGCGGGATACAGGCTTGATAGTCATCTTTTCCTGTACCACATGAGGAATATCCCACAGATCCTTCTCGTTCTCCTTAGGGATCATCACTGTTTTAATACCGCCGCGCATTGCAGCTAAAAGCTTCTCTTTCAGGCCGCCGATTGGCAGAACATCACCACGAAGAGTAATCTCACCAGTCATGGCAACATCAGCTCTTACAGCGTTACCGGTCAAGGCTGAAACAACAGCAGTTACCATACCAACACCTGCAGATGGACCGTCCTTTGGAACAGCACCTTCAGGTACGTGAACATGAAGATCACAGGTTTCAAAGAAATCTGAATTCAGGTGCAGATCCTTGGAGAGGGTTCTTACTACAGTAATAGCAGTAGAGATAGACTCCTTCATCACCTCACCGAGTTTACCGGTAAGCTGATGCTTGCCCTTACCTTCATTGGCAACAGCTTCAAGCTGAAGAATATCACCGCCTAATGAAGACCAGGACAGACCGTTAACAATACCAACCTTGTTGTCATTAAGCTTAGAGGTAAAGTCATAACGCTCAGGTCCAAGCATACGGTGAACATCATCCACATTGATTGAAGTATGCTTCAGCTTCTTAGCCTTAGGATGCTCAATCATCAGATCCTTGATGGTCTTGCGGATAAGCTCAGTTAGAATACGCTCAAGCTCACGTACACCTGCCTCATGAGTATAGTAGCGGATCAGATGCAGCAGAGTCTTATCGTCAATAGAAATTTCCTTATCTGTTACATGAGCATGTCTTAACTGCTTAGGCAGTAGATGCTCCTTGGCAATATTGAACTTCTCATCCTCTGTATATGAGGAAAGATCAATAATCTCCATTCTGTCCAGAAGAGGACCAGGAATATTGTAGGAGTTAGCGGTTGTAACAAACATTACATTGGACAGATCGTAGTCAATCTCAATGTAGTTATCCTCAAAGGTTGAGTTCTGCTCTGGATCTAAAACCTCCAGCAGAGCTGAAGAAGGATCACCATGAGCAGAGGCGGAAACCTTATCAATCTCATCAAGCAGGAATAAAGGATTGTTTACACCAACCTTTACCATGTTGGATATAATTCTTCCAGGAAGAGCTCCGATATAGGTTCTTCTGTGACCACGGATTTCGGCCTCGTCATTAACACCGCCAAGAGCAACACGAACATACTTTCTGCCGGTTGCATTTGCAATTGATTTACCTAATGAGGTTTTACCGATACCTGGAGGTCCCATCAGACAGATAATTGGACCATGAAGCTTATCTGCTCGAGCCTGTACAGCCAGATACTCTAAAATTCTGTCTTTAACCTTGGTCAGACCATAGTGTTCCTTATCAAGGATCTCTTTGGCCTTCTTAAGATCAACGTTAATTGAGGTGCCGTAATTCCATGGCAGAGTCAATAAAGTCTCAACATAGTTTCTGACAATTGAATACTCTGATGAGTTAACACTCATGGAATTAAGCTTCTTGATTTCTCTCTCAATTCGCTTATGGACATATTCAGGAGCATTCAGATTCTCATTACGGGTAACCAGATTCTGGATATCATCCTCTTCGGACAGAGTAATTCCAAGTTCCTTCTTGATGGCCTTAAGCTGTTCAGAAAGGAAGTATTCCTTCTGATTCTTTTCCATTGAACGTTTGGCAAGATCAATGATGTGATTCTCAAGCTCGGACTTATAGGAGTAGCCGTTTAACAGACTGATAATAATACGGCCTCTCTCAATCGGATTTAAAGTTGAGAGCAGCATGAACTTGGTCTGACTGTCCAGCTTTAAGATCTGAGTCAGCATATCAGTCAGTCTTGATAAAGAAGACTCTTCGAGGATTGCTGTAACCAGATGCTTTGGAACACTGTCTTCTATTAAGGCACGAGAAGTCTTGTCAGAGCTTTCAATTGAGTACTCAAGACAGGATTTAAGTACACTTAAGGTATCATTTACATCTTTAGGAGAAAGCTGTGGCTCTTCTAGAACCAGAACACGAGCTTTTCTAAATGAGGAACCAGGCTCATCTATTACCTCTAAAAGTTTGATTCTGGTATAACCTGAAATCAGACACTGATAGGTATTAGAGTCCTTTTTCTTCATGTTAAGAAGAGTACATAGAACACCGGTCTTATGTAACTCCTTGAAATCAGGTTTTTCGTCAACCTCATTCAACTGGCAGAAAACTGCAATATTTGCACCTTCCTGCTCTTTTGCATATTCAAAAGCGGCAATTGAACTCTCACGAGCTGCTGTAATCTGAAGCTTAGAATTAGGTGTGATAATCAGCGCTCTTAAGGTAATAAGAGGCAGGATCATTTCATTGTTCTCTACAGTCTTCTTTTTAGGAGAAGATTTTTTTATAGTTTTGGTTTCAGTCATTATATAGTTAACTACTTTAAAGTGACGTCCCCATCCATAAACGAGGATTAGGACTATCAGATTGTTTTATCCAGATCTGATTATTAAGATTCAAACCTAATTTATTAGGAAAAAGGCTAAATCTCAGAAAATTTTCTTAAATTGAATTAGATATCTTTAAGCACAGAGAATTATATCATTTTTTAATAAAGCAAAAATCTTTGTACATAAGCTTGTAGGCTTAGAACACATTTTGAAGCGAAATTGCATAATATATTAGGAATTCTCGTGCAAAATGCATCTCAAAATAAAAAATACCTATCAATTTTTCAGAAAGTCTCAGTTATATATATGAGTATTAGGAGAGGAAATTTCAAGTTTTTCTTCTCAAAAATTCTGAAGATTAGACAAGTTGAATAATTCATTATTTGAGAAGCGTCCATTCTCTATAACGCTACTCAACATCTGCCTTAAATTACGAACGCCTCCGTTAACTAGATAATTATCATATAAAACATATACATTATTCAGTTTTGAACAATATAATATATTATTTATTCTTACATTGTTGATTTAAACATTTTCTTTATGTAATATAATCTCATTAAACTATTAAATAGTTACATTTAACAACATAAATACATATAAAAGTTTTGTAATTAAAATTAAATCTTATTAATAAAGGGTACAAAAAAATGAAAAGTATAACTAAGCAGCAAATTGAAAAAGACATAGCAAACAAAAAATACAACCCATTAAACGACATACTTTTCAAGTTCGTTTTTGGCAAAGAAGAACGTAAGGAAATTACTATATCTTTCCTGAATGCGGCTCTTGGCAGAGAAGGAAAAGACGAGATTACGGACATTAAATTCCGAAATTCAGAATTCTCTGCTCTTGCAGAAAATGAGAAATCAACAAGATTGGATATATTCTGCACCACTCAAATTGAAGAAAAGATTGATGTAGAAATCCAAATCAATAATAGGAAGAACATTGAAAAAAGAACTCTGTTTTACTGGTCAAACATGTACCTATCTGGACACAAAAAAGGACAGGATTACAATGAGTTAAAGCCATCCATTACGATAAATCTTCTTAATTACAACAATTTTGATGCGACAGAACCTATGCATTCAATGTTCGCTGTATATAATATGAATACAGGAAAAAAACTTTGTAATGATTTAGAACTTCATTTTTTCGAATTAAAAAAATTCCAGAAAAAGCCTATAGCAGAGCTATCTCGTATAGAAAGATGGATGGCATACTTTTCAAACAAACTTGATGTTAGCGAATTGCAGGAGCTTGGCATGCAGGATTCAAAAATTAAAGATGCTTTAGATGCATCAGATAGATTTATGGACGATTTAGATGAACGTTTAGCGTACGTAAACCGTGAAATGGCGATGATGGACTATAAATCAGATACCGAAGGATATTACAGAGATGGATTTGCAGATGGCAAAGCTGAAGGAAAGGCTGAAGGAAGAGCTGAGGAGCGTTACGATATCATCAGGAATATGATGAAAAATGGAGCTGATGACGAAACCATTAACAAACTAACAAAAATATCTATAGAAGAAATTAGAGAAGTTCGCAAAAATAACCAATAAGTCAAAAGTTAAAATTTGCTGAGATTTATTACAAGCAGAATTCTCAGCAAATAATTGTAATTTTCGAATTGCAGGAGCTAGGCATGCAGGATTCAAAAATTAAAGATGCTTTAGATGCAACAGATAGATTTATGGACGATTTAGATGAACGCTTAGCTTATGTTAATCGAGAAATGGCGATGATGGATTATAAATCAGATACCGAAGGATATTACAGGGAAGGAATTGCTAAGGGAGAAAGCAATATTATCCTAAAGATGATAAATAAAGGATTTGATGACGAAACCATTAGCTACATTACCGAAATATCCATCGAAAAGATTAGAGAAATTCGCAAAAACAACAAATAAGTAAAAGTTGAATAATTGGCAAAGATTTAAAATAACTATTATCTTCCAATATTTTTGAATATCCCGACATTGGGAATACAGGCGAAACTTAATAGAAGACCTCCAGAAGGAGGCCTTAAATATTAAGAATTAGAGGCGATTTCAAAATCGTCCTTTTTGATTACGATAGGTTCTTCCTGTTTTTCAACAGTATTCTTGTCTACAACAACTCTTTCAACATCCTTAACTGAAGGAATATCGAACATTGTATTCAACAGAAGACCTTCAACAACAGAACGCAGTCCACGTGCACCGGTATGACGTTTAATTGCAGTATCTGCAATTGCATTTAAAGCCTCTTCGGTAAACTCAAGCTTAACATTCTCAAACTTGAACATTTCCTCGAACTGTCTGATGATGGCATTCTTTGGTTCTCTTAAAACGCGAATCAGTTCATCACGGCTTAATTCAGATAAAGCGGTGATAACCGGCATTCTTCCGACGAACTCTGGAATAATACCGAATTTAACCAGATCATCCGGCTCAACATTCTTGTACTTGTCGGAAAGAGACATCTTCTCATTCTCACCAAGAACCTCGGCACCAAAGCCGATACCTGACTTCTTGGAAACTCTCTTCTCAACAACCTTCTCAAGACCATCAAAAGCACCGCCACAGATAAACAGAATCTGTGAAGTATCTACTTCGATATTCTTTTCCTGAGGATGCTTTCTGCCACCGTTAGGTGGAACAGATGCAACAGTACCTTCAACAAGCTTTAAAAGAGCCTGCTGAACACCTTCACCGGAAACATCACGGGTAATTGAAGGATTTTCACTCTTACGGGCAATCTTGTCGATCTCGTCGATATAAATAATACCCTTCTGAGCCTTTTCAACATCAAAATCGCAGTTCTGAAGCAGACGTACAATCACGTTTTCTACGTCCTCACCAACATAACCCGCCTCGGTTAGGGTGGTTGCATCAGAGATAGCGAATGGAACATTCAGGAATTTAGCCAGGGTCTGAACCAGCAGAGTCTTACCTGAACCGGTAGGACCAACCAGAAGAATGTTTGACTTGCCTAGCTCAACACCAGAGTCATTGTTTGCATGACGCAGTCTCTGGTAATGATTATAAACAGCTACAGATAAAACCTTCTTGGCATCATCCTGACCAATTACGTACTCATCAAGATGCTTTGCAATATCACGTGGAGTAGGAATGTTATCAAGATCAATTCCTGAACTGCCCTTTGAACCTTTTGACATGCCACGCTGCTCAAGCATCTTGTAGCATTTGGTAATACAGTCTGAACAGATGCAGGTTCCGTGAGCCTTAATCAGAGTTCTAGTTTCAGATGAACCCTGTCCACAGAATAAACAAGTACTTTTTGGGGTATCAGACATGATTAATCTTCCTTATCTGAAGCAGTAATTTCAGAACGGTTTGTTATAACTCTATCAATCAAACCAAAATCCAAAGCTTCCTGAGAAGTCATGAAGTTGTCTCTTTCAGTATTCTGAACAACTTCCTCTAAACTCTTGCCTGTGTGCTTTGAAAGAATACCGTTTAAGGTATCCTTGATACGCTGGGTCTCCTGGGCATGAATCATAATGTCGGTTGCCTGACCCTTAAATCCACCTAAAGGCTGGTGAATCATAATTCTAGAATTTGGCAGAGCAAATCTTTTGCCTGCAGCTCCGCCGGCCAATAAGAATGAGCCCATGGAACAGGCCTGTCCCATGCATAAAGTGCAGACATCTGGCTTGATGTACTGCATGGTGTCGTATATAGCTAAACCAGCTGTAACTACGCCACCAGGAGAATTGATGTACAGATAGATATCCTTGTCAGGATCTTCTGATTCTAAAAACAGGAGCTGTGCCACAATCAGATCAGCCATGTGATCTTCAACTTCACCAGTTAAAAAAATCACTCGGTCTTTTAACAGACGTGAATATATATCAAAGGATCTCTCACCCCTTGCAGTCTGTTCAATAACCATTGGTACCAGTGATGATGCCAGTCTAGGCTGATCTTCAAAATTTAACATTAGCAGCAAAGCTCCTTATTTATAGTAGTAATTATAGATTAACGTGCACGAACTAGTTCGTCAAATGACATAGTCTCGTCGCCGTCAGCAGCTTTTTCCATTACCTTAGCTACAACTTCAGCCTCGATAGCTGCGTTCTGGATGTTCTCAAACTGAGCCTTATCCTTACGTAGCTGAGCGATTACCTCTTCTGGATCCTCGTAAGCGCCAGCGATCTGGTTCAGCTGAGCATCAACATAGGAATCTGATGGCTTGGTGCAGCCTAGGTCTAGGATGATCTTACGAACGATAATGCCTAGACGAGCAGCCTTAACAGACTCATCCTTGAACATCTCTTCCTTCTTGAAGCTTGCTGGAAGCTTGGTCATACCGTAAGCCTTCATCTGCATCTCGAAGTTCTTAGCTAAACGCTCGATCTCTGCATCGATGTAAGCCTGTGGAACAGCAAACTCGCCGTACTGAGCAACAAGAGCATCGAACAGGTTCTGACGGGTCTTTACGTAAACTGAACGTGATAATTCACGATCCATGTTCTTGCGAAGATCTGACTTGAAGGTATCGATTGAACCATCCTTAACACCGAAGATCTTTACGAAGTCTTCGTTAACCTCTGGAAGAACAAGCTCTGAAACTGAATTTACAGTGATGTCGAACTCAGCGTCCTTGCCCTTTAGGTTCTCAGCGTGGTATTCCTCTGGGAACTTAACCTGAATAGTGAACTTGTCACCAGCCTTGTGGCCTTCGATCTGCTCAGTGAAGCCAGGAATCATCTGGGTCTCACCAACAGTCAGAGTGAAGTTCTCAGCCTTACCGCCTTCAAACTCAACACCCTCTGAACGGCCTAGGAAATCGATTGATGCACGGGTACCCTGACCAACTACTGCATCATCCTTAACCTGCCACTTACCCTGCTGCTTACGTAAGTTCTCAATCATCTTCTCTACGTCTGCATCAGTAACTTCAGCCTTGATGTTCTTTAACTTTAACTCTTCAAAAGGCTTTAATTCGATCTCTGGGTTAACTTCAACAGTTGCCTCGTAAACGAACTCTTCATCATTCTTGAATGAAGCTTTCTTTACTTCAACACGTGGATAGCCAACTACTTCTAGCTTTGACTCATCAATAGCCTTGCCGATGGTCTTATTGATTAGTGAATCATAAGCGTCTGAATAAATCTGTCCGCCGAACTGGCTCTCTAGAACTTTAGCAGGGATGTGGCCCTTACGGAAACCATCTACCTTTGCGTTCTTAGCGTATTTGCGGAAACTTGCGTCATATGCCTTTTTTACGTCTTCTGCTGGCACAGTAACAGTTAGAAGATGCTGTACACCTTCTTTTTTCTCGGTTGAAACCTGCATTTTTTTCCTCTATTTGGGTTGCAGTAATTAACATACAAAAATTGACGCATCGGAGTATATAACTGTGCCGTGCGTCTACATAAACCACCATATTATACTAGCGAAAAGCCATCTAATCAATGTGCAAATGTGGCAACGGTCAAAAGGTTATACACAAATATGCCATCTGTTGTTATTTTCTGTTAAAAAACTAGTAAAATCAAAGAATACACATTAAGGAGACATTATGGAAACCACACTTGGAATTATTGAAGGTTTTTATGGAAAACTGTATACAAAAAGACAGCGTGAATCCTTATGCTCCTTTGCCTCAAAAAACGGTTATTCCTACTATATATATGCACCAAAAAACGACCGTTCTCTAAGACGAGCCTGGATGGATGACTTTACAGAGGAACAATCGAAGAAACTTAAGACGTTTTCCTCCTTCTGTCATGCTCACGGAATGAAATTCGGTATAGGAATCTCTCCTCTGGGAGTCACAGAAGAGCTAGACAGAAAACTGCCTGTTTTATATAAGAAAATTGATACAGCCATAAAGGAATTCAATACTGATATCATTGCGATTCTGTTCGATGACATCAAGCTTTATACAAAAGATGAAGGAGTAAAACAGAAGCAGATTGTTAAAGATATTTTCAAACGTTTAAAAGGAAAAGAGATCCGCCTGATTTTCTGTCCTACCTACTACAGTTTTGATCCGATTCTGGACAAGGTTTTCGGGACACGCCCAGAAGATTATTTTGAACAGATTACAGAAGATCTGCCTTCTGACATTGAAATATTCTGGACCGGCAACAAAGTTCTTTCAAAATCCATTACCAGAGAAGATATCGAGAATATCAATCACAGGTTTAATAGAAAAGTTACCATCTGGGACAACTATCCTGTAAATGACGGCAAGTTTATCAGCAAGAAAATCTATACCCGTGAATTCAGCTGCAGAGAAAAACTTGACGGAACAGTACTCTCTCACGCAGTTAACCCGATGCTTGAGGCAAATCTTACCAAAATTGCCCTTTCAACTCTGCCTTTGTGCTATCAGGAAAAAACAGAGTCTGATATCGGAAAATATAGACTTGAGCAGATAAAAAAGCTTTTTAAATCAGATAATTCAAAGCTGATTGAGTATCTTAATCTGTTAAATGATGAAGGTATAGAAAGCCTTAACGAAAAACAGCAGAAAGATCTTAGAAAAATCTGTGAAAAACAGAAAACAGCGGCGGCAAAAGAAATCATTGATTTTCTCAATGGAGTATATAAATTTGACCCTGCCTGTCTCACTTCTTAAATTAAGTGTTAAACTAGAACAAGTTAACCTCTTTGATTTAAAAAGATAAAGGGACGATTTCATTTTCATGAAAAAAGATGCTGCATACTATAAACAGAGAATTGGTGATCTTCCTTCAGATCTCTTAGACACAATAAGAGACCTGTATACAGAGGCTTCATCTCACCGTTTTATCTGTATGTCTCTCTCAGAGCTCTGCAGCACTTTAAATCTTGAGTATGACCATACAGAATTTGATAAGTCAGCACAACAGATATATATAGATATCAACTCCTATCTTGAGAAGATAAATCTAAAGCTGGTTCCTTGTTCTGTTCCGGTTGACCTGTCCTTCTACGACAAGATTTTTATCACCACCAAACCAGATCTCAATAATGATGAAGACTGTGCTGCGGTAAAAGCACTGGTGGCAGCCAAGAAAACTCCAACAGTAAAGGACTTAAAACATATCAACATGATGAATGTTAAGCTTTCAAACTACAACATCATGCTGAGAGTTTTTGAAGGACTTTTTGTAGTCAGCTCCGCCAAGCTTGATCCCCATCAGAGAGTAGCCCTGAACAACATCATAAGCAAGATGGAGCTGCCAAAGGAAGGTCTTGCCTATATCAGAACCTGCTACACCTACTCAAGCGAATACAGAAACCGCCATTGTGATTACAAGAATCCTGCTTTCTGCTTTAAACCACTTGATAAGGACAATCAGCTGAAGGTTAGTCAGTATCTGGCAGCAATCTCTGCATCATCAAACTACAAAGAACCATTTAATCTCGATTATCCTTTTATTAATGATCTTGAAAATGCGTACAGGCAGCTTGTAGCGGACAAACCAGAAAAAAATGACTTACAGATTAAGCAGTTAAAGAGGTTAAACTCTGAATTTGTTAGAGAGGAAATTTCCACCGGTTTTGTGGAAAGAATGTTCCTTGACCTAAAGAACAACTGCTACAACTATATAAATTCCTTTGCTGCGCATGAAAACAACAAGGAAGAGCTTTGCAGATTAATAGCAGAGGGTTCACCTGTTCTTAAAAACGAACTTGTTAAGAATCTTTATAACTTTATTGGTTCTCATGTAACTCCTCACATTGAAAAACTGATTCCACAAAACGATATCATAAGACTTCAAAAAATAGATCTGCCTGAACATAGAGAAGCAAATTTCGTCTACACAACTGATGATAAGCAGACATCTATTGTCTTTCCTAACATTTACTACACTCAGGAAAAAATACTTGAGCCAAACAAATGTGAGAACTTTGAGGAATTTCTCTCCTATATAAAAGGTAATGAGGAAATCAGTACCAAAAGCAGCAGAACAAATTCTACCGATAAAACAAGTATTCAGATTCTGCTGTTTAATTTCTTTATCAGACTGATTTTAAATCCCCTGTTTGTTTCATACGACAGAAAAGATCTTGAAGAGGCCATTGAGAAGCTAAATGCTGAATACCAGAATACCCAGCTAGTAGAACTTCTCTTTTTAAGAACCCTTTACTTTGCATTCTTTGAAGCACCAGAAAAATCTTTTGACAAAATTAAAGATAAAAGCTCTGTTCTTATCGGAATGTTCTATTATCCCGAGCTGACAAAGCTTTCCCTATTCTCATTGCTAAGTTCACAGGGAAAGGATGATATTTCTGATATATACGCCAAAAACAGAGAAATCTTCGAGCTTTACATATATCATCTTGCAACAGACAATGATCAGTCTAAATACAAGTGGCTGCATGATCTAAAAGGAACAACCGACTATTTTGTAAAAGTTATTGCAGGAAAAATAAGAACATTCATATCAGAGAATTTTCTAAACAGCCTGTTTAAAGATCTTAATGTTGGAGAGCTAAGCTCTACTGTTGCCCATTACAGTGAGCACAGGGAAGAGTTCAACAATTATCTAATTTTTGATGAAGCCTTAAGACAGATGAGCTCTCATGCCCATAAGAATCTTCAGACACTGATACATCATCCGATCTTTGCAAATCTAATTGCTCCTATCTGTGGAGATAACTCCATAAATATCATTACAGAATTTAACGATCAAAATGGAAATTCCTGCCTAGATGGAATCAGAGAGGAATTTTCAGCAGCCGACAATATCATCAAATACCTCTCAACAGTTAAACCACAGTCAGATCATACTCTGGCAAAACTTATCACAGGAGAACTAGGTAGACTTGAGGCTCAGACCATCAAGAGAAATCTCAATGAGGTTATCTTCAATAAATATTCTCAGCTGTGTGACATCTTTAAAATTGAATATTCCTTCCTGGCAACAGAATGCATTGAAGATCATCTCCCAAAGCTCGGTCTTATGGTTGTTCCTATTGATATGTCTCTACCAAAGGAAGCCAGAGCAAAACTAAAGCAGCACAAGATTATTACAACATCTCTGCCGGCAGAGGAAATGACAGACGAGTTTCTGGATAAACTCTGTGCAGCACAGATGGCATTTATCATCTTCAATTATGTAGTACCGGTAAATACAGTTGAAGTAAGATTATCAAGATACATGGAACTGACTCCAAAGCAGAATGTCTATGCCATCAAGTTTTTCAATACCCTAAGACTGCTGATGCATGGAACCAGACCATTTGAAAAGAACTACTACAGTAATCTGTATGCCGAGCAGAAAAACAATCCTAACTTTAAGCTGTGCATAAGCTACCTTAAGAGAATTGTTCTTGACGAAATCAGGACCTCTCCTTTAAAGAACTATCTGACAGAGAAATTCGGTCTGATTTTTACTCTGATGAATGTAAAATCCTCGGTTAAGGCAGTTAAGGAAAACAGCGAGCTGTCAACAGAAGACAGACAAAAAACTCAAAAAGGAATATCATCCTCCCTGTATAGAAGTTCAGAGCACAGTTTCTTTAAGGCTAATTCCTTTGATACCAAAAATCTGGATTCCTCTCTGATCGATTCTAAACTCAAGGAAAGTGCGCAGATTCAGGATGTTATAACTCAGATCCGTATAGACGAGGGTACCCTGGATGCTGAGAGCCAGAACATTTCAGAAGATATTCAAACTGAAATTTCTGATACAGATGATAATAAGATTAATTATTCATCAGACAATGCCAGAAAACTTATTGAAGCTATCAAGAGTCTTGAGACCGATGTTATTGATATCAATGAGTTCAAAGGCCTATGCATGAGTCTGAAATTCATGTCCTCAGATGCAGCTATTGAGGAAATCAACGACTGGAGCTATGAAAACTTCGACGAGCCTTTGCTGGACTACGCTCCAGAGGAAAACTGCATCTACATATCCACAGATCTTCTCTAGTCATGTGATCACAAAAAAGATCAAAAAAAATACATTTTAGAAAAAATGTGAATTGGTTAAAAATTCTCAAATCTACTGTGATACAATACACGCGGAATTTATTTGGCTAATATATTTGTCAAATTTATTTTACCTCTCGGAATTTAAATGTTTTTCTTATATTTCTCTGAAGTTAAAAGCGAAACATTGGGATTACGAAAGGTTATCTTAGTTTAAGGCAAACTAAAACCGTGGGACACACGGGGTTAGCTTGTATAGAACAGGATCGTAAAGATCCGTTAAACAAGAAGCTTCACTTTCAAGCAAAGTGAAGTATGTCAGTTTATCCAATTAGGATTTATAAATGTCATCTCTTGCCCTGTTAATTATTTACGTTTCAGTCGGCGCTGTTTTAGGTATTGGCCTCGGCCAGCTTAAATATAAAGGTGTCGGTGTCGGAATCGGTGGCGTGCTGTTCTCTGGTATTTTTGTCGGACACATGGCACACGCTTATTTTGGCTTTGATTTAATTTCAGCAACCGGTGCTGCAACCTCAGAAGAAACCATTCTTCACTTCCTTCAGGAATTCGGATTGATGTTATTCGTTTACGCAATCGGTATTCAGGTTGGTCCAAGCTTCTTTGCCGCCTTAAGAGGTAATGGTCTGAAGCTTATTACTCTTGCAGTTTCAATCATTGTTTTAGGTTGCATTATTTCATTAACAATGTTCTACTGCGGCATCGTAACTCCAGATGCTATGGTTGGTATGTATTCAGGTGGTATCACCAATACTCCAGCTCTGTCAGCAGCTATTGCCATGGTTAGTGATCTTTCAGCTCAGATTCAGGCTTCAGGAAGAGATGCAATTGCTTTAGGCTTTGACACCAAGACTGTTCCTCAGGCATATGCTGTTGCATATCCTTTTGGTGTTTGCTCAATTCTTATCACCATGATTCTTTTAAGAGCAGTTTTCCACATCAGCATTGAAGGTGAAGGAAGCGCTTACGCAGAAAGCAAAGGTCGTGGTGTTGATACTCCAATCGTTTCAAACGTAGAAATTGAAAACTCAGATTACTTTGGCAAGACAATCAATGATATTCCATGTGTTGCTGACGGTACCGTAATCTGCTCCCGTATCAAGAGAGACGGTGAGCTTTCAGTTCCTACAAAAGATCTGATTCTTAAGAAGGGCGATATTGTTCACTTAGTTGGCGGTGCCAAGTATGTTCAGAAGGCATCTCAGGCAATCGGTACTGAGACCAAGGACGTTCTAACCACTCACGGTTCAACAATTTCTGTTCGTCATCTGATTATCACCAACAACCATGTAATGGGAAGAACCCTTGCAGAACTTGATCTTGAGAACCAGTTCGGTCTTGTAATTTCTCGTGTATTCAGATCTGGAATTCAGTTCATGCCAACTCCTGATTTACGTCTTGCCTTAGGCGACGAAATCAACGTTGTTGGTACAATGGAGAACATCCGTAAGGCTGGTAAGGTTGTAGGTAACTCATCAACCACCATGAACCACGTTCCAATGATGCCAATCTTCATCGGTCTGTTCCTGGGTATGCTTTTAGGTTCTGTACCAATTCCAATTCCAGGTGTTCCAGCTCCTATGAAGTTAGGTGTAATCGGTGGTACTCTGGTATGCGCAATTATGCTTGCAAGATTTGGTGACATGTGGACCAAGAACGTAATGCACTGGAGACTTCCTGTTTCAGCTCTGTCTGCATTCAAGGAAATCGGTATTACTCTGTTCCTGACAATCGTTGGAATCAGAGCTGGTGCAAATGGATTCTGGGAGACCTTAACCAATGGTCTAGGTCTTCACTGGATGGCTTGGGCAACTCTGATTTCCATCATTCCTCTGCTGATTGTTGGATTCATCGGTGCCAAGGTATTCAAGATTAACTATCTAGTTCTATGCGGTGTATTAGCAGGTTCCTATACTGATCCTCCAGCACTTGCTTATGCAAATGGTATGTACAAGGATGCTGAAGCTTCATCAATTGGTTACGCAACCGTATATCCATTTGTAATGTTCCTGAGAATTCTATCTCCTCAGGTAATGCTGATTATCATATCTTCTGCATTCATCTAATATGACAGAAAATATCGAATACATCCGCCCACATGCTGTCGCTGTGGGCGGCATTTTTTCCGCAGTACTCAAAGCAGTAATGCATCCTTTAATTGGAATTCTACTGCTGCCTTTAGCCGTTGTCTTTCCTAACCTTGCAGCAAATCTTTACTACACTGAATTTTCAAAACAGAATATTGTTGATAAGAAAAGCTTTGTAGAAATCTTCTGTCTGAAAGTCTTTGTATATACACAGATTGTGTATTTCGCTATTCTTTATGCAGTGTACAAATGCGTTTCCTACAAGGCTGAACAGTATCTTCAGATCTATAAGGAAAAGGCTTTAAACAATCAGGTACTTCAGATTGCTACTCCGGAACAGATCGAGTATGCAAGAAATATGTCCACACTTTTTGGAATAAGTGCTGTTATTGTTTTTGCACTCGTTGTTCTTATTGCAACATACTCTTGTATATGCGAGTTAAAAGCAGATAATAAGAGTAACCTTTTAAGCATAAAGCTTACACTGGTAGCCGTTGCCAAAAATCTGCATCTCTATATCCTGATTTTTGTTCTCTTCTATGTTCTGGCAATGATCATAGAGAACAGTTTCGCTCACTACAAGATTATGTATCTTGAGTCAGTGATCCTTAAAAAAGAAGGTGCGTTTGATCCTGTCTACCTTTATCTTTTTGTAAGAATCTATGTTCTGTACATTCTCTTCTATGTACTGAATTTACTTTCACTAAGATCTGTCAACAGTAAAGATTCACAGAAGGCTCAAGTCTGACAAACATTCATATACATCGCAGCAAATCTGCGGTGTATTTATATTCTCTTTTTCCAGTCTAATCTGCATTTTATGAGTGCAACCTGACAGCTCAACAAAACGCAGCCTCAAGAAAATTAAATTAATTTTCAAAATGCATGACAAATGCCCTTTTAAGCTATTAAAAAATCAACGCTTTCGTAATATAATCTTTTTGATAATCTTTTAAGTTGATTCTTAAAAAATCTAGCATTTAAAGAATTCTCTTAATAATGTTATTTTTTTTTACAAAACACAAAGATTACAACATCAATGAAATACACATTTAGAAAAAACATGAGGCTGTATGAACACTTCAATAAGCTATGCTAAGGCCGGAGTGCTTAACTTTTTAGGTAATGCACCTGCCTGGTATAAAAACGTAATAATAGCTTTTCTGGTATTAAATCCAATCGTTGCCCATTATTCAATGTTTGTTGCAGGTTGGCTCTTAGTACTTGAATTCATTTTCACTCTTGCAATGGCACTTGACTGCTATCCACTTGAAGCTGGCGGTCTTCTGGTTATTGAAGCCTGTTTTATCGGCATGTGTGATGTTCATAATGTTACCCATGAGATTGAAGCCAACCTTGAAGTAATCATGCTTCTGATGTTCATGGTAGCAGGTATTCACTTCGTCCGTGACTTCCTTTTATTCTTCTTCACAAAACTTCTGGTGAAGGTAAGATCAAATATCAAGCTGGCATTCATGTTCTGTTTCATGAGTGCCTTTTTATCAGCATTCGCTGATGCTCTGACAGTTCTTGCAATTATCATCTCAACCTGTGTTGGTCTGTATCAGCTTTATATGAAGACCATTACCAACGACAATGCACTGGCTCTAATAAGCACTAATGATGATATTGTTCCAGAGGAACATAAGCAGAACCTGACAGAATTCAGAGCATTCTTAAGAAGTCTTTTAATGCATGCTGCAGTTGGTACAACCCTAGGTGGTGTTTGTACTCTGGTTGGTGAGCCTCAGAACCTGATTATCGGTAGCGTCTGCAAATGGAGCTTTATGGATTATGCCTTCCGTATGTGTTCAATTTCTCTACCGGTTTTAGCCTGCGGTCTTTTAACCTGTGTATTACTTGAGAAATTCAAATTATTCGGTTATGGACATGTAATGCCACAGCCTATCTATGAGATCATGGTTAAGCGCGATGAGGATCAGACCAGAGAACTGACCAAGCGAGATAAGATCAACCTGGTTGTTCAGGGCTTATGTGTAGTTTGGCTGATCTTTGCGCTAGGCTTCCACTTAGCATCTGTAGGTCTGATTGGTTTAAGTGTTATTGTACTTGCTACCTCTTTATGCGGTGTAACCTCTGAAGGTCCTATCGGAAAGGCATTTACAGAATCAATGCCATTCTGCGCCTTATTATGTGTATTCTTCACAGTTGTAACAGTTATTGCAGAGCAGGGCCTATTCACTCCAATTATTGACTGGGTATTCTCCACTCCAAGAGAGTTCCATATTCCTATTTTCTATATGGCAAACGGAATTATCTCTTCAGTATCTGACAACGTATTCGTTGCAACTATTTATATTGAACAGGTAAGAGACGCCCTAATTGACGGAGTTATTACTCCAGAGCACTTTGACGAGCTGGCAATTGCAATCAACGCCGGTACCAACCTGCCATCAGTTGCTACTCCAAACGGTCAGGCTGCATTCCTGTTCCTTTTAACCTCTCCAATCGCAGCTTTAATTAAGTTGCCTTACTTTAAGATGATGTACATGGCTCTACCATATACCATCGTATTGACTGTAGTTGGTTTAGTAACCACCTGGTTCCTAATGCCAATCGCATCAGAGTGGTTCGTTTCAAACGGAATACTGCATATGCCTACAGTTGAGCTAATTTTAGGCAAATAATTACCGTAAATCCCGCATATAAATAGTAAATGCGGGATTTTTTTACCCAAAATTTGTAAGCTGTATCAAGTTTTCGTTGAAATTTACAACTCTTTAATTTGTAATAAAAAAATGATCTTCTAATCTATAAGTAGAAGAAAGTGATATTATTTGCGTGTAGGAATTTTTCCACACGATTTAGGAGTTAATGTGTTCCAGATAATTAAGCTGATCTGTTCCTCTAGATTCTTTTGGTTTCTATTATTAGTGGCAGGCATTGCTTTTGAAGGTTGTGGTTTATATTTTCAATATAATCTCCATCTGGATCCTTGCGTAAACTGCGTATATGAAAGAGCCTATTTTCTAGGTTTTATTGTCGCTGGTTTCGTTGGAGCTATAGCAGCTAATTTTCTGGTTGTAAGATTCCTCTGTGCAGTAGCATTCCTGGCCTCCTCAATCGGAGGTTTAATTGTAACCTTTGAACATTATCAGGCTTACAATTCATCTTCTATTTTCGGTTCAACCTGTAAGCTCAAAACAGAATTTCCAGATTTTCTTCCATTAGATGAAATTGCCCCATTTATGTTTAAGGCTGTGGGTATATGTTCAGACAAACTTAACTGGGAATTTTTAGGACAGAGTATGCCATTCTGGATCCTGATAATTTTCTCAGTATCCACTCTGGTAGCACTATTACTATTCCTGTCTATCTTTGTAAGAAAGAGAAATAAAAGTCATTCCGATTTTTACAAGTAATACAGAGAGAAAATTTCCTTACACAAAAACATTCGAGTCGTCTTACAAAAGACGACTTTCCTGTCTTTATACTGCTCAAAAAACAACCAACTTAACGAAAATTAAACAAATTCTTTTGGCTTGCGTCACAGTGCTTGTCAAATATATTTTACGGTTGATTTTTATACAAATAAACTTAAAGTCAGAAGTTGTGTATTTGGTGGATCTAAAAAATGCAGTTAAATAAATTATCAGTAATACTTTCAGCTGGTGTTCTTGCTCTATCTCTAAGCTTTGCATCCTATTCTGAGGAAAGCAGGCTGCAGAGAATTAAAACAAATGAAGAGCTAAGAGTTTCTGTAAACAATGATCTAGAAATACTTTCCATGCAGGATAGTAAAACCGGTGACTATATCGGACTTGAACCTACTCTCGCTCGAATGATTGCAAAAGAAATAGGAGATAAGGTTAGCGTAACCTTTATCACAACAACCCCAACCAATCGAGATAATATGCTGGAAATCGATTATGCAGACTGCATGATCGGTACATATACCATTACAGAAGAAAGAAAACAGAAATACGATCTTTCATCTCCATACTTTATAACCAACATCTCAGTGCTGGTAAACAAAAATACAAACATAGATTCCGTAAAAGATCTGGTTGGAAAGAAAATTGGTGTAATTCAAAACGCAACTGCCGCACTGGAACTGGTTAAGTACATGGTTTCAAAAGGAATTATTGCAAAGGAAGAATTTGATGAAAAGACTTTCAGTGCAGACTCATGGAACAATAAGATAAGCTTCGTTTCCTACGACACCAATGAGGCTGTAATGGAGGCGATGGAAGAAAATGATGTTCAGGGCTTCTGTAACGACAGGATTATTCTTTTACCGCATCTGGACGTCAACAAAAAAATATTAAAGGATGAGTTTGCTCCTCAGGCCTACGGAATTGTCACCCCAAAGGGATCAGATCTTTCTCCATTCATCGACAATCTAATAAAAAAATGGAAGGATGATGGAACCCTAGATAGGATTGTTGAAGAAAACCTAAGATAAAAACTCCCCGATTCAAAACATTATCTTTAAATCAGATCCAAAACTGATCAGTTTTGGATCTCGACTCTTGTTGTTTTTCAATATATTTGCTTTATTTTTAATTATGTTACACTATTAGAGTTCTAAGTGATTTAATTCACTTTTTCTTATTGTTTTTCATTTAATTTTAAAGAGATATATATGAGTACTTGCAAAGCATGTTGCGAAAATAATGGCAGCGAAAAGAAGCGCCTGCGTATTGCAATTCAGAAATCCGGGCGACTAACTGATGAAACCTTAAAGTTATTCAAAGACAGTGGAATTAAGATTTCCTCTAACCGAGATCATCTGCTTGCACATGCTGAAAATCTGCCTATAGACATTCTGCGAGTACGTGATGACGACATTCCTGGACTTGTAATGGATCATGTTGTTGACTGGGGTATTGTAGGACAGAATGTTCTTGAAGAAACCACCATGCAGCGTGAATTAGACGGAATGTATACAGGCTTCAACGAAGTTCTGAAGCTCAATTTCGGTGACTGCAGACTGTCAGTAGCTGTTCCAACTGAAGAGGAATGGCACGGTCTTTCTGATTTAGAAGGCAAAAAGATTGCAACCACCTACCCTCACCTGCTTCGTCGTGTTATGAAGAATGCCGGTGTTAACTTCAGATCTGTTCTTCTGACTGGCTCTGTTGAGGTTGCCCCTCGTGCAGGTCTGGCTGATGCAATCTGTGATCTTGTATGTACAGGTGCAACTCTTCAGTCAAACGGTCTTAAGGAAGTTGAGACAATTTACACATCAAAGGCTGTACTGATCGGAAGAGATCAACCTTTATTCCCTGAAAAGCAGGCTATTGCCGACACTATCATAGAGCGTTTCAAGGGTGTTATGTCTGCAGTTGAAAGCAGATACATCATGATGAATGCTCCTAAGGCAAAACTTGAGCAGATTAGAGCAATTCTTCCTGGTGCAGAGAATCCTTCCATTATCGAACTTGAAGGAAGCACAGATAGAGTAGCACTGCACGCAGTTTCCAGAGAAAAGGTATTCTGGGAAACTCTAGAGCAGTTGAAGGCTCTGGGTGCAACCTCAATTCTGGTTGTTCCAATTGAGAAGATGCTTGGCTAATAAGGGATAGAAATGGAAGTAAAGATTTGGAAAGACCTGAGCGCAAAAGAGCAGGAAAATGCTCTGATGAGACCGGCTCAGGCCTCATCTGACAAGATCAGAGAGATTGTTACATCAATTATTTCCAGAATCCGCAAAGAGGGCGATACCGCCCTTTTTGAGTATTCAAAGACCCTGGATAAGTTCGAGGGTGAGAATATTGAGTGGACAGCAGAGGAAATCAGCGCTGCATGTGAAAGGGTTGATGCTGACCTTAAAAATGCAATTGATACAGCCTATGAGAATATTGCTAAATTCCACTCTGAGCAGAAGCCTCATCATATAAAGCTTGAAACCTTCCCTGGAATTGTATGTGAGACTCATACCCACCCAATTGATTCAGTTGGACTTTATGTTCCAGGTGGTTCCGCTCCATTGGTTTCTACAGCACTGATGCTTGCTGTTCCTGCCAAAATTGCACAGTGCCCTGAAGTAATTCTGTGCTCACCACCTCCTATCTCTGATGCCATCATTTATGCCGCATCAAAGGCTGGAGTAAAAAGGATCTTCAATCTTGGCGGTGCACAGGCAATTGCAGCTATGGCTTATGGCACACAGAGTGTTCCAAAGGTGCTGAAGATCTTCGGACCAGGTAATCAGTTTGTAACCATGGCCAAGAGAATAGTATCTAACGACGCTCAGGGCGCCTCAATTGATATGCCTGCAGGTCCTTCAGAGGTTCTGGTTATTGCCTCAGACAGCGCTAATCCAGAATACATTGCAGCCGATCTGCTCTCTCAGGCAGAGCATGGTCCTGACTCACAGGTAATTCTGATTGCATTAAGCAAGGATTTTGCTCAGAAGGTTATGCAGAAGGTTGATGAACAGCTTGAAGCTCTTCCTCGTAAGGAAATAGCTCTAAAGGCTCTATCAAAGAGTACCGCCCTTGTAGTTGACTCTCTGGATGAGGCTGCAGAATTATCCAACAGATATGCCCCTGAGCATCTGATTCTGCAGATTGATGATCCTGACATGCTCATCGGTAAACTGAGAAATGCAGGCTCAATCTTTGTTGGAGCCTATACACCAGAGTCATTAGGCGACTATGCATCAGGCACAAACCATACTCTTCCAACCTATGGTTATGCAAAGACCTTCAGTGCTCTTGGAACAGATGACTACAGACGTCGCTATACCATTCAGAGAGCATCACGTGAAGGCCTGAAAGAAATTGCTAAGACTGTCACCTCCATGGCTTCAGCTGAGGGGCTGGATGCCCACAGAAATGCAGTGGTTGTGAGAGTAAAAGACATTTAACTGAGGATAATAATATGAACTTTGAAAAACTAATAACCAAACACGTACAGAAGCTTGTCCCTTATTTATCAGCTCGTCGTATTGGTGGTCATGGTCATAATTTCCTCAATGCCAATGAATCTCCTAAGTCAGAGGGATATTTCTTAAATTCATCAACTCTCAACAGATATCCTGACTGTCAGCCAGAAGATCTGATCGAAAGATACGCAGACTATGCAGGCGTTCACAAGTCAATGGTACTTGCTGCCCGTGGTTCAGACGAGGTTATCGGCCTTATCATCAGAACATTCTGTGAATCAGGCTCTGAAGGAATTCTGATTGCGCCTCCAACCTATGGCATGTATGAGGTTGCTGCAAATACCAATAATGTGCTGGTTGCAACTGCCAAAAGAGAAGCTGATTTCTCCCTAAAGGCACAGGCACTGATTGATGCAGTCAACAGCAGCTCTTTTAAAATCAAGGCTGTTTTTATTGACTCTCCAGCAAACCCATTAGGCAATATCTTTGAGAAATCTGAACTTGAAAAGCTTTTAAAGGCTCTTCCAGATACTCTAATCGTTATGGACGAGGCTTATATTGAGTTTGCCTCAGAGGCTGACGATTACACCTCAATGGTAAAGGATTACGAGAATCTGATTGTTACCAGAACTCTTTCAAAGGCATTTGCCCTGGCTGGAATCCGCTGTGGTTTTGCAGTAGCAAATGAAAATATTATCAAAGCAATGCTTAAGGTAATCGATCCTTACCCAATTGCTGATCCTGTTGCTCAGATTGCAGTTCAGGCCCTGTCAGATCACGGTATCGAAATGACCCGCGACAGAGTCGTAAAGTGCAATGAAAGAAGAGCAAAGCTAAAAGAGGCTTTGGAAACTCTGCCATTTGTTGTAAAGACTTTTGATTCTGTAGGTAATTTCATTCTGGTTGAATTCAAGGATGGTCCTAAGGTCTTCGACGCCATGGTTCAGAAGGGTGTTATTCTGCGTTCCTTTGAAACAAAACCAGGTCTTAAGAACTGCGTTCGCATCACCATCGGCTCAGATGCTGAGCTTGAGGAGCTGATGCGCTATCTGAAGAGCGTGGAGATTTAGCGTGAAGAAATACCTATTCATCGACAGAGACGGAACATTAGTAACAGAGCCTGAGGATTATCAGGTTGATGCCCTATCAAAGGTTAAGTTTGAAAGAAATGTGATTCCTGCCCTGCTAAAGCTTCAGGCTGCAGGCTATACCTTTGTCATGGTGTCGAATCAGGATGGACTTGGAACAGAGTCCTTCCCTCTTAATACCTTCACTCCTGCCCATGAACTTATTCTAAATACCCTGGAAAGTCAGGGTATTGATTTCGAACAGGTGCTTATCTGTCCTCACAAGCCAGAGGATCACTGCAGCTGCAGAAAGCCAGAACTGGGACTGGTAATGGCCTATCTTAAAGATACCTCATGGGATAGAACAAAATCCTATTTCATCGGCGACAGAGAAACCGATGTAAAGATGGGACAGAACATGGGAATCACTCCTATACAGTACGATCCTGAAAAAATGAGCTGGGATCGAATTGCAGACGAGCTATGTTCCCTGCCACGAGTTGCCACGGTTGAAAGAAATACCCGTGAAACCAAGATTAAAATCACTGTGGACTTAGATCATAGCGGTCGTTCTCACTTTGATACAGGTATCGGCTTCTTTGATCATATGCTCGATCAGATTGCTACCCATGGCGGAATCAGTATTGATGCCAAGGTTGAAGGTGATCTTGAGGTGGACGATCATCATACCATTGAGGATACAGGTATTGCCTTAGGTGAAGCCTTACTGAAGGCATTAGGCGACAAGAGAGGAATCGGAAGATTCGGCTTTGTGCTGCCTATGGATGAAGTATATGCCAAGGTATTTGCAGACAGTCTTGATGATGACAATATCACTGTTGCACTGGACATTTCTGGTCGTCCTCACGTTAAGTTTGATTTCTGTGCTGAATTTACCCGTGATAAGGTTGGTCAGATGTCTGCACAGATGGTGCCTCATTTCTTCCACGCACTTGCTGTTGCTATGGGCCTAAGCCTGCATATGTACGTAAGCGAAGGTAATGCTCACCACCAGATCGAAGCCCTGTTCAAGGCCTTCGGAAGAGCGCTGAGAGTTGCACTTGCAAGATCAGGAAATGAACTGCCATCTTCAAAAGGAAAGCTTTAATCATGAAGATTTCAATCATTGACACAGGATCTGCCAATTTAAATTCTGTTGTACAGGCATTTAAAAGAATCGGATATGAAGCCATAGTTTCATCTGAAATCTCAGAGCTTCAGAATGCAGACAGACTGGTTCTGCCTGGTGTAGGTACTGCTGCTGCAGTAATGGACGGTATCAATAAATATAAGCTTAGAGACTTCATTCTTGAAACTAAAAAGCCTCTTTTAGGTATCTGTCTTGGGATGCAGATTCAGGCTACAGATTCAGAGGAAGTTCCATTAGGTCAGGATAGCGTTATTGACTGTCTTGATATTGTAAAATCTCGTGTTGTAAAGCTTAAGTGCGATGGACTGCGTCTGCCGCATATGGGCTGGAATACAGTAAATCACACTGCTCATCCTCTGTTTTCTGATATAAAACAGGATGCCTATTTCTATTTTGACCATTCATTTGCTATGCAGACAGGTGATTACACTATAGGTAAAACCACCTATGGAACAGAATTCTCATCTGCAATTGCAAAGGATAACTTTATGGGGGTTCAGTTCCATCCAGAAAAGTCATCTGCAGCAGGTGAACAGTTACTGACAAACTTTATTAAGAATTTCTAGGAGCAAAAAATTGATTATCCCTGCACTTGATTTATCAGGCGGTCACGTCGTTCGTCTTAAGCAAGGTGATTTTGCTCAGAAGACTGTGTTTGATGTAGATCCTATCAAGAGAATTTATGATGCTGCCAATCAGGGAGCAGAGCTGATTCATATCGTTGATCTGGATGGAGCCAAAGATCCTGTTTTAAGACAGAGAGCTCTGATCAGCAAGATTGTTAAGGCTTCCCCTGTTCCAATTCAGACAGGAGGCGGTATCAGATCAGAGTTTGATATCAGAAATCTTCTGGATCTGGGAGTTGAACGAGTTGTTGTTGGCTCAGTTGCTGTTAAGCAGCCTCATCTGGTCAGAGGCTGGCTGAAGCTGTTTGGCGCAGAACATTTTACACTGGCATTAGATGTCAGACTTACAGACAATGTACCTTATGTTGCAACCCATGGCTGGCTGAAGACTTCTGATACCACTTTGGATCAGATTCTGCGTCACTATCTGCCTTATCATATCAGGCATGTGCTTGTAACTGACATCAGCAAAGACGGCATGATGAAAGGCGCAAACAATTCACTGTACGCATCCTTATATGCAAAATATCCAGATCTGGATATCATTGCCTCAGGCGGTATCTCCTCACTTGAAGATATCAGAAATGTTGCCAGAGCAGGAGCTAAATCTGTAGTTCTGGGCCGTTCTCTATTAGAGGGTAAATTCTCAGTCGAGGAGGCAATCAAATGCTGGCAAAACGCATAATTCCCTGCCTGGATGTTCGTGACGGAGTAGTAGTCAAGGGCGTTCAGTTCAGAAATCATGAGGTTATGGGCTCAATCATCGACCTTGCCAAAAGATACGCTGATGAAGGTGCCGATGAGCTGGTTTTCTATGATATTACCGCTTCCTCAGACAACCGTCGCGTTGATAAATCCTGGGTAGCCAAGGTCGCTGAGGTTATCAATATTCCTTTTGCTGTTGCAGGTGGAATCAAATCAGTTGAGGATGCCAGAACTATTCTGCAGTATGGAGCTGATAAGATTTCCATTAACTCTCCAGCTCTTGCCGATCCTACTCTAATTACCCGTCTTGCTGATAAATTCGGTGTTCAGTGTGTAGTAGTAGGAATCGATACATACTATAATAAAGAGCTTAACAACTATCAGGTAAAACAGTATACCGGCGATGTCAGCAAAACCACCACTACCACCTGGACTACTCTTGAATGGGTTAAAGAGGTTCAGAAACGAGGTGCCGGTGAGATTGTTCTGAATATGATGAATCAGGACGGTATGCGCAATGGTTATGATTTAGAGCAACTGAAAAAGGTTCGTGAAATCTGCAGCGTTCCACTTATCGCATCAGGCGGAGCTGGAACTATGGAACACTTCTACGAGGCCTTTGAAGTTGCCAACACAGATGGAGCACTGGCTGCGTCTGTATTCCATAAGGGAACCATTCATATTCCTGAGCTTAAGGATTATTTAAAAGGAAAAGGAGTTTGTATCCGTGATTAGATATTTCCATGGTTTTGAAAGTATTGACGATTTGGATTTTGAAAAGAATGATGGTCTGATCCCTGCTATTGTTCAGGACTGCCAGACCGGTCAGGTTTTAATGATGGGCTACATGAACAAGGAATCGATCCAGAAGACCATTGATACCCATTATGTAACCTTCTTCTCAAGAGCAAGACAGAAACTATGGACAAAAGGTGAGGAATCAGGAAACTTCCTGCACATGAGATCAATCACCTGCGACTGTGACAAGGATACCCTGCTGGTGCTTGCAAGACCTGACGGTCCAACCTGCCATTTAGGTACAACCAGCTGCTTTGATGCATCACCTCTTGCAGATGCAACATCAAGATACATCTCAGGCAATCCTTTACAGAACTATAATTTTGTAAAATAAACTTGATTTAAAAAAGCAAACAAAGATAATGGTATGTGAAAGAAAACACATACCATTTTTTTTTTAGGAAAAAACATAAAAATATGCAAAATACTGTTCATATTGGACTTGAACTTGAAACTCTAATCATCTTTACTCTTTTAGCTATTTCGGGCCTTGTTATTGATCTTTTTGCCCACAGAGCTGACAAACCAATCTCAATTAAGGCTGCCGCATTCTGGACTTTATTCTGGATCTTTATAGGTGTTTCCTTCGGACTCTTCCTGTACTTCCATTTCTCAGCTGAAGCTGCATCTCTGTATTTTGCAGGTTATGCATTTGAAATGGCACTATCTGTTGATAACCTGTTCGCTATCATGGCTATATTCTCATGGTTTGGAATCAAATCAGGATATACCCACCGTGTACTGTACTGGGGTGTTATCGGAGCAGTTGTCTTCCGACTGATTTTCGTACTGATCGGCACAAGCCTGTTTGCTCTGGGACCATATGTGGAAATCATCTTTGCAATCATGGTTGCTCTTTCTGCAATTCTGATGCTGAAGAAAAAGGAAAACACCGATACCTCTGATTTCTCAGCTCACCCAGCCTTCAGATTTGTAAAGATGTTTTTACCTCTGTATCCAAAACTGTACGGACACAATTTCTTTATCTCAAAAGAGCATGTTGAAGAGGAACTGAAAAAAGAAGAGAACAAAGACATCGTTCTAAAAAGAAAAGGACTGTTCTACGCTACTCCTTTATTCCTATGTCTTGCAATTGTCGAGACTTCTGATGTCATGTTCGCATTTGATTCAGTGCCTGCAGTTATTGCTGTTTCAAAAGATCCGTTCATCGTCTACTCATGTATGATCTTTGCAATGCTTGGACTGCGTTCAATGTTCTTTATTCTGGATGCCTTAAGAAACGCTCTGGTTCATCTTGAAAAAGCAGTTATCTTCCTGCTGTTCTTTGTTGCCTTCAAGCTGTTTGCAGCTGCATCTCTGCATCTTTTCGGTGTAGGCTTCGATATCGACGTTTACACATCTCTGATAGTGATTGCATCAGCACTGACTGTCGGCATTCTTGCAAGCTTTGTATTTCCAAAAAAGGAAGAAGCTTCTGATAAAGAATAATCAGTAAATTTAAGGAAAAATAAGGCAGAAGAGCATCAATACGCCTTCTGCCTTTTTACTCTCTTGAAATGATTTTAAGGAATGACAAATTCTGATTCAATTAACGAGACATCTTCTCGCCAATCTCTCGATCCTCAAAGGTTCTCTTGCCGTTAACAATTGAAGTTACATAAGTATTGATAAGATTCTTCGCCTCTGCAGTCACCTCACCGGACAGTTCAATGAAGTACATATTGTTAGGTTCTCCGACGATAACGGCATTTCTGGCTATATTCGGACATGAAATTGTATAGAAAGACTTACCCTGCTCCCTAGGAGTTCCGCACTGATTGTTTTTTGCATACTCCTCTGCCAGAGTAGTTGCATCCTTGTCCTGAGTAGTCTTGGTGTACTGAAAACGCACCTTGGTTTTAGGCTGAGGCTGGGTTTTCTTGTTCACAGGTGATGAATACTCAATAGAAGTTCCTTCAACCTTAACATCCCAAGATTCAGGAACAGGAGGAAAATAGGCCATCTGAGTATCAGCATAGGCGGCACAGCCTAAAAGGAGGGCTGAAAACAAAACGAGTTTAGATTTAATTATCATTAGAATTTTGCTCCTCACGATTAATCTCGTCATGTAATAATTTTAGTCCATCGTTTATAGTTACGCACTTGCAGAAAACCTTAAAAAATGGATTTAATTCTCTTCTGTGAACTCTTGCATAACCCAAAAACTGCTTGGCCCTGTCCATAACCATCTTTTCGGTAGGTCTAGACTTGGCAAAGACCTCGATAACCTCAACATCAGTTTTAAGAATATCAACAATTGAGAATGGCTGTGCCCCTTCCTTAATCACATGACCAAGGTTAGGAATAGCAAAGGCTCCTCTGCCGCACATAAAGTCATTACACAGAGTAATTTCCTTGCACTTTATGGCATCTTCAAGAGAATTGATATTTCCGTTGGCAATCAGAGTTGCATTAGGAGCCAGCTCATGAAGATTACGTAAAGAAGGCCAGTCTAAAGCATCTTCCTTATATAAATCCTTTCTGGTTCTGCAGTGAACAGTAATTTCCTTAACGCCATCTACAGCAACAGCTTTAATCACCTCTGGAGCCTCTGACTTGTCTGCAAAACCTAGTCTAACCTTGGCAGACAGCTCACATTCAGGAGGCAGCTCCTCACGGACCGCACACATAATCTCGTGCATCAGCTCCGGCTCTTTTAACAGCATGGCTCCTGAGTGATGAACAAATCTTGAAGGACAGCCAAAATTGATATCAATGGATTTTGCACCAAGTTTATGAGCTTTAACGGCAGATAAAGCCAGAGTTTTAGGATTATCTCCTAAAAACTGTACACGCAGATCAGTACCGTCTGGAGTCTTGCAGTCATTTAAAAACTCAGGAATCTCACGGATCAGAGTCTTTTCAGAAACGCACAGATCAGTAACACGGATAAATTCAGAGAAACACAGATCATAACCGCCGTGAGCACAGAGCACCTGACGCATAGGTCCGTCTGCAAGTCCCTCAAGGGGAGCCAAATAAACTTTGCTATCTTTTAACATAATTAGATTTAAATAGTGAACAGTGCGCCCATAATAGCAATTTTTGGCGATTTGTCATCCTTTTTTGTGATAGAATTTTTCGCAGCTAAGGAGTTGAAATGATAATAGCTACCCATGACGGAACCTTCCATGCAGACGAAACCACTGCATGTGCCATTCTTACATATCTTTTTGATACTTCCTCAATCATCAGATCACGTGATCCTGCCGAGCTAGAAAAAGCAGACATTATTATTGATGTATCTAATATCAATGATGATAAACACTTTGACCACCACTCCAAGGACTTTAAACTGTGTCGAGACAACGGTGTCAAATATGCCACCGCAGGACTGATGTGGAATAAGTTCGGACATGAATACCTCAAAAAGGTAGCACAGAAGGAGCTTGATTTCCGACCTTCAGCCAAAGTTATCGACAGTGCCTTTATCAGAATCGACGAAGATATCATGACCATGATTGACTTGAATGATAATGGTCAGCTGACAGGCTATGTTGATCAGATAACAGAACCTAAGACCGATAGCGAAAGAACTATCGTCAACAGATTAAATGAGCTTTATCAGGCCACAGCTGATATTCCTTTCATTGTTGCAATGATGAATCTGCCTAACAAGGTTGGCGCAGAGCAGGACAAGTCTTTTAACCAGACAGTCAAAATGCTCAAAACCATACTGCTTAATGCATCAATCAATGCTTTACACACTGAAAGCGGAGTTGCCAAGGTTATTGAAGCCTACGCTGGCGGAGAGATCCTGATTATGCATGAGAGACTGCCTTGGACCAGTGCAGTATTAAACAATCCTGAGATTTTTAAAGACTGCCTGATTGCGGTATACCCAGACAGAAACCAGAGATGGAGAGTACAGTCTCTGCCTCAGTCAAAGGCTCAGCGCTTTAAAAACAGACTGTCAGCTCCTGCAGAGTGGAGAGGACTTAACGATACCGAGCTGGATAAGGCAACCGGACTTAAGAATATGACCTTTATCCACAAATCTGGCTTTACAGGCGGAGCTCAGACCTTTGAGGACAACCTTGAACTTGCAAAACTCTGGCTGAAGCTTGGCGAAAAAGAATAGAGACAAGATGAGAATTTAGAAAGGACCCGCGGGTCCTTTTTTGATGGGCTATTAACTGTTTTAATAAATCTATAAATTATTTATAAAACCTACAAAAATTTCGTAGGTTTCAGTTTTATCTGCTTTATTTGAAGCTTTCCTAGAGGTAGAATATTTGACCTGTTGAATGACTAAAAGAAGCAGCAGAAGCTGACAGGTAACAATAAGAATGATTGTAGGACAGGTTATTGAGCT
>NZ_FPAH01000012.1 GCF_900116345.1 Succinivibrio dextrinosolvens | reverse complement strand
CATCTATTCCTCAAAGAGCGATGGTACCGAGTTCTACTTTGTAAAGAACAATGAGGTCTCAGATTCAGTTCCTCACTATGTAAAGGTTACTGACCCTACAGTGGTTATACCGACACCGGCAGATGAGATAGCCTATAACGGAGATAACCTTAAGCTTTCTGATAAGTCATCCCTTCCTAAGATGCCTGAAGGAGATTCTGGATATAAGCGAGAGAAGTATGACAGAAAACACTATAAGGCTACTATGAGCTTCTTAAACCGTGTTAAACCACACAGAGAAAAGATTTCAAGAAGACTTATTGCCTCACTGAACCTTGAGAATTCCCCATCAGGAAAAGAAAAAACTTATGCCTATAAGAGGTCTGAAAAAGAAAAAGCCTCATAGTTTTTTTACAGTTTTTTTATGTAACTTATTATCGCATCTCAAAAAATTGTAGAATAGTACTCTATACTAGAGAGAGACTTTCTGAAAAATTAGGTGGGTAACGTGAAAGAACTTTATATATATTTCTTCAATCGAGTAAAAAGAGATTCTATAGGTCTGGAAGCATCTGCCTTATCTTTTACATCTATTCTGGCTCTGATTCCTGCTATCAGTGTAATCTTTTATTTCTTTGCTGTTTTTCCTGCCTTTTCAGAGTTCAGAGAGTCTTTAAAAGCTTTTGCTCAGGCTAACTTCATGCCTGTATTTTCAGAGTCTTTAGGCAAGTATGTCGGTACCTTTGTGGAGCACGCCGGTAAACTGACTGCTACCAGTACCATCATCTTCTTTGTTATTTCTCTGATGCTGGTCCGCTCAATCGATCAATGTCTGAACCGAATCTGGCGTGGCGGTAAAAGAAAGCTCGGATCCATGATTGCAATCTACTGGACTCTGTTAACCTTAGGCCCAATTGCTCTGGGTATCATTATCTGGATCTTTACAAGAGTTATGGCTATCGCTATTTCCACCAAGGTTCATATTGGTGTAGCCCTGATGATAGCCTATTTCGTTTTCCCTATCATTATTGAGTGTGCTGTACTGACTGCGCTGTATGTGATTGTCCCAAGAGTAAGAGTTAAACTTCAGGATGCTCTTTTTGGTGCTATCTTTGTGACTGTTGCCTTTGAGGTTTCCAAGAAGCTGTTCAGTATCTTTGTACTGAATTTCTCAAATTATGAGGCTATCTATGGAGCCATCGCTGTTATCCCTGTATTGTTTGTCTGGATCTATATCAGCTGGTGGCTGGTGCTTTTAGGTGCTGAGTTTACTGCATCCTTAGGTGTTGTAAGGTCTGGTCTTTCCGATGAGGTTCCAAGCTTCATGGTTTATCTTGCAAACGTAACTGGATCAACTTTAGGTTCAGAGGAGCTGATTAGGCCAAAGAACAAGCAGCCTCCAATCAAGGTAAAGATCACCTCAAATCGAGGAAAGTAGAGATTCATCAATTGGTATCGCTTGTACCTATATTATGCTGACTAGCAAGCCCTCGGATTTATCCGAGGGTATTTGAGTGTGCTCAGCATGGGCATTATCTATAGGGTGCAAGTCCCGAAGTCGCCCGCTAATGGGAAGACTTAGCAACTCCACAAGGTGGTCACGGTGACGTGATAGCTGAAAGCAGTGGATAGCAAATCTCTGGTCTGACGAATAGAAATCATCTATAGGCATACTAGGTGGATAAGAGTGCTCAATAACCCAAAGTCCAATAATTAGACGGAACCTAGTGTGTAGAGATGGCGGATTGATGGAGTGAAAGATAATGTTCTTACCTGAGGAGGTCTTGTCAGCGGGGAACCGTAGTAACAACGAATGACAAGAAGTCAGCCGAAGTCATAGTAGCGATGACTATGCGTGAAGGACCAAACCTAACAAATGTAAAAGTCGGAGGAACCGAAACACAACGAAGCCACAGCAAAGGGGCACGCCGAGAATATAAGGGCAGAAGTGCACGCCGAAGCATGAGAGTAATGCGGAACATGAGGGTAGTGTTAGGTAGTGGTCGAGCTGTTAAGGATATATCCTAATGAGTAACATTAACTTTGAATCGATAACTCTAGAGAGAATAGTCGCTAAGGGTAATCTTAATAAAGCCTATAAAAAGGTCATAAATAACAGAGGCTCTGCTGGAGTTGATGGAATGGAGACCTGTGGTTTACTTGGCTATATTAAGGAACATCCTTATGAAATCTCAAGTTCGATTCTGAACGGTACATATAGACCTCAACCTATAAAGCGAGTCTATATTCCAAAGGACAATGGAGAACAGCGTCCTTTAGGAATTCCGACTGTAATCGACAGATTTGTACAGCAGGCAGTAGCCCTAGTACTATCTGAAGAATACGAGAAGGTCTTTTCTGATAATAGTTTTGGTTTTAGACCAACAAGAAGCTGTAATGGTGCGATAACAAGAGCATTAGAGTATGTAAACAGCGGTCTTGAGTGGGTAATTGACCTAGACCTGAGTAAATTCTTTGACACAGTCAATCACAGTAAGCTCTTACAACTGTTATCCGACAGAATAAAGGATGGAAGAGTTGTATCTCTGATACATCGCTTCTTAAGAGCTCCAATAAGTGAAGACGGCAAAGTTAGCAAGAAAGTTACTATTGGAACACCCCAAGGTGGCGTAATTAGTCCAATTCTAGCTAACATCATGCTTAATGAACTCGACCAACTACTTGATAGTAGAGGGATCAAGTTTGTCCGCTATGCTGATGACATGGTTATTCTATGCGGAAGCAAGAAAGCAGCGGAGCGTATATTGGCAAATGTGACAGAATTTGTTGAAAAGAAACTCTTCCTCAAGGTCAATAAAGACAAAACCAAGATACTTCATGCTTGTGAGAAGTCTCAGTTTCTAGGCTTTGGCTTTACTCAAAGAGTAAGTCAGAGAAAGAAAAAGGAGCGTCCCTCGCAAAAGTACTTTGCTACTGTCCATGAAAAGAAACGAGCTAAATTCCTTAAGAATATAAAGCTCATATTGAACCGCAAAGCTCCAGGTGGAATTGCTAAAGTTAAAGAAGACTTAAAAGTCTTCATAAGAGGCTGGTGCAACTATTTTAAGGGAGCGATCCCTTCAGAATGGATGAGAAAGTCTGACGAGTTAATAAGACGCAGAATTAGACAACTACTGTGGAAACAGTGGAAGAAACCTGAGAACAGATACAAGGAATTCTCTATTAGGCTAGGGTGGAGAACCCCGTCTTTGAAGGAATATGCCTATAGTTCTAACAGGTATTGGCGAATGTCTAATACTGCGCAAATTAAGAAAGCTCTTAGCAACTACACCCTTGAAGAAGAAGGCTGGTACTGTATTGAAATGGTTGAAGGACAACTCTGACAATTGGGAGCAATCCTTCGTTTGTTAGGAAACGCCGTATGCGGATCCGCACGTACGGTGTTGTGAGAGGGCTGAGCTAAATACTCGCCCTACTCGATCGAACAAACAAGTTGAATAGCGGAGTATATCTCCGCTTTTTTTATCTTTGCCGCCTTACATCCCATTATTCAGCCATGGGGAGCAGGTCAATCCTGTGTGGATGATATAGGCCTTGTATTCTGCTCGTCAGTAAAGTACAACAGAATCAGGAGTCAGTGACTTGTCTCTCTTCTCATCATCGCTATGGATAGAAACCTGATCCGCATCTGAGGCATGAATGTTAGGTTTATCTGAAAGCTTCTTTGCTTTTACCTTAAGTACAGTACCATCTTCAGCGGTGTAGTATTCCTCATTTTCGATGGCACTTTCATCAATACCAGGTCTTACTGCACCACGCAGCAAAGCTGTGATATAGAAAGTAGGATCGGTGACATGTCCTCTTATGATAACCGATGTCAGGCTGTCCTTAGCCAAAGACATAAGGGTAGATTTGACGTCTATGATCCGGTCGGTTGTATTATAATTACCCTTGAGGGTTAGATGAGAGGTGGCCAGATCTGAGGATATTCTCAGTTTGGCATGCCCATTTTCTACTGTAGCTTTTCCCTCCAGACTGTAGAATCCGCAGTCTCCACTTTCAATAGAGTGCATCAGCTGTCTGAGGTTTAATTCATAGTCTTTCTTATTTCCACCGTTGATAAGATCGAGTCCAAATGCAGAGATCAGTAGAGATTTTGATTTAACCTGAACACTGCCGTTAAGTTTCTGTGTTAAAGATAGGGAATTGTCTTCATTTTCAGGTGCAACAAGATCAATATTAAAACTGATTTTACCGTTAAAAAGCTTTGAGAACAGACTACTGTTCAGATCGGACATATCAAAATCTTCTGCATTTGCTTTTAAGGCAAAGGTGTTCTTATTAAAATCCCTTGAAATCGAGGCTGTGGCATTAGAGTTGTAGAACATGATCCTGTCCATAAAGACAGAATAGCCCTCGTCACTGAAGGTACCGTGGAAGTCAGTATTCTTGATAAAGAGATCCGAGTAGTAGGCGCTGTCTGTTGATAGACTGAATTTTCCTGGAGTTCCTTTAATCTTTTGAGACTCTCTGTCAAAGATGACATTATCACATTTTAAATTTACCGCTTTTACAGATAGAGGCAGCTTATCGATGTGAGAGACAAACTCTGTGTTTTCAATACTGAAGTCATGAACTTCGGTATTATGTGAAAAAAGCAGATATTTCAGTCTGTTATACAGTTCAATAGGAGGCTCAAGCTTGGCATTCTTTAAAGCGAAGGCATTGATTTTAAGCTTGCTCTCCTCCTCATTTAGTCCACTCATTTCTATTTCGCTGCTGTACTCACCGGTAAAGAGCTTTCCATCTGCAGCCAATGTCAGATGATCATCTTCAACTTTAGCCTTGAGAAGAGAATCTTCTGCTGTAACCAGTAGATCCGGTTTAGAAATTTCTCCTGCTTTTCCTTTGAAATCAAAGGTTATTTTCTTGTCTGCAATCCTCAGATCCTCAATCTTTCCACTAACCTGACCTAAAAGCAGATCTGCTGCAGGCATAGAAAGAACACAGTTGGAAAGACTGGCGTTTTTCGCTCTGATATTGTAGCTGTCGATGATGCTACTGTAATTCTGAAAGATTACATTCTGGAAGGAAAGCTTAGAAAATTCAATAAGTTCTGATTCCTTATCAATAGTCAGATCCGCAAAGACTGTACCTCCGAATACCTGCAGCTGAAGATCTGAGAGTTCAACTGTATCCTCGTTGGTCAGAATTTTTGCATGAATCTTCTTAAGCTCATGATTGTCGATAGTACCGCTCTGAGCATTTAGAGTGGAATCGTTGAAACTGATTGTTCCCTGTTCAGATACTCTGACCTCTGCTGCAGACAGGTCGGCATGTTCTGAACTGAAGCGGTCAAGATACAGCGGGCCGTTGATTAAATCGAGCTTTAGTATATTGATGTTTCTGTATCTGAATCTTTCCTTTTTAAGTGCATCAAGATCATTGCTGTCAAAGGTAATATCCTTGGCATAAAGATATTTTATATCAAGGTTTTCAGAGGTGATTACACTCTTGAGATCATATTCAACGTATATTTCTCCGATCTGGGAGTTGCCAAGGGTAACCTTTTTGAGTTTAAGTACGTCCGGATAAAGGGGCGAGAATTCAATCTCATCACAGTTTATGGAAAAACTGGTGCGTTCTGAAAGAAACTTTAACAGGGGTGCTTTTACATGTTGGCCGTTGAAATATAGAATAAAGCCCCAGACAGCAGCGATTACAACAATGAGCGCACAGATACCAATCTTAAGATACTTAAGATAGCCTGGAGTCTGTTTTCTGTAGTATATATTTGGTTTAAAGGCCATATACAACAAGCTCACACTTTGAATTTAGGGAACCAGCGGTTTATAAGTGCCCTGGAGGTTTCTGTATCATTATGAATAATATCTAAAGCTGCGTTTCTGGCAATATCTATTAGTTCAAAATCTCGATTTACGTCAACAACTCTGAAGATATCAAAGCCGGTCTGTTTGCTGCCTAACACTTCTCCCGGCCCTCTGAGCTTCAGATCTTCGGTGGCGATTTTGAAACCGTCAGTAGTAGCTCTCATAATCGAGAGTCTCTGCATAGCAATGTCATTAGCCTCAATCTCTGAGCTCTTATAGATAAGAATGCAGTAGGAGTCCAGTGCGCCTCGACCTACACGACCTCGAAGCTGATGCAGCTGAGCAAGACCAAGTCTCTGGGCACCTTCTATCACAATAATTGAGGCATTAGGAACATCAACTCCCACCTCGATGATAGTGGTGGCAACCAGAATATCGTATTCCTTTTCCAGAAAAGCCTTCATTACCTTGTTCTTTTCAGTGGTTGCAAGCTGTCCGTGCAGAAGGCCGATTTTAAGATAAGGCAGAGCTTTTTTCAGATCTTTGTAAGTGGTTTTGACAGATTCGGTTTCATCCTCATTCTCTTCGATATTAGGACATACCCAGTAAACCTGTGTGCCCTGATGACAGACCTCATCTAGTCTTTTTATGACCTCAGCCTTTCTGGTGTCAGGCATTACGGCGGTAATAATCGGCTTTCTGCCTTTTGGAAGCTCATCTAAGGTAGAGACATTCAGATCGGAGAACAGTGCCAGCTGTAGCGTTCTTGGAATAGGAGTCGCCGTCATCACCAGCTGATGCATGGTGATATCTGCTGGTGCTTTTTTGAGCAGAGCAATTCTCTGGTCAATACCGAAACGGTGCTGCTCATCAATAATTGCCAGAATGAGTTTATGGTAATGCACCTCTTCCTGATAGACACTGTGTGTTCCGATGATTACCTGAACCTCACCAGATTCAATCTCCTCTAAAAGCTTTTTGCGTTTAGTTCCCTTAATGGAAGAGGTTATAAGCTCACATCTGATACCGCAAGGGGAAAGCAGCGCACTGAATTTCTGATAATGCTGCTGGGCTAAAAGCTCTGTAGGAGCCAGTACTACACACTGATTGCCTGATTTTGCAACCTGAATGGCAGCTAATACTGCAACCATGGTTTTTCCCGAGCCCACATCACCGTGAAGAAGTCTTAGCATCGGCTTCTTTGAGCAGAGATCTTCCTGAACCTCTTTATAGGAGCGCATCTGGGCTCCGGTCAGTTCAAAAGGCAGAGAGGAGAGAAATGCGTCTATATCCTTCTGAGCTTTGTCTATAGCCTCTGCGTTGTGCTGATCATTCTTTCTTTTAACAGACAGCAGGGTAAGCTGATAGGCTATAAGCTCCTCATAGCTGATTCTTTTAAAGCTCTGGGTTTTCTCAGGAATAATCTTCTCATCAGGATGTGAAGGAGGATATGGATAATGACATAAATCCAGCGCCTCGCTTAAGGTGAGTTTAAATGGGTTATGTTTCTGTGGCAGCAGTTCTGGCAGGGGAATTGAATGCAGTGACTGCAGTACACCGTTGATGGCTTTTCTGATTGCAGCCTGTGGAACCTTCTCAACAGCATGGTATACCGGTGTCATGCGTTCCTGAGGCTGAACCTCATCCCCTTCCTCAAGAAAGGTAACGGTAGGCTGGGTAAAATTTACCATCCCGTTGTATTCGTTGTACTTTACCGGTCCAAAAGCCAGAATTCGTCTGCCTCGAGTATAGGCCTTGATCTGGTTTGGATAAAGATTAAAGAATACCGCCTCGATTTTTCCGGTGTCATCCTGCAGCATCATCTTGAGCATCTTGACTCTACGGGTCAGGACATTCTGTACTGCGGCGATATGGGCATCAATAAAGTAGAAGCCGCCATCAGGTCTGATATCTGCTATCTTGGTGATTTTGGTCTGATCGAGGAATCTGAAGGGGAAATCTAAAAGGAGATCAAAGAAGGTGTAGATCCCCTTTTTGTAGAAGCTTGATGTATAAGTGGTCCCTAGCCCTTTTAAGATGGCTATATCTGAGTTTGCATAATAGGAATCATCAGTTGGGACCATATAAGCCTTATAAAAGCTGTCTAATGAAGATTGAAGCTCTCAGGCGCTTAACCTTCTTTAAGATCTTAACCACCTCTGGAGGATAGTTATCGATTGACTCAAGCTCATCCTCAGAACGGATTCTCGTTGTCTGACGCATCAGATACTGCTGCTCATGGATGAACTTCTCCTGCAGATGATGATTCTGATCGGTGATGATAATGCCGTTTTCCAGATCAAGACTCCATGCTCTTGGATTCAGATTGTTTCCGGTGATCAGTGCATAGTTGTTATCAATGAACATACCCTTTACATGGTAGGTATTGATTCCATCCTTCCACAGCATGATCTTGAGCAGTCCTGAATCAATGAACTTCTTGTTTTTAATAATAAAGTCTCTAAGATTCTGCTCATAGATATATGGAATGGCTCCGATGGTACAGAAATTCTCACTGTCACGGATAAAGAAATCGTTAGCAGTCTTGTCGCCTACCACCAGGGTTATCGCAACATCACGTTTTAAGGCATCTTCCAGCGCCTTGATAATAATCTTTGGCGGATTGAAATAAGGTGTGCAGATAAACATCTTTTCACGGGCTGCACCTAAAAGCCATAGGATGGAGCGGTTTAAAAGATTTGCACGCTTTCCAAGACCTACAAGAGGGGTAACTCCTACGTGGTACTTGGTAACCTTCTCGTTTTTAACCATGTACTGTACAGTGCTGAGGTGTTTACGCAGCTCCTTGATCTCCTCTCGCATGTCTTTTGCAGGACGAACCTGTCCCTGAGAGAAATCCTGCACCGCAAAATTAGGATGGAAGGCGTTGGTAGCAAAGGCACAAAGAGTGTTTGCCAGTTCTCTTGAATGTATTTCATGGTAGCGGTCAAGACGGTACTTGCCGTTATAACCCATATAGACATTGTTGATACTTGCTCCGGTATAAAGCACGGTATCATCAAAGACGAATCCTTTCAGATGCATTACACCGAAAAGCTCGCGGCGTTTAACCGGAACACCGTAAATAGCAGGTGGAGTCTCGGTCTTTTTAGCCATGTCATAGTAAAGCTGTGAATTTCCAAGGGATGCACCCTCACCGATACGGCCACGCTGAGCACGGTGGAAATCAACATAAACTCGTACATAAAGCTTAGGATTCTTTTCCTTAGCCTCATAAAGGGCGTTCAGAATCTCTCTGCCGATCTCGTCATTCTCAAGGTACAGGGCAGTGATTAGAATTCTTTCCTTTGCAGAGGCGATAAGCTCAAGAATTCTGGTGTAGCAGTGATGAGGAGTTTCAAGAATATTGTAATCCGATATTCCCACAGGAATAGTTGGAAGCTGCTGAAGTCTTGTCTGACAGTAAAATGAATTTGGAAGACTTTTTTTCCAAAAAGGCATATCTTGCTCCTAAATTGCAGCGGTGGCCTTGGAGAGCCATACTATTTCATCATCACTCAGTGATGTTGCTGCATTAGTAATTACGTTATTTATATTCTGATGATAATTATTCAGCCAGTCTATCTCTTTCTGAGATAAAAGTTCTCTGATGATAAATCTAGTATCAAATGGAATAAGTGTCAAAGGGGTAAAGCATAGCATATGCTTCATTCCCGGCTGAGTGCACGGCATTACCACCATCAGATTCTCAAGACGGATACCGAATTCTCCTTCCTTGTAGAATCCAGGCTCGTTTGAAATAACCATTCCAGGTTCCAGCGGAATCATGGAACGCTTTGAGGATATACACTGAGGTCCTTCATGTACAGAAAGCACATGACCGACACCATGTCCGGTACCGTGGGCAAAATCCTCACCATAATCCCATAAAGGACGTCTGGCGATGGCATCAATCTGAATGCCTGTGGTTCCCTTCGGAAAGACCAGAGTTGCCAGAGAAATATGGGATTTAAGCACCAGGGTGTACATCTTGCGAAGTTCATTGGAAATATGTGGTCCGACCAGTACGGTTCTGGTGATATCAGTGGTACCGTCCTTATAATGGGCTCCGCTGTCGATAAGATAGACACTGTCCTGTCCCATGGCTCTAGGCTTTTCAGCATTCTCATGGTTATAGTGACACATGGCGGCATTAGGGCCTAAGGCGGAAATGGTAGCAAAGGAAGGCTCAATGTAGCCTGCCTCAACCTTTCTGAACATCTCGGCGCGCTGGGCCAGATCTGCTTCAGTGGTACCTTCTACTCGACGGATAAAGGTTTCATCATTCTCAAGGGCTTCAAGTCTGGTCAGATTATCCAGCCAGCAGAAGAAACGGCACATGGCGATGCCGTCCTTGATATGAGCCTTGTATTCTCCTGCTACCTCAATATGATTCTTGATGGATTTTGGTTTCTGACATAGGCCAAGTCCCTCGACTACCTTGGCTCCTCCCTTGAAGAGCGAAAGCATGATATGGGCATTGGTGGCATCAGGGTCAACATAGACCTTACAGTTTGAGGAACACAGACGGTTTAATACATCATCAAAGGCATTCTCCGGGAAGATATCGACATGACCGATATGTTCATGCAGCTTCTCGTGAATATCCTCACCGTTTTCCTTGTCAATAAAGTGTTCCGGATTGATGTACCACTCAAGAGCATCATTTGAATAGGCAACCACACGGCTGTTGATGATTGGCAGATATTTTCTGTCATTGCCGCGGATGTTTAGAAGCCAGCAGATACTCTCAGGATCGGTAATAACGGTGGCATCCAGATCAAGGTCTCGCAGGGATTCAGCAAGCTTCTTACGTTTCTGGGTGCTTGGACAGCCGTTGTATTCATCGTTGAAAATTCTGATTGGAGAGACGGTTTCTTCAGGACGGTCATCCCAGATTCTGTCCACGAGATTTCCCTGGGTCTGTACAAGGCTGATGTTCAGAGCTGCAAGATCTTTTTCGATGCTCAGGTATTCCTTGTAGCTGATGCAGTTGGCATCAATACCCACGGTTGCATTTTTCTGCAGAATTGAGCACAGCCAGTTGCTAGGGCTGACCTTTGAGAAGTCGAAATCCTGGAATAGTTTTGAATCGATCTGATCTTTTACCTGAACGACATAGCGGCCGTCAACGAATACGGCACAGCTTCTTTCTGCAACAGCGGTTTCATCTCCGCGGTTGTTGCTAAGTTCAATGCCACGTGTTTCCAACTGCGGATTGAAGTTGCGGGCTACAACCACGTAGCCGGCACTGCCGGAAAAACCGCTCAGATATTTAATTCGTTCTTTATCTTCATTGAGCTCATATGACAGAAACTCGTCGTCATGAGAAACAATCAGGGCATCAAGCTCTGCCTGAGCCATTGCTTCCTTTAGAGCTGCTATTCTTTGTGAAAATATTGTTTTATTTTGATCAGACATATCGAAAACCGACTCTGTAGTCCACATATATACATTATGTACATATATTGTTGTATAGTTAGATGATCTTAACACATAGACAAAACTCTATCAAAAACAAACACAGACTTTGCCTGTCAGATCGGTTTTGTCTTCAAGCAGGAAAAAAACATATGAGTGAACAGTTAACACAGAATCCGCTTTTAGATTACAGCGGATTACCATTATTTTCAGCAGTAAAGCCAGAACATGTTAAGCCTGCTGTAGAGAATGCTATTGATAGATGCAGAAAGATCATTATTGAGGTCAGTGAAAAATTCAAGGATGATCCTACCTGGGACAACTGTGTGGCCCCGGTTGAAGAGGCAGATGACAGACTTTCTAAGGTCTGGGGGGTGGTATCCCATCTGAATTCCGTTAATAATACCGATGAGCTTCGTGCAGCTCACGATGCCTGTCTGCCTATGCTTTCAGAGTTCAGTTCCTGGGCCGGTCAGTACAAGCCTTATTTTGAGGTTCTAAAAAAGATTGAGGCTTCTGATGCTTTCGGCAGACTGTCTATTCCTCAGCAGAAGGCTATCAAGAACTCCATCCGTGACTTCAAGCTCTCAGGTATCGATCTCCCTGAAGAAGCTCAGGCTGAGTACACCAAGGTGGTATCAAGACTATCTGAGCTACAGTCACAGTTCTCAAACAATGTACTGGATGCAACTCACGGTTATACTCTGCACATTACCGACAAGGAAAGATTAAAGGGACTGCCTGAGTCATCTCTGAATCTTGCAAAGTCAGAGGCTGCCCAGAGAAAGCTTGATGGTTATGTATTTACTCTGGAGATGCCATCCTATCTTCCATTTATGACTTACTGTGAAGACCGTGAGCTAAGACGTGAGATGTATGTCGCCTACGGTACTAGATCATCCGATGTCGGTCCTAATGCCGGCAAGTGGGATAATGCTCCTTTAATGGAAGAGATTCTTAAGTTAAGAGATAAGGAAGCTAAGCTTCTGGGATTTAAGACCTTTGCTCATCTTTCTTTGGCCACTAAGATGGCAGATGAACCAAAGAGTGTGATTTCCTTTTTAGAGGATCTTGCAAAAAAATCCTACAAGCAGGGTAAAAAAGAGGTTAAGACATTGGAGGATTTTGCCAAGGAGCTTGGTCTTGATAAGCTTGAGCCTTGGGATATCTCCTTCTATTCAGAGAAACTTCGTCAGAAGAAGTACTCCTATTCAGAAGAAGAACTACGTCCTTACTTCCCTGAGGACAAGGTTATTGCCGGCATGTTCGAGTGTGCCCACCGTCTATACGGCATTACTCTAAAGCAGCGCTACGGTGTGGATGTCTGGAATGAGAATGTTAAGTGCTTTGATGTATACGAGGATAAGTTCGGCTCTATCATTGGCACTCTCTTTATGGATCTGTATGCCCGTCCAGGCAAGAACGGCGGAGCCTGGATGGATGAATGTCTGACCAGACGTTACCGTTCAGACGGTGTACTGCAGCTTCCTGTAACCTACCTGGTATGCAACTTCAGCCGCCCTGTAGGCAGAAAGGTTTCTTTACTGACCCACGATGAGGTTGTAACCATGTTCCACGAGTTCGGTCACAGCCTGAATCATCTTCTGACCAAGATTGATATCGCCGATGTCTCCGGTATCAACGGTGTGCCATGGGATGCAGTTGAGCTTCCAAGTCAGTTCAATGAGAACTTTGCCTGGCAGGAGGAGGTTTTAAACTTCCTGTCTTCAAATGTAACCACTCACGAGCCTCTGCCAAAGGAGAAACTCAAGGCTCTGATTGATGCCAAGAATTTTGAGTCAGCTATGGCAATGCTTCGTCAGATTGAGTTTGCACTGTTTGATTTCAGAATTCATCTTGAATACGACGAGAAGAAGGGCGGTCGCATCTTTGAGATTCTGAATGATGTTAAATCAAAGGTTGCGGTTACCCCTCAGTTTAAGGACAGCCGTTTCCCTAACAACTTCACTCATATCTTCTCTGGCGGTTATTCTGCAGGCTACTACAGCTACAAGTGGGCTGAGGTTCTGGCAGCAGATGCCTTCTCCAAGTTCGAGGAGGACGGTATCTTCAACAAGAATACCGGAAGAGACTTCCAGGATCTGATTCTAGCTTCAGGCGGTGCTTATGATCCGCTGAAGACCTTTGAAGAGTTCAGAGGCAGAAAACCTGAGGTGGATGCACTGTTAAAGCAGAGCGGAATTGAGTCTGAATAAAGAAGAAATCCACTGCGGAGTACTCCGGAGTGGATGCCTGAATTGCCTTAAGATAACGATAACAATCACTCATCGCAGGTGGAAATCCTGCGATAAACAGGTTATATAAGTTCTTTTATACTGATCTGAAACAGTTTCTACAGATCTTTAATCATAAAGAAGGTGTTAGGCTTTGGCTTAACATCTTCCCCTTCATATACTTCAAATCCGTGTTTTTTATACAGATTTACTGCAGCGGTAACGCTCAGCGGAGTATTCAGAATTACTTCAGAGAAACCTGCATTCTTGGCTTTTTTCAGAATTTCCTCTAAAAGAGTATCTCCAAGGTGCTGACCGCGGGCCTCACGTCTTACATATAATCTTTTGATTTCGCATCTTTCATCGGAAACCTTCCTGAAAGCTGCCATGCCCTGGAATTCATCTTCATCAACGGCGACAATCAGGTCTCCGTAAGGAGGCAGGTATTTGGTTTCGACATCATTCAGTTCAGACTCGAAATGCTGGAAAGCAGCATCCTGATTAAGATTCAATGCCGACTCTTCGATCATTTTTTTTACCTGAGGCAAGTAGCTCTTACCATCTATAATTTCCATAAATACTCCTGTATGTTTTGTTATCATTCATTTTCTATTTTAAATTCAATTAAAAAAAAAGCTTCAATTTCTTGAAGCTTCTTTTTAAAAATGCGATTTTAGACGGTTTTATTTGCGTTTTGGCGCAACCTTAGCCTTTTTAGGAGCATAAGGATCAGGCAGCATCAGCCCGCCGATGCTTTCACAAGGAGCCGCAATAATAGAGCGGGTCTTCTTGTTGATCTCAACTACCTTCAGCGCAATCTTGTCGCCAAGTCTGTATACCAGATTCTGATTAACATAGATTTCACCGGTATCACCAAGCAGTGACAGGGCATCCTTGTCCTCTGACATCATAGAGAATGGTACAAAAACCATAGCTCCGTTGGCCTCAAGAATTGCCTTGAAACCGCCTCTTGAAACTTCAAAGATTACAGCATCGAATCTGGTTTTCTTTTCAATCTCTGGCTCGAGGAACTCTACATACAGCCAGTCTTTAACATCTCTTTCTGCCATACGGTTGGTTCTTCTGGCCTCATTCATGATCTTTAAGAGATTCTCATCTGGCATGGTGATCTGCTCTTTATGCTCGATCATGGATTTTAAAAGACGGTGATTTACCATATCGCCGTACTTTCTGATTGGAGAGGTCCAGGTGGCATAGTTGTAGACACCTAAGGCATAGTGTGGACCTGGCTTGATAGAAATCTCGGAAAATTCCTGAAGCTTGCGGATACGGCTGTCAAGATAGTCATTGTCATGTTCAATGGCAAATCTTCTGATAGCGTTGTACTCTTCAAGCTCGCCTAGCTTATCCTCATTGAAAGGACATTCTTCCTTCTTCAGAAGTTCAATCAGATCTTTCTTCTTCTGCATGTCAAAGCCCTTGTGCAGGTTGAAGATACCGCTGTTGAGCTTCTCTGCAAGGAAGTTACCGGCTGCAATATTGGCAATGATCATTGATTCTTCAACAATACGGTTGGCAATACGGCGGTAATTAACCTCGATATGATCAAGTGAACCGTCCTCCTTGAGCACAAAGTCATAATCAGGCTTGTTCTTGAAGGTGGCGGCATGAGTTGCACGATATTTATCGCGGCACTCGGTAAATCTTATAAGTTTCTCTAGAATTTCTCTGATTTCGTCGGTTGGAACATAGTCTGCCCCCTCTACCTTCTCAAAGAAATCTGAAACCTTGTTATAGGCAAGTTTGCCGTGGGACTTGATGGTTGCAAGCTTGAACTCGGTTTTATCGTTTAAAAGAGTTCCGTCTTTAGCCACAGTCATGATACCCACTAAGGCTGGTCTTAATTCATTCTCACGTAGAGAGCACAGGTTCTGAGAAAGAATTCTTGGCAGCATAGGGATATCTCTGCCTGGAAGATAGATTGAGAAGGCTCTGTGAGAGGCGCTTTCATTCTCAGGAGTATTCTGCTCAATATATCCGGTAGGATCGGCAATAGCCACATACAGCTTGTAGCAGTCCTCGTTCTCCTCGATATACAGAGCATCATCCATATCCTCGGTATGCTCTGAGTCGATGGTAACGAAAGGAATTGCAGTCATATCCTCACGAGGAAGATCTTTTTCCTTGAACTCGAATTCTGAATCCTCTGGCTCCTGAGTTGGCAGGTCGTATTTTCTTAAGCTTACAAGCCATGGAGTCTTTGGATCATCCTTTTTACAGATGAGCTCGTCTAAAGTTGCTCTGAACTCTTTTTTCTGCAGAGCATGGGCTTTGAGGTTACAGATAACCCAGTCACCGTTGTTCAGCTTTACTGACTGATCCTTGCGTCTGTCATCCGCTGCAATCTTGATATTGATGTTTGGATGATCAGGAATAATGAACAGTTTGCCTGAAACAAAAAGTACCTTGGCCACGAATCTTGTCAGATAGGCTTCAACCAGCTTCTCAGGAATAGCCTTGGTCTTGTCGCCATCCTTTTCGATAATGGCCACAACCTTATCGCCGTTAACCACATTCTTCATGTCGTTAGGGGCAATAAAGAAAGAATCTCTGTCTACCTCAAGAAAACCGAAAGCGCGGTCGGTAGTCTTGATATAGCCTTCTTTTCTGACTTTCTCTTTTTCAAAGGTGTTTTTCAGCTGTCTTAATGCTGGATCGTCAAATAACATTATTAAAGTGCTCTCCGAAAAAATAACAGCGTGAATTATACATGGATAGCGCATTCTTTTCACAAAAATTAAAAAAATCGCCAAAAGTAATTTAAAATAGAAAAAAAGAAGCTATAAAAATCAAATAATAATCATTATTTACTAAGAACAGAAAAACTAACACGATGCTTAATGATCAGATAAACTCCAAAATTCGTTTTAATTCGTATGCATTTGCTCTAACAAACTGTATTCTTGGCTGTGCGCTTGGATTTTTCTATGGTCATATCACCCTTGAAACTATAATTACCGCAATCTCCATTTCCATTACCGGTGTGAGCGTGCTTGCTCTGTGCAATTATTCTATTGACTACTCCAGAGCCTATAAGTCCCATCTTAAGGATAAAAAGGAAGGAATTATCTCTCCGATTATGGTGGGAGATATTCCGGTTACCCAGCTGCGTAAGCGTATGGCTATCATGACACTGATAGCTACTGTTTTCGGCGCCATTGCCATCTATCTGGCACTGGGATCTAATATTCAGGTTTTATCCTGGTTTATCTTTCTGTGCGTAATGTGTGTACTTGCGACACTTTTTTACAATGTTTCGGCTTTATACCTTTACAGAGGTCTTGGCGCAATTGCGATTTTTCTGCTTTTTGGAATCGCATCTGTAATTTGCGCACAGTTTCTGATCGTGGCTGCCAGTCATTCCACCATTGATATCTATCCTGATACCATCCTTCTGGCCTTCTCCTCCGGAGCAGCCTCTCTGATGATTCTCTATGGACGTTCCATAAGAATGATGGTGAACGATACCCCCAATGTGGTAAGAAAGTCCTTTGTCCTTTCCTTTGGCTACAAGATTACTTCAATCTATCTGTTAGCACTGCTTCTGGCCAATATTTTCTTTTCGGTTCTGGCATGTGTGTCCTCCCACAGACCTATTGAGTCTCTACTGCTGCTGATAGGCTTTATTCCTATGTCCTATCAGATTTACACCATTATTCGACATATGAAAATGTCGGTAATTCTAAAGCAGAGTTTCAATAATCTGATGTTCTACTGCTGTATAAATAATCTGGTATGGGTTATTATCCTTACTATAGATTACTGGTTATATAACTGATTCTTATTATTTCTGAGCTTTATATGATGTCCGACTGGTTAAGCGAATTACGAATTAAAACTCTTCTATTGTCATTTACAAACTGCGCAGTGGGCTGTGCTTTAGGTTTCTATTACGGAGCTGTATCTGTCTATACTCTCACCGCAGCGGTGTTGATTATTATGACAGGTGTACTGCTGCAGATTTTAAGTAACTTTGCGGATGATTATGGTGATGCCCTCAAGGAGGCTGATGGTGAAAACCGTATCGGCCCTATTCGTGCAGTCATGATCGGCTCCATATCTCTCACTCAGCTGAGAAAAGCTATGGGAACTGTTACCGTGGCAGCTACCATCTGCGGTATGCTTGCCCTTTATATGTGCCTTGGTCATGATCTTCAGGCTTTATCCTGGTTTGTATTCCTGGGTGTGCTGGCAATTCTGGCAGCAATCTTCTATACCATAGGCTTTGCATACGGCTATAAGGGATTTGGAGATATAGCCGTTTTTATCTTCTTCGGACTTGCTGCTGTGGTTGGAGCTCAGCTTCTGGTTCTAGGTGCCAGCGGTCAGCCTGTGGATATCTTCCCAGATTCTGTTTATCTTGCCTGTGCCATTGGTATCCATTCAGTGATGATTCTGCATATATCAGCCATGAGAGATATCGATGAGGATCGCACTACCGGCAAGAAGACTGTTGCTGCAAGATTAGGTCATAAGCTTTCAGCCCTATATCTTGCTGTAATGTTTGTGGTATCAGCTATGCTTTCCATAGGAGCCTGTCTGACTTCCCATAAACTCTGGGAGTGTTCGATTCTGGTTATTGCTCTGATTCCTCTTCTGGCCTCCACTTACAGAGCCTTTATTCACTGTGAGGATGGAACAAAGGTTGCCAAGGAGCGTAAGTTCAGTCTGATAGGCATCGCCATTCACAATATAGCCTGGATAATTATTCTGGTTATTGATTTCTGGGTTTATTATTAGAAATCTTTCAGAAAAAGGAATTGAGAAGGCTGAGACTTGATTGTCCCGGCCTTTTTTATAACTTGTAGAAGGTTCTGGTAAAGCACAGCAGTACAGGCAGAATCTCAAGACGTCCCAGAATCATGTCACAGCTGAAAAGCAGACATAGTGCATCTGAAATCTGGCTGAAATTGGTGGATGGGTTTAAGGTTGTACCCATAGCAGGACCAATGTTTGACAGACAGGAGATGGTTGCAGTCACAGAGTCTCCCAGATCAAGGCCTAGAATTGAGGCGATAACTGAGGATACTGCAAGCAGGGCAATATAGGACACCATATAGGTGATAACCGCTGACAGAGTACCTGGGTCGATAACCTTGCCCTTGAATCTTGGTTCACTGACAATATGTGGATGGATCAGTTTTAACAGCTGAGTCTTATACATTGAGTAGCAGATCTGAAGTCTGAAGGTCTTGATACCGCCAGAGGTTGATCCTGAACAGCCGCCGATTGCCAGAATAAAGAGGAAGGCCATGGAGGCAAAGTGATTCCATAGGGTGAAGTCCTCAAGACCGAATCCTGTAGTGGAGGTAATAGCCACCACGTTGAACAGGGAGATTCTGAATGCCTTTTCTATACTGTAATCATTCTTGAATACCAGAGATATTGCCACACTTATGGCAATAACCAGATTTATCATCAGAAAGCCGCGAACCTGCTGATCTTTGAAGAACTGCAGATAGTTACCTGCAAGTGAGGACAGAATCAGCATGAAAGGACAGCTGGAGATAAACATGAAGATGATTGCTGTGTACTGAATAAACGGTGTGGTTCCGTTCATAGACATATCAGTAGGGGTCATACCTCCGGTTGCTACTGTACTCATGGCAGTGGTTACCGCTCTGAACAGATCAAAACCGCCTACCACATACAGGAAGGTACACAGACCAAGAATTGCGATGTACCAGATGATAAGGGACAGAGCCATGATCTTGATATGAGGGGTATACTTGGCAGAATCATCAAAGGAGCTTGATTCGGTTCTGAAGATACTCATTCCACCCATAGCCGAGATAGGAAGAATAATAACCGCCAAAGCCACGAATCCTACGCCTCCAACGTACTGCAGAATTGCTCTCCACAGCAGAATAGCATTAGGTCTTGAATCAAGATTGGTAATTACCGTTGAGCCTGTGGTGGACAGGGCTGAACAGGACTCGTAGATTGCCTTGTAGATATTGATATCCGGCAGATCATAGTAAAAAGGAATTGCCGAGATTAAGGATACGATTACCCATAGAGAGGTTGTAAACAGGAACAGCACTCGCAGGGATGGATACTGTCCGGCCTTTTTGCCGATCAGATAGAAGATGAAACTGATAAAGATACTGATTCCGCCTGTAAAGTAGAAGGCTGTACCGCCTTTTGCCTCGTTGATATGTGCGTATATCGCCGGAATGAAGGTAATCAGTCCGAATACAAATAAAGCCGGAGTAAGTAGCTTTGCTACCAGTCTGAAATCTACAACCACGATGGAATCCAGAATGAATCAGGTCTGAACAGTTTAACAAGCTTACGCATCTGAGTGTGGTCATCCAGGAAGGCAATCACATGATCCTTTGGAGCAAAGACAAAATTCTCGTCGATACGTACAAATTTTCTTTCGCGTTTTACCAGACCTAAGGTAACACCCTTAGGCAGATTCAGATCAGATGCTTTCTTGCCGATAATCTTTGAACTTGATTTGGAGCCTTCTAGAATAAACTCAATCGCCTCAGCCTTTCCCTGTCTGAAGAGGCTTACCGACTCCACACCTTCCTGTCTGATTGAGGTCAGCATGGCGGAAATAATTGATTCCTTTGGCAGAATCACGGTTCCGATTTCGCTTCGCTCGTTATCGGACAGCTGGAGATATCCTTCAGATTTAATAATTGCTGCAGTCTGAACGTTATGCATTCTTCGCATAATCAGCGAAGACATGATATTGGTTTCATCAGTTGGTGTTGCCGCGATATACAGATCGGTCTTATCCAGATTTTCCTCCAGAATGAAGTCCATGTCTGTAGGGTCAGCGTTGAACACCTGTACTGAAGAGCTGTGAAGGTTGATTGCAGAACGCTTGGCTCTCTGCGGATCAGCCTCGATAAGCTTAATACGGTAGTTTTCAGAGAGAATTCTTGCCATGTAGTCGGCAATATGGGTGCCACCGGCAATTGTAATATATCTCTTGGAAACCGGAAGAGGTCTGAATGCTCTTAAGTGATGCTTGATGTTCTCTCTGATACAGCAGTAGAAAACCTCATCACCCTCTACGAAAACCTCGTTTTCCATCTTGGAGAGATACTTTTCTCTGCCTGTTTCATCCTTTCTGTAGATGGCCATTACTACGGCATCGGCTGCATCGAATTTGTTGAAATCAGCAACCAGCTTGCCGCAGAGTTTTCCATCGGCTGTAACCTTGGTGCTGACGACAACTAAAGAGCCGTTGCAGAAGGCTCCGTAAGCATTGATTCCCGGGAAGTCCACCTTGGCCTTGATAATCTTGGTGACCTCATCCTCAGTGGCAATGATGTGATCGATTGGAATACCATCCTTGCCGAAAAGAGTGTTTCTCTCCTCAAGATAGTCATGAGCGCGAAGACGGGCAATGGTTCTGGTGGTTTTAAACAGGAAGTGGGCCACAGAGCAGGCGGTGATATTGGTTTCATCGTCTGAGGTGGTGGCTACCAGCAGTTCTGTATTCTTGGCACCTGCCTTACGCAGGGTTTCAGGAGATGCAGGATTGCCCACCACAACACGAAGATCAATACGGTTGGCAATTTCAGCCAGCTTGTCTGATGCAGTATCAGCAATGGTAACCGCATGACCGGCATCCACAAGGTACTTTGCAAGCTCTAAACTTACATCACCTGAACCTAAAATAATGATCTTCATATATGGTTATTCTTTGATAAATCTTGCGTAGAAGAATCCGTCGGCGTTTAATTCACCCGGAAGTCTCTGATAAGTCTCAACTTCATTCCCATTCATTATAAATGGAAGAAGCTTTGCATCAGTATGGCGGGTTAAAAAACTTCTAACTTGCTCAATATTTTCTCGTTTCAGAATTGAGCAGGTGGTATAGACAAGGATGCCTCCTTTTTTTAGTTTGGCAAAGGCATTGTCCAGAATCTTCTCCTGAGCCTGTACCAGTTTTTCAATATCCTTCTGACGGCGCAGCCATTTGATATCAGGATGTCTTCTGATGACACCGGTACCTGAACATGGAGCATCCACCAGAATTCGGTCAAACTCACCTTCAATACCGTTTAAGGACTCTGATGCATCTATCTGTTTTAAAACAGGATTTCTGTTAAGTCTGGATAAACCGCGCTTGGTTTCCTCAAGTCTCTTCTCGTCAATGTCACAGGAGATGAGTTCAATATCCTTTGCTAAATCAAGAATATGGGCTGACTTGCCACCAGGAGCTGCACAGGTGTCCATAACTCTCATACCATCCTTCAGATCTAAAAGAGGTGCTGCCATCTGAGCGGAAATATCCTGAACTGCAACATAACCCTGTTCAAAGTAAGGCAGTCTAGAGACATGCTCTGGCTCATCTAACAGTACTGCTGAAGGACACTGCTCAACTGCAGAAGCTCCAATCTCTTTTTTCTCAAGGCACTTGAGGTATTCTTCGGTGGAGATTTTGGAGTTCTCTACGCGCAGATACATTGGAGGATGTACATTAGAGTTCTTCATGATCTCCAGCACTTCCTCTTCAGTGTAGGTTTTGGAAAGTTCATCAAAAAGCCATTTTGGGAAAGAGTGCTCTACACATGGATCTGAACTGTGAACCAGATGAGCTCCCTCACGCAGGAATCTTCTTAAAACAGCATTAACTACACCGGTGAATTTTCGGCATTTGATTAAATCACAGGCGCCAACTGTAGCTGCAACCACTGCATGAGCAGGGGAACGGGTAAAGATAATCTGGTACAGAGCACAGATTATCAGAGTTCTTACCTGATTGAATCTCTGGTTGATTCCTCTGTCTAAAAGCTCTGAGGCTGTGGTGGACAGAAGTCTCTTATGACGCAGAGTACCGTAGACGATTTCCTGTACAAAGGCTCTGTCTCTATCATCAAGATCCTTTGTAAACATAGGCAGTGCGGTACTTAGTGAATTGCCTTCCTCAACAGCATTAACACACAGTGCTGCAGCAGCTCTGGACTGAGAGCCAGATGCAATTACCGGCTTTGAGAATGAAGGCTTGCGTTTTTGATTAGAAGGACGTGACTTGTATGGTCCTTTTCTTTGAATATCAGACAAATCTATTACCTACACTAAAAACATCTTTCTTTGATCTTGCAATATCTGCAGCCTTAACCGGACCTTTTCCTGGAGCCTGAATGGTTATAAGCTTGATCTGACCGCGGGCACAGGCAACATTGATGCCTTCCTTGTCCACGCTTACGATTGTACCAGGCTCTTTATTGCTGTCTTCATCGATAACTGCTGTGTCAAACAGCTTGTATTTGACATCATTTAGGGTTGAGGTAGCAACCGGCCATGGGTTTAATCCTCGGATAAGACGGCTTACAGCCTTTGCATCCTGATTGAAGTTTACAGCAGATTCTTCTTTTGAAATCTTGGCTGCATAGGTAACCTTTGACTCATCCTGAGGGGTTGCAGTAGCAGTACCGTCGAGAACAGATGGCAGAATATCGATAAGAGTTGATGCTCCAAGTGCTGCAAGACGATCAAACAGGGTACCTGAAGTATCCTCATCGGTAATTTTGGTGGTGGCGATCTTAAAGACGTCACCGGCATCAAGCTTCAGACCGATCTTCATGATGGAAACACCGGTCTCTTCCTCTCCGTCCAGAAGAGCTCTCTGAATTGGAGCTGCTCCGCGGTATTTTGGAAGAATTGATCCGTGAACATTGATACAGCCAAGCTTTGGTGCATCAAGAATTCTCTGTGGAAGGATAATGCCATAGGCAACCACGATGCAGAGATCTGCATTTAAGGCTTCAAACTGCTTAATGTCATCCTCGTTCTTGAAGTTAACAGGGGTATAGACATCAAGACCAGCCTCAAGTGCTACCTTTTTTACATCGGATGGGCATAGTTTGTGACCACGACCTGCTGGTCGGTCAGGCTGTGTATATACAGCAACAGGTCTGATTCCAGCCTTTAGCAGTTCCTGAAGATGGATTGCTGCAAAGTCCGGAGTACCTGCAAAAATAATTCTTTTATCCATTTTCTCTATTACTCTGCAGCGGCTCTTCTTTCTTTTTTGATTTTCTCAAACTTCTTTTTCAGACGATCTCTTTTTAGTCTTGAAAGCTTGTCGATAAACAGCTTTCCTTCAAGATGATCAATCTCGTGCTGCAGACAGATTGCGAACAGACCGTCCACGTTGTCAAAAACGCAGTGGTTGCCCTGAAGATCCTGATATTCAACAGTGGCTCTTTCAAATCTTTCAACAGTATCCTGATAGCCAGGAACACTCAGACAGCCTTCCTGTGACTCAACTTTTTCGCCCTCAAGCTTTTTGATAACAGGGTTGATGATTACCAGTTTGTTGTTGCCCTGTGAGCCATCCTCCTCAGGGATATCAATAACTACAATTCGTTTGTTTACACCGACCTGTGGTCCTGCAAGACCGATACCCTCAAATTCGTACATGGTATCGAACATGTCGTCGGTAAGAGCCTTTAGCTCCTCATTGAATTCTGTAACCTCTGTACAAGGTTTTCTTAAGATATCATCTGGATAAGTAATTACTTCGCGAATAGCCATTGTCATTCCTTTATATAGACAAACACTCCTTTATAAAAAAGGAGGAATCCAAACTTAAAACTTCTCTTTTCTGTAAACAAAACAATATATTCAGAGAAAACAATCGCGCTAATTTTACCATTGAAAAGTCTATTTTGCGCATTTTCCGGAATTCTCCTGCAAAAAGAAATCTCTATGCTTAAAAAATACTGATAAATGTGAGAGTTATCCAAAGGTATGGGTTAATAATTTTTACTTTTTGTCGCCTTGAAAAAATCCTTCATAAATTAAGTAGTAAAATGTGAGCCATGAAAGATTATTCTCAGTATGAGCATTTAAAGGAAGGAGATGCCTGTCCTTTATGCGGACAGAAACTGGTTTTAAGACATTCTAATCATGGTGATTTTCTGGGCTGTTCAGATTATCCGTCCTGTTCATTCCTAAAGCCTGTTGCTGTATCTCATTCCGTGGTTACCTTGGGGGAAGTTGGAGCTTCATGCCCTTCCTGTGGTGAACCGCTTTTAGTCAAGAAAGGACGTTTCGGTATTTTCATCGGTTGTTCAAACTACCCTGAGTGTACCTATGTACACAATCCTCAGGAGAGTGTGAAGATTAAATGTCCGGTATGTAAAAAGGGAGAACTTCACCAGAGAACTCTGCGATCTGGCCGAGTTTTCTACGCCTGCGGTAATTTCCCTGACTGCAAGTTTTCAACTCCAGGCAAGCCTGTAGAGCGAGTCTGCGAAGTCTGCTCCTTTCCTCTGATGTTTGAAAAGAAATTCAAAAGAGGTATCGGCCTTGTCTGTGCAAATGCTCTATGTGAGAGCAGAAAGAAACGTAAGCATTTAATCATTCGACCTAACTCATAAGCGTGATACAATTCACAGAGTTTTTTTAGGAGATTTCACTGATGTCTAACGCTTTTGTATCAATTATTATGGGCTCTGATTCTGATTTACCTTTACTGGAGAATACCATGGCTATTCTTAAGGGCTTTGGTATCCGCTATGAGGCCAGAGTTGCATCAGCTCACCGTACCCCTGATGTTGTATCCTCATATGTTGCAGATGCAGAAAAGAGAGGCTGTGCCGTATTCATTGGTGCTGCAGGTCTGGCTGCTCATCTTGCCGGTGCAATTGCAGCAAGAACAACAAGACCAGTAATTGGTATCCCATGTGATGGCGGTCCATTAAGTGGAATCGATGCTCTATACTCAACTGTTCAGATGCCAGGCGGAATCCCTGTTGCAACTGTTGCAGTAGGAAAAGCAGGTGCCAAGAATGCAGCTTATCTTGCAGCTCAGATCGTTGCTTTAACCGATCCTGAGATTGATGCCAAGGTTAAGGCTGACAGAAAGGCTGCCTGTGAAGAAGTCATGAAGAAAGATCAGAAACTTCAGGAAAAACTAGAAAATCTGTAATGTCTACCATATATACTGACAGTATTGAACAGGCAGCTTCAGTTATAGCCTCAGGCGGTGTTATTGTTTGCCCGTCTGAAGGTGTATACGGAATAAGCTGCTCTGTTTTTAATGAGGCGGCTGTAAAAAGAATTATTGCCATAAAACACAGAAGTTCCACTAAGGGACTGATTATTGTGGACAGCTCTCTTGAATACCTTAAGGAATACCTTGATGAATCAAGAGTTGATGATAAGGCCATGGCTTTAATGAATGGAATGTGGCCTGGTCCTCATACCTTTGTGGTTCCGGTGGTTGATTCCTTTAAGAATGCCGCTGTAAGAGATGATCACAGTGCCGGTGTCAGAATCTCCGCATTCAGACCTTTTGCACAGATCTGCTCTCTGGCCAGGACTCCTATTGTCTCAACCAGTGCCAATATCTCCGGAGAGAGTGCCACAACAGAACTGGATTCAATTGATCCTCGCGTAACCGATAATGTCGATCTGGTTCTAACCCTCCCATGCGGAGGTCTGTCATCCTCAACCTCTATCTACAATACATTAACCCACTCCCTGATAAGACAGGGGCCGATGTGGGAAGAGAAACTGGCAAAAATACTATAATCCTCATACATAAGGTGCAAAGATGAGTAATACCGATAAATATGCTGTCCTTGGAAATCCGATTGAACATTCGATGTCTCCTCTTCTGCACGAGTTTTTTGCCGAACAGACCAGTCAGAATCTATCCTATGGCAGGATCCTGGTTGAAACCGGTACTTTTGAGAAAACTGTAAGGGATTTTTTCAAAAGCGGCGGTTGCGGCTGTAATGTAACCGTGCCATGTAAGCTAGATGCCTATGAGCTTGCCGATAGCCTTAGTGATTATGCAAAAGCTGCGGGGGCAGTTAATACTCTTAAGGTAATGGCAGATGGTTCCATTTATGGTGACAACACCGATGGTCGAGGTTTAGTCTATGATTTAAAAAGACTTTCCTGTCCTCTTACCGATGCCAGAATTCTGATTATCGGTGCCGGTGGTGCAGCCAAGGGAATCCTGCTTCCTATTCTCAATGAATCTCCAAAAGAGATTGTGATTGCCAACAGAACCGTGGCCAAGGCTCAGGCTCTTGCAGCAATATATCCTGACAAGGTTAAAGGCTGTGGTTTTGATGAGATTGAGGGGGCTTTTGATCTGATTATCAATGCCTCATCATCCTCTCTAAGCGGTGATCTGCCTCCTCTAAAAGATGAGATAATAGCAAAGGCTTTGGCTGTTTATGATTTGATGTATTCAAAAACAGCTAAGACAACCTTTACTCAGAAGGCTTTATCTTTGAATGTTCCAAAAGTTAATGACGGATTCGGTATGCTGATTGGGCAGGCCATCCTGAGTTTTGATCTGTGGAGAGGAGTAAAGCCTGATTTTGATGCCGCAATTAAAAAGTTTCGCCCATGCTAAAGATTCAGATTGAAGATAATTCTCCTTTTAAAGAGGCTGCCCAGGATGTATTGTCTTATATAGACAGTCACGGTCTCTGCTTTGAGAATGATCTTCTCCTGAAGGTTGGTCAGAAGATTGTTCTTGAGCTTTCCGATGACTCGATTACTCCTCTTGACTTTGAAATTGATCTTTTCAGAGACAAACTTCTGTGGAGACTTGCTCATAGCGGTAAGAACTCAGAGGCGGTCTGCCGAGCCGTAATCGGTAAAACCGTTAAGCCTCTGGTGTTTGATGCTACTGCAGGTCTTGGCCGTGAGAGTATTATTCTGCAGTCAGCAGGCTGTCAGGTTTATATGTTTGAACGTAATCCTGTGATCTGGCTGCTGTTAAAATCTGCCATGACTCAGGCTGAGAACAACATTGAAATCCTATCTTCTCTAAAAAACGGTCTGCCTCACCTCACTTCATTAGGTTCTGTTGCTGAACAGTTAAAACGTGGCGAGAAATTACCTGAGCCTGATGTGATTTACTATGATCCTATGTTTCCTCAGCGAACCAAGAGTGCGCTGGTTAAGAAGGATATGAGAGTATTTCATGAGATTGTGGGCTTTGATCAGGATACTACCGAGTATGCCAATTATCTTCTGACAGTGGCAAAGCATCATCTGGTGGTCAAACGCCCTGCAAATGAACCACCATTAGAACTCAATCTCAGAAGAAGCAGCTTTGTTGACGGCAAAGCCTGTCGTTTTGACTGCTACTTCTGTGGAAACTAGTCGTTTAAAGCCTCGAATCCTGCGCTGTAGAATTCAGAGAGATTCTGTTTGTTTCCCATGATATAGTTGTAAAGTTGCTGAGTTTTATCTGACTTGTCGGTACTGATGATGTAGTAGTAGACAGGTGAATAATACTCATGAGGAACATACCAGTAGGAGCCGGTAGTCTGTCCGTTCTTCATGATCAGAGGCTTGGTGATAAATCCGGTCTGAATATTGTTGTTTTTCAGCAGAGAGAAGATCTGATACTCATGCTCAGCACGATAGATAGCGTTCTTCTTTTTTAGATACTCTGAAGGAAAATCCTTTCTCTTTACTACTTCGGTTGCAGCAAATCCAACAGTAGTCAGACTGTCCTTTGGAAGTGCCAGGGACTTAAGTTTCTTGTTGACGATAACGTTAATGTTGTCCTTTAACAGAAACTTGTTGTTAGACCAGAGGATCAGAGGGGCCTTAACAAGTCTTGCAACACTGTTCTGAGTGATTTTTCCTTCCTTGATAAGGTTTGCAGGTAATCTTTCCTCATTGGTGATAATCACATTGCACTTGCCTCGGTAATATATGGCGCGTGATTCGATATCCTGCATGGTTCCAAAATAGCTGTTAAAGGAAATCTTCGAGTTTTCTCTTATGCCTTCTACTGCTGAGTAAACCTGCGGAACACCGCAGACTTCAGGTGTGTCATCTGAGGCATAAACTGAAGTGAATGATGCTGAAAGTAGAAGTAATCCGATTAGTTTGATAATTCTGTTTTGCATAAAAGCTTTTCAAATGTAATGGTGAATTAGTGAGTTAATACTTTTAGGGCTATAAATCTGTTAAATAGCCTAACATCTTGATTTTTAGATAATATGGAATTATACCACAGATGTCCGTTTCGTATGCCTGCACCTCATTGAGCGGTAATTCTGGCATGAAATGTCCAAACAGAGAGCTTAGTTAATAATTGCACCTAGAGCTTATTTGCTATCGTATTTGTCTGATTTATTTAAACAACTTCTTTTCGCAAAGGATAAGTCTCTTGGTTATCTCCTCACTTGAACCGGCTCGTCTTAACTTATCAGCAAATCCAGGTTCACTTAAGATCAGTGATAAATTCGCAAGAATGTTGATGTGAGATTTACCATCATCAGGAACTGCAATCAGGAAGAACAGATCACAAGGCTTGTTATCTAAAGCACCGCAGTTAATAGGTCTTGAAAGTGAAGCTACAGCTACAGCAGAACGGTTAACAAATGGTCCTCTTGCATGAGGAATAGCAATTCCATGAGCAATTCCGGCAGGATTCTGCTCCATTTTCTCTTTAATTGCCTTTAGGAAATCATGCTTTGAATTGATAGCTCTGACCATGGACAGTCTGTCGGTCAGTACATGAATAATCTCATCTAAAGACTGTGCTTTAAGGTTATAGATTACGCTGTTTTCATCAAGAGCATATCTAACGGAGTTCAGATTTGATTTCGCTGAGTTTCTGTTTGCTCCGAAGTGGTTGATTGCATTGAGGATGTTTTCAAAGAAACTTCCGTGAAGTTTATAGTAATGGGTATAGATAACCATCATGCCGATTGTGCATACACACACCACAACCATACAGATATTGACAGAGTTGAAGAACAGATTCTCATCAAGTCCTGTTGAGGTAAACAGGGATGCATAGGAAGAGCCCTGAGTTGCAAAAACCATCGCTGCCAGAGAGCCAAATTTTGCTGACATGATTTGTACTGAGAAATCCATACACTCAGAACGGCAGCCAAACTTGAATTCACCATAGTCAATACAGTCTGCGGTCATAACTGTGGTTGATGCCTGTGACAGACTGAATCCCAGAGAAAGCAGACACATCAGGAAGCACAGTGATCCCATTGAGAGTCTTGCTGTTGTATGCATGGCATAAAGAGTCAGGAATGACAGCAGGATCAGCAGAGTAGAGAATATGAAAATCTGTCTGCGTGAGGTGTATTTAACTAAATGGTGGAAAGAGCAGTAAGTCAGCAGACTTACAACCAGCCATGGAACCTGTATATAGAAAAAGATCTCGTCATCGGATGGCACGCGATGAATGGTGATGGCAAAGAAGTTCTGATAACCTACAAAAACACACAGACAGGTCTGCTGAAGCAGTGTCAGGAAGAAAATAATCATCAGCTGATCATTTCCAAAGAAGGTTGATGCTGCCTCTTTTGCTCTGACTACCTTTCGCTTTGGTTCTTCCATGTCGAAGAATACATAGAACAGTATTGCACTTATGAAGGTAATTCCTGCCACATACCAGGAAACACTTCTGAATAGATTCTCATTTAGGGGAGAATAAATATGATCCGGTACCCCCTGATCCTGGTAAATAATGAAATATGCCAGAAGCATAACCAGAACGAAGCCAACAACAGCTGATGCTCTGCCAATGGCACAGATAATCTCACGGGTTTTGTGGTCTGAACCGAAAATTGAGGTTAGAGACCAGGATGGAATATCTATGAGAGAAAAAGTCAGAGCCCACATCAGGTACATGAAGATGGCGTAGATTACCTGTACAGACTGATGCATGTAAGGAATATCAAACATCTGGAGCAGGACTGCGGAATTAAGGATACCACCTGCCAGTACGGTCATTCTGAACTTGTTGTATTTAAAGACATCGGCACATAAATCTATAAGCATGCCGATAAAAGGCTCTTTTACAACGTCAAACAGCTTAACAATCAGGAAGATTGGAATTATATATATGGATGAGAGATCAAGAACGGTTGTCAGATACAGATAGTAAAAGGACAGCACGAACATATATATCGCGTCTCTGGCAATGCCCACGACTGCATATGGAAGCGCCCATTTTAAGGTGACCTGATTGTTCATAAAACTGAATTGATACTGTGTGTTTAATTAAAAAACATTGGCCTTCGATCTGAAAAAGAGGGAAGGCCGCTAGTTATATTTAAATTATTATTATTCTACGGTTACTGACTTAGCCAGATTACGAGGCTGATCAACGTCGGTACCGTTGATAACAGCACAGTGGTATGCAAGTAACTGCAGAGGAATTGTAAATAAAATCGGCTGCAGAATTTCAGGACAGTCTGGAAGTGACAGCATGTTGGTCTGACCGTCTGACTTGATAACTGTGGTTCCTGACTTGAAGATGTAAAGCTGTGCTCCGCGGGCTCTGACTTCCTCAACATTGGAGATAAGCTTGTCCATAAGAGAGTTGTCTGGAGCAACCACAACTACAGGCATTCTCTTGTCAATCAGAGCAATAGGACCGTGCTTTAACTCTCCAGCAGCATAACCTTCAGCGTGGATGTAGCTGATCTCCTTAAGTTTTAAGGCCCCCTCAAGAGCAATTGGGAACATCACTCCACGTCCTAGGAACAGACAGTGGTGTTTACCTGAGAACTGCTCTGAAAGCTCGGCAATAGTCTTGTCACAGGAGAGGAACTCCTCTGCAAGGGATGGCAGCATACGGATGGCTTCAACGATCTCGTGATTCTTTTCTGCACTGATTGAACCGTTCTGCTTGCCGATAATCAGGGCAAGGATCAGAAGTGACAGCAGCTGAGTGGTGAAAGCCTTGGTTGAGGCAACACCGATTTCTGCACCGGCCTTGGTGAACAGAGTGAAATCTGATTCACGAACTAAAGAAGAGCCGTTTACATTACAGATTGACAGAGTCTTGGTGTAATTCTGCTCTTTGGCAAGTCTTAATGAGGCCAGAGTATCTGCAGTCTCACCCGACTGGGAAATGGTAATGAACAGACTGTTGTCTCTTACTACAGCCTTTCTGTAGCGGTACTCAGAGGCAATCTCAACATTGGTTGCGATACCGGTTAACTCTTCAAGCCAGTATCTGCCTACAAGTCCAGCATGGTAGGAGGTACCGCAGGCAACGATCTGAATATTGCTGATGTTGCGGAAGGTGTTCTCGTCTGCGCCTACAACAGTCTCTAAAGAGATATCGTCGTCGTTTAATCTGCCCAGAAGTGTGTTTCTTAAAGACTGAGGCTGCTCGTAAATCTCTTTCTGCATGAAGTGACGGAACTTGCCCTTTGAAATACTCTCTGCATCAAGATCAGATTCAACAACCTGCTTTTCAATTATATTGCCGTCAAGATCGAATACCTTAACCTCATCAGTGGTCAGTACTGCAATCTCGTTTTCCTCAAGATAGATGAATCTGCGGGTTACAGGCAGCAGTGCCAGAGTGTCAGAGGCGATGAAATTTTCACCGATACCAAGACCGATAATCAGAGGAGAACCGGAACGTGCGGTATACAGTGTTGAAGGATCATTCCTGTCGATAAGTGCAAGACCGAAGGAACCTTTTACTTCCTTCAGTGCCTTCTTGAATGCTTCAAAAACAGAGGAGCTGTTCTTTAAATGACTGTGGATCAGGCATACCAGAACCTCAGTGTCTGTCTGAGACTTGAACTGGTAACCCTTCTTCAGTAAATCTTCTTTAATGGTGGCGAAATTTTCGATAATGCCGTTATGAACCAGAGCCAGATTCTCACAGATGTGAGGATGTGCATTAGCCTCTGATGGAATGCCGTGAGTTGCCCATCGGGTATGTGCGATACCGATCATGCCAGGACAGCCTTTCTCTTTTACGGCTTCCTTAAGATTCTTAACTTTTCCTGTGGTTTTGATACAGTGCTGTACGCCGTCACTGATAGTACAGATACCTGCACTGTCATAACCGCGGTATTCAAGTCTTGAAAGACCTTCTAACAGAATCTGAGATACGTTACGCTGAGCAATAGCACCGACAATTCCACACATATAAAACTAATCCTTTAAGTATTCTTTACTAATTTCGTGATCAGCTTTGTATTTTAACAGAATTTACAAAGAAATTTGCAGTTAAAAAGTCGCTTTCTGTTCGGAAATGTTTGGTTCTGAGGAAGGTTATGTATAACTTATTAACTTTTCAGAGAAAATACTGAAAATGAGGTAAGGATAATCTGCGCCAGAACATGAACAAGTCTGGCGCAAAGAGGTAACCTCAGACTACTTCTTGCGTGGTCTTGGGTAATTATCAATAACAGTTGACTGAGCGCGGGTAATGATTAAAGCTCCCTCCTCGGCCTTGATACGGTGGGTTACAGTTGTGCCAGCACCTATGGTGACTCCGTTCTTGACAGTAACTGGAGCAACCAGCTGAGTGTCTGAACCTACGAATACATCATCACCGATTACAGTCTTGAACTTGTTGGCGCCATCGTAGTTGCAGGTGATGGTACCGGCACCGATGTTAACATCCTTTCCGATTTCTGCATCACCCAGATAGGACAGGTGACCTGCCTTGGTACCAACTCCCAGATGTGCCTTCTTGCATTCAACGAAGTTGCCGACATGAACATTGTCTTCAAGCACATTGCCTGGACGAAGTCTTGCAAATGGTCCGATGGTTGCGGCTTTCTTAATCTCTGAATCCTCAAGTACTGAGTATGGAGAGATTACAGAGCCGTCTCCGATGGTGCAGTTTCTGATTACACAGCCGGCACAGATTTTAACGTTATTGCCAAGAACCACTTTGCCTTCAAAGATACAGTTGATATCGATGAATACATCATCACCGCAGGTTAAATCACCGCGAACATCAATTCTCTCAGGATCTGCAAGGGCAACACCTGCTACCATCAGCTTATCTGCCTGAGTCTTCTGATAAAGTCTCTCTACAAAGGCAAGCTGTGGCTTTGAGTTAACGCCGGAGAGAATGTCAAAATCAGGAGCAATCAGGATATTTACAGACTTGCCCTCTGCTGAAAGCTGACCTGAAAGGTCGGTTAAATAGTACTCCCCCTGGGCATTGTTGTTCTTAAGCTTAGGCAGATACTCCTTTAGAACAGATGCTTTGCATACAATCATGCCAGTATTGACTTCGCTTACCTTTCGCTGCTCATCGCTGGCATCCTTTTCCTCAACAATGGCTTTAAGCTTGTTGTCTGCACCGCGGATGATTCTGCCGTAGCCATAAGGATTTGGAGCAATTGCACTTAGAACACTCAGCTCGTTACCCTCTAGGGAGGCAATCAGATCCTGTAATAGCTCTGCAGGTGTTAAAGGCGTATCTCCGTACAGTACCAGCACGTCTGAATCATCGGCAACCTTAGGCATAGCGCAGTTAACTGCATGACCTGTACCCAGCTGTTCTGCCTGAACAGAAATGGTTACAAGTTTTCTTAATTCCTCTGGCAGGGTATTTATCATCTGCTCGACTTTTTCTGCCATATGTCCGATAACTACATGAATTGCCTTTGGATTTAATGCTGCAGAGGTTCTGATTACGTGCTCAAGCATTGGTCTGTCTGCAACCTTATGCAGAACCTTTGGAAGAGCAGAATGCATTCTTTTGCCTTTGCCTGCTGCAAGAATAACGATTTCTAATGACATTTTTTACATACCTTTATTAAGTTTTGAATTCTTTTTCACAGAGTAGATGATCACAGCAATGCCCACCAGAATAAAAGGAATGGACAGCAGCTGACCGACGTTGAAGATTGCATTGGTTGAGTAGTCTGCCTGTTCAACCTTGAATGGTTCAATAGCCATTCTTGCGGTAAAGGTTAGCGTTAAAAGCAGACCCACAATCAGTCCCTGAGGGCGGTTCTTTACAAACAGATAAAGCGCCATCAGGATCAGGAATACAGCAAAGTAGGCTACAGCCTCGTAGAGCTGAGCCGGATGACGGGGGAAAGTCTCTCCCAGTCTTACAAAGATAACTCCGAAATCTGAATTGGTTGGAGTTCCCAGAATCTCTGAGTTGAAAAAGTTTCCTACACGGATAAGTGAACAAACCAGGGCAATAGGAACACAGAGCATATCTCCCAGTTCAAGGAATCTGTACTTGTTTTTGCGCAGGAAAATAAGGACAGCGATAACTACACCTAAAGAGCCCCCGTGACTTGCAAGACCGCCTTCCCAGATCTTGAGGATTTCTACAGGATGGGACAGGTAGAAGTCTGGTTCGTAGATTAGGCAGTGGGCCAGTCTGGCACCGATGACTGTTCCTGCAAAGATATAAACCAGAAGTTTATCCAGATCCTCGGTTTTGTAATTTTTCTGTTTAAAAAACAACTGCATAATAATATAGCCGAGGATAAAGCCGCATGAGAAAAACAGTCCATACCAGCGTATAGACAGAGGTCCTGCTGAAAAAGCTATAGGATCTAAGTTGTTAATAAACATTTTTATTCCTGTTTTGGTAAAATTAGACGCGTGTATTTTATCAGTTTTTAATGATTATGATTAGTATTGAAGCAACTCAAACATTTTTTTCCGGTCTGGGACTGGCTTTCTGTATTTTAAGCCTTATTCTGGTTTTTATTCCTTCTAAAACCAAATTTGGCATCATTTCTCTGCTTCTCGGAAACGTTCCGCTATGGTCCGCAATTGTCATGCCTAAATCTCTGGCTCCTTTCATGGATTTTTTCCATGTAAATCAGTCAGCAAACCTGTTTGTGGCAGGATGTATCGCCGGTGTGGCATGTCTAATTTTATGGTATTTTATTACTAGTAAAATAATGGTAATTTATAGAGAGAAATTTAAGGCAGAATCAAAGGATCACAAAGAGGAGAATCAGTCTGCAGCTGAAGGTGAGAATGAGTCTTATTCAGGTACAGATACTCTAAAAAATTCAGAAGGCGCAAATGCCAATCCTCACCTTTTTGATAATCTGAAGGTTAACGATAGAGAGTAAACCTCACCTGTATGAAGATAATTCTCTCAACTATTGAAGATGCATATGCACAGAGTCATATCCTCAAAAAAGAGTGGCATGATTTTGCATCCTCCTTTTCAATGAACCGGCAGAAAAGCTTTCTAGGAGGCAGGACTCTTCTGCAGGAGAGTCTTTCTTTATTCTACGGTGTGGATTATCTTCCTAAGATTACAACTCTCTCTCATGGCAAACCGGTTTTCTTTGAAAGCCGCTATCCTTTCTTTAATATCTCCCACAGCTCTAAGCTGATTTGTCTTGCTGTAGGAGATCACGATCTTGGTCTGGATGTAGAGTACATCAAGCCTCGCCGTAATATTGAAGGACTTAAGAAAAGAATTCTCAGTGATGAGGAGTTTGAGTATTTTGAAAGCTTAAGCGAGAGTGATCAGCTTACTCTTTTCACTTCTCTGTGGACTCTAAGAGAGTGTCTTATCAAGGTCTCCGGCAGGGGACTGGTGGATATCAGTTCAATTGTCGCAGATATAGAGAAAAGAACCTTTGATTATTTCTCTGTACCAGAGGGGACCGGTGTTAATATCATCAGACTTGATTCTGTACTGAATCACGACGGGGCAGCTTTTATGTCCTACAGTTCAAAGGCCGGTGAGGAGTGTGATTTCTATATATTCAGGGACGGCCAGATTTTAAAGACCGACTCCCCTGAAATTCTGTACCGCTATGCAAAGGTCAGTGTCTAGTAGGCAATCTTAACGCTGTCTACACCTGCCATATCACGGATTCCCTCAACCAGATCATCTGAAGGCAGGAATCTGAACTTATCATCTCGAAGCTGAATCAGCTTGTTGTCAATAATCAGTCTTAAAGAACAGCCGGAGATGACATCATCTGGATTTTCTGCCATTTTCTTTTTGGCGTTGACTTCCTTAACATCGAGTTTGTTTCTCATCAGGATCTCGTCAATGTAGCCGATGTTTTCATTAAGCACATGACTGGTGAAGTTCAGAGTAAGCTTGCTGGCTCGATGCATGCGCAGTGTTTCCAGAGTATCAAAGCTTGAGATCCTCATTCTGGTGGAGCCGTTCTCAGGATCCATGGTCAGCCATCCGTCCAGAACCATGATAAGAGGTGTTGGAATATCCTCTCCCTTGGCAGTCTTCTTGCGAAGCTCTTTTTTCTCCTCAAGCTCTTCCATAATTCTGATCATCTTGTCGGCATTCTTGCCAAAGAGCAGAGTTTCAAAGGTGGCAGTACCGTCATCTAGGGTGATGATAAAGAACTTCTTGGTCGGATCTTTCTTAGAAGGCATACAGCTTGCGCCAATGACCACACCGCCGATGACCACATGATTAGGACTGTCCGGAGTTCCCGGCAGCATGTTGTTCAGGGTGGTATCGCCGCAGTATTTAACCAGTTCGGCCTTATAGCCGTCGATTGGATGGCCGGACAGATACAGTCCCAAAAGAGCCTTTTCATGGAACAGTCTTACTTTGTCAGACCAGTTGCGAACCATAACGTAGTTTGGTTTTACGTTCTGATCATCTAAAGCTGCAAAAAGATCCATCTGACCTGTAGCCAGATTGTCGGATTTCTGGGAGGCATACTTGATTGCGGTTGGAATCGAGGCCAGCATCTGAGCGCGGTTAGGTCCGATGCTGTCTAAAGCTCCGCTCTTAACCAGGGCCTCTAAGGTTCCCTTGGAGAGGTAATTGGTGCCCACACGGTAGACAAAGTCGAAGAAATCCGAGAATTTTCCATGGGCTTCACGTTCTTCCACAATATGATCCACCAGTCTCTCACCGATTCCTTTAATGGCGGAGAAGCCGTAGATTACATTGCCCTGTAGATCAACACCGAAACGGAACTTGCCGATGTTCACATCTGGAGGATTTACATCTACTCCCAGACGGTGACATTCACCGATATAGGCAATCAGCTTCTCGGTCTTCATACAGTCGGCGGTCATCATGGCGGCTAGGAATTCTGCCGGATAATGAACCTTAAGATAAAGAGTCCACCAGGCTACCAGAGCATAGGCGGCAGAGTGGGATTTGTTGAAGCCGTAGGCTGCGAACATTTCCACCTGATCAAAGATCTGCCCCATGATTTTCAGATCTTTACCTTTTTTCTGACAGCCGCGGTTGAAAACGTCACGCTGAGCCGCCATCTCGGCAGGGATCTTCTTACCCATGGCTCGACGGAGAATATCCGCACCGCCCAGGGAGTATCCTGCAAGTACCTGAGCAATCTGCATAACCTGCTCCTGGTACACGATAACGCCGTAGGTGGAATCAAGAATCGGTTTTAAGTCAAGATCCTGAGCTTCCGGAAGCGGATAGCTTACAGGTTCGGTGCCGTGCTTTCTGTCTACGAAGTGATCAACCATGCCTGAGTTTAAAGGGCCAGGACGGTACAGTGCCACCAGAGCTACCAGATCGTCAAAGCGGTCAGGCTGCATTTTGCCGATAAGCTTACGCATACCGGTGGATTCAAGCTGGAATACCGCGGTGGTTTCCGTCTCCTGAATCATCTTGTAGGATGCCTCATCCTCATAAGGAATAGCGGCAATATTGATAGGAGGCTTTCCCTGACGGGCCAGCTTGGCGTCAATCATTTCCTTGGCATCATCGATGATGGTAAGGGTGGTCAGACCAAGGAAGTCGAACTTAACCAGACCGGCGTGCTCCACATCCTTTTTATCGTACTGGGTGATAGGATGTCCGTCAGAATCCAGCATCAGAGGTGCAAATTCCGCAATTCTGGTAGGAGAGATAACCACACCAGCTGCATGTTTACCGATACTTCGGATCACACCCTCAAGTCTTACGGAAACATCAATCAGCTCAATGGATTCCTTATCATCGTTAGCCTTGGCACGGTTATAGAATTCAAGAAAATCAGGGGATACCGATTCACATGGATTTCCTTTCTTATCGATACCAAAACAGGCCTTAAAAGTGGTTCCGGGAGTTTCAGGAATCAGTGCTGCAACACGGCGCACCTGACCTAGTGGTACACCGATGGCGCGGCCAACACCCTGAATAGCAGCCTTAGGAGCCAGGGTACCGAAAGCTGCAATCTGGGATACAGCGGTTCTGCCGTAGTGATCCACCACATGCTGCAGAGTCATCTGTCGTTTTCTCTGACAGAAGTCCACGTCGAAGTCAGGCATGGAAACACGTTCAGGGTTCAAGAATCGCTCGAAAAGCAGATCAAAACGCAGCGGATCGAAATCGGTAATAGTAAGAGCATAGGCTACAAGTGAACCACCGCCAGAACCACGTCCAGGACCTACAGGCACACCGTGCTCCTTGGACCACTGAATAAATTCCATCACGATAAGGAAGTAGCCAGGGAAATCCATGGTGATGATAACGTTAAGCTCGGTTTCCAGTCGCTCCTCATAAATAGGTCGTTTTTCCTCACGTTCCTTTTCATCCGGGAATAGGAATTCAAGACGTTTCTCAAGACCTTCATGTGCCTTCATTCTAAGGCAGTCTGCTGTTGAGAGTTCGCCGGTGTCGTAGCGTGGCAGACGAGGTACATCCAGCTCAATCTCCACATTGCAGCGTTCGGCAACACGGCGGGTATTGATGATAGCCTCTGGCAGATCAGAGAAGAGTTCTGCCATCTCCTCAGGGGATCTCATATACTGCATTGGAGAGTAGGTTCTGGCGTTTTCACGGGAACCCTTTGAGCAGCCCTGCTGGATAGAGACACGGATATCGTGTACATAGTAGTCTGAAAGACCATCCTTTGGGATTTCATCCGGTCCCATCAGGAATCTGGTGTCATTGGTGGCTACAGGGCAGAAACCGTATTCAAGACAGTAGTTTAGAGCTGCGATTTCAAACTGCCCCTCGCCCTCACGGTTGGTACGGGTGATTTCAAAGCAGAATCTGTCTCCGTAGTATTTCTGATAGAGACCAAGGCGTTCCTTTATTTTTCCCTGTTCATCCTCTCTTAAAAAGGCGCCGATATCTCCGCGAAAACCGTTTAGAAGGATCATTCCCTCTGAGTATTTCCATAAGTCCTCAACCGTGCAGACTACATCTGTAATATCCGGGGAGCCGGTATTTACCCAGGCGTCGGAGAGAATGTCGTAAAGATTCTGTTTACCCTGACGGTTCATTGCCAGAAGGGTAACGGTAAAGATCCTTTCTGGATCACCTTGTTTGGTGTTTTCTCTTACCTGAAGATCTGCGCCCATGATTGGTTTGATTCCGGCACCGTAACATGCGTTATAGAATCTGACAAAGCCGGCCATATTGTTATAGTCGGTGACAGCCAGTGCAGGGATATGGAATTTTGATGCTCTTTTTACAATATCACCCACGTTCTGCAGACCGTCATTGATGGAGTAGCAGGAGTGAACGTGAAGCGGAACGTAAGTTAATTCTCTATCAATCATTTATATGTTTTTCTTGAATTTTTTTTGAGGTGGGCGCCTTTGAACTTTTTCTTTTTTCATTCAGTATTCTAGCAGATTTTGCTTTTGCATTTTCTGAATACCTTTCAGAGTTTCAAGAAAAAAGAAAATAAGAGTCTGAATTTCGATTTTTTCTGATTAAATTGCGGTTTTGTGCAAGATTTTGAGGGGATTGTGCAGTCATACTTTTGTTAAGCAACTATACTTTTATTACAGGGAGACAAAAAAAGAGGGGCAAGAGTTTATGAAGTTATGCAGATTGATAGTTCTGTCTGTAATGATGTTCCTTTTTGGACTGACAGCTCCTGCTTATGCCAAGATCACCGTAACTGTCGCTCATACCCATGTGGAGACCCATCCTCAGCATAAAGCCTTTCTGGTATTCAAGAACTATATTGAGAATGAGATTGGAGACCGCTATGAAATCCAGATTTATCCAAACGGTCTTTCCGGTTCAAATGAGCAGGTATTTTCTCTGGTTAAATTAAACTCCATTCAGTTTATGGCTATTTCTGCCTCTCTGCTTGAAAATGCTTCCAAACAGTACTCTATCTTTTCAGTACCTTATCTTTTCCGTTCCGAGGAGTCCTATGAAAAATTCATAAGTGATCCTGAGGTGCTTGAAGAACTGCGTGTGCAGGAGAAAAAGAAAAACTTCAGACCATTGAGTGCCTTTACTGCCGGTACCAGAAATTTCTATGCCTGCTATCCTATAAGATCTGTAGATGATCTTAAGGACCGAAACTTCAGAGTACAGCTTGGCCGTAATACCGGTCTGATGATGGAAGCTTTCGGTGCCAATGACTATGTAATGTCATTTAAGGATGTCTATCAGGCCTTAAAGAGAGGTGTGGTTGACGGAGCTGAGAACAATGAGCTTGCGCTGGTTGATCAGAAACACGGTGAATTCTGTAAGTACTACACCTATGACAGACATCAGATGATTCCTGATATGCTGGTTGGTTCCGAGGAATTTCTCTCCCATTTAAGTCCTGAGGATTATGAGGTATTTAAGGCTGCTGCCATGGAGGCTCAGCGGGTTGAAATCAGAGAGTGGAAGAGCCGTGTGCAGAAAGCGATTAAGCAGGCTGAAGAGATGGGCGTATCCTTTATAAAGGTGGATGTGGAGCCTTTCCGTAAGAAGGTTCTGCCTTTGCATGACAGTCTTTTAAACGATAATCCTGCTATAAGAAAGCTTTATGTGATGACGCTGAAGTATCAGTAGAGAGTTTGATTGAAATTTAACTGTCATAATCATTTCCTCGCCTGCGGCACTTCGGGCGAGGATTTTTTTTCTGTGCTACATGATTCCAAGATCAGTTCTGCGACGGGTCAGATCAGGGCTGAAGCTTGGAGCCAGACGTCTAGCCAGATCATGCACAATCTTGATATTAGGATTCTTGGCACGATTCTTAAGGGAACACAGTGCTACACGGAAGTTTGACCATGGCAGTTCCTTTATAACTACCACGTCATTCTTGAATGGAGAGATATCATAGACAAGTCTTGGTACCACAGAGATACCAAAGCCTAAGGCGGTGATTGACACAATGGCCTCATGTCCTGAGATTTCAGAATAGATATGAGGTGTTACCTCCAGGGTCTGGAAGAATTTTTCTACCTCATAGCGCAGCTGTCCTTTTTCTGGCATTACAAAAGGCACTCCGGAAAGATCATTTGATGACAGATCGTTTTCTGTGTTATAACGTGGCTTTTTTGGTGCAATCAGAATCAGAGGGAAGGTTACCAGATCAACATAGCGGATGTTATCAGGAATTTCATTAGGAAGTGCACTGATTACAAAGTCGGTATCTGGATCTTCAAGCTTTAAAAGAGCCTCGGCAGGATCACCGGTTTCAAGCTTGATTTCAAGATTTGGTGCAGTCAGATGCAGCTCATTGAGCAGTCTTGGAATAAACAGATATGATGCGGTAACCGAGCAGAAAATCTTAACTATACCGCTGGCTGTCTGCATATTTCCATTCAGATCATGCTCTAGCTCAGCATAGGCATTCAGGGTTTTTCGGGCAAACTCCTCAAATTTGTGACCGGCTTCGGTAATAAAGATTCCTTTCTTATCTCTGATACACAGTTTGGTGTTAAGCTTTGCCTCAAGTTTGTTCAAGGTTCTGCTCAGAGTTGAAGGACTTACCTCGCATAGAGTTGCTGTTCTGGTGAGGTTTGAGGTCTCACAGAGTCTTAAGAATGCCGCTGCGTCTTTTAAATCAATCACAATAATATCTTCCTGAAACTTGTCCTATATTGCAAAAATTGCAATATAAAATAAATCGTATTCCATTTTATAAAATTTCTGCTATGATTAAAAGCATATACCGCAAGGTTTAGTTTTTTTTAGTTTTTTCTTTTCTATGGTATAGGTCTAAACATGGCTAATTTCAATTATTTTAATACATTGAATTTACGCGAAAAATTAGCACAGCTTGGCTGCTGTGAGCTGATGGATCGCAGTGAGTTTGCTGATGGCTGTAATTTCTTAAAAGGTAAGAAGATTGTAATTATCGGCTGTGGTGCTCAGGGTTTAAATCAGGGCTTGAACTTAAGAGATTCAGGTCTGGATGTAAGCTATGCATTACGTCAGGCTGCTATTGATGAGAAGAGAGCTTCCTTCAAGAGAGCTACCGAGAACGGCTTCAAGGTTGGTACCTATGATGAGCTGATCCCAACTGCTGATCTTGTAATCAATCTGACTCCAGACAAGCAGCACGAGGCTGTTGTTAACGCCGTTCAGCCTTTAATGAAGTCAGGTGCCTGCCTGGGCTACTCACACGGCTTCAATATGATTGAGTTAGGTATGCAGGTTCGTAAAGACCTTACCGTAGTTATGGTTGCTCCTAAGTCACCAGGTACCGAGGTTCGTGAAGAGTACCGTCGTGGTTTCGGTGTTCCAACCCTTCTGGCTGTTCACCCAGAGAATGATCCAAACGGTGAAGGCTGGGATTATGCAAAGGCCTGGGCTGCTGGTACCGGCGGTCACAAGGCAGGCTGTCTGCGTTCATCATTCGTAGCTGAGGTTAAGTCTGATTTAATGGGCGAGCAGACCATTCTTTGCGGTGTGCTTCAGGCTGCTACAGTTCTATGCTACGACCACGCTGTAGCTTTAGGTGCTGACAAGGCTTATGCCTGCAAGCTTCTTCAGTACGGCTGGGAAACCATCTGTGAGGCTCTAAAGCAGGGCGGTATCACCAACATGATGGATCGTCTGTCAAATCCTGCAAAGATCAAGGCTTTCCACTTAGCTGAGGAATTAAAGGCTCTGATGAAGACCTTATACCGCAAGCACATGGATGACATTGAGAGCGGTGAGTTCTCACGCATCATGATGGAAGACTGGGCAAACAATGACGTAAATCTTCTGACCTGGAGAGAGAACTACGCTAAGTGCGCATTCGAGAATGCTCCTGCATGTGATGAGAAGATTTCTGAGCAGGAATACTTCGATAAGGGCACTCTGCTGGTTGCTTTTGCCAAGGCTGGTATTGAGCTTGCATTCGAGACCATGACCGAGTCTGGCATCTACCCAGAGTCAGCATACTATGAGTCATTACATGAGCTTCCTCTGATTGCAAACACCATTGCACGCCGTCGTCTGTACGAGATGAACGTGGTTATTTCTGACACTGCTGAGTACGGTAACTACCTGTTCGCCAATGCAGCAATTCCTCTATTAAAGGAATTCATGAGCCGTCAGAAGCTGGATGTATTCGGTGAAACTCTGCCAGGTGACAACAGTGTTGATAACGCTGAGCTGATCCGTGTTAACGATGCAATCCGCAATCACCCAATTGAGATTGTTGGCCGCAAGCTGCGTGCTTACATGTCTGACATGAAGGCTGTTGCCGTAGGTAACAACTAATCATCTGATTTACAAAGATTAATTCAATATATCTTAGGATGGAGTCGCAAGGTTCCATCCTTTTTTGTTTAAAATCAGTATGATAAAGCTTAGAGATGTGATTAAAGAGTGTTTTTGATCTTTTCAATAATGGAGAGATCGGCCTCAAGCCACTTTACATCAGAGAGTTCAGATAGTCTTAGCCATTTTGCGGACATATGCTCCAAAAGAGAAGGTTCCTTTCCATCCAGTGAGCAAAGAAAACAGTCCATATGCAGGTGAAATTTCGGATAATCAAATTCAATTGCCTCAAAAAAGCGCTCAACCTTAATAGTACAGTCCAGCTCTTCTAGGATTTCTCTTTTTAAAGCTTCTTCTCTGGATTCTCCATCCTCGATTTTTCCGCCTGGAAACTCCCACCAGCCTTTGTAATCTCCATAACCTCTCTGGGTAGCAAAGATTCTTTTATCCTCACTTACGATAATGGCGGCAACAACGTTAATGGTTTTCATAGTATTTCATCCAGCTGGCGCAGGGCCTCATCAAAATCACTCTTGTACTGTTCCTCTGAGGTTGCAGGAGCTTCTCCTAATGGATAGTACTCGATATCTGCAGAAGGCAGTTCTCGAAGAAAGCGGCTTGGAGAAATAGCTGTCGGAATGCCTCGTCTTGAAGAGGTTTCACGGGCCAGAAGCATGGTCAGCTCCTTGCGGGCACGGGTGATTCCTACATAGGCAAGACGTCTTTCCTCATCCACATTATCAAGATCAGGATTCTCATCTGAAGGCAGAGAATTCTTGTGGGGCAGACAGCCCTCTTCCATACCAACCAGAAAAACATAAGGAAATTCAAGTCCTTTTGAAGCGTGAAGAGTCATCATCTGTACTGCATCATTATCCTGATCGTCATTGTTGCGATCCATCATCTCACGCAGTCCAAGTCTGTCCACTGCCTCAATAAAGGACAGGGTTTCTCCGCTCTTTTTACCTCTGATCAGATCAATAATCCAGGTCATAAGCTGCCTGATATTATTGGTCTTGATTTCAACTGCCACCTTGCTTTCTGTATTGGCTTTGATATAGGCGTTATAGCCGATGATGTCCACCAGATTTTCGGCAAGATCAAGGTCTTTTTTAGACAGAATCAGTGATCTCATTTTTGTCAGAAGCACCATGAACTCTGTCAGGGATTTCTTCTGCCTTGGGATCATGTCATTGGCAATATTCGGATTCAGGGCTGTCTCATACAGGGACTTTCCTGTCTCTTTTGCCTTTGTAAACAGATAGTTAATTGTCTCTGCACCTATTCCTCGGCGGGGAACATTTATGACACGCAGCAGTGCCATATCGTCAAAGGGATTGCAGATTACACGGCACCAGCTGAGCATATCCTTGATTTCCACCTGTTCAAAGAAACTGGTACCGCCTGAGATAAAGCAGGGAATTCTGGCTGAGTGGAAAGCCTTTTCAAGCATCTTGGACTGGCCGTTGGAACGATACAGCACGGCATAATCCTTCCACTCGGTATGATTGCGGAACTGATGGGCCAGAATCAGCTGTACCACTCTGTCTGCCTCATCCGCCTCGGTTCTAAGCTCCATGATCTTAACCTTCTCACCCTCGGAGGAATTGGTGAAAAGAGTCTTGTTAAATATATGATCATTATGGGAGATAAGGGTATTGGCACAGTTCAGAATATGCATGGTTGAGCGGTAGTTCTGCTCGAGCTTGATAACCTTAAGATCAGGGAATTCATGGGCCAGAACCTTGATGTTCTCTGGTCTTGCTCCTCTCCAGGCATAGATAGACTGATCGTCATCGCCCACTACGGTAAAGGTCTTATAGTGGGAGGTCAGACATTTTAAAAGCTGATACTGGGTTTCATTGGTATCCTGATACTCATCCACCAGTACGTAACGGAAGAGTTTTGTATATTTCTCCCGTACCTTTTCATTATCTCTGAGCAGCAGTGTGGTTTTGAAGATCAGATCTTCAAAGTCAGCGGCATTGCATGCTTTGAGATATTCCTGATAGTCATCATAGATCTGTACTCTGACGGTTCTGTCCTCAATATCCTCAGGTCTTTGCAGATTGGTCTTCCAGTTGCTGATCATCGAGGCGATTTCCTCAACCACGGTTTTCTCGGAGTTATCCACCAGAATCTGAGGATATTTCTCTCTGACGATATCTCTTATAACCTTGAGGGAGTCGTACTGATCAAAGAGGGTAAAGTTCTTGGACAGTCCCATCTCCAGATACTCATTTTTAAGGATGGTAAGACCTAAAGAGTGGAAGGTGGAGATGGTGATTTTTGATGCGATTTCATTACCAAGCTCTTTTTTCACACGATCACGCATTTCAGCGGCTGCCTTGTTGGTAAAGGTAACCGCACAGATATTCTGAGGTGGAATATTGTAGCTGTGGATCAGTTTTACGATTTTGGTGGTAATTACTCTGGTTTTGCCAGAGCCGGCTCCGGCTAAAACCAGGCAGGGACCACTGATATAGTCAACGGCCTCCTGCTGTGCATCATTCAAACGCATGTCTAGATATTACTCGATTTGACAAAGAAAGCTGGTCGGCCCTGCTCATTGATGGTTTTTACGGTAAACTCTCCGCCCTCAGAAATATCCACATTCAGATTCTGAATACAGATACCCTCGGCGGCTTCTCGGGCAGACTGATTGCACAGAAGAATCATGGATACCTTCAGCACCTGATTCTCATCCTCTATCTTGCGGATGAGGCCTGCAGCCTCCTGCTCGGTAAGAGAGGTCAGATCAACGAAGGTAACAAGCTCGGTATTGCCCTGAATAATCATGGAGCCTACACCGGTAATCAGCTGGGATATCAGGTTCTCCTTGGTATATTCGATAAATCTGATGTTATCCCCGTAAGGCATACCCTCAGCATGATTATTTGTATTAATGATTGATTCTAAAGAATTTCTCTGACAGTTTAAGGCGGCATAGATGCATTTCTTGGAACTGTTCTTCATCAGTGAGGCGCAGATGCGTCTTAACACCATAGGATGACCGCTCAGAGAATAAAGAGATGGTGAGAATCTTAAGGCTGTAAGATCATCACTGCTGTTTATATATCTGTAGGCAGGAGCAGTACTCTTTAATCCGTCAAGCTTTACGGTCAGCATCTTTTCTAAAGAGGCCAGTCGCTGTGACAGAGTTTCACGGTCCCTGCACAGGGCTTCATTGAGATCTTTATAAGGATGTGCAAGATTGATGCGGTTAAAGCTTAAGCCTGCCTGGAACATCAGTGCACCAAGCTTGTTGGCAGCCTCCTCACCGGCAGCATCATTATCAAGACAGATATAATAATGGTGCTTTACATTAACACTGCGGATTTTTTCCATCAGCTGCTGAATGTTGCCGACACCGCCAAGAGCAACCGCGTGCATACCCAGGGTTTCCAAGGACAGGGCATCCATTTCCCCTTCGGTGATAAAGACAGTTCCGCTCTGCTCAAGAATCTCGTTATTGTAGATATTGAAGAAGCCTTTCTTTCTGAATCTGTTCTGAGGATCGGCCTGTACGGTATTTCTTGCAACATAGCCATGAGTTCCGTAAGGAATAATGGCAGCCTTCCAGATTACAGATTCCGGTGAATTCTCACCGTCGGCATAGTAACCGTCATCAAAACCTAAGTGGAATCTTTCAATAACCTCGTCGCTGAGTCCTCTTGCCTTAAAGTAGTCGGTGGCGCCTGCCATCTCGCAGCACTTTCTGATATAGGCTGAGTAGTCATAGGTATCCTCACGACTGAAGGTCTGGAATGGGGACTGCTCAATCTCATTAAGCTTTGGAGTTTCCTGACTGTTCTCAGGAGTGCTCTTCTGGGACTGCAGGGATGCTGCAATATTCTGTGCCTGACCAAAGCCGCTGAAGGCCGGCTGGTTCGGGGTATTTGAGGCTACGGTACTGCGGGCGTTGAAAGGATGCAGTCTGGCCTCATCAAATGGAGAGATTGAATTAACTGTTCTCTGAGGAGTAACGCCGCTGCCGTTCATATTTGAAGGACTGAAGCGTTCGCTGTTTAAAAGGCCTGCGCCAAAAGGCTCCGGCTCAATATGACCGAATCTGCTTTCATCAATCTTGGTGCCGCCGAATACGTCGTCAGACTTGATGGCATCATTCTGTCCGAAAGGAATAAAGGTATTCTGTTTCTGATGCTCATCGGCAATCTCAAATACCGGCTCCTTTATATAAGGTTTGCTGTTTCTGTTATCTGGTTCTGATGAAGGTGTCTTCTCAGAGTTCAGCTTTGAGAGAATAGATACAAAACCTATAGGCAGCTTGCCTACATAAAGTTCATATGCTTTGGCAAACTGCTGGGAGAAGCTTGAAAGATTGTTATCCAGTCCGATGAGATCAAAAATGTTGTAGCAGGTATTGCAGTTAAAGCACTTAACTGTATTGGTGGCTGCATCATACTTCATGGAAGGAAGATGAGAAGTGTCTTTTGGATTAAGACAGCTGAAGCTGGCTTCTGTGTTGATACCTTTTGCCTTCAGATAATCTGGAAGCTTGCTTAAAAGAAACTTTTTCTTACTTTCAAACTCTTGTTCTAACATTATGATTCTCTTATGCGTTTTGTGTAATTCGGTTGATCATCCAGGATGAAATCAGTAATCCTGCTGTGGCGGTTACGCTCATTGAGGCGCCGAAGGCAGGAAGATCACCGCTTATGTAACTGTCTTTACATGAGTATATAGGCTTTTCATTAGAAAATGTGCAGCTTATCCTGAAGTTTTTGCCATTGGCTGGAAAACCGTATTCTTTTCTCAGACGGGAGCGCAGCTTGGAAATAAGTGCATCGCCCTGAGCCTGTGCAATATCGCCGATCTTAAGACGGGTAGGATCGATTCGACCGCCGGCACCGCCTGCCACGATAAAGTTGGATTTCTTACGGAAAAGATAGTTTGCAATATAGGCCTTGGCATCCAGATCGTCAATGCATTCGCAGACGTTGTCACATCTGTCCTTCATAATCTCATCGATATTCTCTGGGGTAAGCTTCTGGGTAATGATTTCTATATTAAGTTCAGGATTCAGCTCGAGAAGGTGTTCCCTCATTACCTCAGTCTTGGTTCTTCCTTCAGTATTTACGGTGGTATGCAGCTGACGGTTAAGATTGGTGATCTCAATGACATCGCTGTCTATTAGAGTCAGTGATCCTACGCCGGTTCTGCACAGAGCTTCTGTACACCAGGAGCCGATACCGCCTATACCTACAACGGTAACATGGGAGTTCTGGAGTTTTTCAAAGCCCTCATCGCCATAAAGAGCTCTGATTCCACGGAATGCTTTCTTCTTTTCAAATGTCATAATTTGGTGCCTGTTCTCTCTGAACGAGTAATATATTAAACAAAATTCATTCTTTCTGAAAATTCATTAACTTATTTTACTTATCTTTCTTGCAAGATAAAAGATTATTGTTATAATAGGCTCTGTGTTCTGCAGAGAGAACAATCGATGATCCCGTAGCTCAGGTGGATAGAGTATCGGTTTCCGAAGCCGGTGGTCATGAGTTCGACTCTCATCGGGATCACATATTGCGAAGGTGGCGAAATTGGTAGACGCGCAAGCTTCAGGTGTTTGTACCGCAAGGCGTGAGGGTTCGAGTCCCTTCCTTCGCACCAATCTTTAAACGAAACAGGCAGTCAGATGACTGCTTTTTTTGTGCCTGAATATCTCGACATTCCATTTTAATTATGATTCCTGTCTGAATAAGAGTTGGTCTTCCTTCCGTGCAATCTAAGACTTGCTATAATGTTTGCAAGTTGTAAATATTATCTGACTTAATTATGAATTAATTTTTTGATTGACATCCTCCTCTTGCTTTGGCAAGAGGTGGATGTCAAGGCTGTTATGTGGAACTTTCAAGGCTTTTTCCAAACTGAAATGCTTCCTGAGGACCTGTGGTATTAAACACATCTCCTCTTTTTGCCGCGCCTCTGACCAGAAGTCTGCCGGCATCCTCAAGACTGAAATATCTTAGGCTTAATTCGTACTGCGTGATAATCGAGTCAAACATATCAGAGAGCGTATCCGCTCCAACCAGAATCAGACCTAATTTCTTCAGATGGAAGGTATCTCTTATTGGATTATGCAACCGGTCTATCACTGTCTTGAGCTGGGAACTGATCCCGTAGAAATAGACGGGAGAGGCCAGTATGAGAACGTCTGCATTCTTAAGCTTTTCATAGATGGAAAGCATATCATCATGATGAATGCACACTCCTTCTTTTCTCTTGCAGTGATCACAGCCGATGCAGAAGTTAATCTTTTTGTCGCGAACGTAAATAATCTCCACGTCGTTGTGTTCGGCTGCGCCTTTTGCAAACATCCTCACCAGTTCTTCAGTGTTGCCTTTCTTTCTGGGGCTTCCGCAGATTACAACAATTCTGCTCATTACACTCACTCCTCTTCTTTTGAAAGGTCTGATATTTTCAGTACATACGCGTTGTGATTGTACAGTGGTAAAGCTCTTTTGTCTTAAGAGCTTTATTACGCTGCAACTTAAATCACATTACCTCATCTTTTAATATATTGCATATATTACATTTGTTATGCAACACATGTTGTATATAATATTATTCGCAGCTTAAAGATCTGTCAATAATTAATTATTAATGAGGACTTAATTGTGGAAGAACCTGTCATCAGCATCCTTTGGAAAAAGATCTGAATCTGCTTTCTGGCTGATTTCCCTCTTTTTTAGATTGTTCATTATTTACATCTCTATGAGGGTTAAAGGTTGTTCCTGTTAATTCATGAGTATCGTTATTAACTCCCCATATGAGATAACCATATTCTTTACCTGACATTGCAGCAGCATTAGAAAGAGAGGAGATATAGTCTCCAATATCCTTGGAACTATACCAATTTTCTTTAAATTCGAACCATTCTTCCTCAGATTCTCTTTCGATTAAATTTTTACAATATTTTCTAATTTATTCATAAAGTTACCGCCTCTTTTTAAGTTTAATAATATATTAATTTTTGTCTTAGGTAAGTAATAAAAGTAAGGATTAAACGTAAAAAAAGTAAGGATTAAAAGTAAGGATTAAAATAAGGAATAGTGTTAAAAAATAAAGAGATAGAATTAAAGTAAGGATTAAATGTAAAAAAAGTAAGGATTAAAAGTAAGGATTAAATGTAAAAAGTAAGGAATAAATGTAAGGATTAAAGTAATTATTTGAAAAAACGGAGAGTTACCCGTTCTATACCAAAATCTCATTTTTTGGGTAGTTTGATGATTACGAATCCTGAAATCATCATTACGAATAATGCAATTTTCAAAAAAAATGTAACTTTTATTTCTATAAAACAATAGGTTATACCATGGTTACGAATAATAAAACATGATTACGAATATGGTTACGAATACTGCTTTTCTTTTTAAATCAACTAATTATATTAGTTACAGACTTCACTATGAGATCAAACTCTCCGATCTAACTCACTCTTTGCTAATTTTTTTACACCTATAATCGACGTATAGCTTTCATTTTTTTAAGGAAAAACTCTTATGAAGAAGATCTTTGCTCTGTTTGGACTTGTTTTGACTGTTTTTTCTACTTCCGTTCTGGCTACTGTTGAAACTGAAAAGAAATATGACCACGTTGATCTGGTCATGATTCTGGATAAATCAGGTTCGATGCATGGCATGGAAAGCGATACCATCGGAGGCTTCAATTCGATGCTGGACAAGCAGCGTAAAGTGGATGTTAAAACTGATGTGACCACAGTAATGTTCAACAACAATTCGAACTATATTCACGAGAGAAAGCCTTTAAGTGAAATCAGAAACCTTACCAATGAGGATTATATGCCTCAGGGGACAACCGCCCTGCTAGACAGTGTCGGTATGACTATCGATAAGGTGAATGGCTATTATGGTGTTAACGATAAGAAAAACAAGGTTATTTTTGCCATTATTACCGACGGTAAGGAAAACTCCAGCCGTGAGTATACAAAGCAGAATGTTAAAAAGCTGATTGAGGATAAGAAGGAAGCCGGCTGGGAATTTATCTTCCTGGGCGCAAACATTGATGCTGTATCCGAGGCCGGAGCTATCGGTATCACCTCTGATCGTGTGGTTCAGTACAAGGCAACTAAAACAGGCGTAAGAAAGAATTTTGATGCCGTTGCCTCCTTTGCTGCGGAAGCTGTTGAAGGAAGGGCGGTCTCTGAGAATTGGAAAGAGAAGGCTGAACAGGATACTCCAAAGAAATAGTTACTCTCGCAGGTCCTGCCTCTCTGGCAGGACTCTATTCCTACTGCTCTCTCTGTTTTTTCTTAATCTGGGATATAACCAGACCTCCGATTGCCAGTGTCATACCGATGGCGCTGTACATATTGAACTTCTCATCAAGAATAAATATCGCACCGATAGCTGTTACTACCGGAATACCGTAGATATAAACGTTGGTTTTTATCGATCCTATATATTCAATGGATTTAGACCACAGAAAAAAGCTCAGTGATGAGGCAAGAAATGCCAGGAAGGCGAAGTTTATAAGGTTAACCGGCTCAAAAATACGCTCTATCTTCAGGCTGTAGTTACCTATCATCAGTGGCAAGGTCAGCACCACTGAATAGAAGAAGGATTTTGTGGTAATGGTAAAGCTTGAGATATGCAGTCTCTGCAGCTTAACCACATACAGACTGTAAAAGCCCCAGACCACGGCACTGCCGATGGCCATCAGATCACCTATGGGATTGATGTTCATGGACATTGAGCCGAAGGACAGGAAGAATATTCCTATTATTGCCACCACAAAGCCGATGAAGAAGTTTAAGGTTGGCTTGTCTTTATCCAGAAAATAGTTCAGAAGTCCCACGAAGAAAGGGGCTGTTGAGACAATTAGACTTACATTGGCAGCATTGGAGTATATGAGTGCGTTGTTTTCAAAGACAAAGTAGATGGTGATACCGAAGAAGCCCACCAGTGCGGAATATAGCTCCACCTTCCAGGAAATGAACTTCAGCGACTTTGGACACATTATAAATAAAGCTAAGGTTGCAAGAATAAATCTGTCAAAGAGGATCTCAACAGGAGTGAAGTCTTTAAGCAGAATCTTGCTGCTGACAAAGGTAAGTCCCCATACCACGATGATGAAAAGAGCATAAAGATGCCCGATTATTATTTTTGATGTCATAAGTCCAACCTGTTCTCTGAGCAGACATTGTATCATGCAGCCATACTCTTATGACATGAGTCCTTTTTTGAGGCAAAAGGATAAATTAATGTGAAAGGATGTTTTTCAGAAAATCTATAAGCTCCGGTGAGGCAGTTCGCTGTCCTCTAACAGCTTTTACTCCCAGTTCTCGCATTTTTCTGATAGGGCAGAGACCTTTTGGTATTTCGCGTAACACCTTAAGCTTTACCGCTTTTTTCACCTTAAGATTCTGATCTTCATACTTGTAAGGAATATCTGGCTGCAGCACCTCGCATACAAAGCGGATTTCAGAGTCAGGACTCGTTACATAGATATAGGCGATATCTCCTTCCTGCAGTCTTGAACTCTGTTTCCAGAGTACCTCTTTGCTGGAGGTGAAATGCTCAATCACGTTGAAGAATTCCGGATTGGCAGGAATAATCCAATGCTCCTGCTGTCCTTTGATTCTAGCCTTGCCGCTAACTGCAAAGGAGCGACTTTTATCGATGAGCTCAAGAATGAATTCATCCTCAAGAGTGTCATCCAGAATTATGCTGATCCAGTGAGCGCGGTTCATATGATAACCTGGATATATACCTCTGATTTTTAGCAGTTCATGTTCTGCGCTCTCTTCAATCTTAAGATTAACAACCTCTACGATTTCATCTTTCTGTTTGCCGGTACATTCCTTGTCTACCTGAGAACGCTTGAGATTCATGATCAGAGCATACCACTTTCTGTTTGCAGGATATCTGAAGACTCCATAGGTTGGAAGTTTTGCAAAAGGATAGTCTGGTTTCTCCTGATATTGACACTCAATACTGAGTGTTAGACGATTGGACTGAGGCTTGAGGAAAGGATTGGTTCGAAAGCAGGCTGCGGCAATATCTTTAAGAATTAAGGTATAGGCTTTTCTTACTTTTGCTACATAGGCGCCGCTCTGATTTTCCACATGGAGCAGGATATATTCCTCATCAGTTCCGTTATCGATAACCTTGCCTGACACTACTCCGCCTGAAGTGATTATAACCTGCGCCTTAAAGGCTCCTTTAAGAAAATCTTTGGTATAGAGGTAGCCTTTATTGGTCTTTTGAAAACCGTATGGTATGAGCGCGGACTCAATTACCGTTTTTCTCTCAAAGATTTTGCTTTCCAGCTCCATGATAAGGCACCTGCTTTTGTGTACTGTCTTTGTGTGATCCTAGCAGATTAGAGTCGGTATGTTACATTTGAGGAGGAATTAATACAAAAGCTGCTGGCCTGTATACCAGCAGAAAAGGCCTAAATAGAGATTATTAAGGATGTTTTTTCAGATAGTCTTCAAATTCAGGTGTTCTTGACCAGTATTTAATCCCCCAGTTTTCAAAATTCCACTCCTCCATATAGGAGTTGCACTCATAGTCCACGTAGTAAATGAGGCCGTTTCTTACCACAAAGTTGGTTGGAAAATAGTCAATATTAAGGCCGCTGTTATGGGCCTTGTCAGCCATTTCCCTAATCTGCGGCAGATAGGCTTCTACACTGAGATCCTTTTTTACCAGATCGTATATAGTCTCACCTTCAATGTATTCTTTAACGATACGCTCGTTTTCTGCGTCTATATCGATCATGCGAGGAATTCTGATGCCTGCATTTTTTAATCGCACATAGTCATTTCTTTCAGCTTCAATCTTGTTGCCGAAGGTGTAGTAGTCGCATGGCTCGTGATGTATCTGCTTTAGGACAAACTGCTGATGCTCACTGTCCTCTGCAAGGTAGGAATAACCGCCTTTGCCATGACCTAATAGTTTTGTAATGGAGTAGTTTTTTCCGTTTACACGTATATTTTCCATGATCGTCTCACGTTTAATCTACAGAAAAGGATAGAGGTATTTTAGGATCGAAAATTGAGTAAATCTTACAGAAAAAAATGCACGGAATTAGCTTTTTGGCAAAGATGGATAAAGCCAACTGAAACAAATCAGAAGGCTTTTCAAATGATTATTATTTCTCTTTTCTTAACGCTTCTCTAACTTGTTGAATTGTTTCTAAAGACTGGTTGGTGAATTTTGAGATCTGACTATCGTCAAGTCCGGCTTGAATCATATTTGTGATGATTCTGTTAACCGCTTGATCGAATCCTTTTTCAAAACCTTCCTTGAGAGAACCTTCTCTGTTTGAAATTTCATCCATAATCGCCATTTCTCGATTAATGTATGCTAATCGTTCATCCATATTGTCCATGAATTTGTCTGATGCTTTTATGGCATTCTGATTTTGTGGTTTATTCATTTTTTTTAAAAAAAAGATTATTTAAGCCAACTGAAACAAATCAGTAGGCTTTTCAAATGATTATTATTTAGCTTTTTTCAAATCTTCTCTAATTTGTTGAATTGTTTCTAAAGACTGGTTGGTGAATTTTGAGATCTGACTATCATCAAGTCCGGCTTGAATCATATTTGTGATGATTCTGTTAACCGCTTGATCGAATCCTTTTTCAAAACCTTCTTGGATGAAGCCTTCTCTGTCAGAAACTTGGTCCATAATTGCCATTTCTCGTCTAATGTAGGCATTGCGCTCTTCTTTGTTTGCCATAAATATATCTGATGCATCTAAGGCGCCTTGAATTCCTGAGTCCTTCATCCCTAGTTCCTCCAGCTCTTTTGCGCTAAGCTTATTTGAGAAATACGCAAGCCAGCGTTCGATTCTGGTCATTTCTTCTATTGGTTTCTTCTGGAATTTGTTTATTTCGAAGAAATGCAATTCCATATCGTTGTTAAGTCTTGCTTTTGTCTCTCTATTATAAAGTAATAGGCACGCTAAAACCACGCAGTTTACTGCGAGGATGAAGCGTGCCGATTAGAAAATGGATATTTTCTAATCAGGAGTGTTCTGTTGTTCTATATATTGTCTGATGATAGAAATTGAGGCTCATCCACAACTGCAAGCAAAATAGGATGGCGTCCAAAGAGCTTTCCCTCAAAGATTTTTTTGTATAGACGGATAATTCTTTTTTCTGATAATTAGACTCGAATAGCCTTTGAGAGCTTGAACTAGTTTTGAGATTGCAACTTTTGGAGGATAACCGACTAGCAGATGAACATGGTCAGCCTCTCCATCAAATGCTAATAGTTTTGATTCAAATCTGACACATACTAACGAAAAGATATTTCTGTGTTCTCCTAAGATAGCTGCTGTTAATACTTTACGTCTGTATTTAATCACAAAAACCAGATGGACATGCAAATTGTAAACACAATGTCGGCCGTGCAAAAATTCTGTTTTTTTTTTATACTGTCATCTTCAATTGTTAATAATCTTGTTAGAGTCCTTTCATCGTAAATGAATATCAACTGGAAACAGGCATACAGATATAGGTTAAGACCTAATGGCGCACAGCAGAGAAGATTACTTCAGCTCTGCGGCTCTGCCAGATATGCATGGAACCAGGTCTTGACTGGAAGAAATGAGGAATATAAGGAATATCTTGAAGACATCGAATCAGCCAAATGCTGGGGAGAAGATGTTTCTTTAGTACCAAAGCCAAGACCTATAAATAGATTTTCATTTACATATGATCTTAATAAACTGATGGCAGAGGAAGAAAACAGCTTTCTCAAGACTCAGGGGCACTCTCAGGTGCTGCAGCAAAAGATGCAGGACTTGTACAGTGCTTTTAGCAGGTTCTTCAAAGGTAAAGGCGGATATCCTCAATTCAAGACCAAAAACGGATACAACTCTATAAGATTTCCTCAGGGCATAAATCTGGATGAGAAGAATAAGAGAATCTTTCTTCCAAAGACCGGTTTTGTAAGGTACAGAAAGTCCAGAGATATAGAAGGAGACATAAAGAATGTAACCGTCTCATTCTTTTCTGGAGAATGGTATGTATCTATACAGACCCAGAAAGAAATAGAAGTACCTGAAATAGACCTTAAAACCATGTTAGAGACTGAGGCTGATAATGCTTTGGGTATAGATATGGGAGCAGTACGCTTCTGCACCTTCTCTGACGGACGTTATGAAGAGTCACTAAAGAGTAATGAGCTTACCCGTCTTGATGAAAAGATAGCTATTGCTCAGAGACAGCTAAAAAATAAAAAGAAAGGCTCTAACAGAAGATTAAGACTTATAAAAAGAATCTCCAGACTTCATCAGAAGAAAGCCAATATTCGTTATGACATTCATCAGAAGCTCAGCACACAGATATGCAATAGCCACGCAATTGTTGTTGCTGAGGAGCTGAAGATAAAGAATATGACGAAAAGTGCAAAAGGAAGCCTGTTAAATCCTGGTAAGAATGTAAAAGCAAAGTCAGGACTTAACCGTTCCATTTTATCTGAAGGCTGGGGACAATTCTTTAAGATGCTTGAATACAAGCAGAAAAAGAGAGGTCATATCTTTTTACAGATTAACCCGAAGAATACCAGCAGAACCTGTCCTAAATGCGGTCATGTCTCAAAAGACAATCGTAGAACTCAGGCTCATTTCTGCTGTACGAACTGTGGATATACAGCTAATGCAGATGAAAATGCAGCGGGAAATATCCTAAGGGCGGGGCTCGCCCGGCTAGCGCAGGAAGTGAACTCCAAAAGGAGTCAGCACTGTGAACCCTCTGAAGCTGAACAGTAATGTCAGCAGTAGGAATCCCCTTGCTTCAGCAAGAGGAGGATGTCAACTGTCTGTGGATTGCCTTTAACGCCGCTTATGGAAAATCCCTTCCGCCAATGGATCATGCCAACAGTGAAAAATATGCCTTTAAGAACTTTATTGAAAAGATTATTTCTCTGGACTCGATAAATCTTCTGGCATCTGTGGTCTGTGGCAAGTACGCCATGAGAATCTCCTTTCTGGTAGAAAACAAATTCACCTTCCAGAAGTTCTGGGATTATTCCAAAGGTGATAAAAATGCGGCTGACTGGGACCGTTCTCTGGCTGCTTCCGTGAAGAAGTACAACGACTGCCGCATAAAAATGGATGTAAGCACCATTCTCTCCATTGTTTTTGATCGTCTGTATGTAATTCGCAACCAGCTGATGCATGGCGGCTCCTCCTGCGGCAGCAGGTTAAACCGTGAGACAATCGAGGATGCGGTAGGCTTTATGAGCGATCTGATCCCTTCAATGCTGCTGGTTATGATGATGAACTACAAGAAGGATCATGACTGGGGCGAGCTTTTCTATATGCCTATCAAGGAATAGGTCCTCAGACACTGAAGTTTTCAAGGTCCAGAAATCTCACTTCAAAAAAAGAAAATCCTGAGGAATTCCATAACTCCTCAGGATCTTTGAGAGAGAATTGGTTAATCTCTAACTGCCTTTACTCTTGTCGTACTTGAAGCTGTCACTGGCTTCCTTGGCCTTGTCGAAATTCTCCAGAATTCCATCGGCAGGATTGAAGCCGTTATGCAGTGACTCAATGGCACTGATGATGGTGGAGGATAGAATTTCCGGATCGAACTTAGCAATAAAGCCGTTGGCGCCTGCGCGTTTGAGCATACTCTCGTTGAATACACCGGAAATGGAGGTATGCAGAATTACATACAGCTCCTTTAACAGAGGGTTCTTGCGGATAGCTGCAGACAGAGAGTAGCCGTCAAGCTCCGGCATTTCCACGTCGGAGATCAGAAGCTCAATCTCACTGAGCTTACCTTCAGACTGGTACTTGTTGATAATTTCCAAAGCCTGCTTGCCGTCACGTGCCTCAATAGCCTCCAGACCAAGACTCTTCACGGTATTGACGGTCTGTTTTAAGGCGATCTTGGAGTCATCGGCCACCAGAATCTTGGCATTAGGTCTGATGATTTCCTGCAGATGTGCCTTAACATCATCAGGATGTTCAGCAATGACCTTCTTGTCAGGAGAAATTTCAGACAGGATCTTCTCTACGTCGATGATTTCCACCAGCTCATGGTCAAATTCAGTAACCGCCACCAGATAGGATTTCTGACCAACACCCTGAGGGGCAGGCTTAATCTTATCCCAGCTGATATCCACGATACGCTCTACACGGTTGACCACGAAACCCTGAATGGACTTGTTGTATTCGGTCATCAAAAGCAGCTGCTTGTCCAGATTCTTAGTGGCGGGACCACCCATGGCAAAGCTTAAATCGATAACAGACGAGGTGATTCCACGGGCATCAATCACACCGATTACTGACTGATGCAGTTTAGGCAGAATTGTAATATGAGGGCAATGAACGATTTCAAGGATCTTAAAAACATTCAGACCGTAAAGCTGTGGATTATTTGGAAGTCTGAACAGAAGCATCTCCATGCGGTTCTGTCCTACGATTCCTGTTTTTTGTTCAATACTGTCTATCAGTCCTGCCATGTTCTTTCACCAAACTATCTATTGAAAAAACCTGAAAAAATCATCTGGATCTATCAAATTATAGATATAGAGCTGAAGATTATCCTTATTTTTTTCAGGTTATTTGAAATTGCTCCAAAAAACACGGGGCAATCTCTGAATTTCTTTTTAAAACTGTTAACTAATGCAGTTATCGGCAGGCTCTTAGCCTATCTTTATGTTTTTTAAGAAAATCTGTAAAAATTGAATAATATGCTGTGCGGACTCTCCAAAAAACGAATTCCATTTCTTGCGAAAAAAACAAAAAAAAGCTTTTATTAAAGAAAAAAAATAATAAAAAATTTCTACAGCAAACATACATACGGAGAAAATAATATGTGCAAAGTACGTATCACCGTTGTGAAAATCGCAAATCATGAAGACCTTTCCGCTAAATATGAAATCCCTCAGGATGATCCATGCCCAATGAGCGAAGGCATGATCTTCACTGTAGATGATTTCTCCTTAAAACCTCACGAGATCTGTGAAAGTGCCTGGCAGACCCTGACACCTTTCATGATGACTCTAGGTTGCGGCGGAGAGAGAATCTATGGTGACTGGATGAAGAATCCTAAGTCAGCCATGATTTCATGCAATGACGGTTTCAGACCGGTAAGTTTTCTCTTAGAAGCGGTAGAGTAGTTTACCGCTTTTAATTTTTCTAAGTGTTACCTCTGTCACCGGATTTTTTCTGATTTTTGAAATACTCCGCTGAAATTTCAGAAAAAATCACCAATGATAGAGGTAGGTGACGTGTCCTCTCTGTCTTTGTCACTGACAGTTCTAATAAAGAGGTTTATATGTTTACAGGTTCTCTGAAAAATCTTGGAAAAGTCTCTCTTACTCTTGCAGCAGCTCTGATACTTTCAGCCTGTGCTACAGATAAAACAAAGCTGCCTCCTGATCTTGATTCTTTTAGAAACGATAAAGGTAGACTGATTCAGTTTGAACCAAAGGACAGATATCCTGATTTTGTAAAGCTGGTACCTCCACCTCCAGCAGAGAACTCCTATATCTTTGAAAATGACAAGAAGATCTTCAAGGAAACCAGAAAACTCAAGGGTACTCAGATCTGGAAGGATGCAGCACAGTTTGCGGAGATTAAGCCTGAGGTTCTAAGTGCCTACTTCTCACCTGCAATGAGTAAGCCTATAACTCAAGAGGCTACTCCATGGACGTACTATGTGGTTGCCCGTCTGATTGCGGATGTGGCAGGTCCTGGCACCAAGGGCATCAAGAAACACTACAAGCGCACCCGTCCTTTTGTATATTTCAAGAGTCAAACCTGTTCAACCCCAAAGGATGAAGAGGATCATGTACATACCTACTCCTATCCTTCAAGTCACTCTGCATACGGACAGGCACTCGCTTTAGTTCTCTCCGAGATTGATCCTGTAAATCAGGCTGCAATCATCAAGAAGGGAACTGATTACGGCTTCTTCCGTGTAGTCTGTGGCTTCCACTGGCAGTCGGATGTTGAACTGGGCCGTATTGTTGCCTCCTACGTGGTATCAAGACTGCATTCCAACGCCGAGTTTATGGAAGCTATGCAATATGCCAAGGCTGAGTTCAGCGCAGATAAGAAATAGAAAGCTTTTACTCTGATTATTAACCGGGACTTTATTGCCATGGCTGTGGATAATAAGGTCCCTTATTGTTTATAAGGACTACGTATGAAACGCTCTGAAATTAATAAAGTCATAAGGGATATGGAAAAGCTTTTGGCAGATTGTCATTTCTATCTGCCTGAGTTTGCTTCCTGGGCTCCTGATAAGTGGAATACAGTTAAGAAGGAGGCTCAGGAAATTATAGATAACCGTCTGGGCTGGGATATTACCGACTATGGTACCGGCAAGTTCATGGAATACGGTTTCTCACTTTTTACCATCAGAAACGGTAATGTCAAAGCTCCTGACAAATATCCAAAGCCTTATGCTGAGAAGGTGCTGATGCTTTACCCTGGTCAGTTCGCTCCAACCCATTATCACTGGAACAAGATGGAGGATATTATCAACCGCGGCGGCAATGATATCTATATTACGGTGTGGAACGGCAATGATGAAAATCAGAAGCTTGATACCGATGTGACTGTCTCCTGTGACGGCATTAAAAAGACCGTGAAGGCCGGTGGCAGGATACTGCTGCATCCAGGTGAGAGTATCACCATCACTCCTTACCTGTACCATAACTTCATCACCAACACCTCTGGCGGCCCTGTTCTTTTAGGTGAGGTCTCCATGTGCAATGATGATGAGAACGATAACAACTTCTTTGACAAGATTGGGCGTTTTCCTGAAATTGAAGAGGATGAAAAGCCTTATCGTCTGCTCTGCTTTGAGTATCCTAAGTAGATTGCATCCGACGTATATCCGGTGGGACCTGGGGATGTTATAAAAGAGGGCTATCTGAGTCAGAGTATCCAGAAGACAGGACTCTGACAGATGTCTTAAAGAAAGGGAACTGCTTTTTTTCAGTTCTCTTTTTTATTCAGGAAAAAGCATGCTGTTATGTGTGAACAGCGGGTCAGCATTACTTTTATTGCTGGAAGCTTCATTTTTTTTGACAAAAGCATAATTCAGTTTCATTTCAAGCGGTTAGGGAGTAAATCTGCTGTATAAGTAAATATACGCTTGTCAGTTCTCCAGAAAGTAATATAATGTATTTAATGAAATTAAATTTAGTTAAATGTAAATTAAAGGATATGAACCATGTCAGTATACGGTTCAACAGCAGGTACAGAGTTAGAGGATATCATCCGCAAAAGTGAGGAAGGCGAGGCCAATGGTGCGATAATTTATCAGGCTCTGGCTTTAATGGCCCGTGAGCAGGGCTATGCAGAGGCGGCTCAGGTCTTCTCGGAGATTGCCAGTATGGAATCTCATCATTCGGGCTTTTACGCTGCAATGAATGCTAGATATCCTAAGGATTTCTGGTCTCTTGTGGATAATATCCGTCAGGCAGAGGAGAATGCTGACAGCCGTATGCCGGAGACTATTGCGAAGGTAAGAGCTTTAGGTACAAAGGAGGCTCTTGATGCTGCAGAAGGAATGGAGCTGATTCGCTCACAGGAGCGTTATCACGGTGAGATTTTAAAGCAGCTAATTGAGCGTCATAAGAGAGAAGAGCGTAAAGATGAGGCCAGTCTTACAGTAAACACTGCCTGTGAAGCATCAAAGGCGGAAACTACTGAGGAAAACACAGGTGAACAGCAGAAGACTGGTTCTGATGACTCCGAGGTTAAGGTTTACGTGTGCAGGATCTGCGGCTATGAGCATGTTGGTTCTCTGGATGAAGAGCCTGATGACTATGTGTGTCCGCTGTGCCACAAAGGTAAAGAGTACTTTGTAGAAAAGGAATAGATTTTCTTTACAGACACAAATACTCCTGAAGATATTCCTCAGGAGTATGTCTTTAATTTTTCTCTGTCTTAAGAGATGACCATCTGTTCTGGATACCGCAAGAGGTTAAGACAGCTGGTCGACCATTATTGAAAAATCTGGCCTGACAGAGGCTTCATTTTTTTTGTCTGCATCTTCCGGGAATGGGATCGAAATCCATTCCTTCCAGTATCTTACAGCCTTCAGAAAGATTATCAGGACTTTCTCAAAATCAGGATAGGGAATATCACCATCTATAATTCTATGCATTACAAAGGTATCATCCTCCTCCTTGATTGAGATTGTAGCCTGTCCTGATTCCTCTCCAAGATAATTGGCTGAAAGAACTCTTCTGAGAACCTGCATATTGTCCTGGATTTTTCCAAGTTCGGAAATCAGATACAGCTGTGAACCAAACTTCTCAAAAACTACTTCGTCTTCATCAAACAGGACACTGCAGTATCCGTTTTCAGTAAAACTAAGCTCAATATTCAATACTTCTCCAAGCTGTTTGAGCAGCTCATCTGATTTCATGATTACTCCTTGTTTTTATTATTTGACGTCAGTAAATTTCTGACCGAATTCAATATTGTTTACAAAAGGTACTCCATTCTCAGAACCAGCTGATAAGGTGAAGTTTATCTTAACCGTTAAATCAACTGCACCTAAAGTCTTCTGCTCAGGTTTAACGTCAGCTCTGAAGTACTGTCTGCGGGTATAAGTCAGGGTACCGGTCTTTTTATCTGCGGATGTTTCAATGGTATAGACCTGATCCCCTTTCTTCTCCTGTACCTCCGAAGTTGGGTCGTCTGCAAGATTTATATGCTCTCTTCTGTAATGAATATATCCGCTGTCCCTTTCTTCATCAGTCAGAAGTTTGCCATCAGTCTTCATTGCTCCCATGCCAGGGAAAACGTTGATCAGCATTGGGGTTAAGAAGTGAGCTGGCATACGCTGATTTGCAAGTTTTGTAATAAACTGACGATCTTTTCCGGAAAATTCTGTTTTAAACTTATCAATAACAGTATCAGTCTTTCTCTCCACCTGCTGTCCGTTTATCACATAGATTCCTCTGTGGGCGTCATCGTATAATGTATGATAAATATCGTCAGTGTAGGTGTTTGTAGCCTCTCCTGGGGCATGGGTTCCCTTCAGATAGCTCAGATCTGATTTAACTGTGTTATTAATATCGTCGTAACCTGCAAAATCAGTTGCAGCATCCATATTTTTCCATTTGCCGACATATTTAATCATTTCTTTAAGCTTCTCTTCAGAGGCAGCCTTGTGTTTGTTGTCAAATGGAAGCAGTGGAATATATTTCTTAATAATTGATCTTACTTCAGCATTGGCTGTTGGCAGATATTTATTCTCCATCTCTGTGATGTTGGTTTTTACTTCAGCGATAACCCTGTCAAACAGTTTATCCTGTACCGCGATGAAATCATCAAGAGTCTTCTTATCATTTGCATTGTCGTAAAGCTGTTGAACTGCATTTGAATCTGAGATTACTGATGAAACAACAACCTGTGCTACAGGACCTTCTTTAGGCAGTCCTGCCTGGGTTAATTTGTTTTCTATAGCCTCACACAGATAATCTGTTTTCAGCATTTCAAGTAATCTATCCATGACATCTTTTTTAACACTCTCTGCTGTATAAATGTTGGTGACTGTAGCAGTCAGATCTGAATGAAGAGGACGTCCTCCTGGGAGTTTAACCTGAAGCAGAGAGTACAGATCGTTAAATTTAAGGGGGTTGCCAAATTTTGCCTTAAGTTCATTCAGTGCAGCATTCAGGCCCTGGACCACAGGATTGTTCTCTGGGTATACCTTCGTTGTGTTACGTGCGGAGATAATAAATAAACCAACCTGATTAGTCAGTAATCGTTTTGCCTCAGGGTTCTGCGCAAGAAGATTTTTGGCGCTGGCAAGATCTGTAATGTTTTTAGCCGCGTCACCTACTTTTTCAAAAATTGCACAGCTGACATTACGTACGTCTTCATTTGGAAGTTTGATATCCCCTGATACTGTATGCTCGACCACAGCCTCTCTTAGAGCCAGATAACTTGCCTCCTCCTTAAGTAGAGACTCAAACTGCTGCTTAAGTACCTGAGGAGTTACTTCATTATTGCTTTCTTTAACAAGGCTTTTTAGTTTATAGTTCAGAGACTTTTTGTCAGAAGTAGGACTTTCAAGTAACTTTCCCAGGTCATCCGGAATGATCTTGTTTCCGAACTGGTTACGTAACGGTGCTGCTGCCTCCTCAAGCGCACTCTTGTATTCCTGTGGAAGAGTATTACTCATAATGTTTTCCCCAAGCTGAGTATTGTGCTGATCAACCTGTGGGTTGGCATTAGGAACCATATTTGGGTTCCGTGGATTAACCTGATCTGGTTGGGTTCTGGTTGGCATGCAGTCTCTTACAAGGGCAATAACACCCTCGGAAATACCTACTGTAAAAATACAGGCAATGACACGCAGCACTGTGAGAAATTTAGAAGGTTTAGCTCTGCGCATTTCCTCTGGGGCATGATTTTCCTCTACCTGAGGTTGGTTATCAAGCTGCTGGACATTGTTGTTGCCGTTGTTTCTGACATTTAAATCACTCATAGGAACGCCCCCTGATTATTATCCATTTATCCGGTCTCTGCCATGGATAAATATATTTTAGAACTACAATTAATAATAATGTCAAAAAGTAGAAAAAAACAGAATCTGTAATCTGATATATGCCTTAAATCACAAAAAAAGAGTACATTCTCTAATTTTTTGTAACTACTGATAATTTTGAAGTGAAAGCCGTAAGATCATAAGTCGGAATCGGCTCTACATCTGCCTTCGCTGCATGTACTCAGAAGATTTGAAAGGCAGGAAGATGTGCTCCTGCCTGTAAACTTCTACTTTTTGGGGGTTCTATTCTAGGTTCCGGTTCTTCTGATTAAGTCTTAAGAGACCAGTATGCTGTTTTAAGATAAGCCTGGAGTTTTTGCCAAACAAAAAGGGTACTTTTTTCTAAAGTACCCTTCAATACAAACATAAGGATATATATTACTAATTCTTTGCCAGGCCCTGCAGGATCTGATTTGCATTCTTAATCTGATCACTTGCACCGCTTACGAAGCTGTTGTACTGGCCCATGAAGTCCTGCAGCTTAACCATCTGGGTCTGGTTGTCAGAGTTGCAGTTTTCTGCCAGGTGCTGAATGCCGGAAGTTATAGCACGCGCCTGCTCTGAAGACTTAGAGCCACCCCAATTAGAAACATCAACACCTAAGCCTTTTGCTTCATTCATATACTTAACTAAAATTGCACCTCTGGAAGCCTTGTCGCTATCCTCATCTTTGGTAATAGCACCAAGTTCGGAATTCATTTTGTCCAAAAGATTATTCAGCTGTTTTGCTTTATCATTCTGAGCCTTCATATCGCCGATTTTCATTTCTGCTTCTTTCTTCTTGGTGGCACCTACCTCTAACATAACCATAGCTGCCATCATCTGGATGGACATGCCCTCGAACTCGGTACCCTTGATTGCATTTACGCTTGAAGTTGAAATTGCACCTACTGACATAATCGTTACCTCTTAGTTGTAAAATCTTTTGAAGAAAGCTGAATTCTTATTCGTGAATCATATTCTTTTCGTTTAACCTTTGACTTAAGTATAAATCAAAAATTCCAAAAAGATGTAACTACTTCTATAAACAGATAGGGTTTTGTTCAGAAATGGTATACATATCACATATTCTTGTTGTTTTATAACTACATTATTATGATACAGCCACAAAGAAGATTAGGTGGGATGGAGTAAGATTAAAGTCGATTACTTTTATTCATAATTTTCCTTGATAACAGATAGTTAATTTGATTTAGAAAAAATCAATAATCTGATAATATTGTTTTGTTTTCAAATAATTATTTGAAAATCAAATCGTTATTTTAAAGAATGTTATTTAAATAATAAATATAAGGTCGTTATATATGGGTATGTCTTTTCGACACACAGCCGGCTTCGGAAAGAGGATGGAATTCCTGCTTGTAAGTAAGATGTTGATGGAAGGTCTTGATGTTTATCTTCCTTTGGTTGACGATCATGGTGTTGACTGTGTCATCAAAAATTCAGATGGAACTTTCATTGAAGTTCAAATCAAAGCTAGATCTGATGATGTTAAAGAGGGGGATGGAGCACTGTTCTCTGCAATTACGCATGAGCCTAGCAAAAACTTTTATTTTGTCTTTTATTCAAAAAGACTTGAGATGATGTGGATCATGTCATCTGAAGAGTTCCTGAAGGAGTGCGTCACAAATAAAACCGGAAAAAATGCAGGCAAGCATAGTATCTGGTTCAATGGAATGCGAACAAATTCACAAACAGGAAAGAAGGAAGAATACTGTAAAGAAAGGTATTTTGACTATATAAAAAAGGACTTTTCAATTTTCTACTGATACTTTTGTCGGTTATATAGTTTTTTTCTGTAAAAATTTATCAGAGGCTGGTGTAATCGCCAGCCTGTTTAACCGGATAATCCAAAATGTCAGGTTTCCTCTCAGCTTTAATTCTGTATTATCTACTAAAATTAGAAAAGACAGCCTCAATCAAATAAAAAGGATCCCCCATATGTCAGATCACAAAGAGCAGAACCTCTCTACGGAAAATATTCGCGATAAAGTAATTGTTAAAACCAGTGTTATCGGTATCCTTGTCAATGTCCTTCTGGCAGCCTTTAAGGCAGTAATCGGCATCATGTCCAATTCCATCGCTGTCCTCCTCGATGCAGTTAACAATCTCTCCGATGCCTTATCCTCAATTATTACCATTGTGGGAACCAAGCTTGCAGGCAAGCTGCCTGACAAGAAACATCCTTTAGGCTACGGCCGTATCGAGTATCTGAGCGCGATGATTGTCTCAGGTATTGTGCTTTACGCCGGTATCACCGCAGCAGTGGAGTCTGTTAAAAAGATTATCGAGCCAGAAACGCCTCAGTACAGTGTCACCTCTCTGATTATCATTGCTGTAGCCGTGCTCTTTAAGATTGCTTTGGGCCGCTATGTGAAAGGGCAGGGGGAGAAGGTTAATTCTGGTGCCCTTATAGCCTCAGGTGCGGATGCGCTTTTTGATGCGGTGCTCTCTGCCTCGGTTCTGGCCTGTGCCCTCATCTTTACCTTTACAGGCTATTCTCTTGAGGCCTATGTGGGTGCCCTGATTTCGGTATTCATCATCAAGGCGGGTATTGAGATGATGGTGGAGATGGTCAATGAGATTCTGGGTATCAGAGCTGACAAAGAGAAAACCTCAAGAATCAAAAAGCTTCTGACCGAAGAGCCTGAGGTTAGAGGCGCATACGATCTCATCATGTACAACTATGGACCTGAAAAGGACTTTGCCTCAGTCCATCTGGAACTGCCTGACTATATGACCGCAAGAGAGATTGATCGGTTAACCCGTCGTCTTGAGCGAAAGGTTTACCGTCAGACCGGAGTAATTCTGGCAGGAGTCGGACTCTACTCCTACAACACCACAGATGATGAGGCCTCCGTGATTCAGAAAAAGGTCCACGATCTTGTATCCTCCTACGACTGGTGTGTGCAGATGCATGGCTTCTATGTTGATCTTGAGAATAAAGAGATGTCCTTTGATGTGGTCTTAAGCTTTGATATAGAACCGACTCTTGGTGTATCCACCATTAGAGATGAACTTTTAAAGCTCTATCCTGAGTATCTTATTGAGATAGCTCCGGATGTGGATGTATCGGATTAGAAAGATAATTATAGGAAAGTCTCTCCACTAGATTAGATGGAGGGGCTTTTCGTTAAGGGAAGAGTCTTTTTGAACTGGTAAACATGGATTCGGTTAGGTAAATGCTCTCTTTTTTTTATGTCTAACCTTCTAAAACCTACTTCTTTTTAGCTGCAGCAAACTCAGCCTTGGCATTAGCTAAGGCAGTCTGGAAATCCTTGTCAGCATGAAGGCGAGCGTTGATGTAGGCAGCAATACGTCTACCCATATCCACATCAGACTGCCAGTGGAAGCCGCAGACTACACGGTTGTAGCCGTACCTGATACCGCTTTTATAGATTTCATCCTGATTGGCAGGATTGATTTCTGCAAGAATCAGGGCCAGAAGATAGCCATAGGCACTGTGACCTGAAGGATATGAGCCTGAGCCTATATGCTTGTCATCATCTTCCTTGGTGGAACAGGTTCTGTCCCCAAAATACTGATAAGGTCTTACTCTGCTGTAGAACTTCTTAGGAGTGCGGGTACCGCCGTCGATGGCATCACCGATTACTCTCTGAATCAGATAATAGGTCCATGGAGTCTTTTCTTTGGTAATCTCAATACCAAAGGCAGGAGAATAGAACTGACTTAGATAATCAGCACTGAGACTTGCTCCTTTGGCAGCATCCATCCAGTCCTGTGTGCCTTTGAGTTTTCGTGTTTCCTTGTAAATCTTCACATCGTTCTTAAAGAGAGCTGAGCCTTCTTTAGGAGGAGCTACAACTACGGTTCTGTAGTCTGGATACTGTGACTTGTCGAGGAAATGAGGGAAAACTGCTGCATGTCCTCCGGTACCTACACCTGAGGCATCGATCTGTGGTGGCAGCTTGTTCTGAGAAGTACAGGCAGTGAGAATGAAACATGTGGCAGCAATTGCGCTTAGCTTTAGAGCCTTAGAAAACTTAAGTGAATTCATAGACGGCAACTCCAGGAGAAAAAGACAGATTCATTCTGAGTATAAAAAGATTTTCTGCATCTTCAAGGGCGTTTAAGGATAGACTGCCTGATATTTAATTGATGTCTCACAGAATTTTTCCTGCAGAGAGCTGTTATGAAGAGAATAGAGAACTCTTCTGGGGCTGGATGGTCGGATTGTCCGATGGTCAGATAACATTCTATGATCATTGAAATTGCGGAGGCTACTCTGATTACAACCTTTAAGAAGGATGGGGAGGGAATATCAGAAAGATGAATATCTGTGAGGATAATATCAGCGAGGGGAATATAAGAGAACTGGCGTGGAATAATCTGGTGATTTGGAGTCGGTTTAAGCTGTTATTTAGCCTGCCTGGTTAAGAGAGAGTGTGGCAGGCTAAACTGAGATAGAGCTTGTTAAAGCCTAATTGCCTTGCCCTTTGAGTTTTGCAAAGCTCTCACAGCCATCCTCCAGACCTAAGTCACAGGCTTTTTTGTAGTTTTCTTTTGCGATCTTATTGTCTTTTGGTACACCGTGTCCGTTCTCATAGATTAAGCCTAGACCAAAACAGCCGGTACCATTGTTAAGCTCACAGGCCTTCTCATAATAGGATCTAGCCTGATTTAAATCTGTTTTAACTCCAAGGCCGTTAATATACAGATATCCAAGATTTCCACAGCCGGAGCCTGAATTGAGATTGCAGGCCTTTTCATAATAGATTTTCTCCTGCACGTGATCTTTTTTTACCCCCTGTCCTTTCCCATATAAGAGACCAAGATTCAGACAGCCGGCATTTGCATTAAGATTACAGCCCTTTTCATAATAGCTTTGGGCCTTCTGAAAATCCTGGGTTACCCCTTCTCCGTTTTCATACAGCAAGCCCACATTTACGCAGCCGTTGCCTTCGTTAAGGCTGCATCCCTTTTCCCAGTAGGTGTAGGACTTTTTATAATCCTGTTTTACAGCCTGTCCGGAATTATAAAGAAGCCCAAGATTTACACAGCCTCGGCCTGAATTGAGCTCGCAGGCTTTTTCAAAATAGGCTTTAGCCTTCTGAAGATCCTGTTTTTCTCCCAGGGCGTTTTCATATATAAGTCCAAGATTACCGCAGCCGTTTCCTTCGTTAAGAGAGCAGGATTTTTCCCAGTAGACTTTTGCCTGTTTGAAATCCTGTGCTACACCCTGTCCGTTGGCATAGAGAATACCGATATTGCCACAGCCGATTCGATCATTAAGCTCACAGCCTTTCTCAAAATAGACTTTGGCTTGCGCAAAATCCTGTTTTACTCCATCTCCCTCCAGATACATCGAACCAAGATTTGTACAGCCTCTGCCTTCCTTTAAATTACAGGCCTTCTCATAATATTCATGAGCTTTCTGGTAGTCTGGCTTATCCAGTCTTCCATAAAGATAGATGTTTCCTTTGACAAAACAGTCCTCGCCATTATCGCTGTCACAGCCTTTGGAAGCTAAATCAAGGCTGGTTTTATAGTTTTTTTGGGATTCTGGCTCGTTCTTTTTTGCAAGTATTCCTTTTTTAAGGACATTGCCTAACTCGTAGCAGGAATAGGCATGATTAAAAGAACAGCCTTTTGTATAGGCATCAACCACATTAGAGCCGTTTTTATCCTCTAATAATTTCTTCTCATATAGCTGACCCAGCTTAAGACAGCTTTGCCCGCTGGAGAGGTTGCAGCCTTTCTCATAGACTGCCTTTGCTTTTAAGTAGTCCTTATGCTCAGAATTAACATCTGAGAATTTGTTTCCTGCAAGAATACAGGCTTTTGAATTGCTGTCATTTAAGCAGGACTGTTCCAAGGCTTCTGCATCTGAACCTGATACCTTACTGGTATTTTTTTGTGCTTTTACTTCGTCCGTATTGAAGAATCTGTCTAAAAGATTGTCTGCATAAGAGTTTGAGGAGAGGAGCAGTAAGCCTGCCAGAAAACATAGTTTCTTCATGTTTATCCTTATATTCTTTTCATATATACAAATAAATGTAATTCAACTAACAAGATTTTCAATACTTCGATTAGTCGGGGAGTATGGAAGTAAGTTGTGACCGGAGTTTAATACGTGTTTATGAGTTTTTAATTAGAGATGGGGGGATGATTTGAAATATTGTTCTTAAAGTACAAATAGTTAGCTGAATATAAAAGAGCATACTTTGAATGATACTTTGGAATTTAGAGATGGTTTAATTTATGGCATCAAATTATCAATCCGTGGGATATGTCCGCGTCAGCAGCTACCAGCAAAATACAGATAGACAGCTTGCAGGAATAATGCTCGATAAAACCTTTGAAGAGAAGATATCCGGTAAAGACAGAAAAAGACCAGAGCTTGAAAGAATGCTCTCCTATATAAGAGAAGGAGACCATATTTATGTACACTCCATGGATCGTCTTGCCAGAAATCTTAAAGACCTTTTAGATCTTGTAAAAGAGATTACAGATAAAGGCTGCACCGTTCATTTTGTTACACAGAATCTTGTATTCTCAAAAGATGAATCAAATCCTACAGCGCGGCTTATGTTGCAAGTGATGGGTGCTGTGTCGGAGTTTGAAAGATCAATTATTCTTGAACGTCAAAGAGAAGGTATAGCTGCAGCTAAAGCCAGAGGAACCTATAAATCAGGAAGACCGGTGGTGATGACTGATGAGAAAAAGAAAATCTGTCATGAGAAATATTCTGCAGGAGTTCCTATGACTAGGATTGCAAAAGATCTTGGTGTGTCGAGAATGACGGTATATAGGGAACTTAAGAATCTTAGCAAAAAAAGTTAGTTCATAATCCATGATGCAAAAATTAAGAGGGTGACTAAAAAGGTCGCCCTCTATTTTTACCTAAATTTTGTGGTTTTATTAACATTATTGATAATATTTTTATATTAAATCTTTATCTATTTCCTTGATATACAAAGTTAATATACTATACTTAATAATATAAAGAGTTATATTATTGGTAATATCGTTATGGATAAAGAAGATCTTTTCAAACCCTATATTCAAGATGATTTAGCCTTACTTCCTCCTTGTATTGGTGATTTTATCTCCCCTTCAGATCCCGTCAGACTCGTAAGTACAATTGTTGATAAACTTGATATCTCCAATATT
>NZ_FPAH01000048.1 GCF_900116345.1 Succinivibrio dextrinosolvens | reverse complement strand
ACACATCTCAGAGATGTCCCGTATGTGGAAGAATCCACAAACAGAGCAGAGACCATAACAGACATCTGTATAGCTGCCCATGCGGCTATAAATCCAATGATGACAGAGTTGGAGCCATGAATATTCAGAATCTTGGAAAGAGATGGCTGTCAGGAGAAAAGAATCCTAGATACAAAAAGGATAATAAATGATTAAGAGTAAACTCTTTTTCAAAGCGGGCATTGTCAATTGTCCGATGATGCTGGCAGTGTAGGGAGATTACCAATTGGTATCGCTTGTACCTATATTATGCTGACTAGCAAGCCCTCGGATTTATCCGAGGGTATTTGACAACGCTCCTTCGGTATATATGCTTTTCTGCTAGAAAAGAATCGGTTTTTTCCTAACTGCGCTCTGTTCATAGTGACAGTTGTTACTTGAGTTTTCCTTGGTAAAGGAAACTTTGTACAGTACAGTGCTTTGAGAAAACAATAATGCTTGAACAGTACATCAGAAATTTTGCCCGAGATCATCTCTTGATAAAAATAAAAATGGCTCAATAGAGTAGTGAAAAGGAGCTCTCATATTACTGAGAGCTTTTTTCTTGTGCTGATTCTTTCTTTTTTTCCTTCTAATTATTTTTGTTTAATCTAATTGACATCGTTCTTGTGGGAGAATACTATTCTTATATACAACATATGTTGCATAACATTATACATTTTTGAGAGCGATGTGATTTCATGCCACCAAAATTTAAAGTTACAAAAGAAGAAATTGTTGAAGCTGCATTAAGTATCACCAGAAAACAGGGGATAGAAGGTGTTACCGCCAGAGAAATTGCTTCTGTTTTAGGTGTATCCTCACGACCTATCTTTTCCTGGTTTGAGGGAATGGATCAGGTAAAGGATGCAGTTTGTGAAGCAGCAAAGAAAATCTTTTCAGAATACGTTCAAAGGGGACTTGAGCAGCCTATTCCTTTTTTAGGTGTTGGTCAGCAGTATATCCGCTTTGCAAAAGAGGAAGGGGAACTCTACAAGCTTCTGTTCTTAACCAGACCAAAGGACAGTATGGGAGGCGCAATCAGCGCAATGCAGTGTGCTCAGGAACAGGTCAGACCGTCTCTGATGAGTATTTATAAGATCGATGAAAAGATGGCGGATAACTATTTTAGAGATATGTGGCTGGTCGCTTTCAGTTTCGGTACTCTGATTGTTACCAATGGCTGTTTTTTCTCAGACAGTCAGATGTCGCAAATCATGAGTGAATTCAGTTTTGCAATCTGTAAAGCCTATAAGGAGATTCCTGGCTTTTCAGAAGGTAAATACGATAGAGATGCCTTGTTCAAAGCTGTAATTAACGGTTAGATTGAGAATGAACACAGATAAAAATAATTAAGGATGAGAAAAATGAAAACGATAGGTCTTATCGGCGGTATGAGCTGGGAGAGTACCATAACCTATTACGAGATTCTTAACAGTCAGGCTGCCAAGAAGCTTGGCGGTTTTCACTGTGCGAAGATCCTGATGTACAACGTCGATTTTGCCGAGCTTGAAGAGAACATGTCCAAAGGCAACTGGGATGCAAATGCAAAAATCCTCTCTGATGCGGCCCTAACTCTGGAAAAGGGCGGAGCAGATTTTATAGTAATTGCCACCAACACCATGCACAAGCTTGTTCCTCTGATCGAAAAGAACATCAGTATTCCTGTTCTGCATATTGCTGATGCAACTGCAGAAAGAATTAAAAGAGACAATTTCAAAAAGATAGGACTTCTTGGGACTAAATTCACCATGACTCAGGATTTCATTAAAGAACGCCTGACCAGGGCAGGACTTGAGGTGATGATTCCTGATGAGAAGGATATCGAGCTGGTTAATAACGTTATCTTCAACGAGCTGTGTTTAGGGAAGGTACTGCAGAGCTCAAGAAAGGAATACCAGAGAATCATTTCCTATATGAAGCAAAGAGGTGCTGAAGGAGTAATTCTGGGCTGTACTGAGATTGGTATGCTCATCAGCGAAAAGGACAGTGCGCTTCCAGTTTACGATACCACAGTAATCCACGCTCAGGAAGCTATCTCCAAGGCTTTAGCTTAACATTTCTCAATATTTAAATATACTCGTAGTTAAGATGCACGCTGGCAGAATCTCTGCGACACGTGCATTTTTTTGTATCCCGCTCTATATTCTGGGAATTTCATTATAGCTTTAACCTATAGACGCTGGATATTAAAGCTCCAGACTGAAGCATATCGGTTCCATTTTGGTGAAAATCGTTCTTGTTTTTATTAAATAAATGATGAAGAGATAAACTCTCTATATAGTTTATTTTTATTCAAGGACTTCTTATGAAACTTCTAAAACACCTTCTTGCTGTAGCCTTATGCTCTTTTGTTTATACTGCCAATGCCGCAGGTGACACCATTATTGTTGGTACTGAACCAACCTTTGCTCCTTTTGGCTTTATTGACAGTAAGACCAACGAAATTGTCGGTTTTGATATCGATCTTATCAACGCAATCGGAAAAGAGGCAAATCTGAACATTAAGATTGAACCAATGCAGTTCGACGGTCTTATTCCAAGTCTGATGTCATCCTCTATTGATGCAGTAATTTCCGGACTCACAATTACTGATGAGCGTAAAAAGCAGGTTCTGTTCTCAGATGGCTATTACACTGCTGCTCAGGATCTGATGATCAGAAAAGAAGATCTTGGTAAATACAAAGCTATGAATGATCTTAAGGGCAAGGCTGTATGTGTTCAGATTGGTTCTGCAGGTGCTGATATCGCTGCAGGTATTCCTGATGCTAAGGTAGTAACCTTCAACACTATGGTTGAGGCCTTCATGGAGTTGAAACGTAACGGCTGTGATGCTTCCATCACCGGCACCCCTGTAAATCAGTACTACCTGACTTCAACCGGAGAGAAAGATCTTGCCCATGTACCAGAGAGTGCTGTAAATGCAAAACAGCTTGGTATTGCTGTTAACCAGAAAAACACCGCCCTGGTTGAGAAAATTAACGACGGCTTAAAGAAGCTCCGTGCTAACGGCGTATATGATGAGCTCTATAAGAAGTGGTTTAATCAGTAGCCAAATTCAGTTTTCAGTTTGATAAGATTTAGCAAATTGCTGCAGTATTTAATCTGCAGCTTTTTTTATAGATTTTCCTTTTTACTTATATTTTGACGTAGCTGGTTAATAGACTGTCTCTTATTTTATAGTGTTTTTTGTAAATAAAATGAAACTACATATATTTTATGTAATCTTGCAGTCTGTCACAATCTTTAAAATTTTGTTAATAAGTAATAGGTAATGGCATTTATTTTTTTAACTGTAGTTCATTATTCTCTATAATCAGTATATAAAGTTTAATAGGGACAATAAATGAATATTAGTGAGCTAAATAAATTACTGCAAAGACTGTCGGCCTATGCGGTTCCTCCGTTTGATGCGAATGGATTGACATCAACGAGACTTAAGGACGGAAATCTGCTGAATATCTATGCGGCAGAGGAATCTTTGATGCTGTTTATGCAGGTAGAGGTCCTGGGTGAAGCAGGCGATGCTCATCCAGAAATCTTTCGCGAACTGCTACATTCAAATATCGTAGGCGGAAGATTTGGTAATCTCAGAATTGTTTATGATAATGAATCAACTGCTATTTGGATTTGTCATGATGTTCTGTTTGAAACTATCAATGGCGACAGTTTTATTACTGAAGTAGATAACTTTATAAAAAATGCTCCTTTACTGATTAATGTTTTAAGAGAAGACATAATCTCTGCTTATCTTGAAGTATCAGATAATTCTACAGCTACCTCCAAAAAGACTGTAGAAAGATCTTCTGTTAATATTAACAACTTTCTTAGCGTCTAGTCTTTAACTTCCTTTCTTGCTATCAAATAAAAAGCCGTTCTTCTTAAGGAGAAGAACGGCTCTGAGTATTGCTTATTTGTACTTAAACCTTCAGTTCCTTAACCTCTGCCAGCAGTTCGTTAAGCAGGCTTACAGATTCAGATACACACATCTTGGCTTCATCAACTTCGGTGGTAAGATCCTTTGCCATCTCGGTAATATTTTGCATATTAGTGGAGATTTCTGCAGTTGCAGTGGTCTGCTGTTCTGCAGCTGTAGCGATCTGAGTAATCTGAGCGTTAACGCCTGATACCTGATCTGAAATAGAGCCCAGCAGGGTAGAAACTCCAGATGCCTTTTCTGCCAGAATATTCATGGTTTCAAGTGATGCGGTCATGGACTGGTTGGCTTCATTTGCATCGGTCTGAATCTGGGTTACCATGCTGATGATTTCCTGAGTTGAACTTCCTGTTCTTGATGCAAGTGAACGCACCTCATCTGCAACCACAGCGAAGCCCTTACCAGCCTCACCTGCACGAGCTGCCTCAATTGCAGCATTCAGAGCCAGCAGATTGGTCTGGGAAGCAATATCTTCAATGGTCTGCACAATGGTACCGATCTTCTGGGACTGATCCACCAGAGCCTGAATCTGAGCAGCATCTCTCTTGGAGCGTTCAACCTGTTCATGAATACCGGCAATAGTTGATTCAACCTCGGATACACCCTGGTTAGTGGTTACATTTGACTGATCAGCAGAAGCAGCTGCATTCTCACAGTTCTTTGCAATATCGCCTGTGGTTGATACCATCTCGTCGGAGGCCGCAGCCACAGTCAGAGCGCGGTTCTGGGTGTTCTGTGAGGAATCATTGATTCTGTTGGTTACGTCGTTGATTGCTGTAATCTTTTCCTCAATTGCAAAGGTTTTGGTCTTGATGTGTCCAACCAGAGAATTCATCTGCTTACGCATGTTTTCGATTCTTGTTAAAAGAGTACCGAATTCATCCTGACGGCGGGAATGTGTTTCATGGGTAAGATCACCGCTGGCAATCTTATCAGCAGCTCCTACTGCCTGATTCAGGGCGGCAACGATGCTTCCCGAGAAGAGCAGGGCAATGGTTACAGCAATAACAACTGCCGCAACAGATACCACCAGAATCACAAGAATAGGTGTTGTACTTGCGATAGTATCAACTCGACCTGTGGTCTGCTGAATCTGATGCTTAGTAATTGCAAGTGAGTGGGATTTTACCTGATCGCTATGCTTAAACAGGGTCTTTTCATAGAGAATCTGGGCCATAGGAGCATTATTCTGCTTCACTGTAGGCAGGAACTTCTCGTTGACCTGTGTTATGTATTCCTTTACGTTGGCAGCAATTGGATCAACGTCTTTGCGGTTATTGGTGTCTGTCTTGTCGATAAAATCAGTAGCTTCTTTCAAAGCAGCCATCTTATCTATCAGCTTCTGTTCTTCCTGAGGATTGAAGTTTTTAAGATCAGACTGAACATTAAAGCAGATCTCATCAACTTCCTCCATGGAATAGTAAATCTTGATGACTGCTTCGTATCTGGTTCCCAGAATGAAGTGTACATACTTAATTACATCATTTGTTTTAAACAGTTGAACCAGTGAGATCGCGGAGATCATTATGGTCAGAATAATGATGGAGAAGAATGCTGAAACGAGTTTTCCTCGTACAGACATTTTATTGAACATAAGCATACCTATCCTCAATTTAATATGAATAAAAATAAGCTATGTAAAGTATAGATATCAAAGTGATAGTTAAGTAAATTTATAAGGAGGATCATGAGATACAGATCATCCTTTTTGCCATTTTTCAGCTCTCAAATTTGAACTGCAAATTTCAGTGCCCCCCTTTTGTTAATGCCTCTTCATACCATTTTTTTTCGTACAGATATTAAGCTGTGTATTTAGACCAGGAACGAAAAAATATAGTATGCCACGGACGAGATGTCATATAGAGCTGCGATTCACTGTTAATTTATTGATTTTAAATATTATATTCTAAATGAAACTGAACTGAGTTTTGTTATAGTTGGAGGTTATAAGCTAATTTATTGATAATTTTTCCAATTTCTAAAACTACCGTAAATAAATTGTGTAACGGATCTTGTTTTGAATATTTTACCCCTGCTCTTTTTTTTGTTTTTGCACTACAATCTTTAGATACAGAAGTACATTTTTTTTACTTTAAAAAGAATTCTTAAATTTATCCTGTTTGCTCACATTGCAGCAGAAGTTCGGGGGAAAGTGTCTTATGTCCGATTTCAATTTAAACCTACAGCAGTTTATCGAGATTTCAAACGGTTCTAAGAATGCAGGTCAGGTTGATGTAGTGCGTGATGGTCGTAACGGTTACAAACTGACCAAGGTAAACCATCATGTTCACTTTACCGGACTGAATAATACTAAAATCTCACCTGATAATGTTGTAAGAATTAAAGAGAGTTTTATCAAAGCTCTTGAGAATGCTAATTATAATCAGGACGTGATAAACGAAATTAAAAAAGAACTGGGGCTTACTGAGGATGTACATAGTACCATGCAACAAAAAAAGGATATGTACAACCGTCGTTTTACCCCTCTTACCCGTCAGCAAATAAAAGATTATATCTCCCTTGCCAGTGGTCAGAATCCTGATGACAATCCAAATCTGAAGGTACAGCAGAATGTGCTGAAAGGTCTGCCAAAGGATCACAATAGGACCGCTTCAAAGGTATTTAAAATTGTGTCCTACCTTTCTGGTGTAAAAATTACCGATATGCCTGAATTAAATGAAGAAGGTCTTAGATTCTTTAAAAAGCAGCCTAAAATACTGGGTGAATTCTATAAGAAGGTCAACGAGCTTATCAGAATGCAGGCTGAGAATCCTGGTGCTCAGGAGCATCAGCTTTCTGTAAATTTATTCACAACCAATAATCATGACCATCTGACATTAAAAATTACAAGAAATGAAAATAACATGTCTATTCTGTCAGGTAGCATTAACATTGATGGTTATGAAATTCCACTTAATTATAATGTTTCTCCTCAGGATTTTCTGAATACTATCGATCGTAATCTGGTTGAATTCATGGATGTAATGCCGGATGCAAAAGATGAAAACAACATCAGTATTGGTCGTAACTATCTGCTTAAAAATCTTGCGGATTTAAAAAAAGATTTACTCTCTCAGGATGAGCTTAATGGAACTCAGCCAAATCATTTGCGTTCACTGGCACTGGAAATTTTAAAAAAAGATAACGAAAATCTGCCTGAGAATATAGAACGTTTATCTACTGAAGTAATTGTAAATTTAGCAACAATTCGTCTGAGGGCTAATGATCTGTCAATAGCTGAGCTGAATTCTTTAGTCGGCAGAGCTGTGGACACTATGCAGGAGATGGCAAATTTCCTTGTACCAGGACACGTACGTCATGAAGAACCACAGCAGGGAAATAACAACGTAATTGTTGAGAATAACCTTCAGCAGCCACAGCAGGGAAACAATAACGTTAATGTTAACAATAACCCTCAGCCACAGCAGAATGTCAACAATAACGCAAAAGTTGAATATGAAGTTGAGGACCCTAATGCAGAAGTTGAAGAAGAATATGAGCTTCCTGAATTCAACGATAATAAAACTCTTACATCTTTTGCAAATAAGCTTTTTGACCTGGGTAATGCGGATAATTTTGACTTTGCAGCTTTTAAGACTTTGCTATTAGAAAATTTTGATGTATTTGTTTCCTTTGGTGTTGAATATATCCAGCTTGGCGACTACGAAGAGGTTCAGGGCGATAAAACTGTTACCATCAAACCAAAATTTACCCCTGATCAGCTGTTATCCATATTTGATAAACTAGCAGCCGAAGCTAAAACAATAACCGGAACTGAAATGGAAGGAGGCCATGCCGCCAGAGTTCCAACTGCAAATCTGAAAAAATTCTTACAGTTAGAGTCTAATCCTGAAAATCTGAAGGGAACCATCAAGAGGATCAAGGATTATGTAACGACTCAGTTTGTAAGAGCTCAACAGCCACCTGTGCAAAATCCTGTACCACCTGTTCAGAATGAGGTGCAAAATCCTGAACCTCCTGTTCAGAACGAGGTTCCAAATCCTGTTCAAAACCAGGCGGTCAATGTCAATAATGTTCAGAACGAACCTGAACAGAATAATGTAAATGTAGAAGTCAACAACGTCAACGTTGATGCACAGGACAAGGTTGACGAAGTAAATATAAACGAAATCAATGAAATCAAAGAAGAGGAAATCAAGAAGGATCCTCATTTAGCAGAGGCTATCAAAGTTGAAGACTCAGCTATTCGTGACATGTTAAATGTAATCATGGAAGTTCCTGGTACAGGAAGCAAAGCCTATCAGATACTTAGACTATATGAGTCTATGTACAATGGCAAGACCTTCAAAGCTTTAGTTTATGCAGTTGAAGATAAAGAGGCTCTGAAAAAGGCCTTATCACCAAAGCTTCAGCCTCTGGTCGATGATATTCACGCAATGCTTAAAGAGATCCTGAAAGGACTTCATAATATCTGGCAGGAAAATGATAGTGATAACAAAAAAATCAATATAAACAATCTTTCTGTAGATGATTTTGAAACTCTTAATTTTTATTTTTCTAATCAATCAAAAGTCTTGGATAGAGATAAAGAGATCTATGCAAAGATTATTGATACTTTTGCCAAGGCAACTGCTAATTCTTCTTTAGTAGAGAAGGCTGCTCAGAATTTCCAGAGTTTTATTAACGAAATCTTTAAACTGGAAGGCGAGTTAAAGATTGAGAGTTCCTACGATAAGATGTCTGTGGAAGAGATCAAAAACAGTCTTGCCAATAAGAACCTTGATCAGATTCTGGAGGATGCAAAGACAGGTAAGGGCCAGCCAGGAAAAACAGCCTTTAATCTTCTGGTTCTCAAGAACTATTTTATAATGCTTCCTAAGGAAGATATTATAAAGATCATGGGCGAAGCATTTATGAGTGAACCTTCGGATCCTGATAAGAATGAATTGGCCATTGCTCCAAACAAGCGTCTATTCAGTTCCATCCTCAAAGGCTGTGGACCTTTGATGCAGAAGATGCTTCAGGGTATGAGCAAGGATCTGGCAGATAAGAGCTATGGCGATGTATTTGATGAGCTGAAGAGTAATCTTAAGCACATTGACGACCAATATGTAAGCCAAACTGTAGAATCATATATATCTCAGAACAGAAATAAGCATGTATATGTTACCGTGAAGGAATCACTGGGGTCTGCTTCTGTTGCTGAAACCTTTAAATGTAAAGTTAAAACTAAAACAAGATTACCGGAGGCCGGCTGGTATGAGAGAACTCGAGACTGTGTTGTCAAGGTTAAGCGCCCAGGTGTCCAGCAGCGTGCTGAAAATGAGGCCAAGATCTTTAATGAGATTGCTAAACAGGTTCCTGGTATGTCTGAGTCCTGGAATAACCAGCTTCAAAGCATCATGAGAGAGTTTGATTTTGAAAATGAAGCCAAAAACATTGATGAGTGCTACGATGTCTTTGAGGTTCAGCATAATAAAGATTCAAAAGATAAGGACATTGCTCCTCATGTAAGTTCATTGTCAAGAGACAATCTTATCCCGGTAACGAATGAGATTATTGTAACTCAGGTAATTAATGGAGACACTGTCGATAAGGTTTATACAGATCTTGAAAACGATATTAACAAAGAGTTTAAGAATATCTTTAAGATTAACAGCGAGACTGGAACCTGGGAAGTTGATAAGAACGGCAATCCTGTTATCCGAGAAGATGTTCATATTAGAGACATCATACTTGCACGAAGAAATTTGCCTACATATATACAGCAAATCTTTGATTTAAACAGTCTTGTAAAAGAGGCAACCGGAAAGTGGCTTAAAGAGGTTATCTTCAACACCGGTGTTATTCATAATGATATTCATGGTGGTAACCTTATGATCACTCACGATGGTGTTGATGATACTATTACTTTCATTGACTTTGGTAATGTTATAAAAATCTCTAAGGAATCACAGGCTCAGTTTAAAGATCTGCTGTCCTATACTATGCAGCGCGATAGCCAGAAATTCACTGATACCATGCTCTTAATGATTCCAAATAAGCCTAATGCGGAGCAGAAGGCAAAAATGACTGCCATTGTTGAATCGATTATGCAGAAAGGTCATTCTACAGATGATGCCGGCTATCGATTATCAGCAATTATTGTTGAACTTAGAAAGCTTGGTATTACCTTCTCCTCAGAACTTGAAGGTATTGCCAACGGTCTAAACAGAATGCAGGCATTTGCGGAGAATACCAATAAGCTATTAAAGGAAACCAAAAAACTCTACGAGTTAACAATTGGTAAGGAACAGCTTTCCCCTTATAAGAATACTCAGAGTGAAATTGAGGATGGATATGAAGGTGAGCTCTTTGATGGACTTATTGATTACTGTTTTGATAAGAACGCAGATTACGATGAATGTGTAGATAAGATTGATACTATACGAGAAAAACTTAAGGATCCAAATTCTGAGGTAAGAGTAAAGCTTCCATTCAAGATTCTTAAGGACGCCTTTGACGGTAATTTCAGCTATACTGAAAAATTCGTTGAAAATTACATAAATAAGAATTACGTAAATGAGCTGGAGCTGGATCAACATAATTATGTTGAGAACATAACCAAGCTCAAAAACAGAGTTAAAGAGGCAAAAGAAGTCGGAATCAGTCTACAGCAGATCCAGTCAATTATGGAGAAAAAGACTATTCCTGAGGAACTTAAGCCTCATGAGCAGCTGATAAATCAGCTTATCTCTCAGCTTTCTGACTTTACAGGAAACGTGGTATATCTACTTGATAGACGAGCATATTCAGCTAAGTTCAATACTAATGAGCTGCCTAGAATTAAAAATGTCGAGCCTACAGTAGATAAGAATGGCAAGGTCTTAAGTGATCCATTTGAGACGAACAGCCTTTCTGTAGAGGGCGTATTAGGTAATATGATTACTAAAGTTAATAATTTCACAATGACTCAGGTTAATCCTCCAGTTGCCGGTGAAATTGCTAATCAGAATAATCAGAAACCTCTGGTGGATGTCTCAAACAATCCTCTGGGACATGAAAGGACTGAAGGTAAAATTGCAAGTTAACAAAACGAATTCTGTACAGCCATATAAGGCTGTACAGTTTTTATGAGATCCGGCTCGGCTCTCTAGTTTGTACTATTCAGTCAATAGAGAATGATCGTCTATACATTTTAAGCTCTTTCAAAAGAGCTTTTTTTCTGTCTAAAGTTTTAATATCTTTAAGAATCTGATAATGCTCCGATACGATTTTCTGATCTGCAAAATTCTCTGATAGGAGTACGCCAATTCATACAGTATCAGGAAAGATTACAATTCTGGCTTAATACTCTTATAGCAAAGGAGAAGAAGATTCTTCTGAATAACATTTGAATGGTTTTGTAAAGAAAAAACGCTAATAAAACAGTGGAAAAGTTTTACATGAGAAGGTGAATTGTTGTTTAGTTAGACTATTTTTCGGAGAGTAGCGAATGATTGTACGTGGATTACATCGTTGCCTAGAAATAAATAACCCCCGCCGAAGCGAGGGTCATATTAGAAGTTCAAGCTAAAATTACTTGCCTGACTCTTCCATTGACTTGATTAACTCAAGAACCTTGTTTGAGTAACCGATCTCGTTGTCGTACCAAGCAACTAACTTAACGAAGTTGTCGGTTAAAGCGATACCAGCCTTCTCGTCGAAGATAGAAGTACGGGTGTCACCTAGGAAGTCTGATGATACAACAGCATCAGCAGTGTAACCTAGAATACCCTTTAATGAACCCTCTGAAGCAGCCTTAACAGCAGCACAGATGTCCTCGTAAGAAGCACCCTTCTTTAAAGTACAGGTTAAGTCAACCATTGAAACGTCAAGAGTTGGAACACGTACTGACATACCGGTTAACTTGCCGTTTAATGAAGGAATTACCTTACCAACAGCCTTAGCAGCACCAGTTGATGAAGGAATGATGTTACCAGCAGCTGCACGACCACCGCGCCAATCCTTCATTGAAGGACCGTCAACAGTCTTCTGAGTAGCAGTTGTTGAGTGAACAGTTGTCATTAAGCCGTTCTCTAAGCCGAACTCATCGTTGATAACCTTAGCTAAAGGAGCTAAACAGTTAGTGGTGCATGATGCATTTGAAACGATGTCCTGACCAGCATAAGTGTCATTGTTAACACCCATAACGAACATTGGGGTTGAATCCTTTGAAGGAGCTGACATAACAACACGCTTTGCACCAGCCTGGATGTGAGCACGTGCCTTCTCATCAGTTAAGAATAGGCCAGTTGACTCAACAACGTACTCTGCACCAACGTCACCCCACTTTAAGTTTGCTGGATCACGCTCTGCAGTAACACGAATGGTGTTGCCGTTTACAACTAGGTTGCCGTCAACAACATCTATGGTGCCGTTGAAGATACCGTGCATGGTGTCATACTTTAACATGTATGCCATGTAATCTGGTGGGCATAGGTCATTGATACCAACAACCTGAATACCTAACTCTGGACGTAGGATTGATGCGCGGAATACGAAACGACCGATACGGCCAAAGCCGTTAATACCAACTTTAATAGTCATATTAAAAGTTACCCGTAGTTAACAATTGACAAAAAATAAAAAACATTAAAAAGATACTATATTTCTGACGATTGTCAAGATAAGCTCTTTTTAACTTAACACTTTTATAAAAGTAGCTTTATCAACTAAAGCAGGTATAAGTGTAGAACATTGTTTAAAATTTTCAAATCTATTTTTGGTATTAGATCAAAAAAAATCTTTTATATGAGTTTAAAAATTATTCTGCTTAATATAACATACTGATTTTTTTGTTAAAATACAGTAAGAAAACCGTCAGTTTATTTCTGAAAATTTTTTTCTTAATTTTTAAGTTAATTAAATAAATGTGACCTGCTTCAAAATAAAATAGTGCAGTGCGTCATATTTTCTATCTCCTTAATTTTTTTGTGCTTTTTGCACAAAAAATACACAATATTAACCGTCAATGCATAATTTGAAACAGATCACAACTTATGTGCAGATTTTGAGCCTAGCTCAAATTTCTGAATAAAAAAACAGTGCATTTCCCTAATAAAGCAAGCATTTTCACCCTTTAATAGGTATCATACACACGGATTAAATCTAGGGTTCAATTTTCTTAACATAATTTTTATTAAGGATCTCAGCTTTAATCTATATTTATAAAGGTACAGGTCTGTTTTTTCTTATCTTAAAAAAGCAGTAAGTCACCATCCTGTGCCAGACACAAATTTGCTTTAAATTAAACTAACTATAAAAAATAATGGTAAAACCATGATTGACATTCAATTACTAGCAGATGAAAAGGGGATTGCCCGCACCTACCTGGATGCAACCAACAAGCTTGTTTATATTTCTGAAGAAAGTAGAAAATCTCTACTCGAAATATTGGGCTACCCTGTTAATGATGAGCTTGCTCTGAAGAAGCTTCTTGATAAAGAGGAGCTTATTGAGTTTTCTAATGTTCTTGATCCTGTAACTGTGCTTACAGATGATGAAGAGCATCAGTTCCTAATCAGAACTCCTGAAACATTAGGGGAAGATGAGTCCGCAGTTCTAACTGTTGTTCTTGGCCTTGAGGATGGACGAAAGATTGAACGTTCAATTCCTCTGGAGCAGGTTGAGATTGCAGACTATAAAAATGTTCAGGGGACTGTTTATGATATTCGACGCTATAAACTGATAAGCGACCTTCCATACGGATATCACAACTGTACTGTTACCATCAAATCCAAGAAAAAGACTCTAAAATCCATCTGCATGTCTTTAATTGTATGTCCATCAAAGGTGTACACTCCAAAAGAGATCTTAGACGGTAAAAAGGTATGGGGCGTAAGTTCTCAGCTTTATACCGTAAGATCAAAGAATAACTGGGGTATCGGTGATTTTGAGGATTTAAAGCAACTGCTTTTAGGGGTTCACAGATGTGGCGGTCAGTTCGTTGGTCTGAACCCAATGCATGCCGGCTATCCTGCAGTTCCAGATGAGTCTGCAGTAAGTCCTTATTCTCCATCCTCAAGAAACTTTCTTAATGTAATCTATATTTCTGTTACCTCTGTACCTGAGCTTCTAAACTGCAAACCTGCTCAGGATCTGATTCATTCTGAGAAATTCCAGCAGCGCCTGCATGTTCTTCGTGATAAGGAATATGTTGATTACCGTGGTGTAATAGAGGCTAAGATGGAAGTTCTTCGTCTGATCTTCGATAATGTGAAGGTAGACGACAAGCGTTCAGCTCGCGGCAACAAGTTCCTTCGCTTCATGGAGCAGGGCGGAGACCTTCTTCTGAATATGGCTACCTATGATGCACTGCAGGCGCACTACTATGATATGGGTGTGAACGCTTATTCATGGGAAGTATTTGAAAAGGAATACCAGGACGTCAATTCACCTTTTGTAGAACAGTGGCGTAAGGATCATTACAAGGATGTTCTGTTCTACTGCTATCTGCAGTTCCTAGCGTCCGAGCAGCTTGAAGATGCCTACAGATGTGCCAAGGAAGCAGGTATGCTGATCGGTACCTACCGTGACCTTGCCGTTGGTGTAGCAAAACAGAGCTGTGATGTCTGGTCTGATGTGGACAACGTCTTCTCTCCTTCAGGCTCAATCGGTGCTCCTCCCGATCCTCTTGGCCCTCTGGGCCAGAGCTGGGGTTTATCTCCTATGACTCCGGATGCTTTAAGAAGAGCTGCCTACAGACCAATGATCAAGATGTATCAGTCCAATATGAAATCATGTGGTGCTATCAGAATCGATCATGCTGCAGGATTATTTAGACTTTGGATCACAAAGTTGGGATCTCCTGCTTGCGAAGGAGCCTACGTTCATTATAGTATGCATGATTTACTCGGAATCATTGCTCTTGAGTCACACCGCAATAAATGTCTTGTTATTGCAGAGGACTTAGGAACTATTCCTGTGGAATTAACCCGTGCATTGAAAAAGGTAGGAGCATTCTCCTACAAGATCTTCTTCGATGAGCGTGCTGAAGACGGCGGTTACATTGCACCTCGTGATTATCAGTCTCAGGCTATGTCTGCACTTACAACTCATGACATGCCAACTTTGGTAGGCTGGTGGAACTGCTTTGACCTGTCCTTAGGCAAGGAACTGGGTATTTACACCGAAGAAGAGGCTGTAAATCTTACAGAAGTAAGAGAGATTCAGAAACAGCGTATTCTCGACAGTATGCATGGTCTTGGCAGCGTAAGTGCTGATTTCCCAAGAGATGCAAAAGAAGTTGAGATGACTCTTGATTTTGCAAAAGCACTGCAGATTCACATGTGTAACGGTTCCTGCTCTTTATTCAGTACCCAGATTGAAGACTGGATTGGTGTTGAAAAGCCGGTTAATATTCCTGGAACCAATACTGAGTATCCAAACTGGCGCAGAAAGCTGACAGCGGATCTTGAATATATATTTGATCAGGATCACGTTAAGTCCATGACTAAGGAAATGACTGACGCCAGAAATAAATAAAAAAAATTATGTATTTTGAGGAGACAGCATAATGCTGATTGATGATTTAAATAACGCAAAGATTGGCAATCCTTTTGAGACTCTGGGTCTTCAGAAGCTGGAGGGGAGCTCTTATATTCTAAGAGCCTGGCTTCCAAGTGCTCAGAGCGTTGAAGTCTATTCCATCGACGGAAAAGATTTCATCTGTACTCTGACCATGGTTCATCCTGATGGTCTGTTTGAGGAAAAGATCTCAACCGAGAAGCCTTTCCATTATATGTTCAAGGTAACCTATAAAGATGCTACCGTGGACATTATCGATCCATACCAGTTCAGAGACGAGGCTTTCTTCGGTCTGAACACCATGAACGAAGATCCTGAGAACATCTATAGAACCTTAGGAGCTCAGCTGATTGAACTTGATGTTGACGGTGTGAAGATCAAGGGTACCAAGTTTGCCGTATACGCTCCATCTGCAACAGCTGTAAGCGTTATTGGTGATTTCAACTTCTGGGACGGCCGTCGTCTGCCAATGGCAAAGAGCCTTTTAGGCCACTGGGTGCTGTTTGTTCCTAGTTTAGGTGCAGGTCTTCGCTACAAGTACGAGATTAAGGATCCATTCGGCAATCGTCTACCTCACAAGGCAGACCCTGTTGGTTTCTATCACGAGCAGTATCCTTCATTTGCTTCAATCATTTCTGATCAGCACTCATATACATGGCATGATCAGGAGTGGAAGAAATCTCAGCTTAACAACAAGCTTGAGCAGCCAATCTCAATCTATGAGCTTCACTTAGGCTCATGGAAGAAAGATGAAAACGGTCAGCCTTTAACCTATCGTCAGCTTGCTAAAGAGCTCTTAGATTATGTTAAGGAAATGGGCTATACCCACATTGAGCTGATGCCAATCATGGAGCATCCATTCTCAGGTTCATGGGGTTATCAGCCAACCGGTCTGTTTGCTCCTACTTCAAGATTCGGCAGCATTGATGACTTCAAGTTCTTCGTGGATACCTTCCACCAGAACGGAATCGGTGTGATTTTGGACTGGGTTCCTGCTCACTTCCCAACCGACGCTTTCGGTCTTGCCAAGTTTGACGGTACCTGTGTTTACGAATACGAGGATCCTCGTCGTGGATGGCATCCTGACTGGAACTCTCTGATTTATGACTTCGGTAGAGAGACTGTTCGCAGATTCCTGATTGCTTCTGCTTTAGTATGGCTGGATTTATACCACATCGATGGTCTGCGTGTTGATGCTGTAGCTTCAATGCTTTACTGGGATTACTCAAGAAAAGACGGTGAGTGGATCCCTAACGTTGACGGCGGTAACATCAACTATGAGGCTGTAAGCTTCCTGAAGTGGTTCAATGAAGAAGTTTACAAGAAGTATCCTCATGCCTTCACTATCGCTGAGGAATCAACCGCCTTTACCGGCGTTTCACGTCCTACCTTCTCTGGCGGCTTAGGCTTCGGCTTCAAGTGGAACATGGGCTGGATGCACGATTCATTAGAGTACATGCAGACTGATCCATTCTTCCGTAAGTATCATCACGGCGAGATGTCCTTCTCAATGATTTATGCCTTCAACGAGAACTTCATCCTTTCAATTTCTCACGATGAGGTTACTCACGGCAAACATTCTCTGCTTTACAAAATGCCAGGTGACGAGTGGCAGCAGGCAGCTAACATGCGTGCTTATCTGACCTACATGTATGCTCACCCAGGCAAGAAGCTGAACTTCATGGGCTCAGAAATCGGTCAGGGTTCAGAGTGGAATGACGATGCTCAGCTAGACTGGTGGTTACTGAAGTATCCTAAGCATCAGGGTATTCAGAAGCTGGTTAAGGATCTGAACAAGCTGTACAGATCAGAGCCATGTCTGTGGAGAACCGACTACGATCCTGCTTCCTTCAAGTGGCTTGACGTTAACGATGCTGATCACAGCGTATTTGCAATGCAGCGTAACAACGGCAAGGACTTCATCGTTGCAGTATCCAACTTCACTCCAGTTCCATATGTTGCTTACCGCTTAGGTGTACCAGAGCCTGGTACTTACGAGGTAATCTTCAACTCTGATGATAAGCAGTACTGGGGTAGTGCATACGGTACCGGTGAGAACAAGCTGGTTGCTTCAAATATCTCTTGGCAGAGCTGCTATCACTCAATCGTACTGGATCTTCCTCCATTATCTACTCTGATCATCAAGAAGGTTTCTGATTAATAATCTGAACTTCTGTTGAAAAAAAGAGGCTGGCTAAAAAGTATGTCAGCCTCTTTCATTTTTCAAACATAGAATTTTGTTATTTCTAGGGAATTGAAATTTTCAAATACGATTTT
>NZ_FPAH01000041.1 GCF_900116345.1 Succinivibrio dextrinosolvens | reverse complement strand
TTAAAGCTTTTTGATGCCTCCAGACAAAAATGGAAGGCTCAGATTGAATAGAGGATCTTTGTTCCCACATTTATTTGTACTGAGCCATTTTTTTAGTATAAATTTCGGTAAAAAAGTCGGTTTAAATTGATACAATGTCGCTAATAGCATCTCATTAGTTAATGAACTAGGGAGCAGCTACTAGATTTTTCTCATATTATTTACATTTCCATAGTGCCATCGGGTGATTCCGTAAACGCTCAATAATCTCAGTATCTTCAAAAAGAAGCTCTGGTTTATATTCCTTTGCTATGAATCTTTCCACATATTCCATTTCCAGAGAAGTCGGCTTAATAATCGAATTTATGTACGCTTTAGCCTTTTGTTTCTTTCCTTCAAGGTCAAACTTATCCTTCACAGCTAGGACAGGGAACAAATCTGATTTTATTTTTGAAAAGACAAGACTGTCTATGGCTGACGTATCGAAGTTTTTGTTTACTTCTTTTGCTGAAATCGTTGCATAGAATATAATACATTTCCTAAACAACTCTTCCTTTTCAGAAAACAAGTTACTGTCAACCATATTACAGAAGTCATACAGATCCCTTGCAGCCGCTCTACTTAACAGAGCATTAGTTTTTGCCGCAAAGATCTCCATAGCAGCAACCGTCCTGACTTTTATTGGCTCGCCAAAAGCATCTGTCACAAACACTCTGTCTTCTGGAGATAGTACGTGAGTTCTTAGCGAATAGTTGATCTCTATCTTGATCATATCTTTATTTCCGGCTGCGTTCACATAGTTATAATGGAATGCATCCAAACTATGGCTAAATCTTGATGAGTCAGAAAGAGAATACCCTTGATCCGACATGAATCCTTTTAAAATCGAAGTCAAGTGCTCTCTTTCGTTTATTGTTTCTTCTCTAGACATGTTTGGAACAAAATCCAAATCAATATCGACAGATAATCTTGGAAGATTGAAAATGGTCAGATTTATGGCCGTTCCTCCTTTAAGCAACAAATGTTCTCGCATGTATTCCTGCGTATTCATGAAATCAAGAATTGCTCTCAATCGAAGAACCTTCTCAAAGGTATCGCGAATAAAACCATATTTGCGAGCTCTTACATCTAGCTCTCTTCTATTAAATTGTGGCATCTTCCATCTCTACATTTTTCATGCTCTTAATATTCTTCGGATAAACTAACATCCATTCGCTAGAATAGGCAGGATTACTTATTCCGGTTGTCAGATACCGCTTTGAATTTCCGACCCTATCTTTACATATCTTTATAAAATCATTGCTTATGCCTAGTTCCATCTGAAATACACTAAAAATAAAACCGATCTTCTGATATAAAAAGGCACTGTCATATCCAACCAGATATTTTAATAATTTTGCTTCATTAATACTGTTCACAGACAGAACACATGAAAGCACCTCTTCTAGTCCGGCGATTAAATTTATATCCTTTATGGAATCTGTTATCGATCGTTCCTTATCTGTAATCTTCACTCCTCCACTAAAATCGGGAACAACTATGCCTTCCTTCATCTGTCCTTTGATATAATGATAAGTGTACCCATCAAATTTAAAGTCATGAAAACGAGTCTCAGAGCCGACATAAACCTCGTAAAAAACCTGATCAACAGTTCCATAATATTCGAAAGCAGAATGATGAGATACATACGAAGATGGAGTGATAGCACTAGCAATTTGGAATCTGTTCGCAACAGGTCCACCATTTTCTCCGCTCAAACAGGTATATAATCCATTGCGAATCTTTAATACCATGTTTTCCTTCAGAAGTTTTCCCAATGCAGCCATTGCTGTACGCTGACTTGAATACAAGGCATTTACCTCTTTAATGGAAAATGTTGGATATCGTAACAGTTCAAAATACAAGTTCATATCCTCGCTCCATGAAGTTAATTTTATGTCGTTCTTTACTCTATTATATGTATATTTCGTACATATTCTTAACTTATCAACACAAATTATCCTTGTCAAGTTAATTTTATGTACGTTTTTACTTTTTATTTTGTTGGTATCATACTTAATCTTAACAAATAAAACAGAAAGTACTCTATGAGAAGTCTAGACCGAAGATGTCTGAAAAGAAAACCGTAAGAGAATAGAAAGATTTCAATGTGACATACTCCCACACAATTCCCAAAAAAAGACCATTGGAATTAACTGTCCAATGGTCTCTTATTTCGAAACGTGTGTAAAACTACTATTAGTCTGCTACTGAAGAATCATCAAATTTGATTTTTGTATTTTGCTTAATCTGTCTTGCATGAAGTATAAGTACACATACAAACATCAGACCGATAGCAGTTGATAAACTTGCAAACAGTGAGTGAGTAAAGCCTGCAACAATATAACCAATCAGAGCACAGGAAGCTACAAGCAGGGCATATGGCAGCTGAGTATATACGTGTTCGATGTGAACACAGCCAGATCCTGCGGATGACAGAACTGTTGTATCTGATATAGGAGAACAGTGATCACCGAATACCGCACCTGCCAGAGTTGCAGATAATGAGATGATTATCAGCTCTGATGAAGCAGGATCGATTGCCTGAGCAACCATTACCACGATTGGAATCAGAATACCGAAAGTACCCCAGGCGGTACCGGTTGAGAATGACAGGAAGCCAGCGATAACAAAAATTACAGCAGGCAGAATTGCCCCCACGAAACCGATATCGTTCTGAACGATTGAGGAAATGAACTCAGGAGCCTGAAGTAAGTCACGGGTTACACCTGAAATCGTCCAGGCAAAGGTCAGAATCATATTTGCAGGGATCATAGCCTGAACACCGCGTAATACACCATCCATAAACTCCTTTAATGATAGAACCTTGCGGGTTACCAGCATCATGAAGGCTACGAAAAGGGCACAGGTAGAGGCTAATACCAGAGATAATGATGAATCTGTGTTACCGAATGCACCACCTAATGTGTGGAAAGTGGCATCATCTCCCCAGTATCCACCGATGTAGAGCATGAAGAAGATTGCAAACACAATCAGAGACAGCATTGGAACAATCATATCCCACATGGTGCCGTCACCCTTGATCTCCATATCTGTTGAGGTATCCTGATTGGAAGTTGGCTTTGGAGGATTCTTAAGAGCTGTCTGTTCAGCCTTAAGCATAGGTCCGAAGTCAACGTTGAAAATACATACCAGCACCACCATTAGGATGGACATCAGTGCATAGAAATTCCAAGGAATAGCTGCTACGAAAGCTCCTATATCGGACTCAAAGGCTTTGGTTGCCTTTAGGTTAGAGCCTACAGCTGCAGCCCAGGATGAAATAGGGGCAATAATACAGATTGGAGCTGCAGTTGCATCAATAATATAGGCAAGCTTTGCTCTTGAGATTCTGTATTTGTCTGTAATTGGTCTCATTACGGTACCAACAGTCAGACAGTTAAAATAGTCATCAATAAAGATAAATGCACCTAATGCGGAGGTTGACAGTAATGCGGAACGTCTGCCTTTGATTTTAGTAGTTGCCCAGTTTCCGTAAGCTTTTGAGGCTCCTGCCAGGTAAATTACGTATACCAGTGCACCTAATAAAGAGCAGAATAAAACAATGTTTAGGTCAAATTTGTTTCCCATTACCTTTACAGTAGTCTGCAGGGTATCAATGACAATATTGCCATCGGTTTTCAGGGTATAAATCAGTGTGCCTGAAAGAATACCCAATAGCAGAGAAGAGAATACTTCTTTAGTGATCAGAGCTAAAGCTACTGCAATAACAGGAGGCAGCAGTGAAAGTGCCCCCACATAAACTGGATCCATTTTTACTCCTGTTGGAAATTTTGCACCGCAATTATACATCATTTTGTATTTTATGTCTTTTTTTGAGCAATATTGAGCTGAATCACTCCATTTTGGTGAAATTTAAGAAAAATTTTTTTGGAGTTGGAAGATAAAGTGAACAATCTGAGAAATCTAATCAGATTTTGTTGATTTGAAACAGGATAGACCTTTTGTTTTTCTTTTACCTGTCTGTTGCCAGACCATGAAAAAGGCGCTTGGAATAGCGCCTTGGAATTGGTTAAGACTCAGAGAGACTTGCCTGTGGTTTTGCCTCTGGAGTTTCTGTCTTGATATCCTCGTTCTGAACCTCTGGTCCAGCTTCCTCCTTATCCTGAGGCTTTTCGCTGGACTTCATCTCTTCCTGCTGTTTCTTGGATTTTTCCATCTGGGCTTCATTCAATGTCTGCTGAGCTTCAGCCGCAACCTTCATATCCTGGCCTGATGGCTGTGCAGGAGCTTTTGCTGCTTTGATTACAACCCTCATCTTTTCAATGGTTTTATCAGGATCACTTTCTTTAGAAGTATCGATATTTACATGACCGCCTGTAGCATAGTCTTTTCCGTCCGGTCCTTTCTCGTATTCATATACAGGAGCACTGGCATACTGCCCACCGGCACTCTGATGAGCTTTTTCATGAGTTCTGACTTCCTGATCTCTTTCCTTTAGTCTCTGTACCTCAGCCTGTTCTTCATCAGAAAGTTCTTCACCATTGGCTTTTTTGTCGTTCTCTTTTCCGACTTTATGTTTATTCTTATCGTCCTTATCCTCAGGATCAGTATTTACCTTCTCCTCTTCATTATCTGCATCATTTTCTGCAGGTGCAGCTTTTTCTTCAGGGAGCTCCTGACTCTTAACGACTTCCTTTGCGGCATCTTCAATACTGATATTTCCGAACTGCTTATAGGCCATCAGCGCTTTTGAACGATTATTGGAGAACAGATCCTCATTCGAATCATTCATAGTTTTTTCTGAAAGAGTTACCACATCATCTAAAAGGGTGTTTTTCTTTTTATCATCATCTTCACGGTTGCCTACTAAAGACACAGCAGTATTGTGAGCCTGATGAATTTTATTCTCAGTCCCTTCTGTGCTATGTAAGTAAATAGTATTAACCAGTGACATAATAAAAACACCTCTCCATCTAACATCGTTAACGGCTTTTTATTTAGTAAACTTGAGTCTGAAGAAAGGGGATTTAGAGGAAAGAGGAGATAGATCACAAAAAAGGTCTCCGAAGAGACCTTTCAGCGATTAACCAAACATTACGGAAATTGACTCGTCGTTGTTGATACGACGGATTGCTTCTGCAAGCATTGGAGCAAGAGAAACATATCTGAACTTACCTGTTGATTTCAGTTTCTCGGTTGCTGGAATACTGTTGGTAACAACGATCTCATCAATTACGCTGTTCTTGATGTTTTCATAAGCGTTACCTGATAGAACAGGGTGAGTGCCGTAAGCAATAACCTTGGTTGCACCGCGATCTTTTAATGCAGCTGCAGCCTTGCATAGGGTACCACCGGTATCAATGATATCATCAACGATGATACATTCTCTGTCCTTAACATCACCAATCAGGTTCATAACCTCAGATACGTTTGGCTTTGGACGACGCTTGTCGATAATAGCGATGTCAGCATCGTTGAATAGTTTTGCAATAGCACGTGCTCTTACAACGCCACCCATATCAGGTGAAACGATACATGGTTTGTTTAAAGACAGGTTCTTCATGTCTTCAACAAAAAGATTTGATGAGTAGCAGTTATCAACAGGAACATCAAAGAAACCCTGAATCTGCTCAGCATGCAGATCAACGGTTAAAACTCTGTCTACACCTACTGATGAAAGTAAGTCGGCAACTACCTTTGCAGTGATAGGCACACGCTGTGAACGAACACGACGGTCCTGTCTTGCATAACCAAAGTAAGGAACAACTGCTGTAATACGACCTGCAGAAGCACGGCGCAGTGCATCAATCATTACTAACAGTTCCATCAGATTGTCGTTGGTTGGTGCGCAGGTTGACTGAATGATAAAGGTATCACAGCCACGAATACATTCGTTGATCTGGATATGAACTTCACCGTCAGAGAAAGTATCAACAGTAGCATCAGATAGATTGGTGTATAAACATTTTGCAATTTCATTTGCAAGCTCTGGAGTAGCATTTCCAGAGAAGAGTTTTAAGTCTGACATAGATTATCTCTAAATGTGATAAGTTGAAGGATGTGCATATTATACTCAAAAAAAACCTGTGATTTTAATCACAGGTTATTTTTTTTTCAGTCTAAAAGCCATCGAGTCAGATCGAGGATTTTAATTCCTTCAATATCATAGTCTTCATGCCCGGTATTGGCGATCAGAATCTTTGGATAGGCGTCTTTTATGGCTCTTAGTGGTGCCAGTTCTCTCTGTAGTGTTTCCTCAGATGAAATGTTATCTGAAACCTGAATGTAGATTTTTTCATTTTGTTTTATGGCGACAAAATCAATTTCTTTCTGATAGAGCTTTCCAACGTAAAGGTCGTAGCCTCTTCTTAAAAGCTCTATTGCAACTATATTCTCGTATGCTCGTCCATAATCCATATTTCTTGAGCCGAGCAGGGCATATCGGAATCCTAAATCGCTGAGGTAATACTTATCAGAGGTTTCCAGATATTTCTTTCCTTTTATGTCATATCTTTTAATTTTATAGAACAAGAATCCGCTGCAAAGGTACTTTATATAATTTCCTATTTTTATATGATTGGTTTCGGCTCCACTCTGTTTGAAACTTGAATTAATTTTGCTAGCTGATGTCAGGTTTGAAATATTATCCATAAGGTAATCAGTTAGCGAGTCAAGAAGTGATATTTCTTTTATAGAGTATTTATCTACCAGATCTCTTTTAATTACTGTATTGTAGACATCTTTAATATATGCAAGCTGATCTTCCTTGTCTCTATATACATACGAACCTGCAAGACCTCCCTCAGATACATAGGAATCAAGAACATTTGGTGTATTTCCGGTGTAATCATAATATCTGCAGTATTCTGAGAAGCTAAAAGGATAAACCGGAATTTCTATGTATCTTCCTGTAAATAAGGTGGATAAATCTGAACTGAGCAGGAATGCGTTCGATCCTGTAATATAGATATCGTACCTGTGAGCGTTATATAAGCTGTTTATTGTGAGTTCAAATTTATCGCATAACTGTATTTCGTCAATAATCAGAACATTTGACTTGTCTGGTTTGTAATTTTTTTCGCAGTAATTGTTGAGCTCTTTGTAGGACTTAAGACCGTCATATTTTAAGTCAGCAAAATCAATGTAGATTAGATTTGCTTTATCTTCATTGATCTTAATCCAGTCCATATAGGCTCTGACTAATTCTGACTTTCCAGATCTGCGCAGACCCGTAATTATTTTTATGTCTGGTGTATTTCTTAGTCTTTTTAGTCTATCTAAATAGTTATTACGTTCAATGTATTTCATAGTTTTTAATTTAAATTATTTACCTTTTGAATAAAATTATAGTATTTCTTTCAAAAGTTTCAATAAATTTAACTTTTGAAAGAAAACTAAAAAAAACTTTCAAAACTTTAATAAGATTTGACTTTTGAAAGAGTCTTCTTAAGAAAGGATAAGATATTGAAAAGTATTATTATAGTTAAGGGAGTAAAGATGATGGATTTATATAAAATGAGAGAGGGCAAAAACAAAATCTCCCGCACTAAGTCGGGAGATTTGAAAGAATTTAAGCTGCGATTGTGTTTTCTTTTCTGAGTGCAGCTTTAACCATAGCTGCATTGCGTTCTTTGCGTTTCTGTTTGCGCACTGTTAGAACCCATGAAACAAAGGCAAAGATAGAAACCACAAAAACAATTACTGAAGCTAAAGCGTTGATTTCAGGTGACAAACCACGTCTTACGCTTGAGAAGATCAGCATTGGCAAAGTGGTAGAGTTTGGTCCTGCCACGAAGCTTGCAATAACCAGATCATCCATAGACATGGTGAAGCTCAGAAGGAATGCTGCAACCTCAGCCGGCATAATAGCTGGCAGAATAATAACAAAGAAAACCTTCATCGGACCTGCACCAAGATCTTTTGCTGCTTCCTCAATGGAAACATCAAGCTCAACAAATCTTGAGCGGATAACCACAGTAGCATAAGCAGAGCAGAATGTTACGTGTGCAATCCAGATGGTGATCATGCCTCTGTCTGAGAAGATTGGAATAATATCGCTCAGGGTTACGAAAAGTAACAGCAGGGCAAGACCGGTGATAACCTCAGGCAGAATCATAGGTGCAGTCATAAACAGCAGGAAGGCGCTTTCACCTGTGAACTTTTTAATTCTCACCATAACAAATGCAGCCAGGGTTCCAATAATCACTGAGGCAATTGCAGACATAACAGCAATGGTCATGGAAATACCAACGGCAGTTATGATGGCATCATTATTCATTAGAGCACGATACCATTTCAGTGAGAAATTGGTCCATACTGTAACCATTTTTGACTCGTTGAAGGAGTAAACCACCAGAGTCATGATTGGCAGATACAGGAAAATCAGAGTAATTGTCAGAATTACAAATCTTAACAGGGTACTCTTGGTGTTCTTATTTAAGATCATAGTTCCCCCTGTTTACGCTGATTTTTGAAGAACCAGATAATAGGTATTGCCATAACTGTAAGCATAGTGATTGCAACAGATGAGGCAAGAGGCCAGTCTCGGTTGTTGAAGAATTCCTGCCACAGGATTCTACCAATAAGAATTGAGTCCTTACCACCGAGCAGTTCAGGGATAACGTACTCACCGATTGCAGGAATGAATACCAGCATTGAGCCTGCAATAATACCGCTGCGGGTCTGTGGAACCAGAGCATGGAAGAAGGTCTTTACAGGTCGGCAGCCAAGATCCTGAGCTGCTTCAATCAGACTGTAGTCAACCTTCATCAGTGATGAGAATAATGGCAGTACCATATAAGGCAGATAACAGTAAACAATACCTATATATACAGCCAGATCAGTCTGCAGCATATGCAGCGGATGATCAATAATGCCGATACTCATCAGAATATCATTGATAAGACCGTCTCTCTTTAAAATAGTCATCCAGGCATAGATTCTTACTACGAAGGAAGTCCAGCTTGGCATGATTATCAGAATAAACAGAATATTGCGGGTGGCACTCTTTGAGGTGGCAAGTGCCCAGGCAATCGGATAGCCGATAATCAGACATAAAAGAGTAGAGAAAGCTGCAACCTGAATTGATTTCAGATAGGAGCGCATGTAGGTTCCATCCGGATCAATAAAGATATTGGTATAGTTTTCCAGATGCAGAATAATCTGCATTGCACCTTCCTCAAAAGTTACAATTGGGGAATAAGGAGGAATTGCAATTTCTGTTACTGAAAATGAAATCTTGAAGATAATCAGAAACGGAATAAGGAAGAACAGAATCATCCATACATAAGGTAAAAAGATGATTGCTCTTTCTCTTAAGGTAATCTTTCTGCCTGGAACAAACCTTGGTGGAGGACGGTGTCCCTTTGACCCAGGCGTTCTAATCATATTTGAACTTATTAAAGCCATTGATGTATTCTTCTCTATATTCTAATGATGAGTTAGAAGGTCAGGGCAATACAGGATTCAGGATCCCAGCTTAGATAAACCTTGTCATCCCAGGTTGGAAGACCAACATTGAATCTGTCTACATTTGGCAGAGTTGAAGTAATGATTCTTCCGGATGGCAGACGTACATAGTAAATAGAAATATCACCAAGATAAGCAATATTCTCTACGATACCTTCACACCAGTTGGTCTGCTCAGTTGGTTCCTCATGGGAGATATATACCTTCTCTGGTCTCATGGCAATAGATACAGGCATTCCGTCGGCAATATCGATATCATGCAGAAGCTCAATTGGACGAGGGAAATCATTACATTGAATTACAGAGTGCTTGTTGTCTGATTTGGTAAGAACACAGTCAAACATGTTAACCTGACCGATGAACTCTGCTGAGAAACGGCAGTTAGGGTTCTCGTAGATTTCACGAGGTCCACCGATCTGAACGAATTCACCACGGTCCATAATGGCAATACGGTCAGCCATGGTCATAGCCTCTTCCTGATCGTGTGTAACCATAAGGCAGGTAACGCCAACTGAGTTGATGATGTCTACAAGCTCAAGTCTCATCTGCTCACGCAGTTTTTTATCCAGAGCTCCCATAGGCTCATCTAAAAGCAGTAGACGAGGCTCTTTTGCAAGTGATCTTGCAAGAGCTACACGCTGTCTCTGTCCTCCGGATAACTGGTATGGACGTCTGTCAACGTAATCCTCCATGTGCACCAGTTTCAGCATTTTCTCAACTCGTGCATTGATGACATCACGTGGAAGTTTTTCCTGCTTTAAACCAAAGGCAATATTCTGGCGAACAGTCATATATGGGAACAGTGCATATGACTGGAACATCATGTTTAAGGTTCTCTTATATGGAGGCAGGTTAACAATATCCTCTCCATCAAGAATGATATGACCGTCTGAAGGCTGCTCAAAACCCGCAAGCATTCTTAAAAGGGTAGACTTTCCGCATCCTGATGATCCTAATAGTGCAAAGATTTCACCTTCATAGATGGTCAGATCAACATTATTTACAGCAGTAAAGTTACTGAAGTTCTTGGTAAGGCCTTTAATCTGCAGAATTGGCTTTTTATTCTGCTCTACAGGTGATGCTTTCTGTCCTGGAAGCTCACCTGGTCTGTGAATCTGTTTCTGTGTGCTGTATTCGTTTGGTTTGTTAACCATTGGGGCAGCCCCATAATCGCCAGTATCTTTCACGCACGAAATCTCCAAAATTAAGAGAAAAATGTTTATTTTTTTTTGAAAAAGATCTTAAAGGAAATGAGATAACAGTCAACCTTTTTTTTGATTTATTTGCTCTCTGCGTTTAAATTTTCTTTTCAGATCTGTTAAGTGTATAACCTCCTTTTGGCGCAGGACTTTTTTCTGTAAAAAAGATTCTAGAGAATACATGGTATATCTGCTAGACTTGTCAGAAGATTTACATAAGGTTTGTTACAGGCAGAGAAGCTATATGGACAATTTATTTTCACAGGGTGAGGATACCTTCCTTTTTGGTCCTAATCAGGAAAACGAGGTCGGCCGTCAGATAAAATATCTGGGAGGCTCAAAGGTTCTTGTTATCTACTCTAAATTGTCATCTTCCATTGGAAATCTGTTAGATAAGGTTAGACGTTCTCTACGTAACAGCGGTCTTGATTATACCGAATTGGGAGAATCCTATGTAAATCCAAGAATCTCCACGGTTTTTGACGGCATTAAGATCTGTAAAACAGAGAATGTGGATTTTATTCTTGCTGTTGGTTCTTCCTCTGTTTGCTCCCTTGCAAAGGTCATTGCTGCCGGAGCGGTTTTTGAGGACAGCTTTTATGAGATGTTCAAACATAAAAGTGATATAGAAAAGGCTCTGCCGGTTGCAGTAATCAGTACCTCAATCTGCGGCGGCTGTGCAACCTCCAAGGAAGTTACCGTCTATAACCGTCTTGATGATGGAAGTCTTAAGTATTATGACTGTTCAGCAGAAGTTCTTTCTCCTAAGTTTGTAATTTACAATCCTGAACTGTGTACTATCACTTCATCAAATTATTCCTTTAACTTTGTAAAGCTTTTGGATGTTCTTTTCAGAAGATATTTTGAGATTAATAAGAATACAGTGCTTTCAGAAAAGATTCTGGAAGCTACCATCAAGACCGTGCTTTTAATGTTCTCCAAGATTAAGGAAAAGCCAAACGACGTAGACTGTATCACCAATCTGATGTGGGCAAGTATTGCAGCCTATGTCAATCCGATGCTTAACTATAACGATGAGGCCTGTGTTCCTATTTTAGAGAAGGCCTTAATCTCTGTGTATGACTGCAATCCTGAAGAGGCCGCAAGTATTATTATTCCTGCATGGTTCAAATTTGTGCTTAAGAAAAAGGAAATGCAGATTGCCAAACTGGGCTCTACCGCCTTTGATATTCCGTACAATTTCTCTGATGTTGGAATTACAGCTTCCCAGACTGTGGATTTTATAAAACGCAGATTTGAATCTTTAAAGCTGCCGGTAAAACTCTCTGAATTAAATGGTAATGCCGGAGATATTGAAAAGATTTTAAAGAAAGTTGGATTCCCAGAGATTAAATCAATCGGAACCAATGAGCATTATACTCAGACGGACTGTGAGGTTATTCTGTCTCTGGCTCTTTAAGTTGACTCAGCAAGGCTCTCCAATAAAGGAGTGGTGCTGAAAAACAGAAACGGAGGATTTGAATCCACCGTTTCTACAATCTGAATTGACTTTTGTTCACAGCTGTTTTTCTCAAGATCAGATGTTCCTGCTGTCCTTGTCAGCTTCAGTCTCTTTTGTGTCTTTATTTTCCTCAATTACTTTTTCGGAAACATTAAGTACTTCAAGGGCCTCATCCTGAGTCTTGCTGTCTTTATCGTTCTTCTCCTCAGGACTGATTTCAACCATCAGTCGGTGCATGAAGCCTAACATATCATCAAAGAACTCTCTGTTGACGTGCTCTGTGGCTTTGTACAGATCACCTCCCTTGTAGGTAAAGGTAATACCTGGAGCATTGAGGTTATAAAATGTTGAAATAGGCATTGGACATTCATCCTTTAATGCCTTTAAGGCAACATCAATTCCCACCGGTCTGATAAAACAGTTGTCATTTGCAGGGCACTCATTCTCAATATTGATCTGGTGGTCGTGCTTTTTGTTGAATTCTTCAACTGCCTTGTTAATCTTGATGAAGATTTCTCGGTCCAGAGCATTGTTACGTCTTAACTGCTGCTGAGGAATAAAGTCGTTTCCAAAGAAAATTACAACAGATGGTCTTGGCAGACGGGCTAGCTCGTTAAGTCGTTCAATGATATTCTTCAGAATATCCTGAACACCTAGCTCCTCATTGGCACATTTCTGAATCAGACCTTCAATGGCAGACTTCAGATTTCCCTTGTAGTGCAGGGCTGCTCTGTAGAAGAAGTCAGCAAAGGACAGAACTTCCGCTTCCTTGATTGGAATAGTGTGTTCCTCATCGTTAATCTTGCAGTACAGAAGCTCTCGTTCCTCCATCAGCAGGGCTGATTTTTCAATGGCACTGGCTGCAACCTGTTTCAGATTCTCAAGTAAATCCAGAATATTAAGGTTGATAAAAGGGAAGGTGAAACTCAAATGAACCGCATCCGGGGTATTTGGAGAACGGTTATTGTAGGTATGCAGATAATTGAAGGTTGGAGCAATGGCTCTCTTGGATAAATCCTTTGTGATAACCGGATTTATCTCGATTTCATCAATTATCTTTGAGGCAATCAGGGTTGGTGAGAAGCCCTTATATGGTCTCTCGGTATCGGTGCCTTCTCCGAAGATATAGAATCCAGCCTCAACCTTACCCATATTGGCAGTATATACATTGATGGTGTCATCAGGAATTTCAGTTGACTCAGGCTTGAAGGAAATACCTAAAGTCAGTTCAATATTCTGCTCATTTATAAGAGTATGTATATAAGGAAGACAGGTTCTGATACCTTCATTGCCGTTTAAGGATTCACTGTTACAAACGAACAGCAGATTGATTGGCAGTTCCCAGAGTCTCTCTGAGTAGTATTTTAAGAGGATAAGCATTCCGGCAATAGGAGCCTTGTTTTCAAAGGAACCTAAACCATAGATGTTATTCTCATTTTCAAGTTCAGCAAGCTGAGCCTCAGTCAGAGATGAATTTTTGAGCTTCTCTTTTAATTCGTCTGATTTGAAGGCAAAGGATTTTAAAGTACCGTAAACCTCATTTGAGGAGGTGTCGGTATTGCATAAAACCACCAGTGTCTCTCTGGTGAACTGGTCTCTTCTTACAAAGGCGGTAAAGGAGTGATTTTTCTGATCATCATGAGTGATGTAGCTTAAATACTCAGGGTTATTCTTGAAATAGGTGAATTCAGATACGGTATTGTAAATGGTATGACTCATGATCTCATCACCAGAGGTTCTGGTGATGCTTGGAATGGCAATTAGCCATTTGAGGACAGCTAATGCCTCTTCGCTAAACTCTTTTTCAGTAAGCACAGGTTATCCTTAGTATATGTCTGTATATCTTCTATTATTTTACTTCTGCTAATTTATTTTTATACAGCTCTGTCTTCAAGATGTAAACATTATTTTTAAATGCTTCTTTCAATCTTTGAGCTGTAGCAGGACTTCCTGAAGGAAGATCAACTTTCAGAGGGTCAACCGGACGACCGTTAACATGAACCTCATAATGAAGATGTGCACCAGTGGAATTACCTGTATTTCCTGACTTGGCAATAATCTGACCTATATGCACGCGATCACCCTGCTGAACGTCAAACTTGGATAGGTGCATATAAACTGTTGAGTAACCGCCTTTGTGGTTGATAATAATTGAGTATCCGCCGCCACGCATGTACTTAGCGTAGGTAACAACACCATCAGCTGGTGCGTATATAGGGGTACCGATATTAACCTTGAAATCAACACCGTAATGAGGACGGATAACCTGTCTTATAGGGTGGAATCGCTTCAGATTGAAAGGTGAACTTACCTTGATCTGTCCCATGATAGGGAATCTTCTGAAGGCTCCTGTAGAAGGATTGTATCCGTTCTCCTCGTAGAAAATATGGTTCAGCTGATGACGGTAAAGATTGATCTGACCGAACATCTTGGTATTCATGGAAATTGCGGTCATGCTTGAACCCTGACCGATTCCGTTGAACAGAATTCTGAAGGAGTCTCCTGCTGAAAGTTTGTTGAAATTGATTCTGCCTACATACTGATTCTTGATGGTTACAATTTCAGAATGGGTAAGACCATAACGGGTTGCTGCCTTGTCAAAAGTCTCCTTTTCACCGATTGAACCGATGATGAGACGAGGTCTGCTCTTACCTTTGTAAATGGATTTATGCTTTTCCTTTTCTGCAGCTGCTGCCAGTGCATCCTGTTTTTTCTGAGCTGCAAGCTGTTCACGTTTCAGACGGGCCTTTTCAAGCTCTTCCTTTTGTTTCTGTGACAGAAGCGCTTCCTGCTCAAGTTTCTTTTTATTACGCTCTTTCTCCGCCTCGATAAAGGATGGCATTAAGGTTGCGCTGTCCATGCCGCGGCTCTTTAAATCAGAGAACTGGGCAAAGCGTCTTTCACGAGCAACGGTATAGGTGTTCTTTTCTATATCTCTTGAGAAACGAACCTGTTTGTTGCCGGACAGAGGAATAGCAATTTCCTGTACGGAGTTATCCTCTGCAATTAAGAACTGGATCTTCTGGCCAACCGAGAGATTAAGGTCACTATCACGGGCAACAGCGGTGATCTTTTTGAGATCCTCATTATTAAGATTCAGATAGGAGAAGATCTTAGACAGAGAATCACCCTTGCGGATGGTCTGTTCATACCACTTGCCGTTGAATTCCTTTTCTGCTCCTGCCTGAGCTATGGTTCCTGGGATCCTGTTAGGGGTGAGAATATTGCTTATGTATTTTTCAGACTGTGTTTTCTTGTCTGCCAGAATTTTCTCATTGGAATTCTTTTCAATATCAGTTGCTACAAACTTGACTCTCTGTTCAGGTTCTGCAACAGCTGTTTTGGCCTCGGCTGCTTCCTTTTTTATTTCTGCCTGGCTGGCCTGGGCAATCAGCGCCTCGGTATTAATGTCATCGTCATAGTTTTCTTCAGAACCTGCGGTGGAGGAAATTTCAACGTTGGCCTCGGCGATGACCTCATTATTTTTTAGATATTCCTGCTCGTAGACTCGGTTCTGTTCCTCTCTGCCTGTGGAGAGAGCCGCAAAAGGGGAGGCGCTTTCAGGAATGATGGATCCGAATGGAAGGGCTAAAAGAACAGATATAATCCCAACAGAGAAAATAGCGAATATGTGCTTACCAGGAAGAGTGGTGGCACCTGTCTCTTTTTCTACTGCTATATAATCTTCTGCTGCGGTTCTATTTGTTATTTTAACGTTTATCATAATCAGTTATATATAATAGCATACAAATGCAGATTTATCCTTATTTCCTAAGGACTTGTATGATCACGCGCACCTTTATTTTTTGCTGGGGTCTGTGCCTTTCTTTTTATTATATTTTTGTGTATTTTTTGTTCTTATATCTTACAAAAATTAAGCCTTTCTTTTGATTCCAAGGCGTTAATCGTTTACATGCTGTCTGTATTTATTTGACGATTGAATCTAAAAAAAGTTTTAACTTTTTGAATTTTTTGTTTAAATTCTTTTGACACAGATAACAAAAGCAGAATTAATTTTATTTTTTAATATCAGTATGTTGGACTTTCTCACAAAAAATACTAACACATGTCGTAAAATATTTTCTGACGCAACATACATTGTGTTTCTTAGTTTTAAATTAGCTATGAAGGTGAAACAGACTAAGCTGTTTTTTTATTTCTGATTTTTTTTCAGAATTTTTAAATGCATGCATATTGATGTGGCGTTGCCTACCAAAAGATAAATATAAATAATTAGAGGGAAGTTTTATGAAGTCACTAAAAATTGTAAAAAGCTTCGATGACAGTCTGTATTCATATTTCGTTAAAGAGATTGAAAGACAGCATGTAACTTTATCATTCATTCCTGATGAAAACAGCACTTCACCTGTATGTGCTGCAATTATGGGAAGTGTACTTGTCAATTCCTCTAATTCAATAGTACTCGGCAAGGGCAATACTCTAGAAACCCTGACCTGCGAAAGACTATGTGATGTTTTCGGTGCCGAGTTCGCGACAGTAAAAACCGTAACCATTGAGGCTGCATCAAGAGTTGTATTCAAGGCTCTGACTACCCGTGGTGATGTGGTTATGTCTCTGGATTTACGTAAGAAAGAACACTGTAACAGTGAGAATCTGGCTTTCCAGTTTGTAAACTTTGGTATCGATCCTGAGACCCAGACCTTCGATATGAAGGAGATTGAGGCTATTGCCAAGAAAAACAAGCCAAAGCTGATTATTGTTTCTCCTGTAAACTATCCTCTGTCAATTGATTTTGCCAAGTTTGCCAAGATTGCAAAGGAAGTCGGAGCCTATCTGTGGTGTGACCTGTCACAGACTGCTGGTCTTACTGCTGCAGGTGTACTTCCAAATCCGGTCAAGTATGCAGACGTGGTAACCCTGTCTACTCACGGTGCTATGCAGGGACCTCAGGCAGCTGCAATTCTGTGCAAGAAAGAGCTTGCAACAGCAATTGTCCGCTCAGAGACTCTGGCCGGTCATCATGGTCTGATTACTCCTCAGCTTTCAGCTTTAGCTGCAAGACTGCACGAGATGAAGACCGATGTCTTTATTACCTACTGCAAGGATGTGGTATCCAATGCCAAGGCTTTAGCTAAAGGTTTAGAGCAGGGCGGTATGAAGATTATCTGTAACGGTACCAATTCCCATTTGGTAATTATTGATACCAGATTCTGTGCAATCTCTGCCAAGGGCGCTCAGGAGCTTTTAGCTGATATCGGTATTCATGTAAGAATCGCCAATGTTCTAACCTCCGATCCTAAGATCAAGTTTGATGCGGTCCGTTTCTCAACTCTGCCAGCAACTACTCGCGGCATGAAACCAAAACAGATGGAGCAGATCGGTGAGGCTATCGGTAAGTTCCTTGCTAAACCAGATGAGGATAATTCAAAGACTCTGATGCATCTGGTTGCAACTATTACTGCTGGTCTTCCTGCTCTGGACAGAAAGTATCTTGATAAGTCAGTTGCAGCTGTGATTACTGACGAATAGTCAGAAACAGTGAATAGTGTTTTTGTGAAGACGTGGCTATGTTATCATAAAGCCACGTTTTTTATTTTTTGAACACCTATGACTGAATTTGCAAAATTTACAGCTGCAGACCGATTTTCTGTGGCCCCAATGATTGATGTAACCACTAAAACCTTTCGCAGAATAGCCAGACTCTTTTCTAAAAAGGCTATGCTCTATACTGAAATGATTGCTGCTAATGCGGTCGTTCATGGTAAAGAATATCTAATAGAGCATGATGCAGAGACTATAAATCCCTGCACTCTGCAGCTAGGCGGTTGTGACCCTAAGGTTCTTGCAGATGCCTGCAGAATTGCCTCAAAGTTTAATTACAGTGCCATCAATCTTAACGCAGGCTGTCCCTCAGATAAGGTACAGTCAGGCTCATTCGGAGCTATTCTGATGAAGACTCCACAGGTGATTACCGACTGTCTTATGGCTATGCAGGATGCCTCAGAGGTTCCTGTCACTGTTAAAACCAGAATTGGCGTTGACGATCTGGATGATTTTGAATATACAAAGAAGATTGTGGATTCAGTATACAAAACCGGCTGCAGACATATTATTCTTCATGCAAGAAAAGCCTGGCTTAACGGTCTGTCTCCAAAGGAGAACAGAACCATTCCGCCACTGGATTATGAAAGAGTGTTTACCTTAAAAGAGGTTTTTCCTGATCTTGCCATTACCATCAACGGAGGCATTAAGACCATTGATGAATGCAATGTCATGCTCTCAAAGGTTGAAGGAGTAATGCTCGGCAGAGCCTGTATGGATGATCCTTATATTCTGGCCTCAGTTGACAGCAGAATCTATAATGACGGTTCAGAAATACTTTCCCGTGATGAGTGCTTTAAAAAAGTTGTAGAATTTGCTGAAGAATATGTTTCTGAAGGAAACCGTCTGCATCATCTGGGTAATCACATCATTAATATGTTCAATGGTTGCAAGGGTGCCAGAAGATTCAGAAATTATCTCTCCTGTCATATGCATGAGCTCGGTGCCGGACCTGAGGTATTAGAGCAGGCATTTAACAGAATGAAAGAGGCTTAAGGAGTTTTTAATGGAACTTACAATCAAGTCTACGGTTAATCTAAATAATGATGTAAAGATGCCTCTATTAGGTCTTAGAGCCTACAAGGTTAAGGGCGAGGATGCCTACAATGCCGTAAAATGGGCTTTAGAGGCTGGATACCGACTGATTGATACCGCCAGAATCTACTGTAATGAAAAGGCTGTGGGCAGGGCAATCAGAGACTCCGGAATTCGTCGTGATGAGATTTTTGTTACAACAAAACTCTGGATCACTGATTTTGATGATCCTCGTGCTGCACTAATGGCATCTTTGGAGCGACTCGGTCTTGATTATGTTGATCTTTACCTTATTCACTGGCCTAAGCAAGGCTATGAGCAGGCCTATCTGGAACTTGAAAAGCTTCAGAAGGAAGGACTCTGCAGATGCATCGGTGTTGCCAATTTCAAGCCTCACCACATAGAGAGTCTAAAAGAGCACGGTGCAACCGTAGTGCCTCAGGTTAACCAGACAGAGATTCATCCTCTGAACACAGAAGAAGAGCTTTTAGGCTGGTGCCGCAAAAGAAAGATCTGCGTGGAAGCCTATTCTCCACTGGGCAGTGAAGGCCGCCTGATCTTAGATGATCCAAGACTTATCGGCATGAGAAACTATTATCATGCCTCTGCCTCCCAGATCCTGTTGCGCTGGTGTATCCAGAGAGGTATTGTTGCCATTCCAAAGGCCGTAATTCAGAGCAAGATTGAACAGAACTGTCAGCTTTATCATTTTGATATAACCAATTCTGATATTGAAACTATTTCGGATATGAACTGCAACGAAAGACGCAATTACGATCCTGACAAGATTGATTTACGTCCTATGTCGATGTATCCGAAGATTACACCAGAGGATTAACTTAATTTAGACTCCCATCCTGGAGCCTGATTTTCACCTTTTAATTTTTTAATAACAAAACATAACGGACTAAAAATGAATCAGTATAAAGAAGATGTAGAAATTGATCTGGTCAGACTTTTCAAATACCTATTATCCAAAAGCAAGATGCTGCTTTTAATCGGAATTGTTTTCGGTCTGGCAGGTCTTTCCTATAAATACTACGATGTTGAGCTTTCCGGCCGTTCCTTTGCAGATGAGCCAAATCTTGTATCCTACGAGAAAAATATAAAGCAGCCTAATGGAACCTTCAGGTCAGAAAAACAGAAGGCAAGCTTTAATCAGTATCAGGCAGAGATGGAAAGACGAGAGAAGAACAATGAGGTTCAGGCTTCTCTTGCTTCCTATGAAAAGGCTAATATCAGCTCAGAGATTAAAGTTCTTGAGAATGAATTAAAAGATCAGCAGAAGTACATGGAGAATTCTGTTCTGTTAAATTCTGATAAGGTCTGCTTTGAGGCTGTTCATTATTATCTGGCCTCGGAGAAGGGTGTTAAGAATTCAATCAAGCTGCAGCCTGTTATCAAAAACAAATATGTTCCTGCTGTACCTCCGGTTCAACCTTCAAAAAAAGCAAAGTCTGAGGATAAGTCCGATGCTGAGGTTATTCAGCTTGAGGATAAGGATTCTGCTCTAATCAGTTTTGCAAGAACTCTTTTATATACAGACAAGTTTAAGAATGAATTTGCCTCTGCATTAGGTTTACCAGAGGATACTTCTGATAAGCTGATTGAGGAGCTTGTAACCTTAAACAAGATTGATGATATTTCTTTCAGTATTTCACTCAAGGCCACAAGCAGGGACGATGTCTACAAGCTTCAGAAGGTATTAGCTCAGTACGATACTGAACTTACTGCCTTTTTAAAGAATGAGTATGATATCAATTCAAATGAGATTTCCTTTGCCAAGGTGAAGTCATCTTACGTTGATACTTTACGTGAAAAAGAGACTCAGAAGGTTAACAGTCTTTTAATCAGAATTGAGAATAAAAAAGAGGAACTCAATGAGGTTCCTATGGAAATTGAGCCAATCTCAAGCGTTGATTTGAATAAGCTTAAGCTAAAGAAATACGCTATTTTTGCCTTTGGCGGCCTTGCTGTAGGTCTGTTCCTGGCTCTGGGTGCCTTTACCTGTGTCTATCTGTTTGATGGCAGACTTCATGATCCTGAGAACCTTATGTTCGAGGACTTAAAGACCTTAGCCTGCGTTCATGATTCCTCATACAGTAATGCAAATGCAGATGAAATTCAGAAGCTGAATGAATCTGTAGAGGTACTGTGCAAGGATAAGCATAGTATTACTGTGGTATCTACACTAAGTGAGTCTGAGATTGTTAATGTAACCTCTGTAATTAAGGATGCTCTGGTTGCAAACGGCATCAGTGACTTTAATATTGTTAAGCCTCAGAACATGAAGTCTATATCAGCAGCGGATGCCCTGATTCTGGCTGAAAAGATTGACCGTTCAAAACTTGATGATGTTATCGGTGAGATCGTTCAGATTAAGAATATCAAGAAGGATATTCTGGGAATTGTGTTTGCATAACATATCTATCTGATTTTCTAATGAGCCTTGGTTCAATACTGAGGCTCTTTTGTTTCGGTGCTATACCTTATATTTTAGGCAACGAAATAGAAAGCAAAGCCTGTTTTGTTGTAATATAACTCAGAGTGAAAATTTTTGAGAAGATATAAATGGTTGATTCCACAAAATTACCAAAAGCCAAAAATAGTTTTGAAGATATTAGAAAAAAGAATCAGATTTATGTAGATCATACAGATTTGGTTTATGAATTTGCATATCTTGATGGACCTAATTTTCTTTCAAGGCCACGTCGTTTTGGAAAATCTCTGCTTATCTCTACTCTTGAATCTCTGTTTTCTCATGGAACCGAGTATTTTAAAGGACTTAAACTTGAAAAGCTTTGGAATGAAAGAGAGAAAGGCAGAACATATAAAGTAATCCATATTGATTTTTCCTCACTTTCGTTTGAGGATAAAAATGAACTGAATAATCAGATCATTTATGTTCTTGCTGATCGTGCAAAACACGATGGAGTAAATTTTCCTGATGATTACAAAGAACGCAGTGCCGGTCTAAATTTAAAGACTCTAGTTGATGCCGCTCCATCAGAATATGTCCTTTTAATTGACGAATATGACTATCCTTTAACTCATTCTTTAGGGAATAAGGAATTATTTGAATCATACCGACAGTATCTACAGGGATTTTTTGGAGCTATCAAAGCTGTAACCGGAGATATGAGATTTATCTTTATTACAGGTGTTGGCAGATTCGCAAAGACCTCTGTATTTTCTCAGATGAACAACCTAAGAGATCTCGGTCTTGAGAGAAAATTTGCTCCATTACTTGGTTATACCGATGAAGATATGCATCAGTACTTTGATGAGTATGTAGAAAATGCAGCAAATACTCTTAATATATCTAATGAAGAGTGTTACTCACAAATCAAAGATCACTATGATGGTTACAGATTCCATGTAGACAATGAAATCACTCTTCATAATCCATGGTCAGTATTAAACTTTCTATCCGCACCTGAGAACGGTTTCAAAAACTTCTGGTATGAAACTGGAGGCGCATATCCAACACTGATTTCTAAATACATCAGGAATATTCAGAATACACAATTGGAAAGTCTTTTAAAAACAAAATGTGGCCCGCAAACTATTAATCAGTTTTATGATTATTTTGATGTGACTCCATTGAGTATTCTGTATCAGACTGGTTATTTAACTATAAGAACTGAGGCTAACGATTTGGGAGGACAGAGCCTATTCTTAGTTCCACCAAATCTTGAGGTTCATTCATCATTAGTGCAGCTTTACTATAGGGAGGTAAGAAAGGATTCTTTGGATGATGATACTTTCTATGATTTCTCATCTGCATTAAGAAGTAATTTTGGAAATTCTGATTATAAATAATGCGGGCGCGAAAACCCACGGTTTTAACCGTGAGGATGATAGCCCGCATTATCATTAAGTATTAGTAGATTAATTTTTAATTAAAATCTACAAGTATGATAATATATCTTCATGAAAAATGAGTACAAACATACCAAAACAACTGTATCTTTAATTAACTATCATTTTGTGTTTTGTCCAAGATATCGTAGAAAGATATTCAATATCACAGGTCTTGAAGATAGGTTCAAAGAGCTTACTATCAATGAATGTAGTAAACAGGGGATTGAAATTCTTGCTCTGGAATGTCATATAGATCATGTACATATCTTTGTAAGTGTACTTCCAACCATGAGTATTCCAAATATAATGAAGCAAATTAAAGGTTGCACATCAATAAAGTTAAGAGAAGAATTTCCTCAACTCAGAGCAATGCCTAGTCTCTGGACTCGCAGCTATTTTGTAAGTACAGCAGGCAAAGTCAGTTCTGAAACAATAAAATGGTACGTTGATACACAAAAAACAAGACCGTAGCTATAAGAATGAATAAAGGCGTAATATTTCGAGCATATCCAAATAAAGTACAGCAGGAGTTAATTAATAAAACTCTAGGCTGTTCTCGCCTTGTATATAATAAAGGTCTTGCCTTCAGAAACGAGAAGTATGCAAAGGGAGAAAAGACTGGCTATAACCAGACTTCAGCAATGCTTACTTCTATGAAAAAAGAGGAAAAATACGCTTTTCTGAACGAAGTTGACTCTATAGCCTTACAGCAGGCTTTGAGAGATTTAGAGAACGCTTTTGTACGGTTCTTTGAGAAGAAAGCAAAACACCCAGTATTCAAAAGTAAGCACCACTATCAGTTAAGCTACAGAACACTCAATCAGAAAAACTCAATCCGCATCGAAGGAACCAGAATCAGACTTCCAAAGCTTGGCTTCCTGAAAATCAAGCAGTCAGTGGAAGTCGGCCATATCAACAATGTTACAGTACGAAGAACAGCTACTGGTAAATATTTTGTGGTACTGAACGTAGATTTTGAACCTGAGAAGAAAGAGGAGTGTAACAGTTTCACTGGCATTGATGTTGGTATTAAATCTTTCTATACCGACAGTAATGGAAATGTGGTTAATAATCCTAAATATCTTGAGAAATCACAGGAGAAACTGAGAAGAGAACAACGTAAACTCTCACGTAAGAAAAAGAATTCTAAGAATAAACAGAAACAGAGAAAACGAGTAGCACGAGTACATGAGAAGATAGTAAATCAGCGTAATGACTTTATTCATAAAATCACTACAAAGCTAGTCAACGAATAGTATGTAGAGAATGGAAATAAATTTAACG
>NZ_FPAH01000021.1 GCF_900116345.1 Succinivibrio dextrinosolvens | reverse complement strand
GAAGGCCTGAAGCATAGAAGCCGGAGACCAATTGAACCTGAAGCTGTATTCGGTGATATCAAATATAATCACGGTTTCAAAAGATTCAGACTGCGATCTAAAGCGAAGGTAATAATTGAATTTGGGCTTGTGGCTCTGGCTCATAATATAAGAAAATGGGCCAATATAAGAAATGAAATGAATGCGGTAATAAGTTAAAAAAGAACAAGAAATACCTTAAGCTTCCCACCTTATCTCTCTAAAAGTTCTAAAAATCTCCAATCAAAATAAATATCTCAACAAAATCGTATTTGAAAATTTCAATTCCCTAGAAATAACAAAATTCTATGTTTGAAAAAAGAAAGAGGCTGACATACTTTTTAGCCAGCCTCTAGCATTAAAGAGAACTGTTCTACTTATTAATAAGCTCTGGCCCATAATCTCCTATGCTTACCAGACCTCTAGGAATAATTCTGAGTTTTGGAATAACCGGTAGTGACAGGAATGACAGGGTAATAAAAGGATCAATATCCTTATATACGCCCATCTCGTAGGCTTTATTCATAAGGCATTCTACCTTCTCTCTAACCTTATCGCATTTTTCATTTGAAATCAGTCCCATGATAGGCAGCGGTAGAGAATCAAAGACCTTCCCCTTTTCCACGATAACAATACCGCCCTGAAGTCTGCTGATCTCATTTACTGCGATTGCCATGTCATTATCGTTGTCTCCAATAACAATAATGTTATGGGAATCATGAGAGACAGAAATTGCTATGGCGCCGTTCTGAATACCGTAGCCATTGGCAATTGCAACTCCAACCAGACCTTTGTTTTTATGACGTTCAACAGAGGCTATTTTCTTGAAATCTCCATATGATTGGAAATTGTCCGTAGGATTGAATCTGATTAGAACATCCTCGGTGGTAATCTGTCTTGGTACAATGCTTATAACGTGTACAGGCTCTTCGTCTATAGGCAGCCTGAATCGATCTGGAGTAATAGGGGAAATATTAACGGTATGTTTAAGTCCCTCTGGACACTCTGGTCCATTTTCAAAGTCCTCTTTACCTTTAATCTCTTTTCCTTTTACGAAAACTCTTTCAACATTGAACTTGTTAAGATCGTCCACGATTATAAAGTCAGCCTGGTAACCAGGAGCAATGGCTCCTAAATGCTTCAGACCATAGCGGTGTGCGGTGTTGATTGTTGCGATTTTTATTGCATCAAGAGGCTTCATTCCAAGTGAAATAGCAATTCTGACATTGTTGTCGATATGTCCAATCTTAACAATATCCTCAATATGACGATCATCTGTACAGAAACTGAAATTGCAATTATCAATCTCTGTATTCATGATTCCCTTGATCAGGCCTTCTACATTATGAGCGGCACTTCCTTCTCGAATCAGAACCTGAATGCCAAGGCGCGCTTTTTCAAGCGCTCCTTCAAAGTCGATAGATTCATGATCTGTATCAATACCGGCTGCAGCAAATTTCATCAGATTTATGCCGCTCAGGGAAGGAATATGTCCATCAATTATATGGTGTTGATCGAAGATTTCGAGCTTTTTAAACATCTTCTCTTCACCGTTGATGACCGCTTCAGTATCCATAACTTCAGCAAGACCAAGTACTCTTGGGTGATTAGCGAATGGCTTCATGTCCTCTGCAGTTATTTCGCTGCCATTGTCATCAAGAGGAGTTGCTGGTACACAGGAGGGCATGGTTATAAAGACATTGGCAGGAGCATTCTCGGTCTGATCAAGAATATACTGGACACCTTTTATGCCACAGACATTTGCCGCTTCATGAGGATCTGAAATAAAGGTTGTAGTACCGTGCATAACAGCAACAGCAAGAAGATCTCGTGGCTGTACCATGGTTGATTCAAAATGCATATGGGCATCAATAAGACCAGGGACAACATACTTGTCTTCAACATCAATCTCTTCAAGTCCTCGGCCTGTTTCTGACCAGAATACAAAATGACCTGCACAGACAGCAAGATTGGAATGGATGATTTCACCAGTAAACACATTGACAATATTGCAGTTTCGAAGCAGTAGGTCGGCAGTTTTTTTACCGTCTATGACTTCTTTTACTTTCAGATAACTTTCTCGATCCATTCCCGACTCCTGGGGGTCCTTATGTGATTTCTACTCACAGATTTTCAGATACTCTTTCAGCGGTATAAAATCCACTGCAGTAACTGAACAGGCTTTACCTGTATAGTCTGCGATTTTTGTTTCGGAGAGAGTAACTGCCTCTGGAACGTAGGACACTCTGTTTTTTATTTCATTGTTAATTTCTCTGATGTATGTCAGATACTCCAAAGGAAATTCTGTATTCTGTGTGGTTACTGTTCCTTTCTCTGTGATCAGCTTTACTGCCTTTTTCTCAGGATTGGCAGGATTGCTCTCATTTACATAGCCAATCTCTTTGGCTTTACCTTTATCGACAGAGGTTGAAAAGCTGATCCTCTCTAGATCTGGTTTTACGATTGTTGTCAGGTTGAAACAGTGCTCCTGATTGTTTTCAAGGGCACAGTAGGCTTTGGTGAACTCCTCAATCTCTGCTCCCTGTCCATATCTATAGATGTAAGTGACATCTCTCGTCTCAAGAAAATCAGTAAACATCAGATCTGATTCTTTCGATTCAATCGTCCTGAAATATCCAAACATTGTTTTCTCATCCAGATCGATCTCCGCGTGCCCGGAGTAAATTTTTTTATTCTTCTTGTCATTGATCCAGTAAACATTCATGATTTTCTGGTTTTCGCCGTATTCAATCAGCTGCTCAACATCTCCTGAGTCTGATTTTATAAAGAGTCGTCCTAGACCGTCAGCCTTTCCTCTCACGCACTCTCCATCCCAGAAGAATTCACTTTGTTGTGCTAGCGTATCTCCTTCAAAGGTAAAATAGGTAATTTCGCATTTCTCTTTTTTATTTGAAGGCTGAAACTTCATGATCTGATAAGCTGTTTTCTTATCCTGAATGCTCTGAATATTATCTGCTTCCAGAGCCATCAGTGTTTCGTTTGATGGAACTACCTCAAGATCAGTGGTATCTATCGTGTTTACACAGCCACTCAGAATTAAACAGGTAAAAATGATCTTAGGGAAGTTCTTTTTCTTCATTGCTCTCACCTCTAGCTTTACTCAAACGAGCTTATCTGTGATGAAAATTTACTTATATATTTTTAAGATTAGATTTTGATTTTGCGATTTCAAGGTAAACATAGTAAAAACAATATGTTAGTATCACACTTTTGGGATAAATATTGAAATTGTGAGTGTGAAGAGAAAAGCTTTAAAACAATGCTCAACAGGGGAGGGGGAGGATAGAAAAAAAACAACGGGGATATAAAATCCCCGTTAGAGCCGATATCTACATGTTATTTAAGCGGATTAATCTGATTTTCTACCTGTAACACTCCTTTGTTGACAAGTTTTGAATCGGTGGTAACTAATTTCTTAAGATTACTTACCGGCTGAACGCTTACATTGTTGATCTTGAGGGCTCCGATCTGAGCGCGTCCTCTGCGATCAACTCTGATGGTGGTTGGCTGTCCTGAAGCGGTATTCTCTACACTAACCTCTCCTGTTACCTTAAGAACTCCTCCCTGTACCAGAAGCTGTTCGTGTCTTACATCCTCTGCATTTGGTGCCTGACCAAGTTTTACAGCCTTGCCCATGTCAGGTCCAGGAGGAACGGTTCCCACGAACTTGGCTATAGTGCCGTCATCATAGCCTTTGACAAAAAGGTTGCCGTTGACTGTGGTTCCGTATCCCTTGAAGGTATTGGTCTGGAAGAATGCATTTCTGCCCTTGGCGCTTACGGTTACATCCCCCATTACAGAGGTGGTTTTCTCCGGTCCAGTCCAGCGTGCATGACCTGTTGATACAATAGCAGCTGCACCACCGCCAGGAGCTGTTACACTGACTTTTCCTGTTACTGTAGAGTCAATTACACCCTGAACTGTGTAAATCGCAGAAAGAGGTCCGTCACGATCATTGTCTGCTGCGTTTTCGACAATAACTTCTCCAAGCTTAACCTTAGGTCCAACCTTGGTAACCTTGCCTCCTAGAATACCCGCTGCTGTGTTGAAGTTGGCAAGAGCAACTGTTGAGTCAGCTGTTACTCCTGGATTGGTGCTCTTTACAACCATGCTGCCCACATCAATGGTTCCATTGGCTCCTACATAATAGAATCCGGCGTTGGCATTATTTCTGTAGCCTGGGCTGCCATCTACTGAACCGTCTGGATTATATATACCCTCGATACCATGTCCTATGATCTCGATTGCTCCTAGTCTGATTTCTGGTTCATCTGCGCGATCAAAACCGTCAGATAAGGCACCGCGGTCGAACTCGTTGATGGCAAAGATAGCATTACCGTGGGTCTTGTTGAGACCTTCAATCAGCAGCTTTCCTTTACCTGTCAGAGTTGTTCCCTTGCCCTTGAGATTTCTAACTGTTCTGATCTTGGCAACTCCGGCTCCGGCTGCACTTGAGACTTTTAGAACGCCATCTACGAGGATATCTCCTGCATATGGACTCTTCTTGCCGTTCTCTGCGATTGAACGTCCGTCAGCCAGCCACAGAACCGCATTATCCGCCTGTCCTAATGTCTTGATCTCAGGTCCCTTGGTATTCTTTGCATCAGCCTTGTCAGAACCTAGGATGAAGGTACCTCCTTCCTGAACTTCAAGTGCATGGGTAAATTTTGGATTAAAGATGCAGGCTGCAGTCTTTGCATTCTTATCTGCTGAAGACTTTGATACTGCGGTATTTGAAGTTCCGTTACCGCCTACAATAAGTGTGGTGTGATCATAATCCTTTTTGTTGAGTCCGCTGTGAACCTGGAGTTTAGCTCCTTTTTCAACTAAAACAAATTTTCCTGCAGGGATATAGAAAGTATTTTTCTCCTTCTTCAGTTCTCCTGGAAGACAGACTGAAACATTGGCTCCTGAGGCGATAATCACGCCATCATATGGAAGTCCAGTATCAGCTGCTCTCCATTCTTTTACATCACCTGAGAGAAAGCCTGTAGCTGTAACTTCGCTCCATTCACCGGTAAAACCTGTTAAAGCATCCATCTGGGACTGATTATGTATTACTCTGATTCGTCCGTTGTCATCCGCCTGCTGAGTGCTTGTACAGGCGCTCAGGGAGAGTGCTACAACGACAGCGCAGGCTGAGAGTTTAAACTGATTGAGGTTCATACGAACTCCTTATGTTTGCTTAAAAATAATTTTTAGTAAATTATATTTACAAAAGTTGAGTGTGATAACTTTTGTTGCATATTTAATGGTAGGGTAGCATTCTCAGTAATCAAGAAAAGAAATCTGAAACCTTGACGGTGTGTACAATTTACTTTACAAAATAGCCATGGGGAGCAGGTCAATTTCTGTTTTCATTCATGTGGTGCTGCTATGTAAAATATATATTTTGTGTGTTATATTCGGCACCGAAAAAATGATGAGTTTAGGTTTTGAGGTTTTGGAAAATGCTCTGTAAGTACTGTGGAAATCCTGTCAGCGCCGGCGACAGAGTCTGTCATATGTGCGGCAGATCTTTGGTTGATCCTGTTGAAATCAGAACCGCAAAAGAACCTCAGAACAAGATTATGAAAAGACTGCCTTTTGCAGTGTTTACCTTTCTTCTGTGTGTGTCCATCATATTCTGTATGGTGATAGATCAGCGTGCTTTACTCTATCCGCAAAAATATGCTGATCCTATCTCTCAGTGCTTTCTTCAGATAACTTCAATTCTGCCTGCAGTCATGACTTTTCTTTACTGTATCCTCTGTGTACGCAGAAGACTAAGAGATATAGGAAAGAGTCCTTACTATTCTCTTTTGGTAATGTTACCTGTGTTTGGTGTCTTTTATATAATCTATCTTTGCTTTAAGAAGTCTGTTCCGCTTCAGGTCTGTCACTAGTTTTTTGAAGAACTGGGAATTAACTTAAAAGGTCTAAATCCTAATCTTGTCAGAATCTTTTGTACCAGTTCTGAATTGAATATCTGTACAAATTCTCTAAAAAACTTGTAATTTTTTCTCACACAGAAATTTTTTTTGTATCTTCGCGACATAAATCCTGAATAATGGGTGTATATTAAGTCGCCGATGATATATTTGCGTTAAAAATGATTTTGGGTTTGCATTGTGCTTGAAGAAAACTACAGACTTTTGTTCGTTCTTACTGATCTGATTCTGCCTCTTGTTGCTGGATATTATCTGCACAAAAGTCACATCATTACAGATAAGATTAACTTTTATTTGATTAAATTTAATATTCTGGGAGTCTGTACTTTTTCTGCCTTATTCAGTTTCTGGGCACTGCCTCTGAATATTGAGTCTCTGATTCTGCTGCCTTTCGGTTCTCTTTTTGTTATAGTTCCTGGTATTGTAGGCTACCTGACGTTTGCCAAGCGTTATAAGAATATGCTCTCTCAGGGCTCATATATCATGAGTGTTATGCTCTCCAACGTCGGTACCTTGGGCGGAGTTTGTTCATTCATTCTTTATAGTGATGTAGGTTTTGCCTACAGTCAGATTATTGCCTCCTGCCAGAATTTTCTTCTGGTTGTTCTGTGCTTTCCTCTTGCTCAGTATTACTACAATAAGCACATCTCCGCATTTTCATCAGAGTTTCAGTCCACCAGTATTCTCAAGAAGTTTGTAAGCTGGAATCAGATAAGTGTAGTCGGTATTGCTGCGGGACTGTACCTCAATGCAACAGGTGTACAGCGAAATGAGACTCTGACAGATATTTTCCATTTTCTTGTTCATTTTGGAGCCTGGATTGCACTGATCCCTGTAGGGTATCTTATAAACTTTTCAAAGATTCGCTATTATTATTTCAGGGTATTAGATATTCTTGTTGTCAGATTCCTGATAGTCCCACTGGCAATCTACATGACAGCACTCCTTTTCTTTACAGACAAGGTGTTATTAAACTCTCTGTTAATCTGTGCAATGGCTCCAACTGCTATTAACGCAGTACTGGCCTGCAAGCTGTATAAGCTTAATGTTAATCTTCCAGTGGCTTCGTTTGTTTCTACAACGGCTCTGTTTCTTCTAGTGATCTTCCCTGTTATGTTCTTTATCATCAGATACTAGGATTAAGGTTCTGTTATGGCTCTTCAGCTTTTATGTGTTTTTATCGGGGGCGGCATTGGTTCAGCTTTGCGTTTTCTTATTACAGCCTTATCAAGAAAAATTTTTGTTCATTCTGTCTACGGCACTCTAAGCTGTAATCTTATCGGTTGTTTTCTGATAGGTCTGACTGCAGTCCTCTTTACCCAGAAATTAGGCATTTTTGCTTATATCCCCAAGCCTCTGGTGGTCACCGGTTTTTTAGGAGGTCTTACGACTTTCAGTACCTTTAATCTTGAGGCGTTCACCATGCTAAGTGAAGGTCGTTTCCTTCAGGGAATACTTTATCTGGCGGTATCTGTGCTTCTGGGGCTTCTCTGCACATATGCCGGCTTCAGAGTTTTACTCTGATTGTCTGCAGGCATTTCTGTTTTTTTAGGAAAAAGCTCATAAGAAAGAAAGTTTCCACTTTGTAAGTAGATTAATATGCGCTTAAAAAGCTTCAGAATGATGCTATTTTCTTATAATTAAAGATTTTTTTTTTACACGTCTCAAATAATCAGCATATAACCTCGTCAATTTGTTAATTCTTGTTTTAGACTTCAATTAAGATGGTATGTTTTGAAGGTGAGACTTGTGAAATTAACAAAGTCCTTAAGAATAAAATTAACATTTGCTGCATTGTGCGGCAGTGTCCTGTTTATCATAGGTTTCGCTATCTCGTCTCCTGTAAAGAGTTATTTTTTACTTAATGAGATTAATTCTCTCGAACGAAATACCCTTAACAATATTACCACTCGCGCTGAAAACTACGCCTTAAGAGAGGAAGAAAGGCGTCTTACCAGCCAGAACGAAGCTGTATCAGATCTTCTTAGTACTGAGTTTCGTCTCATTTCTGAAGATGTGGCCATGCTTAGAGATACCTTTGTTTCCTTTTTAGAGAATCCTGACAGGACCAAGCTAAGAGAACTGCCTAATGCTCTTTATGAGGATGTTAAATCAAAAACTCCTTATGTTCACTATAGTCAGAGGCTTCTGAAAAACGGGCTAACACCGGAACTTGTTAAGGAGATAAAATCGGTCTCCAATATCGCTGACTATATTCCGTTCTTTGATGATTACTACAAGTGCTTGTTTTTCGGAGCTGAAGCCGGTTATTCCGTTGCAATGTATGTGATGGAACATGATTATGATCTTGTGCCTGTAAGCAAAGAGCCAAACCGTCTTACCTACGATCCTGTAACCAGAATATGGTACCAGGAGGGTAAATCCTTTGACGGAACCGGTTTTACTGATGTATACAAAGCCAAATCTGGAGATATGGCTGTATCCTGTATTTCTCCATACTATGCCAACGGTACTTTTCAGGGAGTGATGGGAGTTGACTGTAATCCACAATGGATTTATGAACTGGTTAAATCCATTGCCGTGGAGGAAGGAGACCTTTATTTTATTTTAAGTAGCAAAGGAGAGATCCTCTTTGTAAATTTTGACTCTGATGCCATTAAGGTAACACTTGGGGATGATATCCGAAATTCAGAGGAAAAGTCCTTAGCAAATATTGCTGAAAAAATGGTTGGACAGGATAGGGGCTTTGATACTGTAACTATAGGTGGAAAGGATTACTTTATTGCTTATTCTCCTATCACTAACGTGAACTGGAGCTTTGCTTCATTAGTCCCTGTTGAAAAGGTTTATGCACCAGCCAATGAAATTAAAGAGCACCTTCTTAAGATTAAGGAGGATTACTACAGCAACCTTAAGTCTTCAATTGTTCTGATTGTTCTTTCAACCTCTGTTCTGGTGCTGCTGCTTCTGTTCTTCATCTTCAGACGCATCATCCGCCTTTCTGACAGTGTGGTCAATCCTATTATTCAGCTGACCCGTGATGTCAACGAGTTTGCCTCAGGAAATCTTGATAAGCGAGTTAAACTTGAATCTCATGATGAAATACAGAATATAGCTGAGAGTTTTAATTCTCTGGCTCAGAATCTTCAGGATAACATCAGAGCTCTATCTGAGGTTTCAGAGCAGAAGAAACGTCTTGATGCCGAGGTGAATGTTGTTAATGAGATTCTGATGAATTATCTGCCGGACAATTTCTCTATTGCAGAGAAAAAAGGATTTGATCTTTTTGCTAAAGAATATCCATCCAAGAGCTCTGGCGGTGATTTCTATGATTTCTACCTTCTTGATGATGATCATCTGGTTGTAAGTATCGGTGATGTTTCCGGAAGAGGTGTTCCTTCTGCGCTGTTTATGATGACCTCAAAGGCCGTTATCAAGAGCTTCTGCAATATGAATTCAGAGCGGGATCTGGAGAATATCTTATACAAGGTCAACAATCGTCTGCATGAGCATAACTCAGAACAGATGTATGTTGCTTTATTCATCGGCATAATTGAACTTTCTTCCGGCAGAATGTCCTATGTCAATGCTGGTCACTATGCTCCATATGTATACAGAGCGGAAAGCAGCAGTGGAAGTTTCCTGATTGACGGCAGTATCGATTCAATTATGGCATTGAATCCAAATGTATCTTTCCATACCTTTGAGACGATTATAAATCCTGGCGATTTGCTTTATATGTATACAGACGGTATTACCTCGGAAATATCAAGAAATGGTGAGAAATTTGGTGAGGACAGGCTTGCTGCATCTGTTCTGAAAGCTAGAGAAGACAATCTGAGCTCTAAGGAGATTGTTGAATCCTCTTACCATGCAGCAGTTAATTTTATTGGTCGTGATGAGTTTTCTGACGATATTGCACTCCTATGTCTGCAGCGAAAGAAATAGTATGAGAGTTTTAATACATGGAAGAGCTTAGAAAAAAAATGGGTCATAGCATAAAAAGGAAGATCCTGCTTCTCTCCTTAGGAGGCGCTTTTGTCAGCTTTCTGTGCATATTCTGTGTGTTCCTGTTTACTGTTTTTTCAACAGAGGAGAAACTCTCGGCATGGTATCCTCAGCTAAAGGAGAATCTGAGTGAAGAGATTACAGAACATACAGGACAGTCTTTAAAGAGAATCTATGTAAATCATGTTATTGCAGATGGCGTGACTCTGGATCTTAATGTAAAAAAATGTATGGACGATGTTGAGCTTATAGCTAATACCATGTCCAACTACATGAAACATCCAGAGAAGTATCAGAGAAATTATGATTCCACATTAGCTAAGAAAGCTCCTGGAAAAAGGGATGTTGTTACAAGGTTCAGTTTCGGCGTAAATCCTCAGGACAAGGTCGTCAGAGAAGAGCTGGCTTTAACAAATAATATCAAGGGGCTTTTGACCTCAATATCAACCCAGTACACCGATCTTCCAATAGTGTTTTATATAATCTCAAAAAACGGATACTGCCTGAGTATTAACTCTGATGACTTAAGCTATAGCGGAAATCTTTTCTCATTTCTGGTACAGGATTCCACAAAACGCTATTTTGATTTCAGAGGCCTGCCAGCTTATGTGCTTCAGAATCATTCAAATGGTAAAGGTAAGATAAGTAACGTCTTTGTCAACAACAACGAGCCTGTTGTCAGCTACTCTTTTCCTTATTACGATAAAGAGGGGCTTGCTGGTGTTGTGGCCTTTGATGTTAGCATTCACGATCTGGCAGAGTTTTCTCTGCATTCTAATGGCGATCATGAGTGGAAGATGTTCTTTATGGATAACACCGGAAAGATTCAGATGTCTGACTTCACAGAAGGCGTCTTCTCGGTTAAGGCTGATCTCACCTTAAGACAGATTGCCTCGGCTAACATCAAGGATATGGTCAATCGTGTTCTGGCAGGAGAGACCGGTATCTCTCATATAAGTATTGATGATAACTCGTACTATGTTGCCTTTACTCCTGCCCCTTCCTTAAAAGGTCATCTGGTTGCTGTTTATTTTGAGGATGAGATTAAACTGTCATTGTCTTCGGCAAAAAACAACATCTTTAAGATCATCGACGAGAAAAATGATAATGTCTTTTCTCTTATACGAGAGTTCAGACTCTTTATGTGTTTTCTTTTGGCTGGTCTGCTACTGCTCTCACTGTTCCTCGCCTATAAGGTGGTTAAAGCTTATACCAAACCGATTAATCTGATTTCATCTGAGATTGAAAGTCTGTCTACAGGTAAGCTTGACAAGAAGATTTATGTCAGAAGTGGCGGAGATGAGATTGAAACTTTAGCCGAGAATATCAACAACATGGTTGTTGAGATTAAAAAGAAGATGAAATCAATCTCAGAAGTCTCCTCAGAGAAGGACAGAATCGAAGCTACCATGAACGTGGCTAAGACTATCCAGTCAAATATGTTGCCAAAGAAATTTGATGTTTCACCATCTCACAGCAATTTTGATCTTTTTGCCATGAATCTTCCTGCAAAGAGTGTGAGCGGAGATTTCTATGATCTGTTCATGATCGATGACGACCGTCTGATTGTCACTATTGCAGATGTCTCAGGAAAGGGCATTCCTGCTGCACTGTTTATGGTAACCTCCATGACCATCCTGAGAAATCTGTCCCACATGATGCTCAAAGACAACAACGATCTTGCCAGTGTGGTTACTCAGACCAATATTCAGCTTTGTGACAACAATAAGGAAGGCATGTTTGTAACTTTATTTACTGCCATTATCAATCTTAATACCCGTGAGTTTTCATTTGTAAGTGGCGGTCATAACCCACCACTGCTGCTTTCCAGAAAAAACGGTGCCTATGAATATCTGAACTCTCCTAAGATTTTCCCAATGCTGGGAGTTTCAGATCTCATCGAATACGAGCAGAACAATATGGTCCTAGACGACGGTGACTGCCTGCTGCTTTATACCGACGGTGTAACCGAGGCCATTGATATTCATGAAAAACTGTTCGGAGAGGCAAGACTTCTTAAGATCATGAATGAGGTGATGCTCAAGGCATATCCTGAGAAGATTGTTAAGGGGGTTTACAGCAGTATTCTTGATTTTGCCGGTGAAGCAGAACAGTTTGATGATATCACTATGCTCTGCTTCCGATTCAAGTAACGTTTAGCCTTTCTTTTTGACAAGAAAGCTGTGGGGATGTTCCTCATCAGGCATTCTTAAAAGCTCGTGCTTCATGAAGTTACAGAATGCTGGAACATCTCGCTCTGATACAGGATCGTCAGAGAGCAGCTCAACAATCTGTCCTGCATCTGCCTTTCTGACTGCATTTCTCAGCAGCGTCAGCGGCTCAGGACATTTCATCCCTCTGCAGTCTAGAGTTATAGTCTCCATACTTGTAACCTCACAACTCGTTTGCTTTAAAGCCTTATAGCCTGAGATCAGCTTGCCTTCTGATAGGTACTGTCGTTGGCATCGATGGTTCTGCTGTCTTTAACCTTCCTGTCAGATGCCTCTGAGGTAAGCCACTTTGATAGCAGAATTCTGTAAAGATTGCAGCCGATGAAATTACCAAATACGGTTACCGCCCATTTTACGAAAACATCTGATGCCTGTGAGATATTCTCAAAGGATAGCCAGGTTGCATAGTAGAAGGCATCAGCAATAGAGTGATAGAAACCGCACATGATGAAAACAGGAACACCGAACAGCAGTGGCAGGAATTTGTTTTCTCTTGCAAACTGAACCGCTGTGGTCATGATAAAGCCGCAGCCTATGCCAAGAATAATGCAACCGAGCACATCAGTAGATAATCTCTTTTCAACTATGCCTGCACTTAATGAGGAAACATCCATGCAGTATCTGAAGGAGGCAGCAGCTGCCGCACAGCCTAAAATATTGCCTAAAAGAATAGGGAAGAGGGCTATGAATTCTTTTTTATTGGTGAAAAAGCCGGCAGTTCCGGTATAAAGCTTTAACTTGTAGTGAACCACGGTCAGAAGACCAAAACCGAAGAGCACAGCTCCGATGATATCCGGGTTCTTGAGATAGGCAAGGCCAGCAATACCGATGCAAAGACCTGCAGTAAAAGATGAACTAATGATGTGTAATAGTGATTTCATAATAATTCTGATTATATTTTTCTTAAAGAACGACCAACGGGGCATTATATACCAATTGACGGGAAATGATTAAAAAAAAGCTGTGCTGTTTTTGGTATTAACTTCAGAGATGGTCAATATTCACTTTGAATACAGTCACAAAACAGGGGATTTTTTGAATTGAAGATAACGTTAGATTATAAACTTAAAAATAGCTGTTATTGAGATGAATGGAGTTTAATTTTTTATGAAGAATCTGAATAAAACCCTGATGGTTCTGGCCTGTTCTGTTTCCCTGCTGTGCGGATGCTCCTCCCAAGCAACTAAGAAAGGAGATGACGCAACCACTGAACTGTATCAGCGTAATGTGCTTGCCTTATCCTGGATGCAGAATGCAGCTGAATACAGAGCTCTATGCTATCAGGCCTATAACGGTGCCTATGAGCATGTAAAGGCCTCTCTAAAACAGAAGACCGACAAACCTCGTGCCATTATTCTTGATCTTGATGAGACTGTAATTGACAACATTCCTGCAGAAGCAACCATAAATGAAGTCGCCAGAAACGGTAAGGACTTTAATGACTACTGGCTTGCCTGGGAAAGCATGGCCAGTGCCAATGCAATGCCTGGTGCAGCCGAGTTCCTCAAGAAGGTTGACAAGCTTGGGGTTCAGATTTTCTATGTAAGTAACCGCAGCTGTATGAATGTTGATTTTACCAACAAGAATCTTAAGAGCTTAAAGTTCCCTATGAAGAACAAAATCAGGTGCAAGGATAATACCTCAAACAAGAAAGCCCGTTTTGACAAGATCCTTGAGAAGTACAATGTGGTAGCTTTCCTCGGTGACAATGTCACCGATTTCCCAATCAGTATCTATGGTGTAAACGGAGAGGATCGCAATAAGATTGTGGATAAGAACTCCAGTCAGTTCGGTGTTAAGTACTTTGTACTTCCAAATCCTGTTTATGGAGAGTGGTTCAGTCAGATAGATCCTAACCTTCTGAAGCAGTCCCATTCTAAGATGGTGGAACTGGTGGATAAATCAGTAAAGAACGAACCAGCCTTAAAAAAGGCTATTTCCAAATAGTCCTCCTTCCTGAAAACTCAGCCTTTTTTGCGGTATTTTCTTAATATTTGCAAAAAAGGTTGTTTATATCCCATAAATAAGAGAAAATACACGCTGTTTAAAAATGGCGTGTAGGATCTTTTACAGAATTCCTTAAAACAATATCCATAATCATCTATAACATAAGAATCATCAGCAGACTCAGCAGTTGTCCTGTAATGAGCTGCCAGACCACTTCATTAAGACAGCAGGTCTTTGTGGTCTCCTATTAAAAGATCCTTTATTTTCTTTGTGAAATTGTATTTAACATAAATTTAAAAGCTCTGTTGTAGATGAGTATTGATATACAAGTCTGTAACTAAAGCTTAGTCTTAGCAAATTTTACTGTATACAGTAAATCGAGCTACGTTATGAAAGAATAGATAACAATCTAAATAGTTACGTCAGAATGTTCTACCTAGTTCTGACCTCTAAGGTCTATGATTAAACAGTTTTCACTGAAAACAGTGTTGTAGACAATAAACCTTTCAATAACATTGACGAAGGTAGCATTTTACAGTTTTGCAGGATCTGGCTTACAGCAACAAACTGCAACTTTTTAAAGGAATTTAATTATGGTTTATGTTCTAAATTGCAAAGGAGTACCAATCATGCCGACTACTCGGCACGGTATGGTAAGACGTTTGCTCAAAGAACGTAAAGCAAAGGTGGTTAAAAAATGTCCATTTACAATTCAGCTTGATTATGAAGGTGCAAACATTACCCAACTTATCACTCTTGGTGTAGACACAGGATATGCAAATGCTGGTATTTCTGCATGTACTGAGAAAAAGGTTCTCTTTGAAGCTAAAGCTAAAATCAGAACTGATATGGTAAAGCTCTTGTCTACAAGAAGAGAAACAAGACGTACTCGTAGATCAAGAAAAACAAGATATCGCAAAGCTCGTTTTTTTAACCGAAGTATTGAAAAAGGTTGGCTACCTCCATCTATCAGAGCTAAAGTAGAATCTCATTTAAGATTAGTTGCAAAAGTTCACGAAATTTTGCCTATAGACAAAATTGTCGTAGAGATTGCAAGTTTTGACATTCAGAAAATCAAAAATCCAGATATCAAAGGTGCTGAGTATCAGCAAGGTGATCAATTAGGATTCAAGAATGTAAAAGCTTATGTCTTAGCTAGAGATGGATGCACTTGCAGATATTGCAAAGGTAAGTCTAAAGACAAAGTTTTGCGAGTTCACCATCTTGAATCAAGATTAATAGGTGGTGATGCTCCGAATAATTTGGTTACTTTGTGTGATTCGTGTCACACGAAATTTCACAAAGGTTTAATCTCTTTAGATGACATTAAAAGAGGAAAATCTTTCAAAGCTGAAACCTTTATGGGATTGATGCGAAATTTCTTTTTCAAAGAACTTTGCAATAAATATCCATGTGTTAAGTGTACTTATGGTTACATAACCAAGCATTTGAGAGAGAAATATCATCTAAAGAAAGATCATCATGTCGATGCTCGGTGTATTTGCGGTACACCGCAAGCTTTACCAAGTGATGTCTATCTGATGAAAAAGGTAAGATGTCACAATCGACAGATCCATAAGTTTATCACTTTAAAAGGTGGTCGAAGAAAGCTGAACCAAGCACCGTATACGGTAAAAGGTTTCAGACTTTTCGACAAGGTTAAGATTGATGGAAAGGTAGGGTTTATCTATGGTAGAAGGACAAGAGGAGCGTTTGATATACGCACCGTGTACGGTGAACGTATCAATGGTTCAATAAGTTATAAGAAACTTCAATTGATTGAAACTAGAAAAAGTTGGTTAATTGAAAAATGTTAAATCAATACAATTCTACAACAGAGCGAATTTAAAATGGCTGATAAAAATCTATTAAATGAAATTAGCAAGCGTAGAACCTTTGCTATTATTTCTCACCCAGATGCCGGTAAGACCACAATTACCGAAAAAGTTCTGCTGTTCGGTTCAGTAATTCAGAGAGCAGGTGAAGTCAAGGCTCGCGGTTCAACCGGTACCTTTGCCCGTTCCGACTGGATGGATATGGAAAAAGAGCGTGGTATCTCTGTTTCCACCTCTGTTATGCAGTTTCCTTACAACGGCTGTACTGTAAATCTTCTGGATACCCCAGGTCACGAAGACTTCTCTGAGGATACCTACCGTGTGCTTACTGCTGTTGACTCATGCCTGATGGTGATTGATGCAGCAAAGGGTGTTGAGGAAAGAACCCGTAAGCTGATGGAAGTTACAAGATTACGTACCACTCCTATTCTGACCTTCATGAACAAGCTGGATAGAGAGACACGTGATCCGCTCGATCTTCTGGACGAGGTTGAGACAGAGCTTGATATTCTGTGTGCTCCTATCACCTGGCCAATCGGATCTGGTAAAACCTTCCGTGGTATCTATCATCTACTGAATGACGAAGTTATGCTGTACCACTCCGGTGAGGGCTATCACATTCAGAAGGCTCAGACCGTAAAAGGTCTTGATAATCCAGAGCTGGATTCAATTATCGGTGAAGATGAGGCTCAGAAGCTTCGTGATGATATCGAGCTGGTTAAGGGCGCCTCAAATGAGTTTGACCTTGAGCTATTCCTTCAGGGTAAGCTGACACCTGTATTCTTCGGTACCGCTTTAGGTAACTTTGGTGTTGACTGTATGCTTGACGGCCTTACCAACTGGGCTCCATCTCCTCTTTCAAGAGTAGCTGATGAGCGCGAGGTGGTTGCTTCCGAGGATAAGCTGACTGGTTTTATCTTTAAGATTCAGGCCAACATGGATCCTAAGCACCATGACCGTATCGCCTTCATGCGTATCGTTTCTGGCTCATATCACAAGGGTATGAAACTTTACAATGTCCGCTTGGGGCGTGAGATGATTGTCTCTGATGCGGTTACCTTTATGGCTGGTGAGCGTGAGCAGGCACAGGTTGCTGTAGCCGGTGATATTATCGGACTTCACAATCACGGAACCATGAGAATCGGTGATACCTTCACTGAAGGTGAGTCTTTGCATTTCAACGGAATTCCAAACTTTGCGCCAGAACTTTTCAGACGTATTCATCTGAAGGACCCTCTAAAGCAGAAACAGCTTCAGAAAGGCCTGATGCAGCTTTCAGAGGAAGGTGCAGTTCAGGTTTTCAGACCTATAATTAATAACGATCTGATTGTAGGCGCGGTTGGTGTTCTGCAGTTTGACGTGGTGGTTTCCCGTCTGAAGCATGAATACAACGTTGATGCTAAATACGAGGCTGTCGCTGTAACTACAGCAAGATGGCTGAGCGCTGACGATCCTAAGGCCCTAAAGGAAATTTCAGACAAGGTTCCTCAGTCTATTGCCTTAGACGGTGGTGACAATCTGACCTTCCTTGCTACTTCAGGAGTTAATCTGAACCTTAACATGGAAAGATATCCAAAGGTTAAGTTCAGCTCAACAAGAGAGCACTAAATGCTTTACGACGCACATCTTCATGCCGGTATGTTCCCTGATATCGGGGCAACGGTCGGGTGTGCGTTGAATTCCTCCATTACCCCTGTTCCTGTGGGGATCTATTTACAAGAAAGCCAGAATACCTTAAAGGTTCTTGAAAAATCATTTCCTTCTATTCCTGTTTTTGTGGGAATTCATCCCTGGTACATGTCTGAGCATCCCTTTGATGAGGAACTTTTTAATTCTCTTTTAACTTCACCTCAGGTTAAGGGAATAGGGGAATGCGGTCTTGATAATAAGATTGATGTTCCTCTTGATAAGCAGATAGAGCTTTTAGAGCAGCATCTTGAGGCTGCTGTAAAACACGATTTGCCGGTGAACCTGCATATAAGAGGCTATCATGGGGAGCTTATCAGGGTATTGAAAAAATACAAAGGCACACTCAGAGGTGTTGTTCATAACTTTACCTTCTCCTATGAGGTTGCAAAAAATTACCTTGATTTAGGGATGTATCTTTCTGTGGGATCTCATATAATCAAAGCTTCACAGAAGATGATTAATGTTTTAAATGCGGTAGGAGTGGAACATCTTGTCCTGGAAACAGACGCTGATTTCCTTCATACCGGAGAATATGCTCCAGATCTGCTCAAAAAATCTTATAAATCATTAGGTTCGATTTTAAATCTATCTGCTGATAATATAGAGCACCTAGTTGAAGTTAATATAAAAAATCTGTTGAGAATTTAGTTTTATGAGTTATGTTTTTATCGTTAAAAAGGCTGAACACTTTAATATAGATGCTGCATGGGAGCACTTTGAAAAGCAGACCTTCCTGAAGCTTTATAAAATCAGATCCAAGAAATTAACTTCTCATGTAGGCGCCCTTTTCTCCTGTGATACCCCCGAGGCAGAGATTAGAGCAAAGATAAAAAGGCTTATTGAAAAGGAAGCCCTTGATTTTGATGTCTGGTGCAGCGAGTCTTTTCCTACCTTAAAGCGTCGCGGTGAAATCTGTCTGGATATGGATATGACATCTGTACAGATTGAGGGGATCGACGAGATTGCAAGACAGCTTGGAGTTTTCGGAAAGGTTTCTAAAATCACTGAACAGGCAATGCGCGGCGGTTTGGATTTTACTGAATCTCTAAAACAGCGTGTGGCTCTGCTTGAAGGTGGTTCTGCTCAGGTGATTGAGGATGTTAAGGCTATCATGAATGAGACTGACGGTCTTGATATTCTGATGAATACTGTCTCTGAACACAACTGGGTAAAGGGCATCTGCTCGGGCGGTTTTGAACAGCTTATCTGTGTACTTGAGGACAAGTACAAGCTGGATATGGTCTGTGCCAACTCGCTTGAGATTAAGGACGGAAAACTTACCGGAAGGGTAGATAAGCGAATTGTGGATGCAGAGGTTAAGCTTGAAGGTGTTCTGAAGCTGAAAAAACGTGAAAACATCGACGCATCTCAGATAATTGTTTTAGGTGACGGTGCAAATGATCTTAAAATGATTGATGGCGCAGCACTGGGAATTGCCTATCATGCCAAACCTCTGGTTCAGAAACTGGCTCCAGCCTGCATAAATCATTCTGATCTGACAGCTGTGGCGCTGTTACTTTTACTGAATTCTTAATTTTTATGGCAAAACCAAAGAGTATCTTTATCTGTTCTGCCTGCGGTGCTAAATACTCCCGCTGGCAGGGTATCTGTTCTGAATGCGGCGAAGCTGCAACCATCTCTGAGACTCTTGTTGATAATGCTCCAAACCCTGGTGCCAAGGTCGCAGCCAGGGCCCTGAATGGTTTTGCCGGGGCCTCCGGTTCTGGTATCTGCAATTTATCAAGTGTTGATTTAACCTCCCGACCAAGAATTTCCACAGGCTTTAGTGAATTTGACCGAGTTTTAGGCGGCGGTATTGTAAGTGGTTCTGTCACTCTTATCGGTGGTAATCCAGGTGCCGGTAAATCAACTCTGCTTCTGCAGACCGTTGGCCGCTTATGTCTTTCCCATAAGATTCTGTATGTAACCGGAGAGGAGTCTCTGCAGCAGGTGGCAATCAGAGCAGCCAGACTTAAAATCGGTACAGACAGGATAAGAATCGCAGCTGAGACCTCAATTGATTCCATCTGTGAGATGGCTAGTTCAGAACAGCCTCAGGTTCTGATTGTAGACTCTATTCAGGTGATGCATGTAAATGGAATTGAATCAGCACCAGGCTCAGTATCCCAGGTACGTGAGGGCGCTGCTGCTTTAACTCAGTTTGCCAAGAGAACCGGCATTGCGGTCTTTATGGTAGGTCATGTCACCAAGGATGGAACTCTGGCAGGTCCTAAGATTTTAGAGCACTGTGTTGACTGCTCCATTATCCTTGAGGCTGGTACTGATATGCGTTACAGAACCCTTCGCTGTCAGAAGAACCGCTTTGGAGCGGTAAATGAAATCGGTGTTTTTGCCATGACTGATGAAGGTCTTAAGGAAGTTAAGAATCCTTCTGCTATCTTTTTAAGCCGTCAGGAGACTGTAGCTCCCGGCTCTCTTGCCATGGTAACCTGGGAGGGCACCCGTCCTTTACTGGTTGAACTTCAGGGATTGGTTGACCTCTCCTTATATTCAAATCCAAGAAGACTATCTTTGGGTACTGACCAGAACCGTCTGTCCATGCTCCTTTCGGTGCTTCATCGTCATGCTGAGTTTTCCTTAGGTGATCAGGATGTCTTTGTTAACATTGTGGGCGGTGTCAAGGTTGAGGATACTTCTGCTGATGTTCCTTTAGCTATGGCACTTATTTCCTCCTTTAAGGACAGACCGATAGATAAGGGCACTATCGCCTTTGGTGAAATTGGTCTTACTGGAGAAATCCGTCCTGTACCATATGGACAGGAGCGAATTGCAGAGGCTGTTAAGCAGGGCTTTGTTAGAATAGTGGTGCCTTATGACAACGCACCAAGACGCAGACTTAACAATGTTGAAGTGATTCCTGTACGAAGGGTAACCGACCTCTTTAATCTGATTTAAAAAACTCCTGATACAAATATTTTTAAAGAAAGTCTTTAAACAGATATCAAAAAAAATCTCCGTTGTTTAGGATGACGGAGATTTTTTTTACACTTTTTTAACCTGAGACTATGGTGTGAACCAGTCTTAGAGCGATGATCAGTCGATCCTCGTTTTTAAATCTTACCTCTAAAGCCTTGCCGATTGATGATAGATCTTTCTGTACGGTGGCCATCTTCGCCTCGTTCAGATCCTCGGCGTATTTATCTGTAAATTTCATCAGATACTCTGTGGTATCTTCTATTCTTGGAAGGGTTCTGTGTGCTATTGAAAGTGAACGTCCTGATGCGTTTTCGATGAGTTCAAGAATTTTTGGGAAGAGGTCGAAGTGACCGTGAGACATGTAATCAACCAGCTGATCACAGAATTTTGTTACATCCTCGTAGGAAGGGTAACAGACATCATTCTTATTAGAACTTCGTGATACAGATACGTTGAGAATTCTCATGTACTGAATCACTAGCTCCTTGCGAGCCTTGATCATGTCATTGATCCAGCTGTACTTATCATCAACTTTCTGTAGGGTAGTATTGAAGTTCTTACCAAATTGTTTCGAGGACATACGAACCTCCTTTGTTATTGTTGTTGATGTAAAATTAACATAAAAATCAGATATTAAAACGTGTCTGAGTTCAAAGAATAGAAACTAATGAAACATCAAAAGTCAAAATTGTAGATTTAATCTAAATTTTTGCACTTTATATAAATCGCTTTCTAAAGCCGTTTTGGTGAATAAAATTTCATTTGAAATATTTTATTGATTATTTTTGAAATTAATTTTCTAAAAAGCTTGCTATCTGTTATCAGAAAAGGATAATTTTTGTGTGTAAAAATTAGATGATTAAAGCCTTTGGAAAAACACTGCTGATTAACTTTCTTACGTGTAATTAAATATACAAAAAATCATGAAAAGAAACGGTTTTTTCCTTATAATTAGAGGCTGTTAATTAGAGGATAATAAATTGGCAAAATATACACTGGATTCACTTCCTGTAGAATTAGATAAATATAAAGTAATCACCTTAGATCTTGATGACACACTTCTTCGTTCTGACAAAAGCATCAGCGAGACCAACAAGAAGGTCCTGAAGAAAGCTCAGGAGCAGGGCTTCTCCATTGCTATTGCAACCGGTAGACACCCTAAAAGCGCTGTTAGGGTCATGAATGAGCTGGGCTGTCTTAATGAGAATTCCTACGCGGTATGTTTTAACGGTTCCTGTGTGGTAAGACTGTCTGAGTATATTGCACATAACAGTATCGTCGGTTATCCAACCGTGTTTAGAACCACTGCATCAGGCAAGCTTGCCAAGGTTATAACCGCTTTTGCTCACTCTTTTAAAGGAGCAAGAGTGCATGGCTATTCAGTAACCCGCGGTCTGGTGATTGAGGATCACAACCCTTATACCCAGATTGAAATAGATACCTCAGACGTTGGCTTTGTGGAAGATGATTTCATGAAGATTGACAACTATGAGGAATTCTTCAAGGTTATGATTGTCGGAGAAGAGAAAGTAATTGATCTGGTAAAATCAAAGCTTCCTGAAAGTCTGACCAGCGTCTTTAACGTGGTCCGTTCAAATCCTAATTTCCTTGAATTCATTCCTAACAAATCATCAAAGGGTACAGGACTTAAGAGTCTGTGTATCAGACTTGGATATCCGGTTAAGAGCTCCATCGCATTTGGAGATGCTGAGAATGATCTGCACATGATTCAGACTGCAGGTCTGGGGGTAGCTATGGAAAATGCTTTTGACGTTGTAAAGGAAGCCGCAGACGTGGTTACCAAAACCAATGATGAAGACGGTGTCGCAGCAGTTATTAAGAAATTTTTAAAGTAAACTATGTTTAAACTTTCCATTTTCAAAAACGAAGACAATTCTGACAAACTAAGAGAAAAATATCATGGCGCAGACAGCCTGCCTTTAAAGGTTTCTATCAAGGCCGGCTGGAGAATGATTAAACTGTTCTGGGGCTCAAAGGACAGTATTTTTGCCTGGTTTCTGCTTCTGTGTATTGTGGCTCTGACCGGCGGTGCCATCTACCTTGCCAAGGTAATCAACACCTGGTACAAGGAATTCTGGGATACGATTCAGAATTATGATCTGGAAGGTTTTAAATATCAGCTGATGGTCTTTGTGGTGCTTGCCACCATTCATGTTGTAGTCTCAGTCTACAACTCCTATCTTAGATCAAAGCTTGCCATCCACTGGCGTAAATGGTTTACCAACAAAGTTATTCATGACTATATTGATGCTGACACCTACTACAAGATGCAGCTTGAAGACAGAAAGACTGAAAACCCAGACCAGCGTATTTCAGAAGACCTCAACGGTTTTGTCGGCAGCAGTATTTCCCTGATTTTAGGTACAGCCTCAGACCTTGCTATGCTTGGAACCTTTGGTGTAGTTCTTTGGGATTTATCTCATGCTGTTACCATGACTTTATGGAATGGCTATGAACTGCATCTTCCAGATGGTTATATGCTGTATCTGGCATGTGCATACGCTTTTATCGGTACTCTTCTGACCTTCTGGATCGGAAAGCCTCTGGTAAAGCTTAATTTCCGTCAGCAGCGCTATGAGGCTGACTTCCGTTTCTCCCTGATTCGTGTTCGTGAAAATGCAGAGTCTATTGCTCTTTATAAGGGAACTGATTCTGAGGAGAAAATTCTGAATGTAAGCTTCCTGGATGTTGTTAAAAACTATATCAAGCTGATTAAAAGAGAGAAGAAGCTTGGCTTCTTTACTTTAGGTTATGCTCAGACAGCGGTTATCTTCCCGATTCTGATCTCTGCGCCTATGTACTTTGCTAAGGTAATTACCATGGGCAGTATTATGCAGATCAACTCTGCCTTCGGTCGTGTTCAGGATTCTCTGTCTACCGTAATCAGTTCTTTCTCCTCATGGGCAAGCTATAAAGCTGTTACCGACCGTCTTGCCTTATTCTTTGACAGTATGGATTCAAGTCTGGGAATTCTGTGTCTTGAGTCTAAGAAAGGGGAGAGTTCTGACTTTGAGGTCTCAAAGCTGAACGTGAATTCTCCATCAGGAGCTAAGCTGTGGAAGAACATTGACTTTAAGCTCGCAAAAGGTGACTCTTTACTTATTAGAGGTCCATCCGGATGCGGTAAGTCTACACTTATTAAGACCTTTGCCAGCATCTGGCCTTATGCACAGGGTGATGTGGTTATTCCTAAGGATGCCAATACTCTCTTCCTGTCTCAGCGTCCATATCTGCCTTTGGGAACCCTGAGAGAGGCTATTTCCTATCCAGGACAGATTTCAAATGACGGTTCAATTGAACGTTATCTAAATGAGCTTAACCTTTCTCATTTAATTGAGAATCTTGATGTGAAGGATAACTGGTCATCAATTCTATCCTTAGGTGAACAGCAGCGTATCGCTATCATCAGAGCTCTGCTGATTAAGCCTCAGATGCTGTTTTTAGATGAGGCCAGTTCTGCAATGGATGAGAATATTGAGCAGAAGTCCTATAAACTCTTAAAGGATAATTTGCCAGATACCATTATGATTAGTGTCGGACATCGTTCAACACTTCTTTCTGTTCACAGATATGCTCTTTTATCTGAGGATGATGCCTCCTGGAAGTTCACAGAAGCTTCTGCTGTCTAATCAAAAAATCCGCGTTATTTTGATGTAACGCGGAGTCTTTGCTTTCTTTTTTGTTTCTAAACGAATTCTTTATATTTACAGAGAAATCCATTTCAATACAATCTTTGTAATATGTATATGAGATTAGATTTGTAACTAGAACTTCTCCGTTCTTTTTAACGGAGAAGTTTAAAGAGAGGAGTAAAGCAGAGATCCAAGGTTATACTTTGTTCTTCATTTTAGAATTACTTTGTCCTAATATATTATTTAACTTACTAGAGAAGTCATTTCCAAATTTATTTGCTACATTAGGGATTTTTTTCCTCTGATTCTGATTATTAACATTGTTTGTGTTCTGTGCTGGCTTCTCTGTCCTTTTTCCTGTGTAGAACTCTGGCTTTCCAATACTGTAAGATACGCTAACATTTTTAATGCTTGGCTCTGTCTTTGACAGGTCTACTTCGAATACGGAGTTTCCATAAATAACAGGATCTGAAATTTTATCTCCTAACTGTATGTTAGATGCACAGTAGGGAGACATGATTTTTACTGTAGCTCCTACAACCTTTCCTTTTTCACTATGAACCTGAATGTCATACATTGGATAGCCCTTCTGCGCATCACTCTTAATCTGGTTTAGATCAGTAGACTGTGAAAGCTGAAAGAGGCCATTTCCGCCAGAATTTAAAGCTAAAAAGCCTTTTGGTGCCTTAAGTCCCAAATCACTTTCGGCAAAATCCTTATTAAGAAATAGTTGAGACATATCAGACTGAGCTGCCTGATTAAGCAACCAGGACAAATACTGCTGATGAGTCTCGTTTGGAATTGCTTTTTTAAAAGCGTTAATTTTCTGATTGATTTTTGTTTGATCTTCAGAATTTGTTTCCATAAATTTATTATTGTTAACAATAATGGTTTGACGACCAATATCTTTACTTAGCTGAGAACTCATTAGGTCAAATGTATTTGACATACTATCTTTAATGAATTTCTGTACATTATTTTTTATAGCATTATTTAGCGCCTGCAGTTGTTTTTTATCAATCTGCTCCATTGGTTTTAATTTAGCTAATTCATTGATAAAAGTTTTTAAACCATCTACTTTTACTTTAAGTGACAGGTTTGAATCTGGAGTCTGAAGCTGACAGCTATCTATACATGCTTTTGCAAGTTTTTTCTTATCAGGGGAAAACTCATTGATTTTGGAGTAAAGGTTCAATAAAGTTGCGGTATTATTGTATTTACCACTGAGTTTCGAACTTAGTGACTTAAGGTTATTTGAATTGTTCTTGTCAGTAATATCAGTAGCTTCCTTATCATTGCTCAGTATGTCTACTATCTTGTTTTCAATGGCTTCTTTACGAATTGCATAATCAGTGGCATTGAAAACTGAGGAAAAGAAGTTTTTTACCTTGTCAAGAAATCCCGCTTTTTTTAAATTTCCTTCACTATCAAGTTTGAAGGTTGATGATTGATTAATTTCATTTACTAATTGCTGTCTAGTTGAAATTATCTCTGTCATAGCTTGACTCCTTGCAGTGTAAATTCTGCTTTGTTTCCCTTTTATAAAACTGTTTCGATTCTAAATCTTTAACCATTGTTCAGGTCCATTTGGCAGACCTGTAGAAGCAGGTGTTTCTGATGTTGTTTTATCAGAGGTCTCGTTATCTGTTTTTTCAAGACTAAATTTTTCTAGCCAGGATGTTCCTTCAATAAAGGTATTTTCAACAAGATTTGAGAAATACTCCTGCGATAGGTAAGAAATATTCCAAACTGTTTGTAGTGTTACTATTTCAGCCTCTTTGTTAATTCCAAGAGTAAAACCATTGGTTCCTGCGAAAAAATCGTTGGCATCTAGAAGGCTCATCATAAATTCTTCTCTATCTGTTTTCGGAAGAATTCCTACAGGAACCTGAATAACTAACATTTGACTACCAGGTTGGATCAGTAGTTTCATTTCCATTGGTCCCAAACTGATGGTTGCACTGTAGCCGTTATCCTGCAGATTGATTTCACACTCGTCATGTTCTTTTTTGAAATTTGTGACTAATTCATTTAACTCAGACATTCTTTTACTCCATTATGTTTTTGTACAATTGAATTATAGTGTATATAATTTGCACTACAAAATTATTTTTAAAAAACTGTGAATATGCTCGAAATCTAAAAAATTAAAATATTTTTTCTTTTACAATAAGACTGTTATTTAAACTTATCTAAGAAAGTTAACGAGAAAAAAATATATAGTGTCCGACAAATAATTATTATTGTGATTCTGTCTTTTGTTGAGAAATTGGAGTATTTTTGAAAAAAAAAACTAGGATTGCTCCTAGTTTTTCTCTATCACATACACATGCTAAATCTTGATAACCGACTTTGTCTTTGCATCTGATTTGGTCTTCAGATACTGAGTCATACCAATTGCCTTGATCTTGTTAATCTCGGTCTGGGCTACATCAATCATAGACTTTAAGTCTGGAGATATATAAGCCTCAGGTACATCAAAGCTTTCATCTTCGTCAAATACCTGTCTTGGTACAACCTTATGATCTACATGAACTTCTTTTGCTGTAGCGACGTCTAAATCTGCGACACCTTCTCCAATGCGCAGCATATCTTCTGCGGTTAACATATCACATACCTCATCGTCTAGTTTGTAATAAATAATATTAATTCTCATTAATCATTATAGATAAGGTTTTTTAGAAAAATTAGCTGAAACTTAGGTATTAATTGTGATTGGAGATAAGATCAAAAATTCCGAAATTTCCCTTAAAGTTTTTCTAGAACTCTGATTTATGTAATTTTTGAAAAAAAATAAATTATTAAATTCAAATAATTAGAAAAAGCATTTTTGAGATAAAAGTTGAAGGGGGTAATATTTGTGCACCAGGTGAAAATCCTAAGTGCACAATTTAGAAGGAATTTTTAGCGTTTTGCGATCAGATTACTCTGATGTAATTCTTTCTTGTATCTCTGAACAGAGGCGGCAAAGGCTTTACGTGCTTTGCTATTGATGTTGTAGTTTCTGTTATCAAGATTAATACGAAGTGGGTTTACTGCACGGCCGTTAACACGAATCTCATAGTGCAGATGAGGGCCGGTTGATAAACCTGTATTACCAGAACGTGCAATTACAGTTCCCTGTTTAATGCGCTGGCCTGGCTTTACGCTAATCTTTGACAGATGCATGTAAACTGTTGATAAACCGCCGCTGTGACGAATTGTCAACCAGTAACCTGCTGATCTTGAGAAGGTTGCCTTATCAACAATACCATCTGCAGGAGCTGTAATCATGGTACCAACAGGTAAGCCGAAATCAACACCGTTATGAGGACGGGTAATGCCGGTTACAGGGTGTCTTCTGGATGGATTGAATGGAGAAGTTACCCTCACACGTGATCTGAATGGGAATCTTGAGAAAGAGGAATGAGTAGCATTCAGACCTTTCTCATCGTAATACTTACCGTCAGCTGTATTCAGGTAGCTGGCAATCTTTCCGCCTTTAGCCATCTGGAATTCAACTGCACAGATTTTTCCTTTGCCGTTTGAATCTGTGAACAGAACTCTCATGGTATCACCAGCCTGAATGTTTCTTGAGAACTGGATCTTACCCTTGAACATCTGAAGAATTCTGTTGATTTCGGTATAGGTTATACCAGCATTATTAGCAGCCTTTGAGAAGGTCTCGCCCTTGTTGATGGTAACAACCACCAGACGTCCTCTCTTGTTGCCTGCTGGAACTTCTTTCTTGTCTTTCTGTTCAGCAGCAACTGCAGGAACTGTCTTCTTATCAGCTGAGGCTACAACCTTGGTCTCGGTCTTGGCTGAAGGAGCTTCTGCCAGAGCCTTGGCTGCACTTACAGCATCGTCATCCATTACATAGGAGTTCAGAGCTTCTTTGGTATAGGCAAACTTACCGGTGTTATCAACTTTGTAGAAGCGCAGCTGCTCCTTGTCAGAAATTGGCTTGATGAAAACAATCAGTTCACCTTTGCTGTCAACGAGGAAGGATAGTTTTTCGCCAATCTTAAGTGAGTTGATGCTCTTTGCTACAGGCTTATTGTTATCTATGATTGTGGCTAGGGTTGCTGCTGGAATATTCAGATCCTCAAACAGAGAGGAAATGCTGTCGCCCTTCTGAACATTTTCAGTAACCCACTTGGCACCAACTGAGCCTGCTTCGACTTTTTCTGTTTTAGATGCTAGAGCTGAGATTTCCTGATCAAGCTGATCATCAGAGTCAGCAAGTTCAGCCTCATTTAGGGTGTCATCATAGTTCTCAAACTGCTCTTTAGATTTGTTTGAAGCAATACCGAAAGCCTGTGCCAGAGGAATTTCCTCGTCAGGTGCGGTAACATTGCTTGCAATAACTTCATTCTCAGGAGCCGCCTCCTCTGTGGAGAAGCCTGAAAACTTGTATAAGTTCTGATTGGTTGCGATTGCAAGGGATAGGGCTAGGGCAATAGTAGAGAAAATTGCCTTATAGTGACCTTTTGATAGAGGTCCCTTCCATGAGGAATTTGTAATCGCTTCTTTTGAAACGTAGTCTTCTGAAATCATTCTTGTATCTTGCCAGAAGTCTTTATTATTTATAATTCTACTACCCACAACACAATACCCTCATCAACCTACATGCACAAAGATGCCTGCTGGTAATTTTTGCGGTAGTTAAGACTTCTTTAGTTGTATTTTGCTAAATTATTGTATTTGATTATTATTATATCATACATCTACAGTATAAGGGGCGTAATGCCATATTTTACAAATACTTTTGATTGTTTATACCCTAAAATATGATATAGCGCAAACTTTTATCTAATTATTTATCTTTTTTCTAAAAAAATTACTGTTATTTTTGTGAAATAATTATTAGTGAATAATGGCATATATAAGCGGTTTATTTTTTTGTTAAAAAAATGAATATAGGAATGTAACAGTAATTTTTTTATGTTATTGGTGTGAAAAAATTTTTATTTTAGAGCACAATTTTTTTGATTGTATATAACAAAAAGTTTTCATTCATTAAAATGAAAAAAAAACTTGGAAATGAATATTTCAACAGATTTACTCTGATTTATGAGACCATCGATAGTTTTTTTTATTAAACAAGATGTGTAAGATCATTTATATCATTCAGAGGTGTATTTTCTTTTTGGCTCTCAATATCTTCTTCGCTGGTAAAAATAGTGTTTCTAACATAGTTAGAATACTCACTGACATTTCCTGCAAAACTGTATACTGAAGCTTTTAGAGTTTCGGTATCTATTCCTTCAAGACTGATAGAATAATTAAACCACAATATTCTAGAAGAAGTATCAAGACTGATACACAGATTTCCATATCTGTGAGATATAGACTGAACTGCTAAAATATCTCTGAACAGATATGGATGAGTTGATTCAAATACATAATCTATATGTATAATTTCACTATAGAACACCAGACTTGTATCAGTTGGATGCATATATATAATCTGATTATCGAGGTTAGTTGTAGAGATTTTGGTTTTCTCATCAAATAGACCAAACTCTAAGTTTCCATTCTTAATAATTTCGTTTAATCTTTTTATCATATTGCCTACCAATAATTTGTCTGATGCTTATTTATATATCATTTTTTTATAGGTTCTACGGAAATTACACAAATGTTTGAGCTACTGCAACACTTTGACTTTATAACTTATTATTTCTGTTCCCTTTGTCGTTGCCTTGTCAGTAAATCCTAATCCGATTATAGAACCAACTCCTCCTACAAATAAAGATGCACCTGTTTGTGTAGTATTACTCTGTTTTGGAAATTCCAGATCAATACTGTCGAATTCATAATTATCTTTACTTTTCAGAATAGACTTTATTTTTTCTGGATGCGCTTTCATTTCATCAATAGCGCTTTGCTTTAATTTAAAAACGGTATTAACATGACTAATTTGGTCTTCTCTACCTGAATTAAGCAGAGTTTGCAAAAAGTTAATTGTATCTTTTCCAACTAGTCCATTTTCCTTCATCCTATCTATGTGCTCCTGTGTGAGCTTAGATGATTCTATGGTTAGAGTCGCAGCATCAGGAATTCTTGGTGAAACAGCAGACAGCGGATAATGGACTACCGTCTTTTTGTTAATAAAATCTTTAACAAATTTTTTGTTTAATGCACTTCCTGTCTTATTAGTTACATTATCTAATTTGTTAAGATATTTCTCGCTTGATTCTTCATTTCCTCCTGCTACCAGGTTTCCATACTTTATGGCTGTCTGTGCTATTAGATTACCTGCAGAATGCACTGCTCCATCAAAATTACCTCCATGAACTAGATTTGCTTCAGCTGTAAAGAAAAATTGTGTCGTAGAGGTTTCTGTTGTTCCATTAATATCTTCTACTGTGGAGGTAGAATTCTGAACATTTATACTTAATCCAACTCTTCCGATATTAATTCCGTCGATAAATCCTACCCCGACGTCACCTGCAACGTCCATAATTTTTTGGACAGCATTAGATGCCAGATGATTAGGATCACTATAGGAAAGTAATCCCTGGAATGGGGCATATCCCAAGGCAACAGAAATGCCTCCGCCATACTTCAGTTTTGAGCCTGCTGCGACATTTTTGGCTGTATTTATATCTTCTTCTGTAAGTTCTTTACAGAGAAGTTTACTTATAAATACAATTGCAGCCTCATCATCTTCAAAAGCAAAATCTGTAACGTTTAATTTTTCAATGCTACCATTTAAACTTACATTCCCCTGTATGCCATAATTACTCATTGATGCTCCGGCTTTCAGTCCAACACCAACAATTTTTGACAGATCAGCAAAAAAATGTATACGTCCACTACTATCTCGATTTAAGGTGAAGCCTGAAGATCCCAATAATTGTAGTGCAGCACTAAACTTTGCTGAATTTGGAGAAGAAGAAATAACTCCTGCTTTTTGCAACAAATTCAGCGGATCAAAACTTAAGTTCCAATCTCTTTGAACTGAAAGAATTTTATTTTTAGCAATACTTCCTATAAACTCTTTAACAAGTAGCATTGTATTGCGCAGTTGTATTTGTTTTGCTTTCTTATTAACACTAACTCCAACGCTTCTTATTGAGAAAGCTAAATTTCTTAGACCGCGAATTATTGTATTGTGAAGCCATGTGTTTAGAGGATCATTAAATCTCTGTAGTACGAGTATTTTTGCCATCGCAGGATCAAACTTCTGTTTTACCAGGGCTTCAACCATCAGATCTTCTGCTTTTCGTTTATCAGCATCGCTCATTTGATGGTATTTCTCGAAGAGATCCTGACTGCCTGTATAATGCATTACGCTTGCTGCATAGCATCCTGCAAAACGCAGATAGTTATGAATCATTGGGGCACGGTAAATCTCCCTAACGTATGGAGTTAATGAGTTTGTTAATTTTTTTATCTCTTTGTTTGTCTGGACATTCTTTTCAATCTGAGATAATAGAATATTTTTCTGCTGTTTATAAACATTCTCAAGAGCCTCTGATTTGTTATTTCCCACCAGTGCTTCTTTGGAAATAATCTCATCAACCTCAGACATGTTTTTTATCTGATAGCTGTGTGATAGTAATATTGCATTTGCGTTGAGCTGTCTATCCGCAGTTAGTTCCTCATTTATAAATGCATTGAGTTTACTATTAAATTCTTCTCCTGGATTACTTCTAATCAGATTGTTAAGTGTATCTACAAAGTTGAGGTCAGGTTTGTCCGTAGAAGAGAGATTATCCAGATTTATGTGGCCTCGTTTTTCATTAAGTTTTAAAAGCAGGTATCTCTTTTCATCATCGGATAAGCTGTCTTTTGATAATGCTTCGGTTATGGTTTCTTCCATTTCATCAGATAAATCACACTGAAGCATCATTTCATGAATTACAGCATTCTCAAGGAGCAGTGGTCCGTTCTGTTTTATAGAAAAATGTCCATCAAACAGAGGTGAATTTGAAGCGTATACTGAAAGGTACATTGACTTGCTTTCATCCTGAATCTGATTTTCCTTGAATCTTACAAATTCTTCATAGGACATAACGTTACCTTTTAAATCTTTCTCTGGATTCTTGAGGTAAGCTTCTTCATCAAGATAACGTTCATCAGATACGAGCTTTTGAGTCTGCTGAGATGAAACTTCAAGCATAGACAGTTCTGCACCAAATCTTACTGAGTAGATTTGGGTGTATTTTTTCATCAGTAGCTCGCCTAGTTTACTCAAAGGATTACTGTTGGCAAATATTTTGATATTCTGTTTGAGTGTTTCTAGTACAGAGTCAAACTGTTTGTTTAGGTCTTCTAGACTTAATGGCGCAACACTCTCCTCAAATTCTTTATCAGTTATAAGTCCGGCATTTTTGTTCAGTAAAATTAAATTATACTGCTTCATTTTATCCAGATTTTCCTGGGAAATTCTAAGGTTTTGAGGGTCCTTTATACCAAATTTTTCAAGATTTACATCGTTGTAGGTGTACAAATCATCAACAAGATTTTCGCCAAGAGTCTTAACCTGTGTTGCGATTTTTGCACAGTTTTTAACAATTGTCTTTGTATCTGGTACATCTTTGTTATTTTTTATATATTCCTGTCTATTGGCTTCGATTACGTTGTTGACAAGAGGATTTCGGATCTCTTTCCTTAAATTATCTGTTTTCTCTTTTAATAATTCAGCCTTGTCTGAAAAAACATAAACCAAATTCGCAAGAGTTCCATCCGTTCTCTTAGGTAGAGAAAGAAGCTGTTCAGCATTTAAATCCCCATAGTCAACATTTTTTGAAAATTTTCCGGTTAGTAACAATGCCTCGTTTCTCATCTGATCTAATGCCATTAAAGACTTACCTGTATCAGATGAATTCATAAGTGAAGTTATGACTGCTGTTGCACTAAATTTAGATTTTAGTTTCTTGTCTGAATCCTTAATTATCTCGCCTGTTTGCTCACTATGAGCCAGACCCTTATGTGTTTTATTCAGTCTGTTTTCTGTCTCAGGATTCTTTTCTATTAATTCTTTCAGATAAGCATCTCGTAACTCTGGATTTCCATACAGATAGTTACCGAAAGCATCTTCTTTTTCTGTAATTGTTGAAGCATTAACCGGCATTAGAGATTTATTTTCCTCAGATTCGATTACAGTATGCTGCCAACCTGCGTTTAAGAATATCTGCCACATCGGCTTGATAATGTTGAATTTAGGATCTTTGTCCATCTCAATGAGAATATTTTTATAGTCCTGAGCTGAGATCTCAGAGAAAGGCTTCTCAATAATATTCTTCAGAGATTTTTCGATTTCCAGAGGCTCTCCATTACTTGAAGTTAGAGCGATGCGATCCTGTTCGGGAATCTCTTTGAGATAGTGCATAATAAGACTCTTGGAAAAGAATGCTTCATGTATATGAGCACAATTAATTGGATCTTTATAATGGAACTGCTCAAGAATACTTAAGGTCAAATCAATTGTATCAGGCATGGATTCACTATAACTTATAAGTTTGTTCATGAAGACAACGGATTCATCCTTATTGTTCAATGCGCTTGCCATTGAGGTTAGAAATTCCTGCATTATAACTTTTGGTTCACTATTAGGATTTGTTGCATTCTGAATTGCAAAGTTCATTAGTGAGCTTGTGTCAAATTCTGACTTTTCTAATGCATTTAATATAAATGGCAAGGTATGGAGCAACTCATTGTTTTCACTTATGATAGAACCTATCATCTTTAGATTCTCAAAGTTTGTTCCTTTGAGTATAGCAGAGCCCTTTAGTCCAGCAATTGCCTCAGAAAGTTTTAGATTAACTATGTTCTGATCTTCTTCTGACAGATCATGAAGTATTGAGTCACTGATTTCTGTAATGGTATTAGCTAGCTCTGCACCTGATACTTGAGAGTGTACGTCATACTTTATCTTCTTTAAAAGCTCATCTCTAATTTCATGAGAATGCTCCTTTAACATTTTTTTCAAATAATCACACTGATAAGGAAATTTATTAACCTTTTCCTCTAAAAATGCAAAACTTGTGTTTGAAAGTGTTTTCCCTTTAAAGCAGAGCTGAATCTGATTGTACAAATCATGTAGTGCATATTTTCCTGCATTTAATTGATCTATTTTCTTAAGTTTATCCAGGTTCTCGTTTTTGTACATCATTGAGCCGATGCCAGAGTATGGATGTACTCCAGTCCCCATTTTTTTATTGTCGTCTATTGAAAAATGTGGCCCTTTGTAATTGACTGGATTAAATTTTTTTAGATTAGGATTTCCATTGTCATCTAATTCTATTGAGTTTAAATTATCCTCAATTTCTTGCTGATAAGTTATTTTCTGTTGAGCGAGCATTTTCATATCGCTTTTTATTTGGTTGAGAATTTCTAGAATCTTTTTATCGCTTTCATCCTTTGTATATACTGTCAGCAAATGTTCAATTTCTTTGTAGGCTTTCTCTGTACTTTCCTTGTCATCACTTGCAAGTAATTCTGCAATAGCTATATGCATACCTCCTGCAAATTCTTTGTTTGAAGTAATGATTTCTAAATTTGTTGCTATTGTTTTTGCAAAGAACATATCTAGGAAGGCAAACTCTTCAGGTGATTGAGCTTCAGCGTAAAGTTCTGCAAATGTGAAATTGCCTGCTCCTTGCATAGGCTTATCGTGACATTTTCTAACAAAGGTAGCATCAACGTTCACTGCTTTTTTCTCAAGACTCAGAAGATGAGGTGCTTTTTCTGCAATCGGAAAAGGGGAAAATTTGTTTTTTGAGTCAATTTCAAACACTTTTGAGAAAAATCTGTTTACATTTCGACCATATCCTTTTTCAACTTGTTGATTAATTAAATTAATTGCGTAGATACCTTTATTCACAACTTTAGAACCAGTGTTTAGCAAGGTATTTCCAATATTTTTGATAGTTGATTTCTGATTGGTAGTTTTATGGGAATCTAATGGTGTAATTAAGTCTTCCTGAGATATAAAATTTTTCTGTAGTACATCTTCGTTGCGTATTTTATCTAAATTCTTGCTGTACTCTTCTGGAGATAGTTTCTCTTCTGGTTGAGTTTTCAATTCTTCATAGATTTTATCATTCTGTCTTAATATTGATAAAACATCAGAAGCCTTTTGATCATCGTTTTTTGTGTTGACATTAGAATCTTTGTTATTTTCTGTAATATTGGTATTGTTAATCTCATCTTCCTTGAATAGAGGACCAATATCCTTAAAATCAAAATCTGACATAAAAAACTCCCAAAGATGTTATAACAGTCTCTTTTGTTGGCTTAAAAGTATGCTGTTATCGCGATTATATATACTCAGATAAAGTGTATCCTAATGATTTTGCAAGAATTATTTTAAGAAAAACGCTTTCACTGTTCTTAACTCTCGGCTAATCATTTTTTGATTCTTTGCTGACTCTCGTGATTTGTATCTGAAGCTTAAATTTGACTTTATCTACACTTTAAAGTCAGATTTTTTCAGATTCTTTGGATGATTCTTTTAAAGAATCATCACTAATTTTTTTTAGTATAGAAAAAAAATGGAGTTATTTATGTATCCACATCACATAAGTTTAAAAAATAATATATTATCAATAAATCTCTTTATATTTGCGATAGTTAACAACTATTAAAAAAATTTTATTTTTATAAAAGAGTGTAAAAATAGCGATTTTGTAGATGAAAATTTATTTTTTCTGATGTGAGTGATAATATTGTAGGTGTTATTGTATGAGGTTTTTTCTATGATTTTTGGCGAGAAGTTTTATGATATGCTCTCAAAGATGTCTCCATGGCGTCAGAGCCTGTTTGCACTGGTATTGGCACAAAGACAGTATCCTAACTATGCTCTGTGGGCTGAGGTTGAGAATATCTGTGGAGGTGTTCATGCCTATAATAAAACTTTAGATACACTTTGGCAGTTTCATTCTGACAAATTTAATACCATCGATCTTGAAAAGGTATTAGATGAGTTTGAACCATACATGCTTGATGACGAAAAGAAAGATCTTTCTGTAGGTGATCTTTTTTCTCTTGATGCCACCTTATCTCTGTCAGCTTCTATTATTGCCATTATTCTTCATGAGGGTGAAGAGGCAGAAATGGCAAGCCGAGCTTCCTTAAGCGGAGTTGTTCGCAAGATTGAGCAGGAAACAGATCGAGAGTACACCGATGAGGAACTTCGTGAAATGCAGAGTGTTGATGATGAAGTTAATTTCCAGGTAGAGCTATACGAGTTGCTTGAAAACTCCTCAAGAGGAGAAGAACTTGTAAGGAAGCTTAAAGTTCTGGCTTTTAACAATGGTGTAAGCAATATCGGTATTGCTGTAGAAAAAGAGTAATTCTTTATTCACTATATTTTTTCTGGAACTGTTCTTCTGTAACTTCACTTTTAACCTCAGTTCCAGAGTCTACTGTTCAGATGATATTCTCATTTGTGTATCAGAATTCTATTTCAGATAACCTTCCGCGATTAGAATTACACCGGAAAGTATGGAAACTATTGAGAAGATAAACTTAACTTTCCTGGTTGGCAGATTTGTCAGAAGTGTTGTTCCAAGATATGCTCCTGTAAATGCCGCAATAATCATGGCAGGGATCCACTGCCAGTGGATTTCTGTTAAGGCGCCTACTGTAACTGCTCCTACTGCATTCCAGATAGTTGCCACAAAAATCATGGTGTGCATGATTGCTCTTTTTAACTCAAGACCAAATATACCTGCAAGAGTCAGTGTGGCAAACAGTCCTGCACCTGATGAAAGTGAGCCGGAGAACAGTCCAACAAATATAATGCAAATTGTTCCGATTATGGTTCTAAGCTTTGATCTGTTCTCAAGATCAGTGGCTCCGAATGACTTTTTGAACATGGTATAGAGGCCTGAGGCAATCACAATAAATCCAAGAACAATCTGAGCAATATCTGATGGAACAGATACAATGATAACTGAGCCTGCAACAACACTGGTACAGCCTGCAAGCAGCATGATCAGAGAAACAGTCTTATCGAATTTGAAGGTAGGATCGAATTTTTTCTTGGAGATGGCTCCGATGCCTAAAAAGACCACGGCAACCTTATGAGTTCCCAACGCAGTCGCAAAAGGCAGTCCTAAAAGGATCAGCATCGGGAACTGAATGAAACCAGCACCTCCTCCGGAGACACTGGCAAAGAGGTTAGCGACAAAAGTTACAAAAAATAGAATGGCCTGTCTAATGATTTCTTCTGTCACGAATCTACCTCTTTATTTTTATCGGTTAAGTGCTCTCCATGCAATATCGTTTCTGAAGAACATACCGTTGAAATGAATGTTTTTAATGTGCTCGTAGGCTTTTGTTCGTGCCTGGGCCACGTCATCACCTAAAGCTGTCACACAAAGTACTCGACCACCTGAGGTTACGATATCATCGCCAACCTGCTTGGTTCCTGCCTGGAATACTTTGATGTCATCTGCAGTTTTGTGATCTAGGCCAAATATTTTATCACCTTTACGTGGTGATGCAGGATAATTTTCTGCAGCAAGCACAACACCGATAGCAGGACGAGGATCATACTTGATATCCATTCCTTTCAGACCATCGTTATCACAGGCATGTAAGCACAGATCAACTAAGTCTGACTGCATTCTCATCATGATTGGCTGAGTTTCAGGATCACCAAAACGACAGTTGAATTCAACCACGCGAGGGTTACCGGCCTTATCAATCATAAGACCTGCGTAAAGGAAACCGCGGTAAGGAATTCCATCCTCTGCCATGCCCTTAAGGGTAGGGTAGATAATCTTATCCATTACACGCTTGTAAACTTCATCAGTTACAACTGGAGCAGGGGAGTAAGCACCCATGCCGCCGGTGTTAGGACCGGTGTCACCGTCGCCAACACGCTTGTGGTCCTGGGAGGTTGCCATTGGTAGAGCATTGATGGTGTCAGACATCACAATAAATGATGCTTCTTCACCTTCCATGAACTCTTCAATCACAACACTTGCTGAGGCATCTCCGAACTGGTGTTCATCCAGCATTGAGTGGACAGCTTCAATTGCCTCTGACTCAGTCATTGCTACAACCACACCTTTACCTGCAGCAAGACCGTCTGCCTTGATAACAATAGGTGCGCCCATCTTTCTGATGTATTCTTCAGCTTCATCAGCCTTTGTAAATACTTCATAGGCTGCGGTTGGGATATTGTGACGCTTTAAGAAATGCTTGGTGAATGACTTTGAACCTTCAAGCTGAGCCCCAGCCTTTGAAGGTCCGAAAATCTTCAGACCGTTCTTTTCAAATTCATCAACAACACCTTCAACTAAAGGTGCCTCCGGACCAACAATGGTAAGACCGATATTTTCCTTTTTGGCAAATTCAACCAGTGCTTTTATATCGTTAACAGCAATGTTAACGTTCTCCATTTTGTCCTCGGCTGCAGTACCAGGATTACCTGGTGCTACATATACCTTCTCGGCTAAAGGAGACTTTGCAGCTCTCCAGGCAAGAGCGTGTTCTCTGCCGCCGTTACCGATAATTAAAACTTTCATGTGCGCTCCGTATTAGTGTCTGAAGTGACGCATTCCAGTGAATACCATAGCAATTCCGTGCTCGTCAGCTGCATCGATTACTTCCTGATCACGGATAGAACCGCCTGGCTGAATAATGCACTTGATGCCTGATGCAGCTGCTGCATCAACACCATCACGGAATGGGAAGAATGCATCTGAAGCCAGTGCTGCACCCTCAAGTGATAGCTTGGCATCCTCTGCACGTAGACATGCGATTCTGGCAGAGAACACACGGCTTGTCTGACCGCAGCCGATACCCAGAGTCTTTTTGTGATTGGTGTAAACAATAGCATTAGACTTGGTGAACTTGCATACCTTCCATGCAAATAGCAGTTCATCCATCTCGTCCTCGGTAGGAGCTCTCTTGGTTACAACCTTCAGGTTCTCTTTATTTACAACCTCAAGATCAGCTTCCTGAACCAGCAGACCGCCGTTTACTCTCTTGAAGTCATAGCGAGGTTTTGCCTGTCCTAATTCACCGGTTTCCAGAAGACGGATATTCTTCTTGCGGGCAACTTCTGCCTTAGCTTCCTCTGTCACAGATGGAGCTACGATAACCTCACAGAACTGTCTGTCAACAATAGCTTTTGCGGTTGCTCCGTCAAGTTCCTTATTGAATGCAATGATACCGCCGAAGGCTGATTCGCTGTCGCAGTTGAAAGCATCTTCGTAAGCCTCTGTTAAATTCTTGCCCAAAGCTACGCCGCATGGATTTGCATGCTTAACGATTACGCAGCAAGGCTCATCAAACTGACGTACACACTCTATTGCAGCATCGGTATCTGCAATGTTGTTGTATGAAAGTTCTTTACCCTGAATCTGTTTTGCAGTTGAAATTCCTGCATCATGAGCATCAATGTCAGCATAGAAAGCTGCTTTCTGATGTGGGTTTTCTCCGTAGCGCATGCTCTGCAGCTTGGTGTAGTTCAGGTTTAAGGTTCTTGGGAGAGTTGACTGTGTACCGTCAGTAATACCGTAATCAGGAACCTTGGTTCCAAAGTAGTTAGCAATAGCACTGTCATATGCAGCAGTGTGTTCATAAGCTGCGATTGCAAGATCAAAACGGGTTGCCCAGGTTAGAGAACCGTTGTTCTGGTCCATCTCAGATAGAACGCGAGCATAGTCTGATGCTCTTACAACAATCGCAACATCACGGTTATTCTTTGCTGCAGCACGAACCATGGTTGGGCCGCCGATGTCGATATTTTCAATTGCTTTTTCAAGAGGACAGTTAGGATCAGAAACAGTTTTTACGAAAGGATAGAGATTTACAACAACTAGATCGATAGGCTTGATATCATGTTCGTTCATTACGTCTTCATCAATTCCCCTTCGGCCTAGGATGCCTCCGTGAATCTTTGGATGAAGTGTCTTGACTCTTCCATCCATCATTTCTGGGAATTTGGTGTAATCAGATACCTCTATAACCTTAATTCCTTTTTCTGTCAGCAGCTTTGCGGTACCGCCTGTGGACAGAATTTCAACATTGCGTTTTTCAAGTTCCTGTGCAAACTCAACAATGCCTTCCTTATCGGAAACACTTATTAAGGCTCTTTTGATTGGACGTAAGAGGGGTTCCATAATTAAGATATGCTCCTATAGATTATGTGAGTGACTTTAATGGAGGGTGGTTACCCTAAAAAGCGCGTATATTGTAACAATTTATGTGATGAAAATCGCTTAAATTAATGTCATTGCCATATCTTTGTGCAAAATATTTCAACGCTATGATTTTTGATAATTTTTTTTTGAGTGGTGCTGCAGATTGTTTTGAAATTTCTTACCGTGTTCGTAATATTCTGTTTAAAAAAATTGTAGCTTTTCTTAATCAAAATTTTTTTACAAACAAAATTTTTGCCATCCTTTTGTGCACCGAAAAATACCGCTATATAAGGCATAAGAGTGCATTTTGTCTACATTTTTTTTTATATTTTTTTTTGAAGAAAAATAGAAAATCAAAAGTCTTATAAATCAAATAGTTATTTTTGCTTAAAAATCTATGATACGGAAATATAAGCCTTTTCAAGTGGTTTTCAAAAAAAAATCTATCTTAATTCTATTGAAAATAGCGTATACTAAGTCCCGCTTTAAGAAGGAATGCCTAGAATTCCGCGTATTAAAGAGATTTGACGGATAATTTTTTATCTAAGAATAGATTTGTCTACAATAATTACTCCAGCTAATGGAGCAAATAATTTAAGGAAAATAATAAATATGAACAAGTCTGAGCTTATTGAGCAGATTGCAAAGCGTTCTGGTTTAACTTTAGTTAGTTCACGTAATGCTTTAGACGCATTACTAAGCACTGTTAGCGAAGCTTTAGCTTCAGGCGACCGTGTTCAGTTAGTTGGCTTCGGTACTTTCAAGGTAACCGAGCGTAAGGAGCGTGAAGGTCGTAATCCACAGACTGGTGCAGTTATTAACATTCCAGCAACCAAGACCCCTTCTTTCAGCGCTGGCGCAGAGTTAAAGAAGTCAGTAAACAAATAATCTGATCTCGATATCAAAATTATTTCATGAAGCCCTCAAAAAGATTAAGAGGGCTTTTTAATTTCCCCACTACTGTTCACTTCATCAAAAATTATCCAACAAACTTTGCAATTTTGCGTTTATTTTCATTTTTTTGTGGCTTTTGATTTTGCCCTGTCTATATAATATTGTGAATACAACTTAAAACATAACTATATGGATAAACAAAGGAAAGTATCATGGCATTGCATCAGAAAGCAGGAAAAAAAGCAACCTATGAGGATTTGGACAATATTCCTCGTTTAATGGCAGCATATTACTTGAATGCACCTGATCTTGATGATCCTGAGCAGCTTGTAAGCTTCGGAACCTCAGGTCACAGAGGAACCTCTCTGAATGGTTCATTCACCGAGTCACACATTATTGCTATTTCTCAGGCTATTGCTGAGTACCGTCAGAAAGAGGGTATTACCGGTCCATTATTTATCGGTATGGACACCCATGCTTTATCTGAGGCTGCTCTGGCAACCGCAGTTGAGGTTCTAGGTGCTAACGGTGTTGAGGTAAGAGTTGAGACCAACCATGGTTATACTCCTACTCCATCAGTTTCTTTCGCAATTCTAAACTATAACAAGGGCCGTACCTCAGGTTTAGCTGATGGTATTGTTATCACCCCTTCACACAATCCTCCATCAAACGGCGGTTTCAAATACAACCCTACTGATGGCGGTCCTGCAGGTACTGAAATCACCTCTGTAATTCAGAACCGAGCTAATGAGATTTTAAAGAACAAGCTTCAGGGCGTTAAGAGAGTTCCATATACTCAGGCAATCAAACTGCCTAACGTAAAAGAATATGACATGCTGACTCAGTATGTTGAGGCTTTAGGTGAGATTATTGATATGGATGCAATCTCTCACTCAGGCATCAAGATGGGTGTTGATCCTCTTGGCGGTTCTGGTCTTTACTACTGGGATCGTATTGCAGACAGATACAATCTGAACCTTAAGGTTGTAAACTATGCTGTTGATCCAACCTTCTCATTCATGAGCATTGATAGAGACGGAAAGATCCGTATGGACTGCTCAAGCCCATATGCAATGGCCGGTCTGATCAAAATGAAGGATGACTTCGATATTTCCTGGGGTAACGATCCTGACTATGACCGTCATGGTATAGTCTGCCATTCTGGTCTTATGAATCCTAATCACTATCTGTCAGCCGCAATCAATTACATCTATACCCACAGAAATATGTGGCCTAAGGAAGCAATGATTGGTAAGACTGTAGTATCTTCAAATCTGATGAACAGAGTTGCCGCAGGTCTTGGCAGAAAGGCTTATGAGGTTCCAGTTGGATTCAAGTGGTTCGTTCCTGGTCTGTTTGACAAGTCTCTGGCATTTGGCTGTGAGGAGTCTGCAGGTGCTTCATTCCTACGTAAGGATGGTAGTGTATGGACTACTGATAAGGACGGTATTATTGCTTCATTACTATCAGCAGAAATGCTGGCTGTAACTGAGAAGGATCCTGCTCAGCATTACGAGGAGCTGGTAGCCAAGTACGGCAGACCTTACTACGATCGTGTTGATGCTCCTGCAAATACCGCTCAGAAGGCAGCTTTAAAGAAACTGTCTCCATCAGATGTTGAGGCTTCTGAGCTTGCTGGTGAGAAGATCATTGATAAGCTGACCTGTGCTCCTGGCAACGGTGCTGCAATCGGCGGTCTGAAGGTTGTAACCGAGAACGGCTGGTTCGCTGCAAGACCATCTGGAACTGAGAACGTTTATAAGATCTACATGGAAAGCTTCAAGGGAGAGGAGCACTTAAAGAGAATCGGTTCTGAAGCAGAGCAGATCGTAAGCGCAGCTTTAAAGAAGGCTGGAGTTTAATCTGAATCAGTTTTAACAACTGTTTTCTAAAGGCGTCATAGATGTAAAGTTTATGGCGCTTTTTGTTTGTACATAAAGTTGACCAGAAAGTTACACAGAATTAATGCAAGTTATGCAAAACTTGTGATCTGTGATACAAGATTTTGACTATTTTTCCAAGAATGTGAAACAATAAGATAAAATCTTGCAAAATACATAATAAATAATCAAAGGGATATAAAAAAATGAAGAAGAAGATTGTCCTAGCAATAGGAGCATTTGTTGCGTCTAATATTTCTGGTTGTGCTGTTGTCGGTTCAATGGTTACAACAAATGACGAATATGTTCAGATTGCTGCCAATAATATAGGTGTAGGTGCTGATACATTAACTCTGAATCAGGAAACCTTACATCCAAGTCTAGATTACGTTACCTACGAATTAAAATCCAAGGATGGCAAGCGTTATAAGTGTCAGGTGAATACCGGTGTAAGAGGTTCATCCGATGAAGCTTTATGTCAGGTAAGAACCTCTGAGGGTAAATGGGAATACGTAGGCAAGTCAGTTGAACTGTCAAAGAAAGCCGAGGAAGAAGGAGATTCAGAGAAATCTGAGAAATCCTTTATTACCGTGGGTGATCCAAGATACTCTTTGGAAAAAGAGCATACCCGTGACGCAGATATGCACGACCCTTCCAATAAGGCTAAAGTAAATACAAGAACAGCAGAAACTACCGCATCCTCTGATCCTACCTATGTTGGGGGTACAGAAAACACCGCAGTTCCAACTTTAAGTTCAGATAATAGTGTAAATAACATTCCAACCAAGACCAAGAACGGTTTATTCAAAGTAAGAGATGAACAGGGACATTCATATGAATGTCACTTTGCAAGTGTTGGAGAGGTAAAATCAGAGACTCTTTCTGTCTGCACCAAGCTTTACTAGTATATTTTAGCTTTCCTTTTGTCTAAAAAAATTCGGGGTTTAAAACCCCGAAATTTTATCAAGTAATAGTCACACTAAAACCACGCAGTTTACTTCGGGGATAAAGCGTGCCGATTAGAAAATGGATATTTTCTAATCAGGTGTGTTCTGTTGTTCTATATATTGTCTAATAATAGAAATTGAGGCTCCTCCACAACTGCATGCAAAATAGGATGGTGACCAAAGAGCTTTCCCCCCAAAGATTTTTTTTGTATAGAGGGATAATTCTTTTTTCTGATAATTAGACTCGAATAGCCTTTGAGAGCTTGAACTAGTTTTGAGATTGCAACTTTTGGAGGATAACCGACTAGCAGATGAACATGGTCAGCCTCTCCATCAAATGCTAATAGTTTTGATTCAAATCTGCCCCATACTAAAGAAAAGATATTTCTGAGTTCTCCTAAG
>NZ_FPAH01000053.1 GCF_900116345.1 Succinivibrio dextrinosolvens | reverse complement strand
ATCTTAATAATCTGTCTTTGTGCGTAAGCACCAGTCTTTTAACTTCATTATTGAGAATTTTGTTGATTAAAGAGGTCAGGCCTTTTTTATAGTAATTCATGCCCGAGCCTAAATCGGTAATCATCTCATACTCATATCCATGTTCAGCACAGTATAACTCAAGCACCTGCGCCTGTCTTTTTAGGTCTTCTTTTTGATCGTGACTACTTACTCTTGCATACGCAACAGTGTATCTGTTATCTGTCTGAACAGGTAAGCTCTTACCTGAAAGAGAAAGAATATGTTCAAGACTGTATCTTCTGGTACCGCCAGGCGATATACTGTCTGGTTTTAGTTTTCCAGACTTTTCCCAGTTTCTTAATGTCTGAACATGGACTCCTAATATTTTTGCTGCTTGTCCGATTGGAATAATTTTACTCATGAAATTAACCTATAAAAAATATTAACTATTATAAACTATTTATAGATTTAATAAAACAGTTAATTACCCAGAAGTTATTTGTTTATCTGCAGCATTTCTTCGATAGAAAGAACAGCCGTGCTTTTCACCATTTTTGGTTGTATAAAGAGCCTCATCGGCTTCTCTTAATAACGAATCGAAATTACTATTAGAATCACCCCTTACGATTCCTGCACTAATTGAGGTTGCAGGTAATCCATCTTCCGTATTGGATAAATCCTGGTTAATAAGGGTGATCTTATTTTCCATATGATGATCCTGTATGGAAGAAACGTGAACAGCAAGAACAACAAATTCATCACCACCCAGACGACATAAATAATCATCTGATCTGAAATGTTTTTTTATGCTTTGTGCAACTTTTATCAGAATTTTGTCTCCGATATCATGTCCATATGTATCATTGATAGTTTTGAAATTATCAACATCAGACATGATCACATAGGTAGATGAAAGGTCGACGCTTGACATAAGCAACTCAAGGCCGAATCGGTTATAAGCCCCAGTCAAATCATCATGAGAAGCTTTGAAATTCAACTGATCGAGACTGTTTTTATAAACCTCATACATTTTATTGTAGGTACAAGCCAGATACCTAAATTCCTTTGAGCCACGCTCAGGGATCGGACTGTCAGCCATAATCTTGGTTACAGCTTTCAGAACCGGATGAATTCCAAGTTTAGAGGTTAACCATACAAAAAAGAATATGCCCAATGTCTGAACAACAATGATGATACGTATGATATTAAGTTCATTATCCAGAACAGACAGTTCTTCTTCATCACCCTTGTTCATGATCTCTTCAAGAGTTGATAAACAGGCGGTAACACTATTTTTAATCTGTTCTTTCTCTGTGCCATATCCATCGTTATGAACCAAATCAACAGCACGCTTTATTTTTTCATCTCTGGAAAGAGATGCATCGGCAGGAGAAATCTCAATAGACTTTAGCAGATCTGGATAATCAGTATAACCTAATGCGTCAATTACAAGACGCATGGCATAGTACTCCCTATTCATTAAATTCATAGAGATTTCCATGGCATTCTTAAGATAGTACAAGGCTTCTTTGGTATTTGAATTTGTTGACATTTTTTTTACAGCCTTTTCGCGACGCCCTTTTTCAAATGCCTCTGAAAAATAATTTTCAAGAAAACGCTTGTCACCATAAATGGTAAAACGCTGAACATTATCAGTCAGATAATCTGAAGCATCCATCAAATCCAGCGTAACTTTTCTTAGTTCAACCTGCTGCGCAGAAATCTCAGCAATCATTGAAGTTTTTTTGGAGAAATGAAATGTAGAGAGAATCATTACCGCTGATACGACCACAGCGAAAATAATCAGTAATTTATGTAAAGTTCGTAGTGAGATACCTTCTGATTTAATCCGTTCTTCAATTTTTTTCACAATATACAACCTCTCGTTTTATTATTGTTCCAGACGCGGCCAATTCAAGAAAGAAATAGGAAAATTGTGTTCTCTGATACCTGTTTTTATGTGTTTTTTAACTGTAAGACATATACTCTTTGTGCATTTGAAAGCCTTTTTGAATTGCATCAGGTAATCAATGAAAAAACAGCAGAGAAGAAAATGTCAGGAGGAGACTCTGATATTACGGCTTAGTCAGAGTTTTTGTCGGATAGAAGAAATACAGATATGACTTTTGGTATATGTTCTGTCGGTGAAAAACAAAAAAACTGCCACAGAATAAACAGGCTTTATACAGCAGTTAACATACAAAAAACGGTACGTAATGTACCGCTTTTCTATCAACAGATATTCGATTATAGAGTTCCGAAGATACGGTCTCCGGCATCACCTAAACCAGGAACAATATAGCCCTTCTCGTTTAACTGCTTATCCTTGATACCAATAAAGATTCTGATATCAGGATGATCATGAGTCAGACGGTCAATACCTTCCTGAGTTGCAAGAACGCACAGGAAGCTGATGTGCTTACAGCCACGATTCTTTAACATGGTAATTGCTGCAGAAGCTGAACCACCGGTAGCCAGCATAGGATCAACAACGAATACCTCTCTCTCCTCACAGTCCTGAGGAAGTTTACAGAAATATTCAACTGGCTTTAAGGTCTCTGGATCACGGTATAAACCAATATGACCAACCTTTGCAGCTGGAAGAAGATTCAAGATACCTTCAACCATGCCAAGACCAGCTCTTAGAATAGGTACAACGCATAATTTTGGACCAGCAAGTTCTTTTACAGTGGTCTTGCAGATTGGGGTCTCAATATCAACGTCTACAAGCTCAAGATGTCTTGAAGCCTCGTAGCAGATCAGCATGGCGATTTCGCTGATCATATTACGAAATTCCTTGGTGCCGGTCTCTTTACGTCTGATAAAACCAATCTTATGCTGGATCAGAGGGTGGTCCATAATAAATACATTTGATTCTGACATGAATATCTCTCTCTCTATTTAGATACGATATTGATCGCTTGGAAATGACTTTCGTCACACGCATTGTATCAGCATATTCATCAAAAAAAAGATCATTTGGTGATATATGTAATACGCATACAAAAAAAATCCTGCTCTCAAAAAAGCAGGATCTTAAAAAAATTAACGCTCAGGTCTGAAAACCTTAACGTTGTGATAACCTTTTTCCTTCAGCTGTTTAGCCTGCATGGTGCTCATTACGCCCTGATCGCAGAATAACGCATAGGTCTTAAGCTGATCCAGAGTATTGAAATCACTGGCGGTCTTATAGAAAGGCATACAGATGACTTCATTTTCAAAGCCGGTAAGAGGAGCCTTCTCTACATCATCCGGAGCTCTTACATCCAGAATAACATCAGCTTTTGACAGCTCGCTAACAACTTCAATCTCCGTCTTGAGTTTTGAGGTATCAGTAGGAATATCGTTAATATCCACAACTTTCATGGCTTCAAAAGCCTTCTGAACCAGATCAGCATCCATCTTGGCCTCTTCCTCTTCCACAAATGCGGCTGTAGGACATACATTTGGATGGTCTGAAATAACACCACAGTACTCAGGCATAGACTCAGCAAAGCCGATGGTTCCAATTTCTCTTGATTTATCAATGATATCCTGTTTGTCTGCAGTTACTAATGGTCGGAGAAGTAATACATCACAGACATCATCAATATGATTCAGATTACGAAGAGTCTGACTTGAAACCTGACCTAGAGACTCACCGGTAACCAGAGCCTCGGCATCAAACTTCTTGGCAACAAGAGAGCCGACTCTCATCATCATGCGCTTTAAGATAACACCTCTTACGCCATGATGGGTTCGCTCAAGGATCTGACCGACAATAGGCTCAAATGGAATAGTTACAAAACGAACTCTGTGAGATGAGGCAAAGCGGTCCCAGATGAAGTAGGCTTCCTGCTTAACACCGATTTCATGAGCTGTACCGCCCATGTTGAAGAACAGATAGTTAACTCTGCAGCCACGGTGTAGCACATTGTAGGTTGAGACACCGCTGTCAAAACCACCTGAAATCAGTGAGAATACATCACCCTGAGAACCAACAGGATAGCCACCGATTCCAAGATATTTCTCACCGGACAGATAGGCTGTCTGATTCTCGATCTCAATGTGGATCATCACCTCAGGATTATCAAGACATACGCCCTTGTTAGGGAAGGCAGCCTTGAACTTGCCGCCGATTACACGTTCAGCCTGCTGAGAATTGAACTCATGATTGCCCTTGCGCTTAATTCTTACAGCAAAAGTCTTATCGCAGATTGATGGACCAACCTTATCCTTGATGGTTTCAAAAAGATCATCAAGATTGGTGAAAGGATATTCATTAACCTCCATAAAGGAATGAATACCAGGAATTCTTGATAGCTCTGTAATCGCGTGTTCCTTGCTTACAGGATGTTCCTCATCGTTGAATACAACAATGACCTTATCCCACTGAGCAAGAGCATTTACCTTGATATTATGGTGCTTGCATACATTGACAATATTCTGCTTAACAAGCTTAATAAGTCTGGTACGGACAGGCTTGCTCTTGATTGAAATTTCAGGAAACAGTCTAACAATAAATTTCATAAAAAACTCAAGTAATTAAATACGCAAAAGGCTCCAGTCGATGGAGCCAGACATAAAATCACAAAGCGTAATTATTCGTGATCGTGCTTGTGGCAGTGGCACTCGTGCTCACCGTCCTCGCCATCATGGTGGTGACCGTGGCAGCAGTGGTGCTCACCGTCTTCATCATCGTGGTGATGACCGTGACAGCAGTGATGCTCACCGTCTTCATCATCGTGGTGATGACCGTGACAGCAGTGATGCTCACCGTCTTCATCATCGTGGTGATGACCGTGACAGCAGTGGTGATGCTCTGAAGGACAGTGGCCGTCAACATGAGCGTGACCATGCTTGATTTCCTCTTCAGTAGCTTCTCTTACATCCTCAATCACAATCAGGAAGTTTAGAACCTTACCAGCCAGAGGATGATTACCGTCAACGATAACAACATCATCTTTAATATCTTTAACAACCACAGCCATAGGGCCCTGTTCTGAGTCAGCCTCAAAAACATTACCGACAGCAATCTCAAAGTCACCGAACAGCTTTCTGTCGATAGTCTGAATCAGCGACTTGTCAATCTCACCATAGGTATCCTTTGGCTCTAGAGTTACTGCAAACTCATCACCTTTCTCATGGCCTAAAAGAGCGTTCTCCAGACCTTTAACCAGAAAACGGTGACCAATAAGCGCAGTCACTGGCTGACCAGGCTCTGTTCTGCCTACTACCTGACCAGTTGTCTCAGTTACGGTATAACTTAGAGTAGCGACTGTGTCTTTTGCAATCTTCATAAAATCCTCTTTATCTATTAGTTAAGTGCTTAACCAGCGGAGCTAGTCCTGAAGGAGCACTCTGTCCTGACTTGTTATCTGTATCCCGGGATACTTTAAAGTTATTCTCATCGTTTGCCAAGTCTAAAAGACAATTTTTATCAGATTCTCCCTGCGCATTAAGTCCGATAATTTCGCCGTTGCTATTGGACTCAAATGTGCGGCAGCTATCCTTATTCTGTTCAGTTGCTGTAAGAATCATACTGTATCCGTCATCGGATGATTCCAGATCCAGCGAATAATATGGTTTTAAATCCTCAGAAAGTTCAACAACGCAGTTATCATAACTTCTGTCCAGTGTTCCGCAGGTCTGCATAAACTCGGTATTATGCGCCAGCTCTGCAACCGCCTTTTCTCTGATTTCAAGAGAATGCTCCTCTGAAACAGCATCTAAATCCTGTTCAATCATTGCAGTCTGAGCCTGCAGATCAGAAAGGTCGTCATTTTTGGAGGTTTTCATTACACAGCCGCAGACAAGGCAGCTTACTGCTGTAATAAGGCAGAATACTCTAAAGTAGCTCACAGAACCATCCTTGTTAAACACTGGGTTAAACATTAGCTTCTGTCCTTATTATAGTAAGGTGCTGCGTACATTGCCTTAATTCTGTCACGAAGATGTTCAGGATATGATGCGAGTCTGCTTTCAAACTTCTCTCTGTCCTCAGCACTGACTCCATCAATAACACCTGCACTGATTAGAGCTGATGGGTATAACTCGTAGTTGTTCCATACGAACTTGTCGATCATGGCTGAAAGCTCTTCTGCACTCTCAAAGCCACCGCTGATAGGTTCGCCGGCAACCAGTTTTACATGGCCCTTATAGCCGCGGATACCACGGGTAATGGTATCGATATCTTCAAACTCGTCCTTCTTGTACTCACCATTCTTCTCTTTCTCGTAAAGCTCTTTTGCTTTGGCAAGATCGTTTGGATCATACTCGTAGGTAATTGAAACAGGAACAATATTCAGAGAGCCCATGTACTCCTTGAAATCCTGCTTCTTCTGACGTCCGTACAGGGAAATCATCTTCAGAACTGCATCCTCAGTCTTGTCATTGCCATCCTTGGCACGACCTTCACGCTGAGCAATCCAGATAGAAACGCCTTCCTCAATAGAAAGACCGATATAGTTTGAAAGATGAGTTAAGGCCTTCAGCTTCTCACGAGGAGCCTCAATTGATCTGCGGACAATGAAGCTGCGGTTTAATCTCATAAGAGAAGTTGCAGCAGGCATTCTTAACAGATTATCTCCGATGGCAATACGGACTGTATCCTGACCTGACAGAAACAGAGCCAGATCAATAAATGCAGGATCCAGTGAAATGTCTCTGTGGTTTGATATAAACAGATAGCCCTTGTTCTTATCAAGCTTGTCAAAGCCCACCAGCTCAACACCGTCAGTTGTGGAATCAACTACCTTTTTCATGAAGGTTGAAACTATTTCCTGGAACTGGCGGATAGAGGTGATTTTTGAAACCTTGTTCTTCAGATAAGCTTTAACGAAAGGCTTTAACAGAAAAGCAAACTTCTTTGAGAAGATTGGATATCTGAATTTCAGGATGCTGTTAATAACCAAGTCATCTGAGATGATTTTATTCAGTTCTGACTGAACCTCGTCATCACGGCAAGGTCTGATGTCATCGAAAATGGGATCATTTGAGGTGATTTTGTTTATATCATTAGTCTCAGTAGTCATTTTATTTTTTTGTTTTTATAACTCGCTAAAAATTTTGGCTATATTCTAGCAAAATCCGCATTGAAATGCATTTAGTGAATGCCATTTAATACACGATACTCTGAAGCGGCAAAAGTATCCGTCATTCCGGAGATATAGTCCACAAGCAGTCTTATACGCAGATACATCTCGCTGAAGCTATTCTCCTGACAGGCCTCAGTATAGGCAATCTTATGTCTGCGTGAGATTCTTGAAGCAATTCTCATGCAGAAAGGTTCTCCTCCTTCGGCAACAAGCTCCCTGGCAAAATCCTCTGGAGACTGGGTTAACAAAGTCTCGTAGGCGCTGAAAAGGCCTCGTATATAGCTGGCTCCAGACAAATCAAGAGTCTGCACTTCAAAATGATTATATACAGCAGTGTACTCAAAGTCCTTCAGCATTTTGAGAGCAGTAATTCCCGGATAATCACCAAAAGAGAAATTTGGTTCGCCGGTATTTAAGAATTGCTCAAGATTATTGGCTATGGCCGCACAGAAATCTCTGATATAGAAATACGAGATAACTTCTCTTAAGTAGAACAGAGCCTCTGTTTTGCCCTGTTTAAACAGGGATCTAATTTTTTCTGGATCCAGATGAGGCTGAAGCTCACTTAGCTCAGGATACTCAGAAATACGCTCACATAATCTTATGATCATGTGTTTATTAACCATATTTCTATCAAAGGCATCCTCCAGATCAGCCAGAACATAGGCAAGATCATCAGAGTATTCAATAATGGTTGCAAAAGGATGTCTGGTATCTCTTCCACAGCCTTCTCGGATAGCATCTAAAAGATGCTTCTCTGAAAGAAATACTCCGGCATTGGAGTATGACCAGGAATAGAAGTCTCCCTGAATGCCGTTACCGGATTCGCCTTTACCCTTTCCCAGCAGAAGTTCCTTGATGGTATAAGGGACCTTGATGACAGATGCGTACTGCCCCAAAGTCAGATTAAGATTCTGAATTGAATGAACTAGACGCAGGCCCTGAGCATTACCGTTGAAAGTAAGCAGATCATCCTTTTCAAAATCAGTAATCTCGGATTTAACATGATCACTGTTAACAGCCTTTTTCAGCCATTCTCTGATAAGTGACTCTCCAAAATGCCCGAAAGGAGGATTACCTATATCATGAAGAATAGCTGCATTGTGAAGACAGCTGACCATAGGACTTAAAAGCCCAAGAAGATTTACTTCCTTAACCTGGTTTACAAGCTCATAAGCTATAAGACGGGTATACTCAGCTACTTCAAGTGAGTGGGTAAGACGGTTTCTGGAGGCAGCTTTTACATCCAGAGGAAAAACCTGGGTTTTCTGCTGCAGACGTCTTAGAGGCGCACACATGGCTATCTTAAGACGGTCCTGTTCTACGCCAAAAGGTGAAAATTCAAGAGAGGCAAGCTCCTTGAGCATTGGCCCCTCAGAAAAAAAATCGCCCCTTTGGCGTTTAGCACAAAAGAGACGATCAGTTATTTCATTAATATTCATAAACTAACTTCAGATTAGTATGAAGGCATTGCAACAGGTGCTTTATAGCTGTCAAAGTCCTCAAACAGTTCTGGCTCAGTCTGGCGAAGCTTGTTAAGCATTGCACGGGTAACCAGAGTAACACCGCCTTCTGAACGGTAGAAGCGTTTAGCATCCAGAGCTGCATCCTCACCGATGATAATGCCGCGAGGTAATTCACAGCCACGATCCATAACCACCTTGGTCAGGCGGCAGGCACGGTGAATAATACAGAATGGCATAATCACAGATTCAGAAATGAAGCAGTTAGAATGAACTCGGCAGGAGTTGAACAGCAGGGTCTGGTTGATTGAAGAACCAGAAATAATACATCCGGCAGAAGCTACTGAATTTCTGAAAATGGTTGATGCACCGCTGATGTCCTGAACAAGTTTTGCAGGAGGAAGCTGAATCTGGTTGGTCCAGATTGGCCAGTTGAAATCATAGATATCCAGCTGAGGTTCGATGGATGCGATATCCATGTTTGCTTCCCAGTAGGCATCGATGGTTCCCACGTCTCTCCAGTAAACGATGTCCTTGTTGCCGCTGTTACGGATACATGACTTGGAGAAGTCATGAGCATGAACCTTATGCTGAGCTACCAGCTGAGGAATAATATCCATACCGAAGTCACGGTGAGAGCCCTTGGTTGCAGCATCCTTGGCCAGAACCTCATACAGGAACTCGGCATCAAATACGTAAATACCCATTGATGCAAGACTCATGTAAGGGTTGGTTGGCATTGCAGGTGGATTCTCTGGCTTTTCCACGAACTCGGTAACAAGATTGTTGCTGTCGACATTCATCACACCGAAAGCCTTGGCCTGTTCACGAGGAACAGGGATACAGGCAACAGTCAGAGGGCTGCCCATTCTGATGTGATCCATAATCAGCAGAGAGTAGTCCATCTTGTAGATATGGTCACCGGCAAGGATCAGCACATACTTTGGCTTGTGATCCTTAATAATATCAACGTTCTGGAAAATAGCATCAGCGGTACCCTGATACCAGTGTTCCTCATCAAGACGCTGTGAGGCAGGAAGGAAGTCAATGTACTCATTCATCTGGTTTCTGAAGAATGACCATCCAGCCTGAAGGTGACGTAACAAACTGTGTGACTTATACTGTGTAACAACACCGATTCCGGTAATACCTGAGTTTACGCAGTTAGATAAAGCGAAATCGATAATTCTGAATTTACCACCGAAATAAACAGATGGTTTTGCTCTGGTATCAGTTAAAGCCTTCAGTCTGCTTCCTCTACCACCAGCCAAAACCAAAGCCATCGTCTGTCTGACGACTTCACGAGCATTTTGCATTTTTGTCCCCTAAAAAAAGATATTTCTGTCACACATAATTTATATATAGTTTTCTATACTCAATTTTAGTCTTCTGAGTATTTTTTTGAAGATTCGATGTATTTTTTTGAGATCTCGTCTGAAATAATAATATCTATATAATATATTTGAATTTTTTAGGTACGATTTCTACCACGTATAAGGATATTGGGTTGAGCTTCTTCACAGATTTTTGCCAGGGCCAACTTTACAAACTGAATCATTATTAGGCGAAGGCTGTCAGTAAAGAGAATATTTTCTTATTGAAATTTAACCAATTAGTCTTCAATCGTAAAATATCAAAGTGGTCATGAAGTTAACACAAAAAATGTTAAATACATCTAATAAAAAGACAAAACCTCTAAGAACTGATAGAATTGAGCCATAAAAGTGCAGTTTTCAGATTGTTTTAACAGGAAAACTGTAGAATCATAGAGAAAAGGAATGCCGAAAATATAAAGGCATCCACACTACTTAACCTTTAAACGGAGGCAGGAACTTCCTTCAAAGCAAGTTCCGCAATTATTTATGAAGATTGGTATTATCTGCGCGATGGATGAAGAGACTGATTATCTCTTATCTAAACTTACAAAATACACCACCAAGGAAATCGGACCTTTTAAGTTTTACGAAGGCGAAACTGAAGACGGCAAGGAAGTTGTAGTTTCCCGTTCAGGTATCGGCAAGGCAAAGGCTGCTGCAGATACAGCCCTTCTGATTTCTAATTTCAACGTGAACTACGTTATCAATTCAGGAATTGCAGGTTCCATGTCAAAGGAACTGAAGATCAACGATATCGTGTTCTCTACCAGTGTTTTATATCACGATGCAGATTTCACTCCATTTGGCTACAAACTAGGTCAGATGCCAAGCGAAGAGCCTGTATTCAACGCAAGCCCAGAGCTGATTGCAAAGGCTGATATTGCAGCTTCCACCATTCCAAATCTGAAGGACCACATTAAGAAGGGTCTGATTATTTCAGGTGATCAGTTCATCAATACCCCAGAGCAGAAGGCTGCAATTCTTAACAACTTCCCTCAGGCTATGGTTACCGAGTGCGAAGGTGCTCCTATTGCTCATATTGCATCAAGTTTCAAGATTCCATTCATCATTATCCGCTCAGTATCAGATTCAGCAGATGAGCATGAAACAGGAACCTACGATTTTAATGTTAAATCAGCATCAGAGAACAGCGCCAGACTAGTACTGGCTATGATCAAAATGCTGTAGGAGGCTTTATGCCCGTTGAGCAGATTTTAAATGCTGCCAAGGAAGCATCCTTTCTGGATGTTTTAAGCACATTCTTCTCAATACTGGAGTATCCGGCTATAACGCTGCTTACTGCCATGCTTTTAGAGATTATTCTGCCAATCGGGTCAACCTTGAGAATTTCAAGCTTAAGGCCTTTTTTTGAGAACATTTCAAGAAAGGTAAATAAAGATGAAAACTCTGAAGCTCAGATCGTTTTCTCCAGCATCTTTTTACCTTTCTTTATTATCGTAATTGCCCTTTTAATCGTTTTCTTCCTAAAGTTTGTCGTCAATCACGACGTCATAGTCACCCTTTTGGTTCTCCCTTTTCTGCTTGAGTCAAAACCTATTCTGGTAACCACTCTGAATGTTAAGCATTCTATGGAGGAACAGAACAAGGATGATGCCAGAAAATCACTTCAGAAGATAATGATCAGAGACTGCACCAAGCTCTCCGAGATGGGAATCAACAAGGCTATGGCGGAAGCCACCAGTATGGCGATGTTTGCAAACTGGTTCTGCATTCTGGTCTGGTACATTCTTTTAGGACTGGAGGGAGCTGTAATCATGCAGCTTGTGGCAGTTATGAACCGTTCATTCTCATTAAAGGAAAAGAGAAACGAGAACTTTGGTATCTTTGTTCATAAAATCGAGCAGATTATGATGATACCAGCTGTAGTCTGCCTGTTCTTTATGATGATGTTCTCTTTCTCCTTCAAAAGAGTTATCTCTAATCTGAAATCTCATCTCAACACATTTGTGAATACCTCATCCTGTGCGGTTATGGATATGCTGGGAAGCTTTGCCAACATATCACTTGGCGGTCCAAGATACTATGAGGGAGAACTGATGAGACTGCCTAGACTTGGCGGAGAGAATGAACCAGAGCTTTCTACACCTCTCAAGCTCTATAATAAACTGCGTTTTTGTGGTATCTTGTTCGTCTGCATATGCGTAACCCTGCGCATATTTCTATACACATTCTAGTAATCTGTTATCAGCAGAGAAACATTTAACATTTTCAGCGGCACTACTCCTGTTATATCAATGGAGCTATGCTGCAAAGATTTGGTACGTACATGAGTAATAAAGACAACTTCCTAGAACTATTATCAGAAGAAAAGGATCTTGCATCAGAATCATTTTCAGATCTGATCGAAGGTGATATCAAGCCTATTGTTCAGGATAAGATCGAAAAGACATCTGAGGTTCTTGAAAAAGATCTTGCAAAGATAAGACAGGAAGCCGCTACCAGAAAGAGTGAGGATGTTACAGATTCCGCCTCTTCAGGTTTTGTTCATATGGTGCAGCCAAATGATGTTCTTGAGTATAGAAAACCAGGAATTCAGCCTTATGTAATGCAGAAATTACGACATGGAGAGTATACCGAGGCAGATCATATCGATTTACACGGTAAGACCATAGAGCAGGCCTATCAGGAAGTAATGAATTTTATTGCTTTTGCAAAGAGACATGAATTCAGAAATATTCTAATTATTCATGGCAAGGGAGAGAGATCGAATCCAAAGGCTCTTATGAAAAGTCATGTGGCACACTGGCTAAAGCAGATTCCTGATGTGCTGGCCTATCACTCTGCCCCTGCATGGAAGGGAGGAACCGGAGCTGTATGTATTATACTAAAGAAAGGCGATAAAGCTTCCATTCAGAACCGAGAAGAGTTTCAGCGAAGATAAAACATAGGATTCAGTAAGCTCCAGACAATCTTATACTCAAGACTGAAATCTGACTTACTGAGTTTCTTTTTCAAAATTTATTCATCCTCCATTCCCCTAATTTACCAGCCTTTAACCGGCATTCCTCTTTTTCTCAGTGTATGTATCTTATTATTTTTTAATTACATTTTGTTGTTGACTATTTGATTATCACATTTATAATATTTCTATATAGAATATTTCTAATTAGAATTATTTAATTTAAAGCTAACAAAATGGAATATAAAGAGAATCACGAATATAACTGCAACAAATACATTACAAAAATAAAGCAGTTCAATATCAGGATCTTTAATCAGATCCTGAACGAAATAGGCTGTACAGATTTTACCTGCGAACAGAGTTATATACTTCAGGCTTTATGGAAAAATAACGAACTCACCTGTTTAGAAATAGCCAATGAAACCGGACTGGCCCCTAATACAGTTACAGTACTGCTGAATAACCTTTCAAAGAACGGAATGATTGAAAGAAAATCAAATCCAAAAGACAGAAGACAGGTTATTGTCGTCATAACAGAAAAAGGACTAAAGGCTAAAAAGGATTTCGACAATGTCGTATCCAGAATAATAAATATTGGTTTTAAGGATTTTACAGACACTGAATACGATCAGTTCCAAAGCAGTCTTGAAAAACTCTGTAATAGCTATGAAAGATTTTTCAATTCACCTTTAAAGGAGTAAATATGTTTAAAAAAATAATTTCAGGAATCACTATATCGGCTGTTCTATGTTTGGGAGTAGCTCATGCTGAAGTCAGCTATCAGCATATTCGAAATGCAACCGGAAAGCTAAGCTATAACGATGTAACCTTTCTAATCGATCCAATGCTTGCGGAGAAAGGTTACTATGAGGGGTTTGCAGGAACCTTCAACAGCGAAATTCGAAATCCAATTTTAGATCTTCCTGATTCACCAGAGAATATTCTAAAGGATGTGGATGCGGTTGTTGTATCTCATACTCACCTTGATCACTGGGATGATTTTGCAGTAAAAATAATTGACAAATCTATGCCTATTATTGTTCAGAACGACACAGACGCCTCCATTATAAAAAAACAGGGATTTAAGGATGTCAGAATTCTTTCATCAGATCTTGAATTCAAAGGAGTTACACTGAATCATATCGAAGGTATGCACGGACCAGTCGAGCTCTTCTCTGATCCTATCTACAAAGAAGCAATGATGAATACAATGGGAATAGTATTCACAAAAAAGAACGAGAAAACTACCTTTATTCTAGGAGATACCATCTGGACAGGACTTGTTGACCTGGCTTTAACAAAATATCAGCCTGAACTTATTGTAATGAATACAGGATATGCAAAGGTGCTCGATTATAACGAAAGCATTATTATGGGAACCGAAGATGTTAAGAAAATGGTTATGAAGATGCCAAAAAGCAAAATCATTACTGTTCATATGGATGCAATCAATCACTGTACAGTTTCAAGAAAAAACATGCATGACTTTGTAAAATTACATCACTACGAAAATAATGTGTGGATCCCTTACGAAGGAGATAAAAAGGCGTTTAAATAAAGGACCAAAAAAGAATTAAAGCCAGCATACTATAAGCTGGCTTTATGTTGATAAAACAAAGAAATAGCCCTACTCTTCCTCACGTTCTTCCTTCTTCAGAGCTCTGATATGCTTGAGAATGCAGGTAATAATAAAGGAATTACGGCTAATCATCTCCTTCTCAGAAAAATAATTCATATCGTCCAAAAGCTCTTTTGGAAAATAACACATTACTCTTTCCATCTTTCCCGTTCTTGGTCTTCCTGGGCTCTTCTTTGCAACTGGCTTTGGAGTATCATTCATATCAGCATTTACAGCTTCCTCTACAACTGTACTCTGAGATACATTTAAACTCTCAGAAACTTCTGGCTTATTATGTGAAACATCCTCAGAAGATTGAACATTTTCAAAAAGATCAGTAGTGAAAGACATAATACTAACCGCCTTAGAGCATATCAGTACACTCACAACACCGCTATGACAGTGTATGAAAGTGCCACCTTATCTCGATAATAAAACAAAGAGAATTAAGAATTGCAGTTATATATTTAATTAGTTTTTATTATCAATTAGTTAATTTAATTGATTTAAAAAGGAATATTTGTATTTTTGGACATCACTGCATATTTAAAAGTTTAGTATACAGATCGATAAACACAAATGAATCACACTATTAATTTAATATTTAAATAATAATATTTTTGTAAGATAAATATGAATTAGTAGACTGGATCTAAAAATTGAAAAATTTGTAAAAAATTTTTTTTAAATCTTAGCGAAAAGGCGGAAGAGGCAAGCCTCAGAGCGACCGTACAGTATGCAACTTTGCTATGCTGTAACCTTAGAAAAAGGAAGTGATGGAGAAAATTAAAAAGTCTTTTACCTCACTATTTAACTTGTCTTTAAGGTAAGGATAGGAGACCTCTCCTATCCTTATGCAAATATAAAGCTTTTTATTAACAGTAAACTCTGTTTTTACTTCGCCTTTGTAAACAAACTGGCCATCAGCTGCACTCATCATTCTATCTATCTTATTGTCACCTTCACCAGATAAAACAGTCTTCATTTCTTCACTATCTGCATTCTTGAAATCAAGCTCTGCCAGTCTTTCTAACTCATTAAAACTAAAGTACACATCGTTCTTGAATTCAAAATAGAGATCTTTATCAGTAATGGATACCTGACCATTTTTGTTGGCAATGTTAGAAAAATCTGACTTGTAGTCTGAACGAATAAGCAGCTGCGCCTGATTATCAGTAAACTCAAGAGTAAACTCTACAAACAGAAAATAAGACAGAAAAAGCAACCTCAGATGAAAGGCCAATGGCTTTTAAATAAGAATTAGAGGTGATTTGCAGAATGGATTACTCTTAGATAGTCTACAAACTTGAGGGTACACAAACAAAAAAACTTCCAAAACAGAAGCCTAGAAACAAAATAACTTATTGAAATTAAAGGAAATGGTGCTGATACCGAGAATCGAACTCGGGACCTCACCCTTACCAAGGGTGCGCTCTACCAACTGAGCCATATCAGCACTGAAATCTGATATTAAAAAACCGTAGCTAAACTACGGTCTTTCAGAAAGGGAAGCCTGGCGGTGACCTACTCTCACACAAACGTACGTTGCACTACCATCGGCGTTACTGCATTTCACTTCTGTGTTCGGAATGGG
>NZ_FPAH01000056.1 GCF_900116345.1 Succinivibrio dextrinosolvens | reverse complement strand
GCTTCACGAGATAAGGCTTTATTCTTAATCTTTTGCTTCTCGGTCAGATAGCAAACCTGAAATACTCTTGCTGCCAGATCAACTCCTACAGGAACATATCCCTGAGATATAAGCATTGAGTACAGTGACAGCTCGCCTTCGTTTAGCTTTTGAGAATTGCCTGCCATTGAATAGCTCCATTGTTGTTTGTTAAACAATCACACTATTCAATTTAAAGGTTCGGCCTAGGATAGAAACTTAAGACTGAATAATGCGGTTCAAGGAAGTACCGTTCATAATTTTCCTTGTCACCACATCATTCACTTTCAGTTAATACACCTATATATAAGGTACATATTGAGAGCCTCCGGCATTATTAGTTAAACAGTTTTCAAAAACACTTTAAGATCCGGTAGTTACTGCTGGAAATAATCAGAATTTAATGCTAAATTAGCCACCGCAGTTAAAACAGATACCCCAAAAGCTGATTTTTTTAGTCAAAAATGCTAAAAAAAGCTTTTTTATGTGGTATTTGTCTAAGTTTAATGTATAATACAGACCTTAGATTTAAGGATGATCTCGATGTCAGATGCAATTGTAATTACTGTTGACGGCCCTGGTGGCGCAGGTAAAGGCGAATTAACTCGTCGTCTTGCTGAGGCTTTAGATTTTGATCTACTTGATTCTGGCGCAATCTACAGAGTACTGGGATATGCAGTTCGTAAAGCAGGACTGGCTCTGTTTGATGAGGAATCTGTTGTTCAGGAAGCTAAACTTTTAAATCTCTCCTTTGAATGTATGGATGACGGTGTTCACGTACTCTTAGGCGGTGAGGATGTTTCATTAGCTATCAGAACAGAGGAAGCCGGAAACAATGCCAGCAAGGTTGCAGCTTATCCTTCAGTAAGACAGGCATTGCTTGACCGTCAGCGTCAGTTCTTAAAAGAGCCTGGTCTGGTTGCCGACGGCAGAGATATGGGTACAGTTGTATTCCCTAAGGCTCAGGTAAAGATCTTCTTGGATGCAAGTGCTGAAGTAAGAGCCAAACGCAGATGTCTTCAGCTTGAGGCAAAAGGCAAGAGCGCAGATTTTGATACTGTTCTTGCAGAGATTAAAGAGAGAGATGACAGAGACAGAAACCGTCCGGTTGCTCCTCTCAAACCTGCTGATGATGCATTATTGATTGATTCTTCAGATATGAATATTGAGGAAGTTTTCAGAACCGCAGCAGAGTACATAATGTCAAAGACTGCACTAAAGTTTGACATTTAATTAAAGGATTTTTTTGTTGTGCTGTCATGGAAGACGGCATATTTTTTACAACCCCCTAAAGCATGATGCTTCGGGGCTTTATTGGGAAACCTTAATGGAATCATTTGCACAACTTTTCGAAGAGTCATTACAGAATGTTGAAACACGTCCTGGTTCAATGATCAAGGCTACTGTAGTAGCAATTAACAACGGCTTCGTAATCGTAGACGCTGGTCTAAAGTCAGAGTCTGCTATTCCTGAGGAGCAGTTCTACAATGCTCAGGGTGAAATCGAAGTTCAGGTTGGTGACGAAGTAGACGTAGCTTTAGAGTCTGTAGAATCAGGCGACGGTGAGACTCAGGTATCTCGCGAAAAGGCAAAGCGTAACGAAGCTTGGATCAAGCTTGAAGACGCATTTAACAAGAACGAGACTGTTATCGGTGTTATCGATGGTAAGGTTAAGGGTGGCTTCACCGTTCAGTTAGGTGGCATCCGTGCTTTCTTACCAGGCTCATTAGTAGATGTACGTCCAGTACGTGATACTGCACACATCGAAGGCAAAGAGCAGCAGTTCAAGGTTATCAAGTTAGACCAGAAGCGCAACAACGTTGTTGTTTCACGTCGTGCTGTTATCGAGACTGAGAATTCAGCTGATCGTGAGAGCGTACTTGCAAATCTAGCTGAGGGTCAGACTGTAACCGGTATCGTTAAGAACCTAACTGACTACGGTGCATTCGTAGACTTAGGCGGTGTTGACGGCTTACTACACATCACTGACATGGCTTGGAAGCGTGTAAAGCACCCTTCAGAGATTGTTCAGGTTGGTGAGGAAGTTACTGTTAAGGTACTTAAGTTCGACCGCGATCGTTCACGTGTTTCTCTAGGCTTAAAGCAGCTTGGTGAGGATCCATGGGCAAATATCGCAGCTCGCTTCCCAGTTGACTCAATGATCGAAGGCAAGGTAACCAACCTAACTGATTACGGCTGCTTCGTTGAGATCGCTGACGGCGTAGAGGGCTTAGTACACGTTTCAGAGATGGATTGGACCAACAAGAATACTCACCCATCTAAGATTGTATCAGTAGGTGATAAGGTTCAGGTTAAGGTTCTAGAGCTAGATGAAGAGCGTCGTCGCATTTCATTAGGCTTAAAGCAGTGCAAGCCAAACCCATGGGTAGAGTTTGCTGAGTCTCACTCAAAGGGTGAGAAGGTAACCGGCAAGATCAAGTCAATCACTGACTTCGGTATCTTCATCGGCTTAGACGGTGGTATCGACGGTCTAGTTCACCTATCTGACATCTCTTGGCAGCAGTCAGGTGAAGAAGCAGTTCGCAACTTCAAGAAGGGTGACGAGATTACCGCTATCGTTCTACAGGTTGATCCAGAGAGAGAGCGTATTTCTCTAGGTCTAAAGCAGATCTCTGAGGATCCATTTGCAGATTACGTTTCAGCTCACCGTAAGGGTGCTATTGTATCAGGCAAGGTTATTGCTGTTGATGCACGTGGCGTTACCCTAGAGTTAGCTGATGGCATCACCGGCTACATCAAGGCAGCTGACCTATCACGTGATCGTGTTGAGGACGCTACCACTGTTGCTAAGGAAGGCGATGTAATCGAGGCTAAGTTCGTAAACGTTGATCGTAAGACCCGTCAGATTTCTCTATCAGTTCGTGCTAAGGACGAGGCTGAGGAGAAGGAAGCTTTAGAGTCTGTAAATCAGCAGGCTGCTGAGCCTACAACTACCGCTATGGCAGCTGCTTTCGCTGCAGCTAACAAGCAGTAATTATAGATTTGAGCACTGATTGATTTGGTGCTCTGATTTATATGACCCGTTATCGGTTAAACTGATAACGGGTTTTGTTTTTCTGCGCATTTTTTGTAATCCATTCCATAACCATTCATTTTTTCTCTCAAATGTTGCAAAATAATCCTTATACAGAAAACATAAAGGACTATCGTATGGAATATATTGAGAATGAATTTTTAAAAGTTGGGGTTGATAAATCAGGAGCTCAGCTTTCTTCTGTTTACGACAAGAAAAACAAGCGTGAAATTTTATGGAATGCTGACAAGGCCTACTGGGGGCGTCATGCTCCTGTGTTGTTTCCAATCGTAGGTAAGGTTAGAAACAATACCTACACCTATCAGGGAAAAGAGTACAGTTTAGGACAGCACGGCTTTGCCCGTGATCTGGATTTCACTCTGGTTTCTAAAACTGATAATGAAGTTGTTTTTTCATTAAAGTCTTCACCAGATACTCTTAAGGTATATCCATTTGATTTTGAGCTTATTATCAGCCATTCTATTGAAGGAAATAAGGTCCGTGTAGGCTGGAAAGTCGTTAATACCGGTGCAGACACCATGTATTTCTCAATCGGTGGACATCCTGCCTTCAATGTTCCAGCACAGGGTGCTGCAGATTCAAAAGAGGATTACTATCTGTACTTCGAAGGAAAAAATTCATTATCCTACAAACTTCTTGATCCATCTGAGGGTACTGTAGATAACAGCTCAGTTAAAACTCTCGCTACAGATAATGGATACTATAAGATAAAAGAAAGCATGTTTGACAATGATGCGCTTATCTTTGATGAGTATGAAGTTGAAAAGGCTACTCTATGCTTTGGAGATAAGAAACCTTATATCACTCTGGAGGCTAAGGGCTTCCCTTCATTTGGAATCTGGTCGCCAACCAGGAAAAATGCTCCTTTCGTATGTCTAGAGCCATGGATTGGCAGAGCAGATGATAAAGGGTTTAGTGGCAGTCTTGATCAGAAATACAAGGAGCAGAAGCTATCAGCAGGTGAGACTTTCGTGGCGGATTACACCATAGCTGTATTCTAGATGCTGAGTTAATCCTTTCTTTTACATAACAAAGGTAAAGAACAGCAATACCGACAAAAAGGTACTGCTGTTTTTACTTTTTTTGAGGTTACTTATACTCAGGAACAAACCACAGACCGGTATTGTGTTCCTTAATGTAAGCATTGAATTCCTGAGACTGATAAGCATCCTTAATATCCTTGGCCCAGACTGAATCCTTATCCTTTTCCTGGACAACCAGCTGGAGCAGTAAATGAGGAGCAATATCTTCCTGGGCTAAAACAGACTCTGGTGGTACTTTTGCGTTATAGACAACAGAACCTGTAATTACAACGAAAGCAAAATCAGTTGCCACTGCAGGAATATTCAGAGATTTCATCTCAACGAATTCCAGATTAAATGGATTTTCAATGATATTAAGCTTGGTAACCTTTGATGGATCAACATTTGGGTCCAGCTTAATCCAGCCAATCTTCTGCAGAATGTTATAAGCTCTTGCGGTATTTGAGGCATCATTTGGAACAGCAATAGTGTCTCCATCCTTAATCTCGGTTAAATCCTTTTTAGCACCAGGATAGATACCGGCAGGTACAGTTGGAATTGGTGTAAGCGGAACTAAATGACCATCCTGTGTTGAGTTAAAGTTCTGAAGATATGCTGTATGCTGCTCTACGTTAAAATCAACTTCACCTTCGTTTAAAGCAAGATCGGCCTGAAGAAGATCAGAGAGATCGATACCTTTCACTGTATATCCCTGTTTCTCAAGAATAGGCTGCACACCAGAGATAAAGAGCTCTGAATAAGGGCCCTGAGATTTACTGAAGGTCAGGGTTGGATGAGACTCATCAAAAGCGAAAGCTGATGATAAAAGTGCAGTAGAGAGCAAAGATGCAATAACTAACTTTTTCATAATTAACTCCATTTAATGTTATATATGTTTAGATACGTTTTGATTTTTTAGCAAAATAATTACCGATAGACTGTATTAGCTGTACAAATATAATCAGAACTATTACAGTAAACAGCATCAGCGGTGAATTCATTCTCTCGTAGCCGTAGGTTAGGGCCAGATCACCTATACCGCCGGCACCGATTACTCCTGCCATTGCGGTAGCTCCTAAAAGAGAGATCGCTCCGATGGTGACAGATAGAATCAGCGAACCTTTAGCCTCGGGCAGCCAGAAATAGAAGATAATCTGAAGAGTATTGGCTCCCATAGCCTTGGCGGCATCAATAATTCCAGACTTGACCTCTAAAAGAGAATTCTCAAACAGTCTTGCAAGATAAGGGCTGATGAAGGTTATTAGAGGAACTAAAGCTGCGGTGGTTCCGATTCTGGTTCCAACAATAGCCTTGGTTACAGGCAGAATGAAAACCAGAAGAATCACAAAAGGAATGGAACGCAGGCAGTTGATAATGGCACTTGTAACCGTAAACACCACTCGATTCTCCTTAAGTCCGTTCTTTTTTGTCAGAACCAGGATAAATGCCAGAATAAAACCGATTATTGAACCTAAGAACAGAGAAACGAAAACCATATACAGAGTCTGATTGGCACACAGGATAAGCTGATCAGAGGTTATACCGAACATTTGAATTAATAGATTGTTCATAGAGATATCTCCTCATAGCTTATGTGTTTTGAATTTATATAATCGACAGCTTTCTTATAATCATCCTCGTTACCAGTTATCTGCAGGGTAATGATGGATAAAACCAGCCCCTGAATTTCTGTTACAGAAGCAAACATCACATTGGTATGCACGTTAAGTTTGTTATTGATCTGCCAGATAACATCATCCGTTGCATTTTCCGCATAGAAAAATATTCTGATAAGCTTGTAATAGCCATGGTAGCTATTAAGCTCATCAAGTATTCCCTGAGGGATTCTGCTTGGAATAATAGTTTCAACGAAGGTTCTGGCAATCTCACTTTTGGGATTGGAGAAGACATCAATGACCCTGCCGTGTTCAACCAGATTTCCCTGATCAAGAATTGCCACCTTATTGCAGATCTTCTGAATAACGCGAATGGTATGAGTAACAAAAATGATAGTTACATTCAGTTCCTGATTAACTCTCTGCAGAAGATCAAGTATTGACTCGGTAGTATTAGGGTCAAGCGCTGAAGTAGCCTCGTCACACAGCAGTACAGAAGGCTTGGTGGCAAGAGCTCTTGCTATACCGACACGCTGTTTCTGACCGCCGGACAGCTCTTTTGGTAAAGACAGTGCTTTATCCTCAAGCCCGACAAATTTAAGTAATTCTGCTACTCTGGCTTTAATTTCATTTTTTGGAGTGCGTTTTAAGATCAGCGGAATGGCAACATTATCAAATACATTCTTGGATTCTAAAAGATTAAAATCCTGAAAGATAATACCAATATCCTTACGCAGGATTGAAAGCTGTTTTGCCGAAATTCCGTTTATGTCAGTTCCCTTAACATAAACCTTACCGGAAGTTGGAATTTCCAGAGCATTGATCATTCTTAAAAGAGTGGATTTTCCTGCCCCAGATGAGCCGATCAGACCAAAGATATCTCCTTTTTCTATATCAAGGGAGATGTTATCCAAAGCTCTGGTAACAACTTTGTTCTGGGTATACTCTCTTGAGATATTCTTAAAACTTATAATTGGTGAATTTGAGCTTTCCATTACTATGACTCCAGATAGTTCCTGACCAGTGTTGCAACATATTTTGCTGCAGGATAGAGAGCTTCAGGAGAAATCCTGAATTTTGGATTGTGGTTAGGGAAGGTCTTTCCAGTTCCGATGAGAACAAAGAAACCAGGGATTTTTTCCTGATAAAGACTGAAATCCTCACCGCCTAAAGAACGGGGAGCATCTTCAACAATGAATCCTTCTTCTAAAGCTGTAGTTCTTGCAAGTTGCTCAAGCTTATAGTCATTAAAGGTTGCAGGTAATTCCACTGTCCATTTAAGAGAAACTTTAATACCAAAGGTTGATGCAATACCTTTAGCAAGCTCTTCAAAACGCTGCTTTGCCAATATTCTGGATTCTCTGGTATAGGTACGAATTGTTCCCTCTAAAAAGGCACTCTGAGGAATAACATTCCAGGTATTACCAGCCTGAATATGGGTAACGGAAACTACTGCAGAATCAATTGGATCAATCTCTCTTGAAACAATACTCTGAACCGCAGTTATAAAATGGGAAGCAATAAGGACAGTATCCTTTCCTAGATTCGGATGGGCGGCATGAGTTCCATTTCCCTCAAAGAGGAGTTCAAATTTTTCAACTGCCGCATGAGTAGGACCACCTGTAATACCTAAGGTTCCTACATCATAAATAGGAGCACTGTGAATACCGAATATAGCGGAAACTTTATCCAGAACTCCAGCTTCAATGATTTTACGAGCACCTCCCGGTGCCTCTTCAGCTGGCTGAAAAATAACTCGAACCTTTCCTTTTAGCAAAGCTTCCTGCTGTTTTAAAAGCAGAGCAGCTCCGAGAATAATTGCAGCATGACTGTCATGACCGCAAGCATGCATTACACCGTCATATAAGGATTTATAAGGAACAACTGCCTCTTCAAGAATCGGAAGGGCATCAATATCGGCACGAATGGCTACAGTTTTATCTCCAGAACCGATACTTCCTACCAATCCAGTCTCAAGGTTATAAGGAAGGATCTCAATCCCGTTATCCACAAGATCCTGTCTTAATCTCTCTGTAGTTTTAAATTCTCTGTAGGAAAGCTCAGGATGCTGGTGCAGATAATAAAATTCTTTTTCTATATATTCTTTTATATCAAGATTCATTTTTATAACTCCCATTATGAATCTTTAAAAAATTTTCTAGATTGTTATTTATTGATAACTTTTTGTTTTTTTTATAATAAAAAATGAACAGTCTATAGTATCAAGACAACAGACACGCAATGATTTAACAATGACTTTAAATCATTAAATAAGACTTATAGGTAACAGGTTTTCTCTAACAGAGAAAACAGTGTAAAGGCATGGGCATATTCTGATTTACGCCTTGGTGGAATGTATTTTTAGCGACAAATACAAAGGAGGTATATCTTAAGTGAACCATATTCTTACCTTCAAAAATTCTCTATTTTTGATTTTATTATCTGGATGAATAACGATTTCTTCGTCATCACGTTCTGTATATATTCTTTTACAAAATACCAATGATTTCAAATACTATTTTTCTATTTCAGGTTATAAACAATAGCTATAACAGAGAAGAAAATATTTAAATGAACATCTGGAACACTCTAAGAAATGCTAACAAAAAACTAAGTAATAAGTGAATTTTTAAAGTGTTATATGTTTAATATATTAACTATATGATTTTAAAAAAATTTAGAAAAAATTAGATTTATCAACTATAATTAACTCATTAAAAAATAACCAATAAATAATTTATTTATTATTTTTCCTTAACTTAAAATTAGCTATACGTCAAAAAACAGCTAAAAATTTTCTCTTTTTTTTAAATTATTCTTTTAAATCATAGAGAAAAAAATAATACTTGCTATTATTAAAAAGGAAAGAATGATTGTGCGGGTTAGGAGAATATTATGACACGTGCCGAACTAATTGAGGCTTTAGCTAAGAAATTTCCTTATCAGAATCCGATTACAGTGGATAATTCTGTTCGCGAGATTTTTGAAATCATGATTGAAACTCTTTCAGCCGGTGATCGTATCGAGATCCGTGGCTTTGGAAGTTTTGAAGTTCGTATTCATGAGCCTCGTGTAGCACACAATCCAAAGACAGGTGAACAGGTTAATCTGAGTCGTCGCAGAGTGGTGCATTTCAAACCTGGTGTCGAGCTTAGAGAACGTGTAAATATTCTTAAATAACACTTCAGTCATAATCATACTTAAGGCTAGAGAAACATCTAGTGCATAGCGCATCAGGTAAATGAAAATCATTTGCTTTGTTGCGCTTTATGTTATTATATTCATTAGAAATTATGAGGATCGGCATGATTAAGTTTTGGTTTTACTTTATTGTCTTTGTATTTCTGGCTGTTGTCGGCCTTGCAATCGGCAGTGCCAATGATGCTAAGGTCATGTTCGATTTTCTGTTTGTTCAAAAAGAAATTCCGGTTGCATCTGTGCTGGTTATAGGTGTGATTTTTGGTTTTATTTTGGGCATCTATGCAAGTCTGCTTCTATGCTTAAAACTCTGGTTCAGAGAAAAATCAGCTAAATCTGCTCTGAACAAGCTCAAGAAAGAAGTCGACAAACTGAATGATTCAAAAACTGAAAAAGAATAAATGTTTGAACTTCTATTTTTACTCCTTCCTATTGCTGCTGTTTATGGCTACTACATGGGCTATAACTCCTCAAGGCAGAAACAGCAGAATTTAAAAAACAAACAGAATTCAAATTATCTAAAAGGATTTGATTATCTTCTAAACAATAAACAGGAAAAGGCTGTTGATAAATTCATTGCCTTTTTAAACAGTAAAGATCCTTCCTTTGAATCATCCCTTGCACTAGGAAATCTTTTCCGTCAGCGCGGTGAAGTGGATAAAGCCATTGCTCTGCATGAAAAAATGTCCTCAGATGAGAATATTGATGACAGCGAAAAAGAGATAGCTCTGCTTGAATTAAGCCGAGATTTCATCAGTGCAGGTCTTCTGGACAGGGCAGAGGATATTTTAATTAAAACCGTTGATATCCCAAGATTACAAAATGAATGTGCCATTCTGCTTCTGAGTGTTTATGAGAAGGAGCAGGATTATGCAAAAGCAATTGAGATTGCTAACCGTTACAGTGATTCACTTGAAGGCAGACAGGCAAAACAGGTCAGTCAGTATTACTGTGAGCTTGCAAAACAGCTTTCTTTAAACGGAAACAAGGAAGCAGCCGCAGCCAATTACCGTAAAGCAATAGAATGTTCTAACAAGAGTATCAGAGCAAGACTTGAGCTTGCTGAAATTCTGGTTTCCCAGAATAATCTTCTAAAAGCCAGTCAGCTAATAAAGGAAGCAAGTATTATTGAGCCAAATTCAGGTGTAATCTGTCTGGAAAAACTCAAAAAATGCTTTCCAAACAGTGCTGATCCGAATTATCGTTTTGCCCTTGAGGATCTTGTACACAGAACAAATTCGGCAGAGGCAATGGTAGAACTTGTAAAGACAGTTGAACAGCAGTCAGGAAAAGATGATGCTGAAGCTTTACTTTTATCCTTCATAAAGAACAAATCAAATTTAAAACTTTTTTCTGCGCTGCTGGAGATTCGCTCTCACAGCAATGATGCTACCAGCAATGAATCAATAATGCAGATTAAGAGTATTCTTGATGCCCAGATCGCCCTGAGCAACAAGTATTCATGTCCTAACTGCGGTTTTGAATCAAAGATAATGTTCTGGCAGTGTCCTTCATGCAGAAAATGGGAAAGCCTGAAACCTAAGATCGGATTGGATGGAGATTAAAATGACAGAATCCAAGGTTATTGTTGCCTTAGATTATAACGATGAGAAAAAAGCACTGGAGTTTGTAGACAGAGTTTCAAGTGATTTGTGCAGACTAAAGGTAGGAAATGAACTCTTTACCTCTGCAGGTCCAAAATTTGTTTCAAAGCTGGTTGATAAAGGTTTTAAGGTTTTTCTTGATTTAAAATATCACGATATTCCAAATACCGTAAGCAGAGCCTGTGAAGCTGCCGCTGATCTTGGTGTCTGGCTTGTGGATGTGCATACCTCAGGCGGTCCTGTAATGATGAGTGCAGCGGCTGAAGCCTTATCAAAATACAGAGAAAGACCTTACCTTATAGGTGTAACTGTCTTAACTTCTATGGATTCAGTTCAGCTTAATTCAATCGGTGTTATGACTGAGCCAAAGGAGCAGGTGATAAGACTTGCCAAACTGGCAAAAGATTCCGGACTTGACGGTGTGGTATCCTCAGCTCAGGAAGTGACTCTGATTAAGTCAAATGTAAAGTCTCCTTTTATCTGTGTTACCCCAGGAATCAGACCTGCCGGTTCATCAGTAGGAGATCAGAAGAGAATTATGACACCTGCAGAGGCCATTGCAGCAGGTTCTGATTATCTTGTAATCGGAAGACCTATCACACAGGCTGAAGATCCTGTCAAAGCCCTTGTAGATATCAACGCTTCCATTCAGTAGAAATAGCTACAGCAGGTAGCCAAAATTTCTACAATACACTAATCACTATCTTTAATCAGATAGTGATTCTTATCTGTAATTCCGTCTCGCTGCATTACCTGCCGCATAGCTTTTGGAATTTTTCCCTGACCGGACCACAGACACTCGTTACCGTCCAGATCATAGTACATGTAGCGAGGTCTCATTCTGGTACGGTTCTCTCTTACAGAAGTTTTCTTCAAAGCCATAAGATCTTCAACAGTGAAGTTGTGATCATCAAGCGAATCCAGCACTCCGTTGAGGAACTGAATTCTGGCTTTTTCAAGCTTTTCCGCCTGTTCTTCCTTATTCTTAACTTCAGCGTAAAACTCGGTTAGTTTTGAAATAATAAACTGAATATCCTCAGAAGATGCATCTTTGAAGAATGCTTTTAAATTTCTGTAGTTTTTCAGATACTTATAATCCATAGTAACCTTAAAATACTCTGTAATACCTGCTCTATACAGGTAATATTTTCAAAAGAAATACCGTAACTATTTATATTTTAACTGAAAAAATTTTAAAATCTTCGACCAAAATATGAAAAATAAAAATATGTACGGTGTAAAATAAAACTGTACAAAGAGTAAATTAAAGAATTTATCTGACAATTAGCAAACAGAATTTTGGTGTGATTTATGAAGATTATAGTAATTAGACACGGCGATGCTATTTACGAGAACGCAGATAGAGTTTTATCCACACAGGGACAGGATGAAGTCGGACTGGTTGGAGCAAAGCTCAAGGAATTCTTCAAAGCCACCAAAATATACAGCTCACCTAAAACCAGAGCAATGCAGACAGCAAGTATCGTTGCTGACAAGCTGGATTTTAAGGACAAGATTGAATATATACCTGACCTTACACCATCAGGAAATGCGCACAATGTGATATCGTTTATTGATGTCAACTGTGATATGTATGATAACGTTATCCTGGTCTCACATTTACCACTCGTTGAAATACTATCTTATGACCTGAATCAAAAAATCACAATTCCCCCTCAATTTGGTACTGGATGCGCTCTTGTAATGGATTATAATGGCGTCCGGGCTAAATACGAGAGATTTGTATCTCCATATGAAAATGATTATTTATTCTAGGTATGTCATATTTCTTGCTCACATTTTTGCAATTTAACTTGCAAGTCATGTCTCATTCTCAAAAACATGATTTTATAAAATTGAACAAGTCACAAAAACAATAAAAAACTGTTATTAAATAAATAATTGACGCTCTTTTCACAGCAAACCTTATAAGTTTATTCTAATATTAAAGTTGTAAAGTTTATTTTAAATGTGAAATTTTTTTATATTTACTTTTTTTGAAAGATATCAACATAAGGTTTATTTACCGATGAGAGTATTTAAGAAGTATATTCCTAAACAAATAGCAAAATACGTAGTTTCATTTTTCAAAGGTCAGTTTGTTCTAGAAGGTAGTGGGGTATTTGAGTTCGATTGTGGCAGAGTGCTTGCTACAGTTAAAATGGATACAAAATCACTGAAAATCTGTAAGGAAATCAACGAGTGTGCAGGTGAATATGCACTTCGTCTGAACGTTGTTCATTACTAGATAACCTAAGAATTCAATCCTCAGAAAACTGAGGATGGAGAAGTGCCCTCATAATTTTGAGGGTATTTTTTTGTCCAAAATTTCCTTTCTCTGCACAGGATACGATCATTTTGTAAAAAAAATCTCTTTAAAAACACTATGTTTGTACTGTGTTATAATTAACGGCGTATACACTTTATTTTTCATTTTTTTAAATACATATATGTCGAAACTTCAGAATAATCAAGAAATTGCAATCATTCATTCATTATTGGACGAACTGCCAAGTGCAGAACAGATAACCTCTTCAATCAATGACGAATTAACTACTGTTCAGGATGTTGTTCGTTATCTGGTTTCCTGCTTTGCCAGCTATTCAATTTATGTCGGACATGGAACCGCTAACTACTGGGATGAGGCCATCGAGATCGTTCAGGCGGTAATGCATCTGCAACCACCATGCGATGAGTCAACACTAAATTCAAAGCTAACCAAAAGCGAAAGAGAGCTTATCGGAAAGATTGCCTGCCAGAGAATCCTGAATCGAATCCCAACTCCATATCTGACCCACAGAGCATTCTTCTGTGGAAAAGAATTCTACGTAGATGACAGAGTCATTATCCCAAGATCACCAATTGCAGAACTGATTGAATCCGGTTTCGACCCTTATGTGGACAGCCAGCCTCAGAGAGTGCTTGATATGTGTACAGGTTCAGCATGTATCGCTATTGCTATTGCTCTGCATTTTGACAGAGATGTTGAGGTAGATGCTGTTGATATTTCTGATGAAGCACTGGAAGTAGCCAATATCAATATTGAAGGCTACGGTCTTGAGGACTGTGTATTCCCAATTAAATCAGATCTGTTCGAGAACCTTCCTGAAGGTGACAAATACGACGTGATTGTAGCAAATCCACCTTATGTGGACAGCTATGATCTTGCCACCATGCCGGATGAATTCCGCTGTGAGCCTGATCTTGCCTTAGGTTCTGGCGATGATGGACTTGACTGTGCCAAGAAGATCCTTGCCAAGGCAGGTGATTATCTGAATGATGACGGTATCCTGATTATGGAAGTTGGTAATTCAGAGGAACAGCTGGTTGATTTATTCCCAACCGTACCATTCCATTTTGTTGATCTCAAACGTGGTGGCACTGGAGTGTTCATCCTAGGAGTAGAGCAGTTAAGAGCCTATCATGATGTCTTTGAAAAGGCAGCTTTAGAGGTAAATAATGCCCGCTAATACATTCGGAGAAATATTCAGAGTAACAACCTGCGGCGAAAGCCATGGTGCAGCTCTAGCTGCAATTATAGACGGCGTACCACCTCTGATTGAACTTGATGAAAGTGTCATTCAGCCAGATCTGGATAGAAGACGTCCTGGTTCAACCAGATATGGAACCCCTAGAAATGAACCAGATCAGGTACGAATTATTTCAGGTGTGTTTGAAGGCAAGACCACCGGAACCTCTTTAGGCCTGATTATTGAAAACACCTCTCAGCGTTCAGGAGATTATTCAGCTATTATGAATTCCTTCCGTCCTGGACACGCTGATTATACCTATCTTGCAAAATACGGTATCAGAGATTATCGCGGCGGCGGCAGAGCCTCAGCCCGTGAAACAGCGATGAGAGTTGCAGCTGGAGCGGTAGCTAAGCAGGTATTAAAGAAACTCTTCAATATTACCATTGATGGCTGTGTAACACAGATTGGTAATATTAAAACAGATATCTACGATCCAAAAGCTGCGCTAGAGAACGAGTTCAACTTCTCAGATCCCTCAAAACTTGAGGAATTAAAGGCCCTTTTCAAGGAGCTTGCAACAGCAGGAGATTCAGTTGGTGCCTGCGTACAAGTCAGAGCCCACGGAGTAAAGGTTGGGCTTGGTGATCCAGTCTTCAACCGTCTTGATGCTCAGATTGCCTACGCTATGATGGGAATCAATGCTGTAAAAGGTGTTGAGATTGGCGATGGTTTTGATATGGCTTCAATGAAAGGATCTGAAGCTCGTGACGAGCTTACCCCTGAGCGATTCATGTCAAATCACAACGGTGGTATTTTAGGAGGAATCAGTTCCGGTCAGGAAATCATTGTAAAGATGGCCTTAAAGCCAACTTCAAGTATTCTTGTACCAGGAAATACCATTGATAAAGAGGGCAAGGTTACTTCAATTGTAACAAAAGGCCGTCATGATCCTTGTGTAGGCATCAGATCAGTTCCGATTGCAGAGGCAATGCTTGCTATTACACTGTTAGATGCCGCATTAAAGAATCGAGCTCAGTGTACAAATGTTCCGCCTGCAGCTTTTGAAATCCCTACAGAGATGTAATCTCATTCCTATTTTAGACTTTTGTATGAACCGGCTTTTGCCGGTTTTCTTTTTTTTACTTTCTCAATAGACTCCATCAGAAAAGTCTTGCCATTTTTTAAGAAAATAATCGATAACAGTCTTTATCATTTGAAAATTACTTCTTTAGGAGTATCCTTTTAAATAAGGAGATTATACGTGATCAAAACAATTTATCACGGTTCAGACCACACTATAGAAAAGCCCCAGTATAGCATTGGCAAAATTTACAAGGATTATGGCCTTGGCTTCTACTGTACAGAAGATTTGACATCCTCATCTTGCTGAAGCAAGAGGATTCCTACTGCTGACATTACTGTTCAGCTTCAGAGGGTTCACAGTGCTGACTCCTTTTGGAGTTCACTTCCTGCGCTAGCCGGGCGAGCCCCGCCCTTAGGATATTTCCCGCTGCATTTTCATCTGCATT
>NZ_FPAH01000008.1 GCF_900116345.1 Succinivibrio dextrinosolvens | reverse complement strand
ACCCATGAGAATGTTTCTGATGCAAGATCACGTATCCGTGATGCCGACTATGCTGAAGAAGCTGCTAACCTGTCTGCTCAGACCATTACTCAGCAAGCTGCAACCTCTGTTCTAACTCAGGCTAACCAGCGTCCTCAGATCGCTCTAAACCTATTAGGCGGTTAATACCTGAGCTAACGTTAGATATCTCTCCCTTTCAATACCGCAGATCACCATCTGCGGTATAAAAAGGAAGGTAAAAAAAATAGCACCACTAGGATGCTAATTTTGCTATTTGTGAAAAGCAGATATCTTTAAGCGTAGACAGACACACCTAACTGCTGAGAGATTGCCTCTCGTCTATCCTGATTCTGAACGTTGCTATATGCGCTAGCCTTGCTGTGGAAAGATTTCTGAGTATAGCCTAATTCCTCTCTTGCACCTGCATAAGAGTCCTCATGCTCCTGCCCCTGAATCTTAGGTGTTACAGACACAGTCTGTTCAACCTTTACAGAAGAAGTGTTTTCCTCATCGTTACGGTTAATCTGCTCGTCAAGTCTCTGACGATTGGTGTGACTCTGGATGATCTGAAATCTTGAAGAGTCAACAACATTAGATATAGCCATTTCTACCTCAAATTTAAAACGAGAAAGTACGGATGAACAAAAGTATTCAACTGTATTAAGTTTAGGTCAGGATCACACTATACGCTAATTAGTAATTATTCCTTTTTACAATAAGTTAAGAAATATTTTTTCTCTACTGTTCAGAAACCTTCTTCCAGGTTACCTCATTTCTTACATATAATGGCAGAGCATCTTCTGGATCAACGCCCTTGCCTAAACTTAAAAGCTCAGCTCCCTTATTTAAAAGATACTGTGCCTGTGGGAAATCAGCATGTTTAGGATAATCTCTCATACCAGCATTTTTCAGAATATCAACGCCTGAACCGGCACAGATAACCTCCTCACCTTCGCCAACAAACTGTTTTATGTGAGCAACTGCATCCTCAGGTTTTAATACCTTTTCCTCAGATAATAAGGTCAGAGCACTGCCCTCAACCTTATATACAGCAATATAAACCTCTCCCATACGGGCATCAATTGAAGATACAACATAGGAAGCAGAGGACTTTGATAAGGCTTCAATAGCCAGGGCTTCTAGTGACGTAATTTTGGCAACCTTAAGATTCAGACCTAAAGCTAAGCCCTGAACAGATGAGGCGGCAATGCGCACTCCAGTAAAAGAACCAGGACCGATGCCTAATACCAGACCGTCCAGATCATCCTTGCTAAGAGAGCTTTCCTTTAGGATAGTATCCAGCATCTCAAGAACAATCTCAGCATGCTTCTGAGGAGCAACCTCTGATTTGAAGGTGATTGAGTCTTCATTTAACAAAGCTACAGAACAGTTTTCTGTTGATGTATCAATAGCAATTAGTTTCATAAATCATTAAATCCTGAGTGTTCTATTATTTATTGGCCTTGAATTTTATCACTTTCGTCAAAAGAAGTTAAAAAAGATTCAAATTCCTCGAGGTTATTGTAAATTGCCATATCCGGCAATGATTTCACAAACTGGGAGCCATAGTTCTTGCTGACAATTCTAGGATCACAGATAATAAGACCGCCCACATCCTTTTCATGTCTGATAAGTCGGCCTACGCCCTGTCTTAAATCAATAACAGCCTCTGGAACAGATATTTTTACAAAGCTTGCTCCCCTTTTCTGAACCTTGGCATCGTAATAGTCACAGCGGGCCTTGAATATAGGATCGGAAACATTCTCAAAAGGAAGCTTATCAATAATAACCAGGGATAAAGCCTTTCCTGGGACATCAACACCTGCCCAGAAGGATGAGGTACCGACCAGAATTGCATGGCCGTCCTTTTTGAATTTAGAGAGCATGTCAGAATTGGACAGCTTCTCATTCTGTGAGTAAATTTTTCTCTTCTTTGAGAACCTGTGTCTTAAAGCGGATGAAGCTTTGGCAAGAGCATCTTTTGAGGTGGTAAGAAAGAAGATTCCGCCTTTTACCAGATTTATGACAGGCTCGAGCTTTTCAACAATCTTTTTTATTCTGTCCGCATCATCATGGGCAGGAAAATTACCATCAAGGTATACAGCAGCCTGTTTTTTGTAGTCAAAGGAGCTTTCAACTTCAAGCGTATTAGTATCAGAAGGCGCGCCTATATCAATCAGGAACTTGTCAAACCTGTGATTAACCGCAAGAGTGGCTGAGGTCATCAGCACACCGATACTACTGCTGTAGCAGTTCTCAAGATATCTGCCGAAGAAATCAGAAATCTCAAGTGGAGTCAGACTCATTTTAAAAGTTTTACGCTGAACCTCTACAGTACCTACGTATTTGCCGTAATAAATATTCCTGGGATCATTGCGATCATCAAGCTTCATCAGACTGATAATGATATTAATCTTGGCTTTGATATATTCCAGAACCTTGTTAAAGAATTCCTCATCAAAACCAGCATTGTCCTGAATAAATAGCTTATATTCCCAAAGTTCCCTGTACATATTGATCATTAGAACTCTAAATTCCTGATTAACCTTCTGGTACTCAATAAAAGGATCACGGTTTCTCTCATCAAAATCATCATATTTATAGAAAAGAAAATTGCGTTTACTACTGCCACCATCTTCTAAAGCTGAAAGATATGAAAACACATCGGCATAAACCTTGCGCAGCTTAAGAAAACGTTCCTCAAAAGGCTTTACAGGAATATTCTGATTCTTACTTATGTATCTGAGATCCTCTCGAAGTTTGTCAATATCAGTGGAGCCTATGGACTCAGACATGTGTTCACGTCCGATTGCAGGCAGTTCATGAGCCTCATCAAATATAATCGTGCGATATTTAGGCAGCAGAATTGCTGGAGACATAGGAGAAAAAGGATCATCAATAAACATATCCGCAAAAAACAGTGAATGATTTATTACCACCACCTTGGTTCTTATTGCCTTTTCTCTTGCTAGATAAGGAAAACACTCATCAGCATAAGGACAGCGTTTTTTTGAACACCACTCCGGAGCACAGGTTACTCTTCTGGTTACTGCAGAAGGGAACTTTGAGTTAACCTCAACAAAATCAATATTAGGAAGATCTTTCTCTATCTGATAATTGGCATTCTGAATCAGGAGTTCAAGCTTGGCTAAAACTTCTTCAGAAATAGCATTTTCATTGAGTTTTTCCTCGGAAAGATTCGGATCATCCAGCATCCCTTCATCTATTTGTGATTGCTTCTCAAGATTAGAATCATCAAACTTTAATGCGGTCTTATTCAGAAATTTTGAGCATTCCTCATGATATTTCTTAAGACAGAGGTAATTTGAAAAGCCCTTTAAAGCCATAAAGGAAGGAGTAAGCTTTAAAAGGGAGAATACTGCAGGTAGATCTTTTTCAACAAGCTGATCCTGAAGAGCCTTTGAGGCTGTTGATATAACCACTGTCCTGCCGGATAGGAGCGCAGGAATGAGATAGGCAAAAGTCTTGCCTGTGCCGGTTCCTGCCTCACAGACAACAAGCTCACTGTTTCTTAATGTCTGCTGCCAGTTTTTGGCCATCTCTATCTGACCGGATCTGACACGAAATCCTTTGACAGAAGATTTAAAAGAGCCTTCAGGACCAATAAAGCACTCAACATCCTTCATGGAAGGATGAATATAATCTTCGGAATCAAAACCGTTATTGATGTTGCTATCTTCTGAAAATGACATTTAATCTGTAGCTTTTATTTATTCTTTTACAATATGCATGAAACAGTTTTTACAGTCGACTTTAATTTTGAAAGTCTTACCGCTGACACCTAAGGTATAGCCGCTAACCTTTCCGCCCTGTTTTGAACAGGTGCCATATTCATTGATAAGACAGAATTTGCAGACCATAACCGAATTCTTCTCAAGATTATCAGCAGCGTTGTCCTCAAGACCAACCTTAGTTCCGCACACCTCATAAAGTCTCTTTGCAACAGAGTTTAAGACCAGTCTTGAATCAACCTTCTCCTTTGGATATTTGAGAGGCTCTGAGCTTTGTTCGAATTTAAAAGGTATAAAAAGACTTTCAGAATTGACTCTGTCATGCTCAAGACATTTTGAAAGAACTTTACGTCTTAATTCATTTACCGCAGAGAGTCTTAAAGAAAGCTTATCAAGCTCACCTTCAAGAGTTACCCCCTCCAGTAGCGAATACTCATCAAGTCTCTTTGATAAAGTACTTAATAGCTTCTCCTCACTTATAATTCCAAGCTCTGGATTGAACTCAAAATCAAGGGATTCAACGGCACAGTTCATACTCTCATCTGTTACGTTAAGGATCAGAGTATAGATACTTCCCTCTTTGTGCTGGACTCTGCACTCAAGTTTATAGGAAACAGCACGTACCGCAGAATTTTTAGCATCAAGAGATTTTTCAAACTCAGCATCATAATTCTTATACACTATCGTTCCAGATTTCAGCATGAGTGAACCAAAAACATTAACAACTGCAGTTTTATTATCCTGCTCAGTTATAGAATTGATTCTAAAGCCTTCAACTGTTGGAACTCGCTCTGAGACATTAACTGAATTTGTACGTGAAGGATTCTGCTCTTTTATGTAGGTCAGGCCATCCCCCTTATTTAGTCTGTATTTACCAGACAGACTAAGAACAAGCTCACTCTCCTTTCCTTTTCGCTTTACCGAGATAACTTTACCAATCTTTGGTCCTAAAAACTTTGGAGTAAGAGCAAATGGCAGAGCTTTCTTATTATCAGTGAAAAGTCCATCAGTAAAACCGCGATTAAAGGTCTTGTTTATATCAGCTTTAAAACTGATGGAACTCTTACCGTAGGATGCCCTTTTATAATCCTGATGATCTGAGATAAAAGAATCAAGCTTAGAGCTGACATAGGCGGTAGTATTACCAACATAATTCTTATCTTTTAATCTGCCCTCGATTTTAAAGGAAGTAACTCCTGCAGAAACCAGCTCAGCAATATGATCACTAAGATTGTTATCCTTTAAGGACAGAAGATGCCCCACAGCAATTTCTTTACCGTTATGGAACAGCTGCATTGGAAGACGACAGATCTGAGCACAGCTTCCCCTGTTGGCAGAACGACCTTTAAGATAATCAGAGATATGACAGATTCCGGAAACTCCCACACACAGAGCTCCAAGAATAAAAGCCTCCAATCTGACCTTAGGACAGGCTTCATGAAATTCCCTGATCTTATCATAGGTAAACTCTCTAGGCAGAACCACCTGAGTTACACCGAGCGACTCATAGAATTTAAGTTTTTCAACTGTATCGATACAGCACTGAGTGGAGGCATGAAGCTCGATTCCCTTAGGAATATCAAAGGAAAAAACACTTAAATCCTGAACTATAAGAACATCTATCCCTGCATCGGCAAGTTCATAGATGATCTCCTGAGCTCTCTTCAGTTCCTCATCATATAAGAGAGTGTTTAAAGTAACGTGAACCTTTACCCCAAAACGATGTGCAAGAGTACACACCTTTTTAATATCTTCAATCTTATTGGTAGCATCAGCTCTGGCACCGAATGCCGGTCCACCGATGAAGACCGCATCGGCACCACATAGAATGGCGTTTCTGGCAGATATGAAATCTTTAGCTGGAGCTAAAAGCTCCAGTTTTGTTCTATTCAATTGAGAATGTTGCATATACGTTTGATTCTACAGACTGCTTCTCCGGCGTATATTCGGTTGCCACAGGTGCAGCTTCGGCCTTGACAGCCATGAGGGAAACCGCAGCTCTGTTTCTTGGATATATTACGTTGGAATTATTACCTTCAAACTTTAAGGAGCAGGCTTTCTTGATTTTTACTCCGAATCCTTCTGCAAGACGCTGAGCCTGATCTCTGGCATCAGCAATCGCCTTGGAATCTGCATCCTTCTTTAAAGCAGTTGTATCCTTGATCTCATAACCGAATCCATTGATATCGGCAATTCCGGATTCAACTGCAGCAGTGGTTATTTTTTCAATCAGAGAAAAGTCATCAATCTTAAAGACAATATCTCTTGAACAGAAATAACCGTCAAATACTCGCTTAGATTTATCTGTATAGTGATATTTAGGATAGAGGGTGATACTACCAGAAATAATCTGTTCTTTTTTCACACCCAGACTAAGGGCCTTATCGTATAGTGAAGTGATTTTCTTTTCAACACTATTTCTGGCTTTTACTGAATCTTTATTCTCATCTCTGGCGCTATAGCTTAAAACAGCAATATCAGGCATTACATCAACCTTAGCATGTCCGATAACCTCGATAACACCACTCTCGGTACAGGAATCTGCCAATACAGAAGATGAGCCTAAAAGCATAACCGGCATAGCCATACAAAGAAATAACTTTTTCATATTTAAGATCCTTACGTTTTTTGGTGTGCTATAAAAAAACAAAAGGCCATAGAAAATAGATCTGTGGCCTGTCTGATTATAGATTTTGAAAATTATTTTTTATGTAGCTGACGTGATGCTTCAGCAGCAGAAATAACACTGTCTAAAGAGCTGTTAGCATCAGATGCGACTTCAACAGCTGCACCTACGGCACCTTCAAGTACAGGAGCATCAGCAATTCTTACTCTTGATTTTAAAGGTTCCTGCAGCATTGCAATTGCAGCCTGAGAGCTGATAACACCAGAACCAAGGTCACAGATAACAACCACACCGTCACCCTGATCTACTTTTTTGATTGACTCTAAAATACGATTTGGGTCAGTTCCAAGTTTACCCTCTGAATTACCGCCAGCAGCAATAATAGGCAGTTTGCCTGTTCCAGAAGCAGAAATCTGCTCAATCATATCGCAGATACCCTCAGATACTTTTACACTGTGTGATACCACTACGATACCAATCATTTGAAACTCCTCTTACACTTATAAATTCTTTTCGTCTGCTAAGTATTGTAGAAAAAAATAAACACTTAAAACATGAAAACATTCACATTAGTGAATTTTTTCCTTTCTTGATCCGTAGTTAGCCTAGCTTTTTAAATTAACTCTGATTATATTACCGGATTCTTAGGATTCTATTTTCTCAGACAGTGAGTTTGTGCACTCTTCTTTCGACTATTATCCACACTCAGAGTATATCACTTATCAGGCAGGAAAAAATACAGAGAATTAAGCAACAAAAAAAATAAAGATCCAAAGCCGGACCTTTATCAGACAGGAGATTTGATTTAATCAGACTACAGCATCGATTCTATTTTTAGTCTTATCTTTTTCATCCTCATAAACTTCACTGAAATCCTTCTTGTCAGAATTCTCCAGTTCATATTTATGCTCCTTAGATGAGGTGCCCTTGGTGTTATCTCCACTGTCAGACTTGCTGACACGACGACGATAGACCAGATCAGATGGTCTTAACGTTGGTCTTGGGAGTGCTGAATATACGAACTCCTGTCCCATAATCTGCCTCCTTTTTGATCACTTTGCACCCTTTATATACTTAACGGCAGAAATATCAATTAATTAAGAACAAATTACGAAATATCAGTCTTTTATATCGAAACATTTTTTGTGATATAATCGACGTCACAAAAAGTATGGAATCGATAACAGACAATGAGGCTTTAGAAATGAGCGAAGAGACAATTTTTACAAAAATTATAAATGGCACAATTCCTTCAAAGACAGTTTATCACGATGATCTCGTAACTGCCTTTTTAGATATCGCTCCTAAGGCTGAACATCACATACTGATCGTAACCAATAAGCCAATTCCTTCCGTTGCACATGTTGAGGCAGAGGATGAGCAGATGCTTGGTCATCTTTTCATTGTTGCCCGTAAAATTGCGGAGGATCTTGGTGTTAATGAATCCGGTTACCGTTTAATCGTTAATGTTGGCAAAGACGGATGTCAGGAAGTTCCACATATTCATATGCATCTTCTGGCAGGTGGATATCTTGGTGGCTTTGGTTTTCCGCACGATAAGATCTAAATAAACCTATATGAAAATAAAATCAAAAACTAACAGAATTGCAAAATTCTTTTTAATTCTTTCTGCAACATGGTTATTATCAGCATGCAACAGCGCTATGTTTGACAGCTCTGTTGATGCAAACGGCAAAAAGGTGGTTGTTGAAAAACAGCCAACCACAAAAGTAAAGAAGAAAAAAGTTAAAAAGCCTACAGCTCCTAAGACTGAGACTGCCCTAGAAACTGATGATGCAGAAACTCTTGCAAAGAGCGAGGAAGTTGCCAAGGCATTTTCACAGGAACTTCAGGCAGGTCAGATAAAGCCTTACATTCCAGATCCTTCCGACAAGGTAGGAAACGCTGATAATGTAGGCACCTTGCTTCCTACTGTAAAGGCTCTTGAGGGTAAGGAAAACACAAGTCCTTTATCTAAGATTACTGTACAGGATGTAATCAATGGAAATGTAAGTCTGAACAATATAAATGGTTCGGAGAACAAGGATACTGCACAGGCAGGAACAGAGGTTCAGCAGAATCTTCCTCAGCCATATATTCCTGATGAGGCCACCTCTCCACAGGATCTTCAGCCTATAGCTCAGATAGGAGAATCCATTGAGGTATTAAACACCAATAACGAGAATAATGTTGCGGCCCTATCAGCAACAGCAAAGTGTGAGTCAGAGGCTTCAGAGAATGCTTCTCAGGTTGCATTTGAGCTTGCTTCACAGCAGGCTGCAAGATTAAAGAACGAGGAAGGTCCAATCTATGTTGCCCCAACCATCGTTTCAGATTCTTTAACTGACTGTGTAACTGATGTTTCTGGCGCTATCAACCAGTCTCTAAAATCCAATGGACTTAAGACTGTTGTAGGTTCAGGAGTTCATGTAGCACAGAACTCAGGTTCTGCAGCTGTAATTCCTCCTCTTATCAGAGCATGTAAACAGACCGGTATTCCGCTTCTGAATGTTTCTGTAATCAGACACATTGGTCAGAAAACAGTAATTACCATCAGAAATATCCGAGTAAAAGACGGTATTACTCTTGTTCAGAACACTACACAGCTCTGATTTTAATCCCATCCGTAAAAGACAGTGGACTTTGTTCCACTGTTTTTGTTTTATAACAACTAATTACTTTACAAAATGATTCAGCTTACAGATGTAACCATAATGAGAGGAAGTAAATACCTTTTAGAAGGAGCTTCCTGCAGTATTTTTCCGAATCAGAAGGTCGGTATCATAGGCCGTAACGGCTGCGGAAAATCCACTTTATTCGCAGCTATTAAAGGAGAGGTTGCACCGGAACTTGGAAATATTTCAATTCCAAAAGGCTTTAAGATCTCCTCTGTATCTCAGCAGACACCATCTCTTGAGATATCAGCTCTTGAATATGTAAAACAGGGAGATAAGGATCTCTGTGAACTGTTAAAACAGAAAGAGCAGGCCTACAAGGACAATAACGGAGAAAAGATTGCCATTATCGAAGATAAGCTAGGTATAGCCGGAGCCTGGACAATTGACAGCAGAGCAAGAATTCTGCTGCATGGTCTTGGCTTTAGTGAAGAGGAAATGGACAAGAGTGTCAAAGAGTTCTCCGGTGGCTGGAGAATGAGACTTAATCTGGCACAGGCTCTTATATATCAGTCTGATGTACTGCTGCTCGATGAGCCAACCAACCACCTTGATCTTGATACCATCATCTTCCTAGAGAACTACCTCAAGAGCTATGAGGGTACTGTTCTGTGTATTTCCCATGATCGTGATTTTCTGGATACCTTCTGTACACATGTTCTGCATTTTGAAGCATGTAAGCTGGTCTCATACACTGGTAACTACTCTGACTATGAAAGATTAAGAGCAGAGAGGATCAGAAATGAGAAGGCCTCAAGAAAGCGTGAAGAGGCAGCTCTAGCTCATATGCAGGACTTTGTGGAGCGATTCAGATACAAAGCAAGTAAGGCAAAACAGGCTCAGAGCATGCTAAAGGCCATAGACCGACTGAAGCTGACTGCAGTTACAGCAGAGGAATCTCCTTATCATATTCAGTTTGCAGAGCCTGAGAGAACAGTGGATATTCTTGCTGATCTTAAGAATCTTGATGCAGGATACTCTGAGAATGACATCATTTTAAAGAACATAAATCTGATGCTGATTGCAGGTGATCGAATAGGACTTTTAGGCAAGAACGGTCAGGGTAAATCTACCCTCATCAAAACAATGTGTTCTGTACTGAAACCTGTTCATGGCACTGTTACTTTAGGTAAAGGCATCAAAATAGGTTACTTTGCTCAGCATGAGCTTGATCAGCTTTCAGGACAGATGAGCGGTCTTGACCATCTAAGAGCAATTGATCCTAATGCCAAAGAAAAGGATTTAAGAACCTTCCTTGGAGCATTTTCCTTTAGTGGAGATAAGGCAACCGCCAAGGTTGAAACCATGTCCGGCGGTGAGCAGGCAAGACTTGCTCTGGCAATTGTAGCCTATCAGAAACCAAATCTGCTTCTGCTTGATGAGCCTACCAACCATCTTGATCTGGATATGCGTGAAGCCTTGTCAATTGCCCTTTCTTCCTATCAGGGAGCACTTATTCTGGTATCCCATGACAGACATCTTTTAGAGGCTATTGCTGATAAACTGTGGCTGATCGATAACGGCAACGTTACAGAGTTCAACGGAGATCTGAATGACTATCAGGAATTTTTGAATCAGAAGAACCGTGAATATAAGGAAAAACTTGCACAAAAAAAGGACAATTCTCTGACTCTTTCATCTTCAGCATCTTCCTTTAAGTCTAAAGAGCAGAAAAAACTCGAAGCTCAGAAACGTCAGGCCTTAAGACCTTTGAAAAAAGAGATTGAACAGCTTGAAAAAACAATGGAAAAGCTCAGAGCTGAAATCGCAAAAATCGATGAAACTCTCTCTGACAGCAGCCTATATCAGACACAGAAGGAGAAAGTTGAAGAGCTTTCAATTCGGCGCTCTGAATACAGTGAAAAGCTTGATGAAACAGAGCTTAGCTGGCTTACAAAACAGGAAGAATTAGAGAATGCAGAAGCCGAGGCTTAACATTTTAAATTTCTTTGTTAAAACTGAAATTTTTTAGATAAAAATCTCAATTTCATAGTAAAATACACCACAATTTAATTCGTACCATAAATCCAAGTAATTTGAGGACATTTCAATGAGCGTTTTGGTTCTAGGTCATAAGAATCCTGATACAGACTCTATCGTTTCAGCAATTTCATATGCACACGTTTTAAATCAGCGTGGTATTCAGGCAACTGCAGTTGCTCAGGGTACCCCTGCTCCAGAGACAGAGTTTGTTTTAAATAAATTCAACTTAAAGGCTCCAGAGGTTGTAACTTCTGTTGCTTCAAAAGAACTTTATTTAGTAGATTACTCTGACTTAGCTCAGGCTCCAGCTGATCTTAAAGATGCAAAGATCCTTGGTATCGTTGATCACCACAAGTTAGGTGATGTAACCACCGACACACCTCTTGAGTGCTGGATTCAGCCATACGGCTGCTCAAACACCATCATCAAGATGGTTGCAGATTACTATAACGTAACCATTCCTGCCGATATTGCAGGTGCAATGCTATGTGCAATTCTTTCAGACACAGTTCTGTTCAAGAGCCCAACCTGCACCGAGTTTGATAAGAAGGCTGCAGAGGAACTAGCTAAGATTGCTAACGTTTCTGATTTAGAAGCTTTAGGAATGGAGATGTTCAAGGCAAAATCAAATCTGAATGCTTCTCCACGTGATCTGATCTTCCGTGACTTCAAGGACTTTGACATGGGCGGCAAGAAGATCGGTATTGGTCAGCTAGAGCTGATTTCCTTATCAATGGTAACTCCTGAGCTAAAGGATTCATTAAAGAAAGAGCTTGCTGCTGTTAAGTCAGAAGGCAGACATTCAGCTGTTCTAGTTCTTACCGACATCATGAAGGAAGGTTCAGAGCTTTTAGTTGTATCTGACGAAGAGGATATTATCATCAACGCTCTAGGCACCCAGAAGTCAGACAATATGTGGATGCCAGGTGTAATGAGCCGTAAGAAGCAGGTTGTTCCTCCTCTACAGGGCGCTTTCAAGGCTTAATATCCTTTATATCTGTTTTAAGGCCAGGATCTATATCCTGGCTTTTGGCTATTCAATAAATAAAACTTAACGAATATAAACGCATGCGTAAATCACCTAAAATTGGTCTTGTTTCTCTGGGATGTGCAAAAAACCTTGTTGATGCACAGCGATTAACCTCTGTCCTGATTGCAATGGGCTATGAGATTGAAAATGAATACAGCAAATGTGATGCTGTAATCGTCAATACCTGTGGCTTCATCGGGCCTGCTGTTGAGGAATCAATGCAGGCTATCGGCGAAGCTTTAAACTATTCAAGAAAGGTTATCGTCACAGGCTGTCTTGGAGCAAGAGCTAAGGTAATTCTGGATAAGTATCCTCAAGTCGCTGCAGTTTATGGCCCTGGAATGAGAGCCACTGTTATTCGTGGAATTATCAGTCTGGTAGGTACTCCAGATCCATCTGCAGCACAATCAGTAAATCCATCTGGAATTCTGCTGACACCTCCTCATTACGCCTATCTGAAGATCGCAGAAGGCTGCAGACACCACTGTTCCTTCTGTATTATTCCCTCACTAAGAGGTCCATTACGTTCCCGCTTCAGTGATGCTATCTACAATGAGGCTTCTGATCTGGTAAGACGTGGTGTAAAAGAGCTTTTAGTGATTGCTCAGGACTCATCTGACTACGGTATGGATCTGAAAAAGAACAAGACTTCCCTATCTGCCCTGCTGCGTCAGCTAAGTGAGCTTAAGCGCTGGATCAGAGTCCATTACGTATATCCATCAGATGAGGCTGACAGAGTTGTAGATTTAATGGGTGAAGGTCTGGTCCTTCCATATCTTGATGTACCATTCCAGCATGTAAATCCAACTATTCTGCGTTCAATGAAACGACCAGGCAATATTGAAAAGACCCTTCGCTCAATTGAAAAATGGCGCAGCGTATGTCCTGATATTGCAATCCGTTCAACCTTCATTGCTGGCTTTCCTGGTGAGACCGAAGAGCAGTTCAATGAGCTTTTGGACTTCATTAAAGAGGCAAAGCTGGACAGAGTTGGATGCTTCCCATATTCAGATGTTGACGGAGCTACCGCCAATACCTATTTAAATCCTGTAGATGAGCAGATCCGTGAAGAACGAGCTGCAAGACTTATGGAGCTTCAGGCTCAGATTTCCTATGACAAGCTTGAAGCGAGAGTCGGCAAGGAATATCAGGTTTTAATTGACTACGTATCAGATGACGGCATTGCTGTAGGTCGTTCCAAGTACGAATCTCCTGATATTGACGGTGTTATCTCTATTCCAAATGCAAAAGATGTTCAGGTTGGTGATCTGGTTAAGGCTGTAATCACCTCCCATGATGAACACGATATGGAAGCAACACTTGCAGGAAAGACCACAGGCTCAATTTCATTCGTAAAAAAATAATTGTTTTTGCTTTTATAAGGACTTTTTTATGGCAGATCACTACAAACCATTTGAACCACTGGTTAAGCGCATCAAAGAAGATGGCAAGTGCCTGGATGGTGGAATTCTGAAGGTTGACAGCTTTATCAATCACCAGATTGATCCTACCCTGCTTCAGGCGATGTCTATTGAATTTGTTCGCAGATTTGCAACAAAGGAAATCAACAAGATCATCACTATTGAGGCATCTGGTATTGCACCTGCAATCATGGTTGGCTTCCTGCTGAATGTACCTGTAGTATTCGTCAAGAAAAAGAAGCCATCAACAATGGATGGAATGTACTCAACCGAAGTTTTCTCCTTTACCAAGAACAGATCATATACAGTATGCTGCTCAAAGGAATTTTTAAACGAGGGAGATAAGGTTCTGTTCATTGATGATTTCCTTGCCAACGGTAATGCAGCTAAAGGCATTATTGAACTTGTAAAGCAGGCTAAAGCTGAACTTGTAGGTATGGGCTTTATTGTAGAGAAATCATTCCAGTTAGGTGGCAGCTATCTGAGAAACGAAGGTTATCAGGTAGAGTCTCTAGCTATTATTGATAGCCTGGATAATTGTCAGATAAAGTTTAAAGAGAATTAATAAAAATGACTCAGAGCACCAAAACAGAGCTGTTTACATCAGAACTTATTTATAAACTTGAGGATAGACCGCCTCTAAGAGATGCCATTTTTGCAGCTTTCCAGCATCTTCTGGCAATCTTCGTGGCAATTATCACCCCACCTCTGATTATCGCCAGTGCCTTAAAGCTCGATCTGGAAACTACAGGTTATCTGATTTCCATGTCTCTTTTAGCTTCAGGTATTTCAACATTTATCCAGTGTAAAAAGGTTGGTCCAATCGGATGCGGCCTTTTGTGTATTCAGGGTACCTCTTTCTCCTTCATCTCTCCAATTATTGGAGCGGGCCTGAACGGAGGACTTGCTGCAATTTTCGGAGCTGTAATCTCAGGTTCATTCATTGAGATGTTCATCAGTAGAGTTCTTCGCTATACCAGACAGATTATCACTCCTTTAGTATCAGGCATCGTGGTCTGCCTAATCGGTTTAAGTCTGATTAAGGTAGGTGTAATCGCCTGTGGTGGCGGTTTCGGAGCAAAAGCAGACGGTACCTTCGCTTCTGTTGAAAATATCAGCCTGGCAGCACTGGTTATTGTTACCATTCTGTTCTTCAACCGCAGTTCAAACCGTTACCTGAGGATGAGTTCAATTGTTCTGGGACTTATCATCGGCTTTGTTGTAGCCTACTTCATGGGCAGAGTTGATTTCTCTCAGATCGACAGCTTTGGAGGCTTTAACGTTCCACATCCATTCAAGTATGGACTTACTTTTGACCCAGGTGCAATCATCGGTCTTGGTATCGTTTATATGATCACTGCTATTGAGGCTTATGGAGACATCACCGCAAACTCTCTAATCTCTGGACAGAAGATTGAAGGTTCAGACTTCCAGAAGAGATCATCCGGCGGTATTCTTGCAGACGGTTTCAACTCTATGATCGCAGGCTGCCTAAACTCATTCCCTAACTCAATCTTTGCTCAGAACAACGGAATGATTCAGCTTACCGGTGTTGCCTCAAGATACGTTGGTTTCTTCATTGCGGGTTTCCTTGTTGTACTAGGACTGTTCCCTGCTGTTGGTAAGGTATTCTCACTGATTCCTGATCCTGTATTAGGTGGTGCAACCCTTCTGATGTTCGGCACCGTCGCCGCTGCTGGTGTAAGAATCATTGCCTCTCAGGAAATGAACAGAAAGGCAATTCTGGTTATGGCCGTAAGCTTCTCATTCGGTCTTGCAGTTGAGTTTGAACCAGATATTCTGAACTTCCTGCCAGATAACATTAAGTCACCGTTTACCTCTGGAATCACAACCGGTGGTCTGGTAGCTATTCTTTCTAACTTCCTGATCAGAATTAAGGAAGATGATAAAGGAAGCAATAGCAATAAGACAGCTCAGTCTTAATCTTACCTTTTATATTCTCGGACTTAAGTCCGAGAATATCTCAATTAATCTTATCTCCCCCTTTTTTCTAAATAAAAAATCAGAGAACACCTTAAATAGTACTCTCTGATTTTCTGGTTAAACGCAAATATAAACGTTTAATTTACTTAGACGATAAATCTATCCACCATTGCCTTTAATGAATTCAGATTATCAACAGATGAATTTACAGTTCCCTGAGCTGTTCTTACATTCTCTGTCAGATTCTGAGATTCATTGGTAATGCTCTGCATATTGGAGGAAATCTCTGAAGTTGCTGTTGTCTGCTGTTCAGCAGCGGTAGCAATCTGAGCAATCTGAGTATTAACAGAATTAACATTTTCAATAATGCTAGAAAGTAAGTTTTCAACTTCTTCCGTCTGTGAGGCAAGAACTCCCATATTTTCAACAGAAGCTGTCATACTGTCATTTGCAGAATTGGCATCATTCTGAATCTCCACTACCATCTTGGTAATTTCAGATGTTGAGCCTGAAGTTCTTGATGCTAGAGAACGAACCTCATCTGCAACCACAGCAAAGCCTTTACCGGCCTCACCGGCACGGGCTGCCTCAATAGCAGCATTAAGAGCCAGCAGATTTGTCTGAGATGCAATATCCTCAATGGTCTGTACAATTGTACCGATCTTCTGAGACTGTTCTACCAGACGGGAAACAAGTAAAGCATCATTCTTAGACTTTTCAACCTGCTCACGAATCGAATTGATTGTCAGGTGAACCTTATTAACACCTTCCTGAGTACTCTTGTTGCTCTCATCGGCAGTTACAGCTGCTGTCTGGCAGTTCTTTGCAATATCACCTGTTGTTGACACCATTTCATCAGATGCTGCAGCAACGGTCATAGCCTTTGACTCATTTGAACGGGCAGATTCATCAATAACCATGGTTATATCATTGATAGAACCAAAATCTGATACAGCCTGACCTACTGATGACTTAATCTTACCTACAAGATCATTAAGCTGAAGTCTCATTTTCTCAACAGCATCAAGAAGTTTTCCAAATTCGTCCCTTGAGGTTGTTTTAACTGGTTTTGAAAGGTCTCCATTGGCGATAGAGGTTGAAGCATTTAACGCTGTACGAAGATTTTTAACAGTATAGCTTGATACAACCATAGCAATCAGAATAGCTAAAGCGGTGGCACAGGCAGAAGCTATAAGGATACCGTATATTGGAGTATAGGAGGTATTCTCCTCAATCTTGGCTACACCATTGGCAATCTGAGTTTCAACAATGGTATTACAGGCTTTATCAGCTGCAGACTTAAGCTTATGCATCTGAGTTGAGAATACATGTTGCATTTTACGAAGGTCCTGAGCTGCAAGAGCAGGAAGATATTCATTTCTGTAAATATTCTCATACTCGGCAATTGAATTCTTGATAATGGCAGTCTGCTCTGGAGTTGTTCTGCCTCTCAAAGCTTTAACCTTTGCAGATACAGCATTAACCTTTTCTTCAATTCCCTTTAAAAACTCAGTGGTATTGTTTTCCAGTTCCTCCTGAGAAAGGAAAATATCGTCGTGCATGGTATCAATCATTTCTCGTACAGTTACAAGGGTAACTCGTCTTACAGTCAGAACCTCGTGAGCATACGATGAGGCTGAATTAAAATTCAGCATTATCAGGATAGATACAATAGAGATAAGAATTGTAAATAAAATTACAACTGCAAAACCCCCCATCACTTTTCCACGAACGGACAGTCTTTCAAAAAATCCCATAAGATTTCTCCCCAAATTCCAAACCTATTTTTGAGTATAAATAATCTTAAAAACAAAGCATTGAAAAATGGGGAGTCAAGATTTAAAAATGTGAAAGAAGAAAGGTAAGATATATTAAAAAATACAAAATTAAGACATGGTTAACACAAATCTGCCATACTTTGTTCTGTATGGCAGAATCGTTATTAACTCTCAAAATAGATAGAGAAATTCTTTGAGCTTAGTTTTCTTTGAGCACGAGGAGACTCAAGAACAATCACATTGATTACAGGCTTATTGAAGATTCTGAAGGCTGAAGCTGTATTGATACGGGTTCCTGAAGAAACTATCACCTTCTCATTTCCAAGCTTATAAAGACCGTGTGTCATACCCTCATTCAGAAGCCCTACCAGCATGTCGATTCCTGGCATAAAACCGCCATGGGTATGTCCGCATAAAGTCAGATCAGAGAATTCCTGAAGTTGAACCGCAAACTTTGGACGATGTGACATGAATACAGTTGGAACTGAATTATCAATGCCATCTAAAGCATCTTTGATGCTTGGTTCTGTCATTTTATAATGCTCTGCAGTAGGATCAGTAATACCACACAGATTTAAGACATTATTCTGTGCATAATCCTTGATTGAAATGTTTTTATTCTCAAGGAACTTTATTCCACCCTTTTCAAAATGATCTACCCATTTCCTGTAATCAGAATAGTATTCATGATTGCCTGGAACTGCATATACACCGTATTTTGAATCCAGATCCAAAAGAATATCGGTAACATCCTTTAGATCAGAAACCTTTCCATCTATAAAATCACCAGTAATTAAAACAAGATCAGGCTTCTGCTCATTTACCCTGTCAACAATATCCCTGATTTCACTTTTAGTGGCAATACCGTCAATATGAAGATCCGATAACTGAACAATCTTTAAGCCATTATTTTCATCTGAGAGCTTATCCACTGTAAAGGTGTAGTTTTTGATGACCGGAGGAATGAAACCATTACTTACTGCAACCGCAGAAATGTAGAAACTCAAAACAGTCATGAATAAACCAATTAAAACAGAGTCTGGTTTAAAGAGATTAAAAGAGAAGTTTCTTCTTAACAGCTTAAACAGGAAGTTCAGAACAAATCTGATGCCTATGAGTATACATAGCACCGCCATTGCCCAGAATATAATTAGAACAATCATCACCAGCCACTTTGGAATACCAAAGTAGGCGGTTGTCATCTTAAAGAAGATGTAAAGATATCCGTTCAGGGCGCTTATTCCCAAAAGCACAAAGAATAGTTTTCTGAATATAAAGGAGTATTTCTGAATAGGCTTTAGAAACAGGAAATAAACGAAAACGAACTGCAGTACAGGAATAATAGAAAGAAGAAGAATGTTCATAAAATTATGGTTTGTTCTTGTTTTATATAGGTTAAATAATTCTGTATTTTATTACCCCAAAATTATATAAAACTTATTTTTTTCGAGAAAGGAATTAGAGACTGAATAGTTAAAAAAAATCTGAAATACAAGCCAATATTCTGGCCCAAAACAATAGCTGACCAAACGAAAACCAAACGTAAAATTTTACGTTTGCTTTTTCGTTTGTTTTAAAACAAGGGTTTCTGCCCTGCCTTATAACAAGATTCAGAAGCCTTATTCAAAAGAACAGACTATGCGTCTATTAAAGGAAAGGCTTGCCGTTCACAGTTAAACGGCCGTTTTCAATTGAAAGTTCAGATTCAAAAGCACCATTCTTCTCAACGAAGAACTGCTCAGCATTCTTGTTTGAATCAGACTTAACTGTAAGATTACCCTTCAGAGAATCCATTCCCTCCTCCATGTTCCAGGTAAATTTACCTGCTGAAGTTAAATTGAACTGATCAACATTCTGAATACCTGTAAAGAAGGCAACGATTTTACCGACTCTACCATTAAGCTTGTTCACGGTAAGAGAATTTAGAGACTTTAGAATTTCCTGATAAGCATTTTCATCTATCGCTGTATTCTGAGAAACCTTTTCTAGAACATTGGTATTGAACTTTGATAAAGTAAAGTCAATGTCATAGTTCAGCAGATATCCGAATAAATCATCACCACTTAGAGTGATGTTCATATCAAAATCACCGCCTTTGGTCTGGTTTACTGCCTTAGAGGTCAACTTAAGGTTATCAAACTTGTAAGGTCTGGCTTCAAAGCCCTTAACGATAACAGATGAATTTCCAATGCTCTTAAGGTCGGTTAGTCCCTGCATATTGCCGGACATTTCAATCTCTTTAACAGAAAATGATTTGTCATCCTGAAGGTTCTTGATATTAAGATGAGTGATTACATCTTCATCTGAGGTTAAATCTATATCAAGAACTGAATCCAGTTTACCCTTTGAATTATTCTGGTAATCTGCATTCAGGCTGCCATGACCTTTAATCTTTGAAGAGAATACAGAAGAATCAAACTCAAGATTGGCTTTAACAGTATTTGGAGCAAACTTGATTACATCATTCTTTTCAACAAAAGATACAAAATCATCAGTACCGATTACAGTCTTGGCTGAGCCGAACCCCTTTTTGATAGTAAATGGAATCTTTACAGTTTCATCCTCAAAGGTAAGAATAAAATTTCCCTGTTCTGCAAAGAAGGAATCAGCATCAACCTTGCAGCTTACATTTGAACCTGGAAGATAATAGTTAAGCTGTTTGCTGATTGTTTGATTGTTTTCAATACCGTTGAGGTATTCATTTACCTTAACACCTGTGTAATAAACACCACCAACATAAACAGCAGATGCAAGAACAACTGCTCCGGCAGAAAACAATACTAATTTATTTGCCATATAAAATTTAGCCTCAAAATACTCCGCAACTTGCGGCTGTCAAATAAAAATCTCGGATTGAACTTCCGAGATTAAACAACGTTTTGCTTATATCACAATTAGCATCGACGTTAATACACGAATAATACCGTTTGCAAGGATCATATCCTTTTTTACTTATCTGATCATCTTGAATATATTAGAATTTTTAATCTTATCATCTAATTTGTTCAATTCCTTTTCAATCTTCTCGCTTTTGACCTTCAGCTTATCTTCAAGCTTAAGTTTTTCGATCAGACCATTGATTGCGGTGTTCTTAAGAAAATCTGACGTCAAAGCAAAATCTCCTAACTGATACTGTCCATTTTTAATTACAAGATCAGTTCCGTAATAGCCGTTCCCCTGATCCTTTAACAGAAAGCCTAAACCTTTAAGAGTTTTGGTGCCGATGTGCAATACTCCATTCAGGCTCTGAGGAAGAGCTGCATACTTAAATTTAAAGCTTCCGTTTGACTGAAATGGAATATCGGCAGAGTTCTCTGATAGAAGACGTTTTGCAAAGTTTTTGGATAGGCTGAAATTGAACTTATCGATTTTAGCATCGGTCAGATCAGATAAAACAATATCCAGAGTCTCCTCTGAAGCATTTTTCCTGAATTTATCCGGGGATAAAATCTTATCAAGATTAAAGGAAGAGAAAGAACCTTCAAAATCAAAACTGCTCAGATGCTCAGTGACGCCCTGACCTATAGCTTTCACATACAGCTTGAAGATACCATTCTCATATTCATAGGTTCTATATTCACCATCAAGCTTATTTAGAACATACTTGTCATAACCAAGATTCTTTCCGTTGAATTTACCCTTTCCCAACGAGGTTATAGATAAAAGTCCTTCAATATTTCCCTTGTAGTTAAAGCTGTCACAGGAGAAAAGAGCTGGGTTCTTAAAGTTGTTTACAACTAAATCAGCCTCTGGATTGAATGAGGAATCAACATTTGAAACAAGCTTTAATGAGAAGTCCCTATAGCGGTTCTTCTGATATTTAGAGGAAAGATCAGCGGTTGCTACAGCTTTTAGAGAAAGAACATTGACATCAGCTTCAAGCTGACCTTTGGAAGTTTTAGTCTCTAATGAGGATGGCAGCACAATATTCTTTCTGGCAAGATTAGCTAATAGTTCATCCACCTTCATCTTTACATTGGCATGTAGAAAACCAGAGTAAATTGAGGTTGGACAGACAGATTTACCGAATACAGGAGACTCAATTACATAATCACCTTCTCGGTTATAAAGTCCAGACGATTTTGAGACATAGCTGAGCTTTATCCCTTTTAGCAGTTCTGCATTAGAAGATTCAATATATTTCTGGGAATTGGCTAGATAAGATTCGATAAGAGCTCCGGTTACGTAGCAGACACCGACATATATAACACAGACAAGAACCAAGAGAAAAACTATAAATTTCTTCATAATCCACCTCCGATCAGCTTATTTATGCTGATTTTGGAAAACCTTATGTTTGAGAATAGTTGTTGTCCTCTAAGATTATATGCCTTACCTATTGATAAAAAAAAAGAAATATCTCAAATTTAACAAAATTACAATCTAAAAACAGAGGCCTGCTACAGAGTATTTACAACTCAGATCACAGACCTCTGCAATTAAGCTTTAAAGAAAAGAATATCTATTATCTGCAGGATAGCTCTATAAGCTTTAAGGTTACCTCACAGGATTTCTTAAAGGAGGATAAAGGCAGAAATTCACAGTTGCTGTGGAAATTAAATGCTCCAGTGAAAAAGTTTGGAGTAACAATTCCCTTAGTTGAAAGCTGAGAACCATCTGTACCACCTCGCATTGCATAAGTGACACTCTTTATTCCAAGCTCCTCTAAGGCCTGATAGAGCATGGCAACAGGAGGATCTTCACGCTTGACGTTATTGGCGATATTCTCATACGTATCAGTAATCTCAAGAGATATTTCAGCCTTTGGATAACGCTTTTTCAGCATCTCAACAGCATTCCTGACATACTGCTTACGCCACTCATAAAGGCTCTTGTCATGATCACGAATCAGCATGCTCAAATCACAGAAAAGAGGATCAGCATGCATTCCTGAAAACCACCAGTAGCCTTCCTTACCCTCAGTATGCTCAGGAGTCTGTCCACGGTCAAACATTGCAACAAAGTCATGAGCAACCAGAAGTGGATTTATAAGCACATTCTTAGCTGACATAGGATGAGCGCTTACACCTTTGATTCTGATTTTAACAGTACCGGCATTAAAGGTCTCATACACCACCTCACCAACACCAGAGCAGTCAATGGTATAGGCAAAATCAACCTTGAATTTATCAAGATCCATGCATTTTGAACCTAACAGGCCTATCTCCTCATCAGGAACAAAGGCAATCTTAAGTTCAGGATGTTTTATCGAAGGATCGTTTTTTAAAACCTCCAGCATGGTCATGATGTTAGCGATTGCAGATTTGTCATCAGCACCTAAAACAGAAGTTCCGTCAGAGAAGATAATATCTTCTCCTACAAAGGTCTCAAGTTCAGGATGTTCTGAGACTTTTATGACAATGTTCTTCTCTTTGTTAAGGACAACGTCCCCTCCATCATAATGAATAATCTGAGGATGAACTTCTGGACTTAAAGATACATCCACTGTATCTAAATGAGCTAAAAAACCAACTACAGGACCTTTGCAGTTGCCTTTTAAAGTTCCGTAAACACAGCTGTGCTCATCTACAGATACCGAAGATAAGCCTAGCTCTTTAAGCTCCTCTGCAAGTAGATTGGCAAGCTCAGTCTGCCCTTTTGATGTAGGAACAGTTTTAACTGTTGCATCTGACTGTGATGGTATTGCCACATATCTGAAGAATCTGTCTGTTAGACTTTTAAGAAGATCCATGAGAGCTCCTTAATGAACCTGAGGGAACATGGTTGAAGGATAGTCATATCCGCTCTGGAAGCCTAAAGGTATACCAATGAACCAGTACAGATAGAGCACAACAGTCAGCACAATCATAAGAGCAAAGGTATAAGGCAGCATCATTGAACTTAAGGTACCTACACCTGCATTCTTACAGTAACGCTGACAGTAGGAAATCAGCAGAGGATAGAATGCAAACATAGGAGTACATACGTTTACAGCAGAATCAGATACTCTGAAGGCGGCCTGTGTAAGCTCAGGAGAAATGCCCAGCATCATCAGCATTGGCACAAAGATGGTAGAGAGAATAGCCCATTTTGAGGTTGCAGATGTGATTAAAAGATTCAGACAGCCGGTCAGAATAATGATACCTAAAAGAGTAATACCTGAAGGCAGTCCCATGCTCTTTAAGAACTCAGCACCAGAGATTGCAAGCAGTGAACCGATGTTGGAATGACCGAATACATAAAGGAACTGACCTGCAAAGAAACAGAATACGATGAAGGAAATCAGCATATTCATGATATGTTCCATGGACTTAATTACATCATTTGCCTTCTTGAAGGTTCCTGCAGCATAACCGTATACAATTCCAGGAAGTGAGAAGAAGATAAAAAGCAGAGGAACCAGGCCCATCATTACAGGAGCCTTAGGTGAGGTTAGAGTTCCGTCTGGAGCACGCAGCATGGAGTTGTCTGGATAACATAGGATAAAGAGGAATGCTAAAAGACCAATTACAGTTCCCATAGCAATCTTAAATGCACGATTTTCCTCTGCACTTACAGGAGTTACCGCTAAGGTCTTATCTTCCTTGATATCCAGGTCAAGAGGCATAGTCTGCATCAGTCTTGGCTCAATAATCTTATCGGTAACAAACCAGACTGACAGAATAACGAAGATAGTTCCGCCTAAGGCATAGAAATAGTTACACAGAACATTTACTGAATACTCAGGATCGATGATATGAGATGCAGATTCGGTAAAACTCTGCATTACAGGATCAATTACAGAAGGAGTAAAGCTTGCGGTGAAACCACCTGCCAGACCAGCAAAGGAACAGGCAATACCAGCTAAAGGATGACGACCGCAGGAGTAGAACATCAGTGCGGATACTGGCATCAGAATGGTATAAGCACTGTCTGAAACCAGGTGGCAGACAATAGAGATGAAAATAACAGTTGGAGTCAGAATCTTTCTAGGTGTTACTGACAAAAACTTTTTAATCAGCACATTAACAAAGCCAGAACCTTCAGCGATACCGATACCCAGTGTAGCAACAATGGTGATACCTAATGGAGGGAAGCCCATGAAGTTCTTGACGGAATTAACCACCAGATCAAGAAGATTGGCTGGAGCCAGCATATTTAAAATATGAATCTTCTCTTTAGTGGTTGGATGTATGTAGTCAAAATCGATGAAAGAAAGCAGACAGGAGATAAAAATCGTTACAAGCAGGGCATAAATAAAAAGCATTGTAATGTGAGGAAGTTTATTTCCGAGTCTTTCTACACAGTTTAAAAACCGATTGAATAAATTAGGTTGTGGGTGAATATCTGTCATTTAATTACAGCCAAAAGAGAAATCCCTTCCAAGCTGTCTCCTTATATTGTTTTGTTAAGCTTTACTGAAACAAATGAAACAAATGAAGCAATCAGCAACAAATGTATTGTTTTCAACACTTTATATTAGCAACTATTTGAAATTAAAGCTAATACACAGTTATTATACGCCTTGAATTTTTGTTAGAAACACACACACCTAATTAGTGCAGATTTATTTTAATTATTCGGTATGGTGCAAATAATGAACAGAAATGATCTGCTAGAATGAATTGGTAAAAAAAAGTCAGAGAAAAATAGTCTCTGACAAAAAGAATGGAACCGAAGATATACACTTAACTGTTCAAAACACGGAATTTTTGAACCCGAGAATTCAGGTATCAGAAAGAATCTGATACCTAAATTTCAACCCAGAACTAATTCTGGCCTTTAATTGCCTTACGACCAAGGAAGACAGCGTTCTCACCTAACTCTTCCTCAATACGGATCAGCTGATTGTATTTTGCGATACGATCTGAACGGCTCATAGAACCAGTCTTGATCTGACCGCATGAAGTTCCTACTGCAAGATCAGCAATGGTGGTATCCTCAGTCTCACCGGAACGGTGTGAAACAACTGCAGTATAACCTGCATCCTGAGCCATCTTGATAGCGTTAAGAGTCTCAGTTAATGAGCCAATCTGGTTGAACTTGATAAGAATTGAGTTTGCAATGCCCTTCTTGATACCCTCTGAGAGGATCTTGGTGTTGGTTACGAAAAGATCATCACCGACCAGCTGCACATGAGAACCTAGTTTCTCAGTCTGATACTTGAAGCCATCCCAGTCAGACTCATTCTGACCGTCTTCAATTGAAACAATTGGATACTCGTTAACCAGACCAGCCAGGTAATCGGTAAATTCATGAGAAGTAAAGGTCTTACCCTCACCCTTTAATTCATACATGCCTGTCTTTTCGTTATAGAATTCTGATGAAGCACAGTCCATAGCTAAGGTTACGTCCTTACCGAACTCATAACCAGCCTTTTCAACAGCCTCTTTGATACATGCAAAAGCTTCTGCGTTTGAAGACAGATTAGGAGCAAAACCGCCCTCATCACCAACAGCAGTATTCAGTCCTTTTGCTTTTAAAACTTTTGCCAGTGAGTGGAATACCTCTGAACCGATGCGCAGAGCATCACGAAGATTCTTACCGCCAACAGGCTGAATCATGAACTCCTGAATATCAACATTGTTATCAGCATGCTCACCGCCATTCAGAATATTCATCATAGGAAGAGGCATTACGTACTTTCCCTTGTGACCGAACAGCTCACCAATGTACTGATATAAAGGAATCTTTCTTGAAGCTGCATTTGCCTTGGCTACAGCTAAAGATACAGCCAAAATTGCATTGGCACCTAAAGAATCCTTATTCTCTGTACCATCTAGCTTAATCATAGTTTCATCAACAATTGCCTGCTCTGCTGAATCAAGACCGCATACAGCTTTGGCGATCGGACCATTTACGTTTGCAATAGCCTTTAAAACGCCCTTACCGCCAAAACGTGACTTATCACCGTCACGTAACTCTAAAGCTTCTCTAGAACCGGTTGATGCACCTGATGGAGCGGCAGCACGACCGAATGAGCCGTCTTCTAAATAAACTTCTGCTTCTACAGTTGGGTTACCGCGTGAATCAATAATTTCACGACCGATTACTTTTACGATTTTTGACATGACATCCTCAACAATTAAGAAATAACATTTTTTGAACAAATTCATTGTATAGAAATAGTAAGCCTTATGCAACCAAAATTAGACATAACTAACATAATTGATATTTTTTCTCTAAAAAAGTGCAGGTTAGTTTTATATCAAGCTAAAAAAGAAAGAAGTTTATAGATTTATAGTTTTGTCCAAAAGCATTATCGACGCTTTATCAATTTTTTTATACGCTTATAGAAGAGAAAATAATATATGAAAATATTTATATATTTTTTGACAAACCTCTAACTGATAATTCTATAAAAAAAGCAGATCGAAATAGTATGGCCCCAGAAATTGATCACTTAAGTTTCTAAGTCATACTAGCAGAATTTAAGGCTTGTTTCCTGAAATTAATTGGAGACAGGCCTTTTAACTTTTTACAAACTCTGTCAGTGTTGTACCAATTTATATAATCTTTAATTGCTTTCTCTAAGTCATTTAAATCCTTAAATGTCTTTTCCTTTCCATAAAACATTTCAACCTTCATTCTTCCAAAGAATATCTCAATCATGATGTTGTCATGAGTAGTAGCTTTCCTGGACATGCTTTGAACCAGATTATGCTCTTTAAGCCAGTTGCAATAATTGAAATGTTGATATTGCCAACCTTGGTCAGAATGAACTAAAGCTCCAGAGACTTTATTCTCTTCGAGTACATTTTCAAATCGTTTTAACATACGGTTAATCTGCTCAAAGGTTGTATGTCTGGAAACATCATAGGCAACAATCTCATTGGTACACATATCTATGATTGGAGATAGGTATAGCTTACCTTCTGCAATAGCAAATTCGGTAATATCTGTTGCGAAACTGGTCATTGGCTTAGGAGGATTGAATTCTCTGTTAAGTATGTTTGGAGCTATCTTTCCAACTGTTCCTTTGTAAGAGTTGTATTTCTTATATGCTTTAGGATGTGCTCCCTGAAGCTGCAGGTGATGCATCAGCTTATGAACTGTCTTGTGGTTCAGATGCATGCCCTGGTTGCGTAAGGCATACATTACACGTCTATATCCATAGCGATCCTTGCTATCAGAATGAATCTTCCTGATTGCAGCAATCTGCTCACTATAGACTGCATCTAAACATTTAGAAGGAGCTTTATGTAGCTAGTAAAGGTATGAGCCTCTACTCATCTGAGCTTCTTCTAAAAGCATTTTGAATGGGTATTTAGGCCTTAGCTCAAGCACTAATTGTGCTTTTATTTGTTGGTTTTCTTTCTTAGATAATCTTGGGCTAAGGCCTCGAATTTTTTTGAGAATTCTTCATGGCAGCGAAGTCTTAGAAGTTCTTCTTTTAAGGCTTTTTCTTCTTCTGGAGAGTATTCTGAAAATGATTTTTCTGATTGAAGAAGCTTATCTACATTTACCTTACTTTTAGTTGATTTTATTTCTGAATTTCTTGGTCTACCTTGCTTCTTCATATTTCTCAGTCCCTCTTCGCCTTGTGACTGATAAATATCATACCATTTGATTATTATTGAATTGCTCGGTATTCCAAATTTAATTGATAATTCACGTAATGATCCTTCTCCATTAGCATATGCTTTAGCAACTTTAATTTTGAAATCTGGTGTATATATATTTTTTTTACCATGAGCCTGCAAGGAATTATTTTGAAGTAATCTTACTAATTCTCTTACGTAATTATGATTCAACCCCCATTTAATTGCTGTCGATGAAGGACCAATCTTAAAGTAATCTTCAATAACTAGTAACTTTTGTTCATAAGTTAATTTCATAATAAAACCCCGTTATCAATCAAGTGATCAATAACGGGGTTCACACTAAAAGGATCTGCTTTTATGAGTAACAAAGTTAATCAATTAGGCCTAGCTTCCGTATGCCTCCATAACCTTAGAGGCTTCCTTCTTCAGATCAAGGCTACCGTGCTCCTGAACATCCTCAATTATCTTGATAGCTTCCTCGGTATCACCTGTTTCAAAGTAAAGTCTTGCAAGGTTAAGTTCATCAACATAGTACTGATGTTCCTTTGGAGTCAGTATCTCTTTCTCTCCCTCTGACATGTTCTCTGCGAGAGTGGCCTGATCTGTAAGATCAGCGCTTGCAGAAATAGGACCGATTGTATTTGAAACCTTCTGTAAATCAGGAACTTCAGCCTGAGATGAATCACCGTTGATCATTCTGGAGATTTCTTCAGGTGAAAATGCAGTCTCCTCGTTCTGAACAAGATCTGTCTCATTCTGAGAAACACCATCACCGAGCATATTCATAAGATCGGATTCAGCCTGAGGATCCATGTAGTGACCGGCAGAACCAATTCTTGCCTCAAGCTGTGCAAGATCTGCGGCAGCATCTTCAACAGAATCATTCTGACTTGATTCACTTACAACATCATACTCATCCTGAGGAACTTCCCATGAAACAACCTCATCCTGCGTAGAAGCAGAAGTTTCTGCACTCTCCTCAGCTACAGGCTCTTCTACAGGAGTCTCTGCTGCTTCTGCGGTAATCTCTGTTTCACCAACTTCGGCACTTTCCTGAGCAGAAGCATCTTCCTGAACCAGATTCTCATCACCAGTGGACTCAGGAACAACATCTTCATTCTGAGTATCAACAGCTTCTTCTGCAGGTTCGTTCTGAACAAGATCATCTGTTCCTTCAGGCTCGACAGGTCTTAACAGAACCTCAAGGTCAATCTCATCATCAACAACCTCGTCAACCTTACCAGAACCTTCTGCAGGAGTCTCTGTATCAACAACATCAGCCTGAACGACCTCAGGAACAGACTCCTGATTAGCCATTGCATCAAGTAATGCGCTTTCCTCTCCACTGATTTCCTCAGCAGGAGCTGCTGCTTCATCACCATCATTCTGAACAAGCTCACCAACATCTATCTCCTGTTCAGCAGGATCTTGTGAAGCCTCTTCAGCTGGAGCCTCGGCGGCTATATCATCGACATTTACCTCTTCGGTAACAGATTCTTCAACTGGTGCCTGCTCAGCTATATCTTCAACATTGATATCTTCAGTAACAGCTTCTTCAGAAGGTGCCTCTGCTGCTATTTCTCCAACGTTGACATCTTCTGTAACAGCTTCTTCATCAGGAGCCTCTGCTGCTATATCTTCAACGTTGACATCTTCAGCAACAGCCTCTTCAGCAGGTGTTTCTGCGGCTATATCTTCAACGTTGACATCTTCAGCAACAGCTTCTTCAGCTGGAGCTTCAGCTGCAATATCATCAACGTTTATATCTTCAGCTACAGCCTCTTCGGCAGAAGCCTCTGCAGCTATATCCTCAACATTTACATCCTCAGCAACAGCTTCTTCAGCTGGAGCTTCTGCTGCTATATCATCAACGTTTATATCTTCAGCTACAGCCTCTTCGGCAGGAGCCTCTGCAGCTATATCCTCAACATTTACATCCTCAGCAACAGCCTCTTCAGCTGGAGCTTCTGCTGCTATATCATCGACATTTACCTCTTCAGCGCCAGTCTCTTCGGTCGGAGCTTCAGCCTTTGGTGCTGAAGCAGACTTTTCAGGTTCTGCCTTGGCAGCATTCATTGATTTCTTCAGTTCTTCTGCCTGAGTACTCTCAGCAGAGGAAGCTTCAGCCTTAGGTTCTTCAGGAGCAGTCTCTGCACCGCCTTCCTGCTCACCTAAAGCAGCAGCCCAGGCTGCAGCCATATCTTCCTGTTCATCAGATCCTGCCTTTTCCTCAGCAGGAGCTGCTTCTTGAGCAGGTTTAGCTTCTTCAGCACCACATTCCTGTTCACCAAGAGCAGCGGCCCAAGCAGCCGCCATATCTTCCTGCTCATCTTTCTTTGGCTCTTCAGCAGGAGCCTCCTGAGCCTTTTCGGATTTTTCCTGTTCGCCTAATGCTGCAGCCCACTCATCGGCAACACTTGCATCATCAGACTTACCTTCAACCTCAGTTTCTTTCTCTCCAGACTGATCTTCGTTAAGAGCTTTTGACCACTCATCCAGAACATTCTGATCATTGCTTGAAGTATCTGCAGATTCTTCTGCTGCCTTATCCCATTCAGCCTGAGCCTGAGAATCTTCTGAGCTTTCTGCAGTATCTGTTGCAGCTTCAGCACCTGCAGTATCAGCAGGAGCAGCATCACCCTGTGCAGCCGGTGCAGCTTCAGCAGGAGCTGCAGCATCAGCGCCACCTTCGGCAGCAGCTGCGGCATCATCTGCAGGAGGTTCATCACCTGCGACATCAGGAGATGGAGTCTCAAGTTCAATGGAACCATTATCATCAGAGAGCAGCATATCATCTGAACCTAATGAACCGGAATCATCAAAGTCAAAGTCATCATGGTACTTACGGGAACGTGCACGGGCTCTGGCCTTAAAGATAATGAACAGAATCAGAACAACCACAGAGAGCAGACCGGCACCGAACAGAATCATCATTACAGGCTTTTCCATATCAATGCTTGCATCGACCGATGACACAGTAAACTGAGACATCTGCAGCTGCATATCCTCAATTTTTTCGTCATTAGCCAGAAGCATTTCTCTCATACGGTCGTTATCCTGAGAAAGCTTGGAAACATTACCCTTGATTTCAATCAGATCCTGTTGAATACCTGCAATAATATTGTCATACTGACTTGATAGAGAGGAAACACTGTCAGCTGCGGTCTGAGCAGTTACTGCTGATGATTTCTTCATTCTGGCAATAGCATCAGCAAGTTGCTGCTCGATCACCTTGGTCTTCTGATCAATCTGTTTTTTGTTTTCCTCAAGCATGATGCGGATTGACTTCACATCAACAGATTCCTGAGGATTCTTTTTGAGTAAAGCCTGAATCTGTCTTAACTGTTCAGGGGTTAAGCCCTGAACCTGTCCCTGAGCAGGAGCATTGACACCAGTTTCTGTGGTGGCAGCTCCATTCTCTACCTGCAGCTGAGCTCCGTTTTCAGCTAAATTACGTCTCTCATTAGGATTCTGAGAATCTTTGTTGGTAATACCTGATGGAATCAGTTCACCGTTCTCTTCAGCTTCACGCTGTTTCTGAACTTCCTTGATTCTGGTTTCGGTTGCAGTATAAACAGGAATATCAGCAGCAGGCTTATTGGCATTAGCAGGCGCTGCTGTCTGCTGAGGAGGCACATTAGCATATGACTGCTGAGGCAGCTGAGCAGGAGCAGCTCCCTGAGGTGCAGGAGAAACAGCAGGCTGACTTACAGGCAGAGGAGGAAGTGACATGACTCCCTGTGCTAAAAGAGCACTTCCTGTCTGGGTACTCTCCTGTGCTATCACATCACCAGAAGGAATTCTCAGTGTAGTTTTTAAAAGATTATTTACATTTCCTCCGCCGAAAGCCTGAGGATTGTTTCTATAGATAGAGGCAACAACCTGGAACTCATTGATACTTCTGTTAAGCTGAGCGTAACGATGGGCCACTGACCAGATGGTATCTCCTGATACCACATTATAGGTTCTGAACTGATCTGATGAAACTGAAGTCTGAGCCGGACTCTGTGCAGGAACTGCAACCGCTCTCTGAGATGCCTGTGCAGACTGTCTAGGGGCAACAGTTACAGCAGGAGCCTGTTGAGGAGTTACAGTTGATCTTCTAGGAGTTGTACGGACTGGTCGACTTGCAGGAACGGTTTCCTCTACCTCTGGGCCTTGAATTGTAATGGTGAAAGTACCATCATCATCTGCTGCAATGGCAGATAACGATATAAAAAGACCCATTGTCACTTCTAAGGTGACTTTTTTTAACCTATGCATACGACTCCCCTATTTCTATGCATTATTGTATCTAAAAACGGGATCGTCAAAAATCTAGCGAGATCCCAATTTTTCTAATGAAAATGCATAAAGTGTGCAAGGCTATATATTTTGTGCAATTAATTTTACAATTTCAACACAGGAAATTGCTTCGCCACGTCTTGTATTGTCCATCAGACAAACAAAACTTACATTCTTGCTTCCCTTGATATTCTGACGAATTCTGCTTACAAGAACAGTTCTCTCGTTGATAACGTCCTCAACTGGTGTCAGATTCTCATCATTATCCTTTACAGTAACATATGCAGATTTCTTAAAGGCCTCTGTAACATTCTCAACATTAACAGACTCTTCAAGATCGGCATTTACACTGATAGTGTGTCCATAGAATACAGGAACCTGAACGGTAGTTATATCAAAGCCTCTTTCAAATTTACCCAGTATTCTTGAAACTTCAGATTTTACAGTCTGCTCATGATCGGTATAGCCATTGTCTTCAACAGTACCGGTAATTGTATGCAGATTAAAGGCAACCTGAGCTGAGAAGCCCTGGTGATCACCGTTCATACCGTTTAAGAGTAAGGTTGTCTCATGGGCTAAGGTCTCAGTACCTAATCTTCCGGCCTCTGATACAGACTCCATTGAGGTTGCCACAGCTCTTGTAACGCCAAACTCGTCATGCAGAGCACCTAATGCAAGACAGATCTGTACTGATGGAGCCAGCGCAGGAATAACCAGACGTGACTCAATTGCCTTTTTGATGTCAAAAGGATTAATCTCTGGCACAACCAGTGTTGTTTTCTCATCACCGCTGAAAAGATGACTGTTGTCTACCACAATACAGCCTGCATTCTGAGCTTTTGAAATCCAGCGCTGACTCTCATCCTGAGTGCTTAAAAACAGTGCTACATTAGCCTTTTCAAAATCAAACTCTTCAATAGGCTGAACAAAATAATTCTGTGAACAGATATTTACGGCATCATACTCTCCTGAAAAAGGAGATAATGGGAAAACATCATCTAAAGGAATCTTCTGCTCTTCTAAGGTTTCAATAACCAGCTTTCCAATATCAGAATCATAACCGTAAATAGCTAACTTTAATGCCATGTCTGGCTCCTAATTTCATAAAACAACTAACTAAAAAAATTGTAGCACAGCCGTCAAGACCTAAATTAAGAATCACATAAACTATTAATGTAAGTTTTGATTTGCCCAAAATTATCAATTAGATATATTTATGAAAATATTTTCCTAAAAAAATCCTTTAAATTTAATACACTTCTACCTCAAAGCTAGTTTGTAAAATTAAATTTTTACAGTAAATTTATAAAAATTCTCAGAAAAATGTTAGCGAGATAAAATTTTTTACTAAATATTTGAAAATTTATAAAAAAAATGGGAGGGATAACTAATTTTTTTTTGATTTTTGTATTATATTACAAACAGTAAGTATTAATTTTAGTACTTAACCCCTAATTTCTAAGGATTTTTAAGTACGAGGAATGGTGAAAATGGCGCTAACTAGAGCAGATATTGCAGACCGACTTATAATTAAGCAAGGTCTACCTAAGACTACAGCACAGGAATTTGTTGATTCATTTTTTGAGCAGATAGCATCAACTCTAGAGTCAGGAGAAATCGTAAAACTAACCGGATTCGGAAACTTTGAATTAAAGGTTAAGAATGCCCGTCCAGGAAGAAATCCAAAAACAGGAAAAGAAGTAACCATCTCCTCAAGACGCGTTACTACCTTCAGAGCAGGACAAAAACTAAGAAACAGAATTGATATGCCAAGTGAATAGTATTTTTTTGGTGAAAAAACACAATTAAATAAAAATAATGGCATAATATATTGGTATTGGATATTTCTTTTCTACGTGGATCTCTTTAGATATGGAAAAAATTGTTTACAAAATCAAAGATCGTGATGGCGTACATGCTCGTCCAGCAGGTGCAATTATTAAAGCTATCAGTGGATACAAGTCAAAGATTACCTTAATTTATCAGGATCGCCAGATTGATCTTAAAGGCGGTATCTTTGGTCTTTTAGGTTTAGGTATTCGTTTTGATGACGAAATCTATATTCACGTTGAAGGTGAAGACGAAAAAGAAGCAGTTGTTGCAGTAAGAAGAGCCTTCGAAGAATATCTGTAATCAGATTCAGAAATTTAGAAAAAAACTCATTCCTGGTGAATGAGTTTTTTTATGCCTAAACAAATTACATGACAATCTACACTTTTGAACCGATTCAGGTACAGCGACTCAGCTTACAATAAACGTAATAATCTCTATAATCAACGTTCCGGATAACAAGGCGAGCGCTCGGGACAAATCATAATTGAAATCAATGAACTTGGTTATATTCTCAAATGTCTTTGAGGCAAGCATCACTTCATAGAACTTGAGAGTTTTAGTTCCGAAGTAGGCAACCAGGAAAGAAGCAACAAGACCAAAGAGAATACAGGCAATCAGATTTACAGGACTGTGAAGAAAGAAATTCAGCATGAACGTGATAACCCAGATAAAGGATGTAGCCATATCCCAGTAGTGTCGTCCAGAATGCTCTCTAAACTTAAGATTACTTATATATTCAACTAAGGAAAGACATATTTCCTTGGAGAAATTCTCCTTCATCAGGTTGTTGGTTGACATTAAAAGCTTTTTGCTTAGCTCGTCTGCAAGCTGCTCTTTACGGTAAGCAAGAAGACTCTGCAGCTTTTCCCTCATGGTAAAGATTTTTGAAGTGTAATTATCTGTTTTTACTACTTCATTCTGAAGCTTACGAGTTACTAAATCAAAGTAAAATTCAAAGGAGCACAGAAGTCCGTAGAAAAATCTGTTCTGACACAGAGTTTTGAACAGTTCAATCTTGGTTTCAATATCTGTGAGAGTATTGCCAATGGCTGCATCAGAGAGCTTCATTTTCATCTCACTGTAAATACTCTCTAATACAGGTGGAATATTAATAGGCGTAAAATCATCGCCACAGGTATTAAATGAGAAGGATTTTGGAACCTGAGAAATATCAAAGGACACATAATCCATTCTGGTTTCGGCGATATAGGTGATAAGAAACACACCGCTTTCTTTGAACTCAGCATCATAAATCTGAAAAGGCAGTTTTTTAAGTAGCTCAAAATAGCAGGCATAGTCTACGTGACAGTTTGGTACCGCAAAGACATTCTCCATATTCTTGACTTCAACATCAATGACAGGAAAATTTCTCGCCAAAAGACAGACCATTCTGTCAACCATGATTCTGCCCTTTCCTTTACAGTTCTGACAAACAATCTTCTGCAGATTGTTACAGGTTGGACAGACAATATAGCCAGTTTTATTACATCTGGTACATCCACCTTCTCTTCCCTGACATGACGGACAGAGGATCATTCCATAACCTGAGCAGTTAGGACAGTTAACCTTTTTGGTTCCCTTACAGGACGGACATGTACAGTCTCCCTTGGCGTGTCTTGCTGAGATTCGGTTTACCTTGTTGCAGATCTTGAAGATCTCTGCTGCAGACTTGTTCTCAAGACCAGTACAGAAAGGTCTTTTAAGGTTGGCATCCTTTAAAAGCGCATCAGTGTTACTTTTCTGAAAGTCATTTAAGGCATCCTCACTGAGCATTGTATCTGAAGACATAACAGAGTTTATGATGGTATCCTTGACGTTAACCTCAAAGAACCAGTTAACGCTGAAAGTCAGTTTAACCTCTGCAGTTCGTGACTCACCGTAATTGACTTTATCAGGCGGGACATCCACACTCTGAAGCAGCTTTGTAATGACTTCAATTATATTCTCATGCATCTGCCACTGCTCCAGGGCTACCAGCCGCGATAGTTATAGAGGACAAAAAGTACCACGTTTATAAGTATCGTTCCAAAAAGCAGTCGAACAGAATGAATAGCCTCGGAGGTGAGATTTGGAACCTTTCGTAATTTATGTCTGATTCTAAGAGAACTTACCGCCGAATAGTAAGTCCAGTTCTTGGTCAAAGTAATTGAGGTAAAGGCACATACCGCGATCGACAGTCCGATACACAGGAAAATACAGGCAATGGTTGGCACAAAGTAGACCGCAAGAGAATTAACCAGCCACACCGCAAGAGACACCGCAGTCCACACTGTTTTAGTATTAGGATTAAGCATCATCAGCAGCGGCACAAAATCAATCAGATTCTTGGCAAAATATCTTGAGAACTCCTTTGAGATAAAGCCCTGTGCATTAGTCATAAGCTCCAGAGACACATTGTCTATAAGCTGTTCCCTTACGGTGGACTTAATCAGCTTGGCCTTGTTGTTTAGGTCGTTCTTGTTCTCCCAGATAATTGATTCTACAGTAACGCCCTGTTTTGCAGCTTCCTTCTTGATAATGTCGAGCTCGTAATTCTCAATTGAGCGAATGGTCTTGGCTAAAATTGCCTTTCCGGCAAGAGCCTTAACACAAACAATCTTTTCATCAACATCATCTGATCCGATATTCAGGGTTGAAGAAAGAATATTGGACTCTTCCTTGAAGACAACATCCAAAAGCGGAGGTTTGCAGATTGGTTTTAAAGACTTGCCGCAGAGAATGAAATCAAATGGAGTAGTTTCACCTCGAAGATTTACTCTCACCGCAAAGCATGGTGCATATCCAAGGAATGTGGCTTTGTAGCCGTGAGGCATTTCAGTACCTAAAGACTGATCATCGAAGTTTGCAGCCTCTAAGATGATCTTCTCATCCTCTTTTGAAAAACTGGTGATTGTCTTGTCTGAGCCTGGAACGCTTAGTGATATTTCTATATCTTTGAAACTCTCAGAATCATAGATAATCTCACGTTCAACAATCAGTTCACCCATGCCCTTACAGTCACGACAGGTTACCTTTCCCGTACCATTACAGTTGTCACAGTTGATAAAGCCGGTTCCGTTACACATGGAGCAGCTGTCGGAGAGCCCCTGACAGGACGGACAGGTAATTACACCTTTTCCATTACAGATTTCGCACATGGCTTTTTTACTGCCATGGCACTTCTTACAGCGGGCTCGACCTATGGCAGAAATACGGTTAAAAGCCATAATCTGACCGGCAAGAGCAGTAAGTTCAGTGAATTTAGCCTCAGCCAGACGTTTTATATAGGCTTTGGTAATATCACTTTCCTTTTCAAGCTCCTTGGAATTCTTCTGGGTAAATTCATCCAGACCAGTTTGAGAGAGCACATGAGTTTCATCACTGATCTTGCCTGCTGGCTTATCAGAGGCACGGCACTTGAAGTTCCAGGTAAGGTTGTAATTGACTTTAGCGAAGAAAGAGAGAGGTTCGGATACAGTAAAATCGGCAATAGGAACACCGCAGCGAGAAAAAATTGCTGAAACAATGGAATTCAGCTTTCTTGCAAAATCTACATTCTTTACCTCTAAAGCCGCAGCTTCTCGTGCCTTGCTTCCATCTGCTATAACTTCTGTAGCGGGAGCTGCAGAGGCTGCCGGTGAAGACTTGTGTTCGGGAGTAGCTTTGGCTTTGTTTTCCTTTTTATCAGGATTATTATTTTCTGGCTGCATCCGTTTAAATCTTAATAAATAGTTAACTACTATATCAACTATAGTGTTTTATTAAGATTTAACATCACAAATCTGAAAAAATTAATATCTAACACACAAAAATAATTAGAATTATCAAAAGAAATGTCATCTCCGAAGGAAAAAACAGCGTCAGAGATCGGAAATTCAGTCTTCTGATAAGGTGTTTTTACAATAATCTTCTTAGAGGTCAGAATAACTGTACCTTCATTCTTTGAAGTCCATTTGCTGAATTTTGCAGCAATAGCTCTGAATACAGAACTTAAATTCTGATTGATTTTATACATTGGAGAGGTGCTTACATAAATAACCTTCTCCGTATCATCAAAAGTCTGACCTTCAACAGAGATTGAATAGGCTGAAGCTTTCTTTTCCAAAAGAGAAACAGTCAGATCCGCTGAGGCAATAAACTTGGCAATATTATATGGAATCTCATTAAACCTAATCTCAAGCAGTCTGGCTACAGCCATTGAATTCTCACAGAAAACCTTAAGGTTCTCGTAGAGCTTCTTGTTGTCATATCGAGTAGTCATGTACTCAAGCAGGAAGATAAACTGAGCTTTTACCTCTACAGCCCCATCAATAACCCAAGGCAGAGACTTTAAGGTGTCAACAGTCACCTCTGGGGTATTCTCAAGTAGACCATCAGCTAAAACCTTATTGGACTTTTCTCTGGCAAAGATTTCCTTGAAGAAAAACTTTGGACCGATTGCCTTCATGCGCTGTGAATAGTTGTGAAGAAAGCCGTAAACATCATTGCAAGGCTCAAGAATCTGACCGTTATCGTTAAATGTAACCTTTGAGTCACGACGCAGCTCAACGTTTCTGGCATCGTTAAACTTTAAAACAGTAAAAATTGATATGGCTGCAGGAACAAGACCAATAATCAGAGGATACATGCCCTGAGAGAAATCTCCATCCCATAAAAAAGGAAGAGCAACAAACAGATTAACCCAACCGTACCAGCCTAAAAGCCCCTGCCATCTGGTAACCTTGACAGTGTCAGGAAACATGCGCAGAGCAAGTCTGTAGTTAAACTGATTCAATAAGACTGCAATTACAGCCAAAAGCCCAAGAATAATAATTAAGTCTTCCATTTTTCTTCCATTTTCCTTATGAGAAGGATTCTTTTTTTGAGAATCCAATAACCGTTCTGAATTCTATCCTAATTTAGCTTATCTGCTCAATTGAATAGGCAGATTTTTAACCATGTTCGGGATATTCCTCTAAAATACGTTTAAGCTCATTAGCAATACGCTTATCAGAAATACTTACCCTTACTCCAAGCTGCTGAGCAAAGTAGGAAACTCTTAGCTCCTCAATCAGCCATTTCACATTTATGAGATCATCCGGTATCGCCGTGTATTTGTATCGGGACAGAGTGTTCTTATACAGTGTATTAACCTCCTCGATCTTTCTGGTATGGACAAGATCACGGTTAACATCACGGTGCACCTTCTCAATTCGATAGAGCATAGCATCAAGATATCTAGGTATCTGCTCAAGATACTCTACCTTGGTGGAACTTAAAAATCCCTTGTATACAAGAGAATCAAGCTGAGCGGCCATATCCTTGTAGCTGTAGGCTACAGCGAGATTGAGCTGACCTTTGAGCTTTCTTTTGAGCTCATGAGCCTTCAGCAGGATCTTCTCAACAGTTGAACACAGCTTTAAGGCTGTATCATTAAGATCACCGCGAACTTTCTCTAAAAGCCTTTTAAAGTTCTCCTCATCATAAACAGGAGCTCCATTCTCCACCATAATCATGTCGATAGCAGCAAGCATCAGATCATTTATAAGATCCTTAACCGTTCCTAAAGGCTGATAGTACATTGAAAGCTTTGACTTGTTAGGAAGATGCTGCTCAAGATATGCAGTAGGCTGTTTTAAGCCTAAAGACAACAGCTTTCTCTGCCCTGCCCACATAGCTTTCTGCTGCTTGTATTTACTGTCATAAAGCTCAAGGGTAACCCCCTGTCCTTTATCGGTAAGCGCTGGGTAGGCAGTAATCTCAATACCGTTCTGACAGGTAACCTCAGTTGTCTTGATAGTACCGAAGTTCCACTCATTAAGTGGTTTCTGAACCTTAGTTGACTTTGATGCATATTTACTTAAGACATCCTTAACCTGTCCCTGTAGACTTGCGGCAATGGAATCAAAATTTCTGCCCTTTTTAATAACCTTGCCCTTTTCATCCTCAATTGAGAAGATCATGAAAAGGTGTTTTTCAATCAGCGTCTTATCAAAATCATCACAGGTAACAATCTCCCCTCCCATGCGGGTCAGCTCCTTTGCTGCCTTGACATACAGATCATCCTTTGAAGGACCGCCAATGGATTCAGCTAAAGCCTTTGCATAGTTAGGAGCCGGAATAAGGTTCTTTCTCAGACGCTTTGGCAGAGACTTTATCAGAGAAGTTAAAAACTCCAGTCTAAGACCAGGAATCTGATAGGCAAATTCCCTGCTGTTGATCCTGTTTACAATGGCAAGAGGAATATGAACGGTAACACCGTCATCCTTTGAGGTTGGATCAAATATATAGCTTAATGGAAGCTTAAAGCTGTCATAATGCCAGAACTCAGGAAAATCGTGTTCCTCAACCTCATTAAAAGCATCCTTTGACACCAGATCAATGGAGAAATTCAGATACTCAGGATCGCTTTTACGCTTCTGCTGCCACCATTTATCAAAGTGTCGCTGAGTCAGGATATCCTCAGGAAGCTTTTTATCATAAAACTCTTCTAATACAGAGGAATCCACAAGCAGATCACGTCGACGGAGCTTGTCCTCTACATGTTCAACCTCATCAATCACCTCAAGATTATGTCTGAAGAAGGCATGATTGCACTCAATATCTCCTCCAACAAGTCCATCTCGAATGAAAAGCTCGCGACAGAGTTTAGGATCAATACTGGTATACAGAACCTTTCTTCCCTGAACCACAGGAAGACCGTAAAGAGAAATAGTCAGATTGGCAACCACACTGCCCTTTGATTTTGACCAGTGAGGCTCAGCATAATTCTTTTTAACAAGGTGTCTACCGATTGTCTCCACCCATAGAGGATCAATTGCAGCAACAGTTCTGGCAAAGAGTCTTGAGGTTTCATTGAGCTCACCAGCACAGATCCATTTTGGCTTTTTCTTGTTAAATACAGAGGATGGGTGGATAACAAACTTAATGCCTCGAGCTCCAAGATACAGACCTTTATCATTATCATCATAATGACCAACCTGTGATAGCAGACCGCTTAAAATCGAACGATGAACTGCATCATAGCCTGCAGGTTCCTCATTCAGCTTATATTTAAGCATCTGACAGGATGCTCTTAACTGACGAAGCAGATCAAACCATTCACGGACTCTCAGATAAGAGATAAACTCAGATTTGAGCTTTTTGCGAAGCTGAGAGTTGCTCATCTCTTTCTGGCACTTGCAGATATAATGATACAGGTTCAGATATGCAAGAAAATCTGATTTCTCATCATCAAAACGGGCATGCTGCTGTCGGCTCTGTTCCTGTCTATCCACTGGTCTCTCACGAGGGTCCATAACCGCCATGGCTGAAACAATAACCAGTACCTCTGCCAGAGCACCTTCCTTATGAGCCTCAACCAGCATTCTTGAAAGACGAGGGTCGCAGGGGATCTTTGAAAGATCGGTGCCAATTTTTGTAAGTCTAAGTTCATCAGTGGAAAGTCCTCTTGATTCATTGATGGCTCCGACTTCCTCTAAAAGTCTGATACCGTCAGTAATCTGTTTTCCTGATGGCGGATCAATGAAAGGAAAGACTGTGATGTTTCCGAGTCTCAGAGAAACCATCTGCAGAATAACTGAAGCGAGATTGGTTCTTAAAATTTCAGGATCAGTGAAATCCTGTCGTAACTCAAAATCTTCCTTTGAGTAAAGTCTTACACAGACGCCTTCACTAACACGACCACAGCGACCTTTTCGCTGATCGGCACTTGCCTTTGAAATCTTTTCAATAGGAAGACTCTGCACCTTGGTTCGAGGAGAATAGCGGCTGATTCTGGCGGTACCAGGATCAATCACATATTTAATTCCAGGAACAGTTAAGGAAGTTTCAGCAACATTGGTTGCAAGCACCACTCTAACAGTTGAGTGAGGTGCAAAAATCTTGTTCTGATCAGAGGTAGCCAGACGGGCATATAAAGGCAGAATCTCGGTATTAGGCAGATGAGCTTTAGAGAGGAATTTGGCAATATCCATAATCTCTCGCTCACCAGGCAGAAAGACAAGAATATCCTCTCGACCATACTCTTTGAAGAGAAATTTTATGGCATTTAAAATACCGTTTCGAAGATCCTTCTCATCGGTCTCAACCTCATCATCTGCATCTGAATCTTCAGACTCACCTAAAGGTCTGTATACAACCTCAACAGGATAGGTTCTGCCGGAAACCTCAATGATAGGAGCATTGTCAAAATGTTCTGAAAAACGTTTAGTATTGATGGTTGCTGAGGTAATAATCAGCTTGAGATCTGAACGGACCTTTAAAAGCTTTTTAAGATATCCTAAAAGAAAATCAATATTTAAAGAACGCTCGTGGGCTTCATCAATAATGATGCAGTCATAGTTTAAGAGCTTTCTGTCATGGGCGGTTTCTGCAAGCAGAATACCATCAGTCATCAGCTTGATATAGCTGTTATCTGAGGTCACATCATTGAATCTGACCTTGTAGCCTACGCTCTGACCGAGCTCTTCACCAAGCTCTGAGGCAATTCTGGTACTTACGGCTCTGGCTGCAATTCGACGAGGCTGGGTATGACCGATAAAACCGAAACGACCGAGACCGGCCTCAAGACACATCTTTGGGATCTGAGTAGTTTTTCCTGAACCGGTTTCACCAGCAATGATAACAACCTGATTAGACTTTATTGCCTCAATGATTTCTTCTCGTTTCTGTGATACAGGAAGATTCTCATCATAGGTTAATTGAGGAACATGAGTTTCACGATCTTTAAAGAAAGTCAGATACTCTTCTAGTTTCTCACTGATGGAAATCTGAAGCTCTATTGCTTTATCATCAGGACAAGAAGAGAGCTTATTAAGCTCCCTTGAGATTAGATGTCTGTGTCTGAAAGTTAATGATGGAAATCTGCTTTTTACGTCTGAGATAAATTTTTCTTGTTCTTTATTATTTGCCATAGCTAAGAGTATTCTTCGTCGTCATTTATACTGTCAAACAGCTGCTGCTGAGCAATCTTACGTCGACGTTCAAGTTCTTCCTGTTCAATTTTCTGCATAATAAGCTTATCTTTACGTTTGCGCTCAAACTCCTGCATAAGCTCTGAGGTCAGATACAGGCCGGCTCTGCTGATCTTGTCACCTTCAAGATCAACTACCACCAGAGAAATTTTAATAAGATTTACCCTGTCACCTGGCTGAGGATATCCGCCAATATGGTATGACATGAAATCTCCCAGGGTTAGAGTCTTCTCATAGGTGGTCAGTTCAAAACCGTACTGTTCGCCTAATTCAACCATAAGCGTATCAGCGGCGTACATTTTATCACCTTTATATAATGGGTGTCTCTTCTCTTTTAGAGGGTGAGAGAAAAGAGAATTCAAAAGCAGTTCATCCGCATCACGACCTATAAGAGAGAGAATATCACCGGTCTTAATAGGAGTATCGCCCTGACACTTGATCATTTTTCCATCACGGAAAAGAGCCGCAACCGAAGTTCCCTTAGGGAAAGGGATAGTTCGTAACACAGCGCCATCAAATGAAGGCTCCTTGATACGGTAGTTTAAAATTTCATAGTCATTTGAAAGCATAATGCCCACATCAGACTTGGTAATAGGAACCATAACCGAAGGAGTACATACCTTTAAGAACTTTGAGAGCGGAACAATCAGAGAGCCCTGGAATAACAGAGACACAATAACCACCACAAAAGCCACATTAAAATACAGCTGAGGGTTATCAAGATTCTCAAATACAGGGTAGATTGCCAGTACAATAGGAACAGATCCACGCAGTCCAACCCAGGACATAAAGATCAGGTCTCGATTGTTATAGGCACGGAAGAAAGGCTTCAGACAGAAAAATACCGCCAGAGGTCTTGCAATAACAGTGATAACTACGGCAATTACCACACCAGGCAGCCAGTAGTTAAGCATCTCATGAGGGGTAACCAGAAGACCTAACATTAAGAACAGAGTGATCTGAGAGAGCCAGGTGAAGCCCTCAGATACAGGAAGAATATAGCTTACATGTCTGGTTTTCTGATTACCGACAAACATGCCGATGATAAAGATTGCAAGGAAGCCTGAGCCATTAACATAGGCAGTCACGGCAAAGCCGACCAGGCCCATACCGATAACCATAATACAGTACAGTCCGACACCCAGAGAAATATTGGCAATAATAAACCTGGCCAGTGCACCAAAACATACACCGATTAAAATACCAAAACCAAACTGGGTAGCAAAGAACAGCAGAGCATCTGTCAAAGAAGTTGCCTTGGCAGAGGCAAAGGCAATCATAGTGGTAGTCAGCAGAATTGCCATAGGATCGTTGGTTGCTGATTCTATCTGCAGAGTACTGTTTACATTGGTCTTAAGTGAAACACCATCGTTTCTTGAAAGCAGAGAAAACACGGCTGCGGCGTCAGTTGAACCTACGATACAGCCTAAAAGCAGAGATTCAATTAAAGAGATATCCAAAAGCAGATAGGCAATTCCACCGGTAATACCAGAAGTTGCCACAACACCTATCGTAGCAAGAATCGTTGATTCACTTGCCACCGATTTCATTGTCGAAAAATTGGTTCGAAGTCCGCCATCGAGCAGAATAATCGCCAGCATCAGGTTGGCAATAAAAAAGGCAGATCTGTAATCAGTGTACTGGATATGGAGAATGACACCATCTTCACCGGTTAACATACCGATTGCAAGGAACAACAGCAGCAGAGGGGTTCCGAAGAATGAAGACAGTTTTGAGGCAAATATCGCGAATGACAGCAATAAACCCACAATAAAGAATGCGTAATTCATGTCACTGATCTGCATCGCATCCTCCCTGTCATGTTATTGTGGAAATCTTCAGATTTGAACTTTTTACATTTCTTTTAGTGTCATATTTATATTCTAAATTAGAACAGGCTTTAAAAATAGTAATTTTCAAACATTTGTCAAATTTTTTTAAAATTTTTCCTTTCTATTACACTAGGTTAGAGCGTTATTGAGAAAAATTGCGTTTTAGCTCGAAAATTATCTGAAAAATCGAAATTAGAACTCTAATGTATTAAGCTTTTTTAACTTAATCATAGGGCGATTTAAAGACTGTGATAGAATGCAGAGCTGAATTAAAATAAACAGCAGAAAATATTTAGCTACGAAATCAGATTAAATTATGGAAGAATTTGGCCTAACCCGTGTTCCCTACTATCCTGAACTAAATGCAGTCAGAAGAGATACTGTCAACAATGACTGTAGTTCGCTTGTTCTGTCGGTACTGCTTTTCTGGCACTCCAAAGACAAATATGTAAGATTCAATGCCAGATGCCATACCCATCTTCTGGCAAGAAATCTCAGAGTAGAACCAGATGCTGTAAAGGAGGCACTTGAGTACCTCTATTCCATAAAAATCCTTTTAAAGGAAGAGGAAGTTATAACAACTCAAAGCGAAGAGCCTGATAAGAGAACCAAGCTTAACGAGTTTTATGAACTAGATTTCCACAGTCTTCATGAATACTTAAAAGAAAGCGGAATCATTATTCCGGTGAAGGTCTTAAGACTGGCATCAGATGACTACTTTGATTTCTACTCCTATATAAGTCCAAGACGTCTCCCTGTTGTACAGGGGCTCCTAGGCATGGTAAAAGGAGAGAAATATGATACCGCAGCCCTAAATGCCTGCGCTATTATCTGCGGCATCTGTCGTGAAACTGAATATGAGGATTTCTCCTACAAAGCACTTGCCCCTGGCTGGAGAATGCTGGCACAGCCACCTGCAACAGCCTATGATGTGGTACAAAGATACCAGAGAGAGGGTGAACGTTCAGTGGATATTGATCTTATGGACGGCTCCTTCTTTATGCCTGACGGTGATTATTTCGGAACCGAAAAACATAAAATCTGGCATTCAGGAAAAGCAATGGAACCAAGAGTTCTGGCTGCAGCTCTTTATCTATGTTTTACAGCAGTAGATGAGGATGTTGAGTTCTATTCAGATCTGAACATGGATGATCTCAAAGCTGCCTTTGAACTTCTGTACAGATTCACCTCTCTTAAGGGCAGAATTGGAGATTACTACTATCACTATCGTGACATTCATGGAGACAAGCTTAAAGAGGAGCAGGAAAAATATAAGGCTATCACAGATTCCCTGGACAGCCTTGAGGTTTTCGAATTATAGACTAACCAGGCGCCTTTTTGGCGCCATTTTTAAATCAGGTTAATATTAAAGAAAGGATGCAGCTCGGCACTATCCTTTTCAGGCTGAGGATCAAACTCAATCTTATAAGCCTTGGCATCTCGCTCGGATTCAACTGAGAATACCACCTTCAGATCATTTCCATGAGCCTTAAGATCCTCATCGACGGTACTTACAGCTATACGTGCAGCAACGGCATTAGGGAAGCCTAATGAATCAGTTGAGATACTACAGAAAGCCAGAGACTTAACGCCGTTCTTTCTTGCAACCTTTAAGGCCTCGGTATAGCAGGAGGCCAAAGTAGCCTTCTCTCTAGGAGAAATGTTAAAGCCTACCTTAGGTCCAACCACATGAATCACAAATTTGGCAGGAAGATTAAAGCCGTGAGTAATGGTTGCAGTTCCCTCTCTGGCCTCCCCGCCTCCCAGAATCTTATAGCATTCATAACGCAGCTGCAGTCCGGCAGCAGAATGTATATTGTTATCTATACAGTTGTGCCCTGCCTGAAAACAGCCTAAAAGTGATGGGGTTGCAGAGTTTACAATCGCATCCACTTTTAAGGTGGTGATATCTCCCTGATGCAGACTCATATTGGTATTGATTTTAGACTTCAAGAGGCCGTCGCTCTGAACAATCTTCTTCTCTGCAAGCTCAGCCTGTAGCAGCTGATCCTGCATTGTAAAATATTCAGGAGGAAGCTTGTTCTGGACACGATGCATATTCATGAGGCCTCTTAAAAGAGCTCTCTGTGCAAAGTAGTCGTCAGAAAAAGACTGAGCCTGATTCTTTAAACTAGGCACGTACTGTACTAATATGTCGATAAGCTTTTCTACTAAAGGTTCTTTCTCAATCATATCGGTTCACCTTTATGAATGTTATTTTTCTAGATCTAACTTTTTTATACCTTCACTAGCAATTTTTAGCAACAATCTTTCTTTAAAAATTCGGTATGCTCAGCAACATGAATAATTTTTCATGGTTTTGTAAAAAAATCAGATCTGTATAGGATTTTTCAATATTCAAATTTTCCCAAAAAATACATATAGATACTCACAAAAAGAAAGCAAAAGACAAAACAAGTTAGACAAGAGTATTTATTGTAGAAAAAATTACTTGAAAAAATGCTGACTTGGCACCATGTTTAAAGAGAACGAGTGAAACTGAATTTAAGGTATATAAATATATGTCAGATAATACTCCTAAAGATAGAGATAACCTTGATCCTGAGAAGATTAAAGAGCTCAGCGATAAAGTTGACTCCATCAAAGAGAATATAAAGAAAGGTGTCGAGGAACTGAAAAAGACCGAGGCCCTTATCAACGCTCAGAACACAGATTCATTAAAATCTCTCGCCGCAAAACTTGCAAGTCTTGGCGAGAACGTAGATGGTATTGACATTCCAAAGTCAGAGCCAGAGGAAATGTTTGTAATTCCAACCTTCGGCCGACCAGTAATGCCATCACAGATCACTCCTATGCAGATAAAATCTGACTACGAGGAGATCATCACCCAGATTGCACAGACCGAGAAAAAGACTTTTGCTATTTTCGCAATCGACGAGAAGCTTGAGAAAAAAGGAAAGATCAGACCTAGCGATTTTCCTAAGATGGGTACTCTGGTCAAACTGCTACACGCCAAAGCCGTTCCTGGTGAGGTTCATTTTGTCTGTGAAGGAATTGAACGTGTAACTATCCAGGAGTGGAAAAGCTTTAACGGCTCCCCAAAGGCAGTTTTGGAATATCCTGAAAACGAGATGCCAGAATCAGGATCAGAGGATGAAGTAAAGGTTAAGGCTTATGCCATGAACCTTGTATCCCTGCTTCAGGAACTGCTGCCACTAAATCCGATGTACTCTGATGAAATGCGTCAGTATCTGCTTCGCTTTGATCAGAATGATCCTTCTCTTCTGGCAGACTGCGCTGCTTCTGTTACAACTACCTCAGCTAAATCCCTGCAGAAGGTTTTAGATTGCACCAATATTCTTAAGCGACTGGAGCTCTCTCAGGATCTGTTGCAGAAAGAGCTTAAGGCAGCTAAGCTTCACGATGAGATTAAAACTACTGTTAATGAGAAGCTTTCAAGAAAACAGAAGGAATACGTTCTAAGAGAACAGCTAAAGCAGATTCAGAAAGAACTTGGAACCCGTGCCGACAGTACAACTGAAGCTGACGAGTATGTAGACCGTATGAAGAAGCTCTCGCCTCCTGACTATATCAGCAAGAGATTTGAAAAAGAGCTAAAAAAACTGAATACCCTTGATCCAAATTCACCGGAATATGCAGGTCTTACCAATTATCTTGATATTCTGACCTCTATTCCATGGGGTGAAGTTGCCAAGGAAGATCTGGATATTGCCAAGGCAAGAAAGATCCTGGATGAGGATCATGAAGGCCTCAAGGATGTTAAAGATCGAATCCTTGAGTTTTTAGCCGTGGGTGCACTTAAGGGCAACACCAATGGTTCAATTCTGCTGTTTGTAGGTCCTCCGGGTGTAGGTAAGACCTCTATTGGCAAGTCAATTGCCAAAGCTTTGAACAGACCTTTCTACAGACTGTCCTTGGGCGGTGTTAACGATGAATCTGTGATTAAGGGCCATCGCAAAACTTATGTAGGAGCAATGCCGGGAAAATTTGTCCAGGCGCTTCGAGAAGCCAAGGTTATGAATCCTGTAATCATGCTTGATGAAATCGACAAGCTGACCAGATCATATCATGGTGATCCTGCCTCAACTCTGCTTGAGACCCTAGATCCAGAACAGAACAACGGCTTTATGGATCATTATCTGGATGAAAGACTGGATTTATCAAAGTGTCTGTTTATCTGTACAGCAAACACTACCGATACCATTCCACCAGCTCTATTAGACAGAATGGATCCGATAAGACTTTCAGGCTACATCAGTCAGGAAAAGCTGGCCATTGCCAAGAAGCATCTGCTGCCTAAGGGCCTTGAGAAGGCAAACATGAAAAAGAGCCAGCTTAAGATTTCCGACAGTGTGCTCAAGAAGATTATCGAGGAATATGCCCGTGAAAGCGGTATGCGTTCTACCCAGAGAGCTATTGAGAAGATCATCCGTAAAGCTGCAGTGAAGCTGTTAGAGGGTGAAAAGTCGGTAACAGTTACCGCTTCTTCCCTATTTGATTATCTGGGAACAGCTCCTTTCAAGCGCGAAAAGAAACTTGAAGGAGTTGGTGTCATCACTGGACTTGCCTGGACATCAGTTGGCGGAGCAACACTTCCAATTGAGTCTTCCAAGATTAACAACGATGCCAAAGGCTTTGAACTGACAGGCTCTTTAGGTGATGTCATGAAGGAGTCTGCACATATTGCCTACAGTTATGTTCAGGCTCATATGGGAACTTTCTGCAAAGAGAAAAAAGATTTCTTTAAAAAGGCTTTCATCCATCTGCATGTACCAGAGGGCGCAACACCTAAGGATGGTCCATCCGCAGGTGTAACCATGGCTACCAGTCTGCTGTCACTTGCCATGAACAAGGCTCCAAGAAAAGGCTTCGCCATGACTGGAGAGCTTTCTCTTACCGGACAGGTTCTGGCAATCGGAGGCATCAAAGAAAAGACTATTGCTGCAAGACGTATGGGTATAACCAACATCATCTGTCCTAAAGCAAATGAGTCTGATGTAAAGGAACTCCCTGCTGAAGTAACTGAAGGAGTCACCTACTACTATGCAGATACCTTTAACGATGTTGCCAAGGTAATCTTTGATGGTCGTAAGACCAAGTAAAAACAGCCTAAAACTTAAGGTTCTCTAGAAAGAAATCCTTCTGAAAGTTCTATAAAAACTGAAAGAAGGATTTTTTTGTACATTGAATTTGTTTCAATCAGTTTGCAATAAACAGTATCAGAAAGCGCTGTAAAGAGGGAGAATAATGATTCTGATTGGAGAGAATGACTTTCAGAAAAAAGTCTTACAGATGATATGGCAGAAAGCCGTCCCAGACTTTTACATCTGGGATAAGCTTTTTTTGTAAAGATTACTTAGACTTCTTTGCAGCTTTCTGCTCAGCAATTAAGTCCTCTAAGTGCTCTTTCTGAGCCTGAAGCTCTTCCTCGGATAAGGCAGTCTCTTCAGTCTTTGAGAACTTTGAGGTTAGAGAATCAAAAGAACCTAAAATCTGCTCCTTGTGATCCTGGAAAAGCTTATAGCCAACAGCACCAGCAACAACACCTGCTGCTAAACCAATAAAGAAATCAGTCTTGTTAGATAACATAATTATCTCCTTTTATATAGTTAGTCTCAAAAATTATAGATTATCCAGATCCTGATTGCGCTTAATTTTTTCAAAATTAAACTTCTTATCAAAAAGAATTCTGGCTGAATTAATAACAACACCTATGGTTGCAGCATTATGAATGGTTGCCGCAATAAGAGGATTGATCTTTCCTAGCGCACCTAGCATCATTGCTGCAGAATTGATGGCAATTGTCGCAGCAAAATTCTGACGAACCAGTCCCATGGTGGATTTAGATAATTCCATGACCTTTGCAAGTTTTAAAGGTTCATCAGAAGTAATTGTAATATCGGCTGACTCCATGGCAATATCAGTAGATTTTCCACCAAGGGCTACACCAATATCGGCATAAGCCAGAGCAGGAGCATCATTGATACCGTCACCAACCATCAGAACCTTTGAGTAACTCTGCTTACTTGCAACAAATTCAGCCTTCTCATGAGGAAGAACATCAGACTTGTAACCATCAAGATCAAGTTTTCCTGCAACATACTCTGCTGTAACCTTGTTGTCACCAGTAAGCATTACGATTTCGTCAACACCGTTTCGGCGGATTCTGTTAAGAGTCTTCTTGATATCCTTGCGGATTGGATCTGTGATTACCAGTGCACCTAGGAGCTCACTGTTTCTTGCCACGTAAATAATATTGCATTCCTTTGAAAAACCAGATCTGTCAATGTCATTCACGCCTGGAATTTTCTTCTCCTTCATGAAGGTTCTGCTTCCAACCAGGATCTCACCACCCTTATAGGAATCAAAATCAGAAACATTAGCGCATATACCACGACCGACAACAGTCTCTGTCTTAACTTCATGAGGAACATTCCAGTTCTTATCCTGAGCATAATTAATTACAGCTTCAGCTAAAGGATGAGATGAAGATTTCTCGGCAGCTGCAGCTAATAGAACCAGCTCCTTCTCCTCAATCTCATTGCATCTGATAGTATCAATCAGGATTGGATGACCATCAGTAATTGTTCCGGTCTTATCCAGAATGACAGTATCAATATCAGCTAAAGTCTCAATGAAGTTACCGCCTTTGACCAGCACACCTATCTGAGCAGCTTTACTGATTGAAGCTGAAATTGCAGTTGAAGTAGAAAGCTTCAGACCGCAGCTGAAGTCAATGAAGAACATGTTTAATACACGTTGGAAATCACGGGTTACACCATAAACAACGGCAGCAGACAAAAATGAAATAGGCACCAGGGCATTAGCCATTCTGTCAGCAAAGTTCTGAATTGGAGCTCTGCGATTCTGAGCATTCTCCACCATGTTTATGATACGGGCAAGATTGGTTTCATCTCCAACCTTGGAAACCCTGATTGTTATTTCTCCAGAGCGAACCACTGTACCGGCATAAACTTCCTGCTTTATAGTCTTAAATGCAGGAATTGACTCACCGGTTAAGGAAGACTGATCAATTGAAGCCTCACCTTCAATAATCACACCATCCACGCAGATCTTCTCTCCAACGTAAACAACAACCTCGTCATTGACCATTACATCGTCAATGCTTACCTTGGAGACATGCCCCTTCTTATCCTTTAGCCATACATATTTCTCCTTCATATCAAGAAGATTTGAAATATGCTGACGAGCCTTCTCTGCCGCACCAATAGTCAGCATTTCTGCAAAATTGGACAGAACTAATAGGGAAAGACTGGATTCAGGTTTTCCTGACAGCACAGATGCCAGCACGGCTGTTGCAGTTAAGGTATCAGCATTTGGAGCCTTTTCTTTAATAAGGCCCAACACGCCTTCCTTGAAAATATCCTTGGCAATAAGCAGAACAAAGGCTGTTCTTAAAAAAGACAGATTGGTAAATGCTGTTGGAGACAGACGTTTGAAAGCCTCTAAAGCACCAAAGCCGAAAAGAGAAACCAGAGCCTTGAATTTGTAGTTCTTTAATTCTTCTGATACAGCCTTGATATCATTTCTTTCTTTTTTTGCTTTGGCTTTAAGTTCATCTCTCACAGGAACAAGTCTTAAAGCAAACAGCGCCTTAGCTAAAGAAAGCTTATCCTTAGCATAAACGCTTAAGGTGTTGTCCTTTAATATGCAGGCAGAAACTACACCAGGAACTTTTCTTAGCTTATATTCAAGAACAGCCGTTCCTTTGGCACTGTATTCCTGCTCTAGCTTAGTTGTATAGTGAAACACCTGTGACATTATTTAGTACCACCCTCCAGGATCTTATAGCCCCACCAGACTAAAGATGGGCCGCTTGGCACCTGATTCTGAGTAAATACCTTGTAGCCGCCCCATAATAGACAGACCGCACCGACAATTACAGCAAGATCAGCAATTCCGTTAGTAGAATTCTTTACGCAGGAATTAACTTTAGTTGTGTAATTTCTTAATGACTGACCAATTAAAGAATTTCTACCTATAGATGCTGCCTGCTGACCTACACTATATGCTGAAGCTGCACCAAGAGTTGAATTTGCAAACTTGGTCTTACTTTCTGCAACCTTCAGAGTCTGAGCATTCAGATGCTCAAATACGGTATCAACATCCTTCTCTTCACTCTTATAGGTCAGAAGAATGGTACCGGTGACATTGTTAACAGAGATCTGATCAAAAAGTCCCAGACCTTTAAGCTTGGACTTTAAGGCCTCACCAAAGGCTTTATCCTTCAAAAGAACACTTTTATAGCGTCTTCTGCCTTCTATACTGTGTAAACAGGTAAACATAGCTAATTTAGTATTCTCGTTAATCTTCTTGTTTGAATAATTATTAAAAACCATCTGCATTAAAGGCTGAGCTACAGCGATTAGGACAGACAAAACGGTAAGATTCATTTAATTTTCCCTACTTTCCCGCCTTTTTTCGAAGGCATTGTTCTATTTCAAGCAATTCTTTGTTCGAGGCTAATTTATCCACATCGTATTCAATCAGGATCGAGCCTGTTACTTCATTAATGGAAAAGCTATCCAGTTCCTTAAACTGAGAAAAATATTCTTCAAGAGCCTTTGCATTTTCATGATTACCCTTAACAAGAGAGCTATAGCCTCTGATACGACCAGGGATGTAGCTTGCAACGGTTACAGTTGAAAGAAAATATTTTTTTTCGTTAAAAAACTGAGATAAGAAATTAAACATAAGTTACCTTTAAATATTTTTTATCAATTGTATTACCAAATTAAAGTGTGAGCATAGTCAAATTTTTATTACTAATAAGTAATACGAATTAGCTCAGTCTAACAGGTATGATAAAAATACAGGAAATAATGTTTAATAAATTCCTTAATCAGCATAAATTAGCCATAGCTAATTAGTATATGCTAACAGAAAAAACTAAAAATTTTCATATTAAAAAAATTTTTTTTTGAAAGAATTAACAATAAGAAATAGCAGAAAAAATCCTGCTATTATGCGAACCATTATGGTGAAGAATTAGACTAATCAGCTGTGTACGGAAGAAAGACCTTCTGAAGGTCAGATTCATCTAAAGTTTTGTACTCCCCCTCTTCAAGAGAATCATCTAACTTTAGCTGTCCAATATAAAGACGTTTAAGCTCTGTTACTTCATTGTTTACGCATTCAAAAAGTCTTTTTACCTCATGAAAACGACCTTCAGTAACCGTTACCAGAGCTTCATGTTCTGAGAGGATCTCAAGCAGAGCACTCTTGTATCTGGTTTTCTCCTCCGGATGTTTCAGTCCTTTTTTGAAAAGCTCAACATCCTTTGGAACAATCGGATCTCGAGTTGAAACCTGATATGTCTTAGTTACCTCTGATTTAGGAGAGGTTATCTTATGATTAAGCTCCCCATCATCAGTCACCAGCAGAAGCCCAGTAGTATCTATATCCAGCCTGCCAACACAGTGCATCTGAGTGAATTTAGGAATATCGCTGAAGATATTTATAACTACAGGATTATTGTTATCTCTGTCGGCACAGACATACCCTGCTGGTTTATTAAGCATAAAAACACGTTTTTTAAATCCGTCTGACGCTTCAACCTCGTAACCGTCGATAACGATTTCGTCGGTTACTAAAATCTTTGCAGCAGGATCTAAAACGATTTCACCATTTACTTCAACCTCGCCTGCCTTAATAAGCTTTGCGGCAGCAGATCGAGGTACATCGAAGTTATGAGATACAGCCTTGTCTAAACGAAGGGTATCCTTAGCCATTATATTTTCCTAAGATCAGGGTAGCATTAGTACCACCGAATCCAAAGCTGTTGGACATAATGGTATTCAGGGTAGCCTCACGAGCGGTATTGGCAACAATATCAAAGCCCTTGGCATTCTCATCTAAAGTCTCAATATTAATAGAAGGTGCAATAAAGTTATTCTGCATCATAATCAGAGAGAAGATAGCCTCATTAACACCGGCAGCTCCCAAGGCATGACCAGTCATAGACTTGGTTGATGAGATAGGAGGACAGTTATCGCCGAATACAGCGCGAATTGCCTCAAGTTCCTTGATATCGCCTAAAACAGTAGCTGTACCGTGAGTATTGATATAATCAATCTTTGAATTACAGGTCTCAAGAGCCTGTTTCATACATCTTAAGGCACCTTCTCCAGATGGAGCCACCATATCATAGCCATCAGAGGTTGCGCCATAGCCAACAACCTCAGCAATTATATGAGCACCTCTTGCCTTTGCGTGTTCTTCAGATTCTAAAACCAGAATACCACCACCGGCACCGATAACGAAACCGTCACGGTTTGCATCATATGGTCTTGAAGCTTTTTCAGGGGTCTCATTAAAGCCTTTTGATAAGGCCCCCATGCCGTCAAAAAGACATGAAATAGTCCAGTCGGCAGACTCACCACCGCCGGCAAACATCACATCCTGTCTGCCTAAAGCGATCTGATCACAGGCAAGAGCGATACAGTGAGCAGAGGTTGAACAGGCAGAGCTGACGCTCATGGAAGCACCTCTGATCTTGAATGCGGTTGCAAGGTTTGCAGAAACAGTTGAGCTCATTGCCTTTGGAACAGCATAAGGACCAACCTTCTTTACCCCTTTTTCAACAAGAATATCGGCAGATTCAACAATAGTTCTGGTGTCTCCACCGCCAGAACCTGCAATCAGACCAGTTCTATCATTGCTTACATCTTCATCGGTAAGACCGGCCATGCTGATTGCCTCTTTCATAGCAATATATGAATAGGCGGCAGCTTCACCCATGAAACGAAGAACTTTTCTATCTATAAGATCTTTTAGGTCAAGATCAACTAAACCGGCTACCTGGGAACGCATTTGTTTATCAACAAAGTCCTGAGCCTTTTTAATTCCTGATTTGCCTTCTTTTAGTGACTTTAAAACTGCATCTACGCCTACACCAATCGAAGATACAATTCCGTAACCTGTAATGACAACTTTTTTTAATGTCATACGTACTCCAAAATTAAAGTTTTTTTATATGTTATATGCGCACGTCTTCCCGCAGAAAATGTGCAAGGTTGCGGTTTCGTGCATTGACGAATTAAAACTTCAGATGAATTATAACAATTATGTATTCCTGTGAATACCTCTTGAAGCTTATCACAACAAAAGTTGTGGAATTCTTGCATCACTGATCACAACATTATTGATAATAGATTTTACGCAAAAAAAATCAGAGCTTGCTCAAGAGTGGAGATACATAAAAAAAACATAGCTTTTCATTTGCATTTCTGAATTTTGTTGTATAATAGCGCACGTTGTAAAGACGATATATAACGTATATATCAGCTTAAACCAGTATTATTTAGGTATTTATTTTTTTATATGGCAAAAGAAGAAAGCATTGAAATGCAGGGCACCATCCTAGAAACCCTGCCAAATACTATGTTCCGCGTTCAGCTGGAAAACGGTCATATTGTTATGGCCCACATCTCAGGAAAGATGCGTAAGAATTACATCAGAATTCTTACTGGTGACAAGGTTACCGTTCAGATCACTCCTTACGATCTGACCAAAGGCAGAATTACCTTCCGCGCCCGCTAATAAATTCCCCTAAAAAATATATAACCACTTAATGCACAAGGTATTAAGTGGCTTAGTTTATTCTTAATTTTGCAAAAATTTGGAAGGGATCATTGTGTCTAAAAAAGAACTTCTGAAAAGGTATGCCCTTTTCTTTTTATCTGTAGTTTTTCAGGGAATCGCAATTGCCTCAATCACCTTTGCCAATATAGGAACTACCCCTATCTCCTCTGCGAACTATGTGCTGGCAATTCACTCATCCTTTACACTTGGAGAAACAACTCTGATCTTTAACATTCTGCTGATGATTCTTCAGGTTATGTTCATCTCAATAGGAAAAGATCCGTTAAAGAAACATGCCGTTAATCTTTTAATGCAGATTCCTGTCTGTCTGATTTTTTCGGCAATGATTGATCTTGGAATGAATCTTCTGAAAATCACGCTTCCAGAGGAAATAAATTACATTGTCGCTTGGGCTTTGGTAATCTTCGGAACAGTACTTCTTGCTCTAGCCGTATCAATGTCTGTAACCTCAAACGTGGCTATGGTTCCAGGAGAATACTTCATCAAGATTTTCCATCCTCTTGTCAACAGAACCTTCAGCTTTGTAAAGACTTTCTTTGATATCTTCCTGGTTTCATCAGCGGTTATCCTTTCTCTGTTTCTGACTGGCTTTACTCAGATTGAAGCTGTTCGTGAGGGGACACTGTTTGCAGCCTTATGTACCGGACCTATCGTACATTTCTTCATTCCGCTTACTGCAAAGCTGAAACCTATGCTACAAAAGTAAAAAAAATCCGCCGGCTGTCGTTCAAAAGGAAAACAGCCTGACGGATAACAATAGCAATTATGTGCTAGATATTCTTGATAATCTCATCTCCAAATTCGCTGGTTGTTAGGGTTGTTGCACCTTCCATCAGACCAGAAAAATCAGAAGTTACACGCTTTGAGCTGATAGCCTTTTCCATAGCATCAACAATCAGATCTGCAGCCTCATTCCAGCCCATATGACGCAGCATCAGTTCTGCTGACAGAATGATTGAGCCTGGGTTTGCCTTACCGGTACCTGCAATATTAGGAGCAGTACCATGAGTTGCCTCGAAGATTGCACTGTCAGCACCAATGTTTGCACCAGGAGCAATACCGATACCGCCAACCTCTGCAGCTAAAGCATCAGAGATATAGTCTCCGTTCAGGTTCATAGCGCAGACTACGTCATAATCCTGTGGATACAGAAGGATGTTCTGCAGGAAAGCATCCGCAATGCAGTCCTTAACCACGATACGCTTCTGAGTCTTTGGATTTACAAAGCTTACAACGCCCTTCTCATCCTTTGTGGCGCCATATTTCTCTTCAGCAAGCTTGTAGCCCCAGTTCTTAAAGGCACCTTCAGTGAACTTCATGATATTGCCCTTGTGAACGATGGTTACAGACTTTCTGTCATGATCGATTGCATACTCAAAAGCAGCACCGATAAGTCTTTCGGTACCGGCCTTTGACATTGGTTTTACACCAATACCGCAGTCTTCGGTGAAACGGATCTTCTTGACATTCATTTCCTTTTCAAGGAAAGCAATCAGTTTCTTTGCGCCCTCAGAATTTGCCTCCCACTCGATACCGGCATAGATATCTTCAGCATTTTCACGGAAGATTACAGTATCAACAAGCTCAGGATGCTTTACAGGTGAAGGTACGCCCTTGAAGTAACGAACAGGACGCAGACAGATATATAAATCCAGGGTCTGTCTTAAAGCGACATTAAGAGAACGGATACCGCCGCCCACAGGAGTGGTCAGAGGACCTTTGATTGCAACGTGATACTTTCTGATGAAGTCAAAGGTTTCATCAGGCAGCCAGGTATTGTCTCCATAAACCTCAACTGATCTGCCACCGGCATAGATCTCCATCCAGGAAATCTTTTTCTTCTGGTTATAAGCCTTGGCTACAGCTGCATCAACAACTTTCTGCATAACAGGTGTAATATCAGCACCGATACCATCACCACGTATAAAAGGAACAACAGGATTATCAGGAACAATCAGCTTTCCATTTGCATCAATCTCAATTGCACTACCCTGTGAAGGAACAACAACTTTACTGCTGAACATTAGTCACTCCATATTTCAAAATTCTATGGAGCTATTGTAGCAAAACGGGGAGAATTTAAAGACAATATAAAAGATACGCCAAAATTGTATAGTTTTTGTGCAATTGTGACGTATCTTAGAAAATTACGGCTCTATGTCATCCAGTTTCTGGGACATATCGCAGCCAAAGCTTGATTTTAAGGCGCAGGACTTATCGTAATAGACTTTTCCGCGTTTATAGCTGCGCTCAACGCCCTCCCCCTTTTCATGCATCAGCCCCAAATAGCCGCAGGCAAGTCCATTATTCATGTCACATGACATTTCAAGGTATTTAAGTGCGCTCTTATAGTCAGGCTTATTGTTTTTACGAGGGGTGTTCTTATACAGAAGCCCAAGATTCATACAGCCATCAGAAACCTTAAGACTGCAGGCTTTTTCAAAATAAGAAAAAGCTTTCTGCTCGGATTTATCGACACCCTTACCATCCTGATACAGAGTTCCTAAGGCATTACAGCCAGAGCCTTCTTTAAGCTTACAGGACTTCTCATACACTTCTGAGGCCATATGAGAATCCTTTTTAAACTCAGGGGAGTATTCGTACAGCACACCTAAGTTGTAGCAGCAGTCTGCACTGTCGATATTACAGCCGTACTGATAAAACTGAAACGCGGTGATAAGGTCAGATTTTCTGCTGTCTTTGGATTTTGGTATCGCGTACATATTTCCTGCCTCCCAGCAGGCATCCTTTGAATTCAGAGAACAGGCCTTTTCATAAAGCTTAAGTCCGATTTTTATATCGTCGGCATCTCCTTTAAGATAGATTTTTGCCAGCTCAACACAGCCTTCAGGATTATCAGCCTTACAGGACTTTTCAAAGAGTTCCTTAGATTTTCTTGAATTCTTATCCGGATTTTTAGGATCGGCCAAAATTCTTCCTAAATTAGAACAGGCTAAAGACTCTCCCATGTAGCATGCCTTTTCATAACTGTCACGAGCCTTCTTTAAATCATAGTGTCCGTACTTTTTAGTTTCATAGATTTTACCGAGGTTATTGCAGCTTCCGGCGTAATTTAGATCACAGCCTTTCTCAAAGAAGGATATCGCTCGATCATAAGAGGCCTTCCCCAGTTCATCCTTAAGATACATATGTGCAAGCTCATTACAGCCCTTGCTGTTTTTTCCGTCACAGGCCATAGTGAAATATTTTTCTGCTTTTTTGTAATCTTTGTTTTTATAAAGGAAGGCTCCTGCCAGTTCACATTCACTGGCACTACCCTTGTAGCAGTCTTCTACGGCAGCGTTGAAATCAAGATCCTCTGAATAGGCATTAAAACACGTGAATAAAGAAGCTAAAGCCAGATATTTAAACAGACTTTTACTTCGCAATAGCAGCATACACATATCCTCAAACACACCTTATATATATAAAAGAATAGAAAAGAATCAGTAAATGAAGAGACAAAATACAGAGAAATACTTATTTTTGTGAGTTAACTTCATAGATTTGCTAATTGATTAACGCTATAAAACTGAATTATGTGAAATTTTGTTATTAAGGAAACAAAAAGTAAGATATCCGTTTGTATCTATCGCATCCTCCCAAAAAATAAATAAACGACAGAAAGTCAAAGTAATTATGTACTTCAACTTTTGTCGTTAAAGAGAAATCCGTAAAGCAAAAATTTCTGCAATAATTTGCAGTAAACTTTCCTTTAATCAATCAGAAGTTTTGCACCAACAATCTTTACAAATAAAGTTCCGAGCTTCTCATTGTACTCACTGACCACAACATCACGAATATCAGCAAAAACCTCGGCATTGGTAAGATCGACTGAAGGCAGACCTCTTTTCTTGATATAAAGACCAATGATGTCCTCATCAACAACGTGAATGGTTCCAACCTGAAACTCCAGACACACGAACTCCTTAGAAATACCACTGATCACCAGATTCTTTGGAGAACCATTGATAAAGATCTCATAGACATCCTGATAGATTTCCTCTAGCTCGCTGATTGAGTTACTCAGCTGACCTACAACCTCTTTAATCAGCATAGGCAGTCTGGTTGAATGCATTTTGTCAGCTTTTGCCTTGATTTCCTGAACGATGTTTATATCACTGTCAAAGCTTGGAATTGTAAGATTAGGATCTTTCTGAGCTAAACGAACCAGGTCGGACTTAGTTTTCATGTCATGCCTCCACATTCTTGAATCTTATGCAAAATTTGCAGAACCATTTTAATTATAGCGAGGAGGTTTACGGATTCTGATTGAAAATCATCAATACGTGAACAAGCTTATGTTTCAGAATTTCAAAACGAGTTGAATGTCGCATTTAGAGAAATTTATTAAAAAAATCAAATTATTAAGCTATAGAAAGAAGCTTCTTTTTAATTGATCAATGACACGCCATTGTGTGCATTTCTGATCTAGACGGCATGAAAATTATTATTAAAACGTTTACAAAAAATTTGTTTTTTTGCCTAAAATAATCAATGCACAGACAATGCACCAGAACACCGATTTTGATCTCAGGCGGATTTTTAAGAAAAAGACAAAAGAATCGTGATTATCTAACTCTTTTCTAAGATAGAAGATTCAGAATACAGCGGATTTATTTACTAAATTTAAAGGATTCGCCATGACCGAACAAATCATCACCGCTGCACAGCCACTGCAAAAGCAGAAGAAAACCATGAACCGAACAACCTACTCCATATTCACGGTACTTTTTCTGGTAACTTTTATTGTATTAAGAATAATCTGCAAAGCTGCAGATCAGGTTGCTGCCTCAGCCTATGAACCAGGGGTTGTATTCATCTGCCAGATGATTCACTTCCTTCCACCAATTACCGTATTTCTCTTTACTTATTTCTGCATGCCAAGAAGACTCAGAGACTGTGGCAAAAATCCTTACTATGCATGGTTTATCCTGATCCCTCTGTTTGGATTAGCATACGTAATCTACCTGTGTTTTGCGTCGAGGAAGACAATTTCTCAGAATTAGACAGTTTTTTTCTACAGGGATCCTCGGTTACATGTAGAGGATTCCACTAATCCTCTACTGCAAAAAGAATATCTTCCCCCTTTACTAAATCAGCATCCATGCAAGATAGCCGTTTTTCTGATAAAATAGAGTGATATTGGAGAAACACATGTCAACAAGATTTAAACCATACGCAACCGTTGCTCTTATCATTGAACACAACGGAAAATATCTAATCGTAGAAGAATACAACGAAGATCAGAATAACCGACTGGTTTTTGGTAATCCATGCGGACATATTGATGGTAAAGAAACCATTTTAGAAGCTGCTAAAAGAGAAGGTTACGAGGAGACAGGTGCCGAAGTTGAGATTCTGAATCTGATCTCTATAAATGACTATGTAAAGGATAACGAAACCATTTACAGATTCTGTTTTGAGGCCAAGTTCAAGGAAGTACCAGAAAGTCTTAAGGCGGATGATCCAGATCATGAGATTCTTGCTGTTAAATGGTATACCAAAGAGCAGATTTATGCGGGCAAGGACTACTGGAGAACACGCCTTGTTGGTCAGAATTTTGATGATTACTTTGCTGGCAGAAGATATCCTGTTGATCTAATCAGAAGTATTCATCCTTAAATCCTGTCGCTTTCGGTTAAGACAAATAAACGTTTCATAATAACCCCCTCTTCTGATAAGTCTGGGGTGTCATAATTAAAGACTAGCTTATGATTTTTGATCCTAAAATTCCTTATGATGTGCTGAAGGGAAAGCATGTTGTTCTGGGCCTTTCAGGCGGTGTAGATTCATCTGTCAGTGCTGCAATTTTAAAAGAGCACGGCATGAAGGTTACAGCCCTTTTCATGAAGAACTGGGAAGAGGACGACAATGAATCCTACTGTGCAGCAGCACAGGACCGTGAAGATGCACAGAAGGTCTGTGACAAGCTCGGAATTGAGCTTAAGACTATCAACTTTGCAGCCGAATACTGGGATAACGTCTTTGAGATTTTCCTTTCAGAATACAAGGCAGGACGTACCCCAAATCCAGATATTCTCTGCAACAAGGAAATCAAGTTCAAGGCATTTTTAGATTATGCAACTCAGGTTCTGAAAGCCGACTTTATCGCAACCGGCCATTACTGCCAGAGAAGCTTTAACACCGAACGTGCACATCTGTTACGAGGCTTTGACAAGAACAAGGATCAGAGCTATTTCCTGCACGCTATCGGACAAAATATTCTAGAGAGAGTTCTTTTCCCTGTAGGTGATCTTGAGAAGCCTAAGGTTAGAGAAATAGCAGATTCTCTTGACTTAGCCACTGCCAAGAAAAAAGACTCAACCGGAATCTGTTTTATTGGAGAGAAGAGATTCCATGAATTCCTATCCAAATATCTTCCAGCTCAGCCTGGTCCTATAAAAACAGTTACAGGTCAGGTCGTCGGACAGCATGACGGACTTATGTACGCCACTATCGGTCAGAGAAAAGGCCTTAACATCGGCGGTACAAAGGACGGCAACGGCAAACCTTGGTATGTTGTAGACAAGGATGTTAAGAACAACACACTGATTGTAGCTGAAGGCAATGACGACAAAGCTTTATACTCAATTGGACTGAATGCAATTTCAGAAACATGGATAACAGAATGTCCAAACTTACCATTTGAGTGCACTTGCAAAATTCGCTACCGTCAGCCGGATGTTGAATGTACAATTTACCGCGAAAAGGAAAAACTGAGGGTTATGTTTAAAAAGCCTGTTGCTGCTGTTGCCCCTGGTCAGTCAGTGGTCTTTTACGACGGACCTGACTGTTTAGGCGGAGCTGTTATTGATAGTCACATCAAGGATTAGCTGTATGACCGATATTAAATCAGAGACAATCGCACTTGCAGCATTATTTCAGTGCTGCACTCAGATTCAGAGACTGGCATCAACCGGTTACTATGATGAACAGTCTGTTTCCTGTGTACTCAGAGCACTTCTGGTTACCGATCCAAGAACAATTGAGGATATTTATGAACCATCAAGACTGATGGTTGGTTTTAAACAGCTTGTAGACAGTTTCGGCAAATCTGATGTTACAAAGACTGCTACTACCATCGAAGTTACCAAGATGGCCTTAAAGCTCATTTCTCTTGCACACAACGTTGAGAGAAACTCAAAGATCTTCGGCAGACTGTCTGACGAAATCGATGGTCTGAAAAGAGCAGTTACTGCAGAGCATCCTGACTTTTTTGAAGCTGGTATATCAGTCGTTAACGATCCAACCAACATTCATCTTTTCGGTTCTCTTTATCAGTCAATTATCAGCCCTAACTTTGCAAAACTCCTGATTTACGGAGAGGAGCGCCATCTTAGAATTCCTGAAAATCAGGAAAAGATAAGAGCCCTTCTACTTGCAGGTATCAGAGCTGTAATTCTGTGGAGACAGGTTGGCGGCAGACGACGTTTCCTGGTATTCCGTCGCAAGGCAATTTTAGAATACGCACAAAAGTTTTCCTAACAGTTCGATGTACTTTATCTTATGAGGATTAAAATGGACTTATCATCACTATCTGCAATTTCACCATTGGACGGACGTTACGGTTCTAAGACCGAAGAACTAAGACCAATCTTCTCAGAGTATGGTCTGATGCGTTTCCGTGTTCAGGTTGAACTTACATGGTTAAAGCACCTGGCAGCCTGCGAAGAAATTAAGGAAGTTCCAGCTTTTTCAAAGGAAACAATTGCTTTTATTGATGACATCATCGCTAATTTCTCAGAAGAAGATGCTTTAGATATCAAAAAGCGTGAAGCTGTAACCAATCACGATGTTAAGGCAGTTGAGTATTTCTTGAAAGACAAGACTGCAAAATGCGAAGAGATTGCAAAAGTTAAGGAATTCATCCACTTTGCATGTACCTCAGAAGATATCAATAACAACTCTCATGCTTTAATGCTGAAGACAGCCCGTGAAGAGGTTATTCTCCCTGTTATTGATGAAATCATCGCCAAGATTACCGAGCTTGCTCACAAGTATGCAGATGTTCCTCTTTTAGCAAGAACCCACGGTCAGCCTGCATCTCCAACCACCATTGGTAAGGAAATGGCAAATGTTGTTTATCGTATGCGCCGTCAGCGCAAGCAGATTGAAGCAGTTGAAATCATGGGTAAGATCAACGGTGCCGTTGGTAACTTCAATGCTCACAGTGTTTCTTATCCAAATGTTGACTGGTATGAGTTCTCAAAGAAGTTTGAAGAAGATCTGGGTCTGACCTTCAACCCTTATACCACTCAGATTGAGCCTCATGACTACATTGCTGAGCTGTTTGCTGCAGTTGACAGATTCAACACCATCCTAATCGACTTTGACAGAGATATCTGGGGCTATATTTCAAACGGTGTATTCACTCAGAAGACTATTGCAGGAGAAATTGGTTCTTCAACCATGCCTCATAAGGTTAACCCAATTGATTTTGAAAACTCAGAGGGTAACCTTGGAATTGCCAATGCCCTATTCGTTCACTTAGGCAACAAGCTGCCTATTTCACGATTCCAGAGAGATCTTACCGACTCAACTGTACTACGTAATTTAGGTGTAGCATTCGGTTACTCAATTCTTGCCTACAAGTCCACTCTGAAGGGGATTTCAAAGCTACAGGCAAATGCCGAGCATACTGCTGTTGAACTGGATAACAACTGGGAAGTTCTAGCTGAGCCATACCAGACTGTAATGCGCCGCTACGGCATTGAGAATCCATATGAGAAGTTAAAGGCTCTAACCCGCGGTCAGAGAGTAACTAAGGAAATCATGGAAAACTTCCTTGAGGAGCTTGATATGCCAGAAGAGGCTAAGGCTCTGCTAAGAGGTCTGACTCCAGCAAAATACATCGGTCGTGCAGTTCAATTTGCTAAAGATATCTAATAAGAAGATATAGACCAGTTCAAATCTAAACCTGAAGCTCCTTTTCAGAGAGGTCTTCAGGTTTTTAATTTATAGTTATAGCCTTTAACTATACCCACCTATTCAAAATCAGTATTAGAAAAAAACGTCTCAATCATATAACTTATTCCTATTAAAATTAAATAATAAGGAAAGATCTATATGAACAAGACAATACCATTCAGATTTGATTATGTGGGCAGTTTCTTAAGACCAGCCGCTGTTAAGAATGCAAGAAATCTATACAAGGCAAACAAACTTTCAGCAGAGGAGCTGAATGTTGTAGAAAACGAGGAAATTGCCAAGCTTATCCAGAAACAGAAGAATGCTGGCTTCCACGTAATTACCGACGGCGAGTACAGAAGAGCCTACTGGCATCTTGATTTCTTCTGGGGACTAAATGGTATTGAAGAGACTGAATTAAGCCACGGTTATTTCTTCCACGGAGAAGAAACCGCTAAGGGTTCAATAAAGGTTACCGGCAAAATCACCGGTGAAAACCATCCATTCGTTCAGTACTTCAAATTTGTTAAAGAATTTGAGGATGAGAACACTGTGGCAAAACAGACCTTCCCTGCTCCAGCGCAGCTTCTGGCAGAGCTGTTCAGAAAGGACAACATTGAGAATACAAAAGCATTCTACCCTGATATCAATGTTCTGATTGAGGACATCGGTGCTGCCTACAGAACCGTAATCAAAGAACTCTATGAATCAGGATGTAGAAACATTCAGCTAGATGACTGTACCTGGGGAATGTTCGTAGATGAGAAATACTGGGCCAACCGTCAGAACGGAAATGTATCATTTGAGGATGAAGCAAACAAGTATCTCAAAGTAAATAACCTTGCTCTTGAGGGTAAGCCTGCCGATCTGACAATCACAACTCACGTCTGCCGCGGTAACTACCATTCAACCTATGCCTGCACAGGTCCATACGATAAGATAGCCCCATTCTTATTTGCAAAAGAGAATGTTGATGCTTTCTATCTTGAGTTTGATGACGAACGCTCAGGCGGTTTTGAATCACTGAAGTATATTCCAAAGGATAAGAAAGTTATCCTCGGACTAATTACTTCAAAGAGAGCTGAGCTTGAGGATAAGGCCTTCATCAAGAAGAGAATCGCAGAGGCATCAAAATACGTTGATCTGGACAGACTGAATCTATCCCCTCAGTGCGGATTTGCTTCATGTGAAATTGGAAACAAGCTAACCGATGAAGATCAGTGGGCAAAACTGAAACTGGTTAAGGATATTGCGAGCGAAGTCTGGGGCGATAATCAGTAAAAACGCTCAGAATTGTATAAGGAAAGGAGATGAACTAACCTAACAGTCCATCTCTTTTCATTTTATATCATTAAGTTCGAATTTAATTGATTAGGCTTTAGACAGAGCTCAGTTTTCAATCATTATTCGTTGAGTTTTAGAAACAGTGAGCCTATAATAAAAAAAGTAGGAAACTGTTAAGCCCCCTACCTAAAAGAGTATGTTCTAATTTACCATACGGCTGCAGACCATAACAGTAAGATTAGAACAACTATTAAGATAATTAAGGTTTTCATAAGAATATTCCTTAATTAGATTAAACAATTAGTTCTAATTACTTTAGAGCCATTTTGCCGAATGGCTCTAAAAGTATATTAGAACCACCCTTTTTATAGAGCTATCGCTCTACGGTCGTTAATTCTATCATATCCAACATACCTATCTTAGCAATTAAGTCACTGGTCCTTCAAATAGAATAATGCATTGTACAATCTCTGTCTGCGTTAAGAGAAAATGGTTTGTCGAATTTTAAGCGTGAAAAAGAGATAATGCTGGTAGAATCACCAGCATTGATTTGGAAATGATTATTTAGAGGTATCTAGTTCATCAAATGATTTAACCAGATCATCGATTGCCTTGCACTGTTTTAAGAATGGTTCAAGTTTATCAAGAGGCAGTGCAGAAGGTCCATCACACTTTGCCTCATTAGGATTTGGATGAGACTCAAGGAATAAACCACCAATACCTACAGCCATACCAGCACGAGCAAGGTCTGCAACCTGAGCTCTTCTGCCGCCTGAGGCTGCACCTGTACTGTCACGACACTGCAGAGAATGAGTAACGTCGAAAATAATAGGATATCCGCCACAGACCTGCTTCATCACGCCAAAGCCGAGCATATCAACAACCAGATTGTCATAGCCAAAGTTGGTTCCGCGATCGCAAAGCAGAATGTTTCGGTTTCCGCATTCTTCAATCTTCTGAGTAATATTTACCATCTGAGATGGTGAAAGGAACTGAGGCTTCTTAATATTGATTACTTTTCCGGTCTTGGCGATAGCAGCTACAAGATCCGTCTGTCTTGCAAGGAATGCAGGGATCTGCAGAACGTCACAGACTTCTGCAACAATAGGAGCCTGAAAGACTTCATGAACATCGGTAATTACAGGAACGTTGAAGGTTTTCTTTAATTCCTCGAAAATCTTCATGCCTTCATCAAGACCAGGGCCACGGTAGGAAAATACAGATGAACGGTTGGCCTTGTCAAAACTTGCCTTAAAAACGTATGGAATATTAAGTTTTGAGGTGACATTGACATAATGTTCACAGACCTTCATTGCAAGATCACGACTCTCAAGAACATTCATTCCACCAAATAGAACAAACTTATTCTGATTGGAAACCTTGATATCTCCAATCTCAATTACTCTATGCTGCATAAAATAACTCCTTAATACTGAGTTAATTTTACCATGAAAAGAAAAAGATTCTATTTAACCATCAGCCGAAAGGAACATAAAAAAAATAAATAGAAGAAAAATATCGGTGACAAACAAATCAATCTGTATTGCCACCGAATTCCTGGAGATCTAGCTGATTGAATCTAATTGCGAAATTGAGGTATTTCGGCGATCAAGTCCATTATTCTTGTAATATTCGGCCTTTGCCTTGTACATTCTCTCATCAGCAAGCTTTGCAAGTTCATCTATGTTTGCATCAGGATAATCTACCTTGCAGGCATGGCCAGCCGAAATAGACATATTCTTTACAAGTTTGCCCTGCCACTGATTAACATGTATAAAGAATTCTCTTTCTCCTATGGTATATTCATCAGGGGTTAAGTAAAATATACCGACAAATTCATCTCCACCAGTACGATAAATTTTTTTATTTTTTCCCTGCAGATGTTTCAGTTTTTCAGCTATATCTGCAAACCCATAAATCAGTTCATCTCCAGCAGCATGACCAAGAGTATCATTAACCTGCTTGAGATGATTTATATCAAACATAGTGAACACCAGATTGTCAGGAATTGGATTTCTGCGATAATATTCAAGTTGTGCCTCGTATGCTCTTCGATTCAGGAATCCGGTCATATCATCTGTAACTGAACGCAAAAATAACACCTGTTCCTGCTGCTTGCGTTCATCAATTACCTGTGTTGAGAACAGTACGACAGTAGGACAGCCATCATTATCAGTTTCTACAGAAATAAAGTTAGCGATAAACCAGCCTGTATGTTGTCCAATGAACTCAGAGGATAGAGTCTTAATACCTCTCATACGTTCACTAATAGTCGTGAGATCAGTAAACTCTAAGGCACTATCACGATATTGAGGAACAATGACGTTCTCCATAATAAGCCGCATTTTTTCAGGTGCAGAGATTTTTTTATCCAAAAATTCCTTTAACTCGCCACCTGAAGAGTATTCTGTTATTGTTCCGGTTTTAAGATTAATCAGATGCATAGAATAATACATATCAGCAAGGGACTTCAGAATTCTTAGCTGTTCCGATTTTACTGCATCCGCTGCTTTTAGATTTTCCTCGAGTTTTTTCTTGTCATCGATATCAATAAAGAAACCAACAATAGATATTGGTGATCCATCTTCTCTTCTGGCAATTCTTCCTGCCGCATGGAACCAGCGATATCCTCGGTTATGGGTTAGAAATTTGTATTCAGTATCATAAATTGTTCGATTGGTATAATCTTTTACAGCGTTCCAATACTGATTAACCACTCTTTCCCTATCATCTGGATGAAGTCTGTCCTCGAAGGAACTGAATTCGTTAGGAAAGTCTGATTCATCCTTATACCCAATCATACGTCGAAAAACCTGACTCCATTTTACAGAAGTCATTTCACCGTTCTGGTTGAAAGTCATATTCCAGGCTCCAGAACCAAGTGCTTCCTGAAGAAGATCTACCTCATTAACCATCTCTGATTCGTTATAATTATTAGATTCCATGATCACAGATACCTTCTTTTAGCTGATTCATAATTTATACAAACAGTAACACTTCTCTATATTTTAAATATAACACTGATTTATATTCTGATATCGTTCGCATCTCAGTATATTTAAGGTATTTAAATCTGAATTATAGAGAAAACAGGTAAACACCTGAAAAAAGAGATTTCTCTTCTATAAGAGAGTAACGAAAAGAGATTTAAGAGCGCAGGAAACATATGCTTCCCGCGCAACTGCTACTGAGTTTTCTGTAGCATGAAGGTCTGGTATTCAAGATCAGAGAACTGTCTATCAACGAGGAACAGACCAGTGATGGTACAAAGCAGCATTGAGAATGCAAAGCCGTATCCGTAATACACAGGACCAAGATCAATACTGATGTATGAGAACAGGAAGTTTGATGTAACCATTACTGTAGTCAGAACCAGAGCGCCGTATCTCTTATCCAGATAATACATGACATTCAGAAGAGACATAACCAGAACCTGTAGACTTACACCAACAAGATCAATATAGAAAAGGTTCAGATAAATTAGGTCAATACCAAATGCAGACAGAATATCCTTGGCAAAAACCAAAAGCAGAGCCAGAGTAATACCCTGAACCTTGAAAATCTTATAAAGACATTTTCTGCATGAATCTATCATCTGTTCCTTGTACAGATTAATAGTGCTCAGAGAACCACCCTCTCTTACAGAATTGTAGAATTTAAAGCAGTTCTCAGTGAAATCAGTCTCAATTCTCATGATAAATACTGCCATACCAGGAACAACTGCAAGATAAGCCAGGAATATAGGCAGATCATAGATATAAGAGGCTCGCATTACATCTATCTGGGCATAGGAAGTCTCATTTCTGAACCAGAAAACAAATTTATCAGCCCATACTCCAAGGTTGTAGAACAGACCACAGAATACAAGTGAAGCGTAAACCTTATGAGGGTTTAGAAAATCAAATCTGATAAAAGCCAATCCAGGCATTGAGCGAACAACCTGTAGCAGGAAAGCAAAGGTAAGTAGTCCCTGAGAGACACAGAATACAAACTCAAGGCCTAATAGACCAAAAGGAGGTATTGACCAGGCTAGAAATACCATGAAGCCGTAACCTGCAAACATGGTTATAACAATGCGGTAGTACTCCTTCATACCAGACAGGAAAATAATCACAATCCACTGATTTGTCAGAAGAACAAAGGATGCAAGCATACATATTCTGACAGAAAAATCGATGCTAGGCAGAAGAGTTAACAGGAAGAATCCTACAGCACCTGATACGGCGGTTAAGACCAGCATAGCTCCGAATAGATTAGGAATGATGCGATTCTCCTCGCCTCTGAATTCACAGTCAGCAACAAACCTTGAAAAAAGGATCTGGAAAAAGCCACTTAATATAAGCGACCCAGCCATCATATACGTGACCGATATTAAAAACTGAATAATCAGAACCGATGGATATACAACATCTATACTGATGATACCAATAATCAGCAGTGCCATGATAGACAGCACCCATGGACCTGAACTTACTATAGATGCAATTCCATAAGCCTGTATTACAGAGGTTAAAGAATCTCTTTTAAGAATTTTCCTTAACTCAAATCCTATTCCCGCCATCTATACCCTCTTGATAAAGTTTTCTATAAGAATCAAACATCATTGATTCTTCATAATGATTCAACACACGCTGACGGCCAATATCACCTGTTTCACGCCATAGATTTTCATCACGCAGGAAGTGATCGATCATCTCCACGCCCTGAGCTGGATTTGCAATTGATATAACTTCACCTGCACGTCCAAGGTTAGGAGATTCTGTATTTGCTCCATATAGAATCTCAGAACAGGCACCAACATCTGTTGCTATACAAGGAATACCACTAGCCATAGCTTCAAGTAGAACTAGAGGCTGGGCTTCTGAAATTGAAGTCAGCATCATAATTCCAATCTTAGGCATGATTTTGGCTACATTCTGGTTTCCTGTGAATTTAATATGCTCCTGAAGACCTAGACTCTGTACCAGATTTTCACACTCTGACACATACTTTGGATCTTCTTCCTTAGGACCTACAATCCAGCCTTCAAGATCAGGATAAAGCTCCAAGGCTCCTCTGATAGTTCTGATAAAGGTTTTAACATCCTTGATTGATACAACTCTTCCAACCAGCGCTACAACATGAGGTGGAGTATTAGGTCTTAAGCTGTAAGCTTCCTCAAAGCGTTTAGTCTTAATGCCGTTTACCACAACAACAGTCTTTTTCTCGGGAGCGCCGTCGCTCACCTGACGAAGTCTGTTTCCTTCAAACAAAGCTGTAATCTTATATGCTTCCTGATATGCAGACTTACCCATCTGCACAAAGAAATTAATCCAGATCCTGCGGATTAGATCCATACCTGAATGCATTGAGATGTCTAAAGAATCACTCTTGCTCTTAATCCAGGTTGCAAGTGACAAATCAATCTTGCGCTCTTTTGTATAGATACCGTGTTCTGTCAGAAGATAAGGCACATTGTTTGAAGCATGAGCCAAAGCACCAAGAAATCCGGCATAGCCGGTGGAAATTGAGTGATAGCATTTTGTCTTTGGCAGATGAGCTGCAATTCTGCAAAGCTCAATTAAAGGCTGATATAAGGTCCTATATGTCCAGAAATAGTCAACAAAAGAGCCTTCAGCATCAATTGCATCATATCGTTCGGTCAGAATATCCCAGGAATCTCTGCTATACAGAAGATCATTAATTGCATATGGATCTGTTCCAATAGCATTGGCAAAATCTCTTAGAATGTCGTGAGGAATAGGATTTTCTGGATTATCAAAGGAACTGATAACCTCACGCCAAAGACCAAAATCCTTATTATTAGCTTTTTGTGGCATCTTTTTGGAAAGATTCTTCTCATCCGGAAGAATATAGTGCATTTCCATGCCGACAACATTTGAAGGAAGCTCATAGGCCATTTTCTTGTAGGAGCTTCTCTGTCCGCCGATGAAAACCAGATAGAAGGTGTACTGAGGCATATTGCTGATAATCTGATGTACCCATGAAGAAACACCTCCGCGAACAAACGGATAGGTTCCCTCAAGCATCATGCAGATGTCAGACTCTGCACCTACATTAAAGCTGGCATCCTTTTTTAACAGCTCGTTATATACTTCACCCACACTCTTTTTTTCTTCACTATTTGGCATTTAACCAATACTCCCTGATCTGAGAAAGTTTTGAGCCTTCAGTGGTATAAAGAGAGCTCAGATACGATTTAACTGAAACATAGTCACGCATTCTGAAAGCACATTCAGCAAGATATGTATTAACCTGAGAATCCAGCATCTTGGCATTCTTTGCTTTCTGCAGTGCAATCATGGCAGGCTCAATTTCATTAAGCTCAAGAAGAATACGCCCTAAAAGAAGCTCAAAATTGCCTCGATCTTCAAGTTCAATAGCCTTCTGACACCATTTTCTGGCATTGTTTAAATAGTGCTTTACAAGAACAGTATCAGCAATTCCCAGATAGCAGATCTCCCAGAACTGCTGAGCGATATCATAGGCTATATCTGCAGAATTGTTCTCCTTGAAGGAATCTTCAAGCATCTTGATATTGTCTGTAATTCCCTGCTCAATAGGATCAAGCTGAGAATAAGCCATCAGGCGAACATCGTCTGCAGGGTCTCTGAGCGCAATCTTATAAAAGGATATTCTCTGATCACGAGGCAGATGAGACACAGATGAAATAGCTTCTACACGTCTTTCTGTGTCAGGTGCATTTAATAGGATATCCTGCAGAGCTCCTGTACCGAACTTTGTGTACATCATGTCACGAGGATGAGATGGCAATTCTTCCCTAGGATTATGAACCCACATAACCTCACTTTTCTTTCTTGGAAGATTCATGGCTACAACAACACACACAAACAGTCCGATAAAGCCGACTACAGGCAGGAACATGCACATCATGAACATAAAGCCCACAGCAATATAGGGGCTCTGAGCCACCCTAACATTAGTAGGCAGAAGCATATACATAGCATAGGCTGCACTCATACTTGCAATAGAATGAAACATTGCAAATATCAGCAGTCGCCTGTACAGCTCAGCATCGGAAAAAGCGTAGACAGCTGCGCTTATATCACTAATCAGGCTTAAAACAATAAGAAAAATCGTCATCTTTTAAATCCAGTTTTTTAAGCTCTGAAATCAACTGATCATTGTCGACGGCTACATCAAGAGGTCCGGTAAAATCAAGTTTGATAGCCCCATCAGACTCTTTGGTCATAAGACGGTCAACACGATCAATATACAACTGTGCCTGAAGCTTTGAGGTAAGAGGCAACAGAACAACCAGAATGTTCTCGTTGGCATTGTTTTTACGCTTCCAGTAGATGTCAGCACCACGACGAAGAGAAATCGTCTTGTCAAAGAGCTCTAAAGCAGCATCAGTATAACCTCTGCAGAATACAATACTGCTGTTCTGTCCGTGGTACTTGTTCTCATCAAGTGCCTTTTTAAGGTAGCTTAGGAACAGATCCTTCTCTGAGGACTGAATAACAGGAGCAATCACACCTGTAGACATCATGTCAGCAGCATAGGCACTAACTAAATTCAAAATAGCAATATTCTGAGAAGTAAGTGTGAAGAACTTAACCTGAGATACTACAACGCAAGCATGCATAACACCAGCTGTATCAATAAGAGGAATGCATAGCTGATACTTAAGCGCTGAATCAGTTTCATAAAGATTTATAGGAGATAAAAGCTCTCGACTCTCCATCATGTCATTGAGCATGCTGTCTTTAAGATCAAGTTCAGCCATCTTGCCTATTGCAGACAGAGGCTTAGGATCAATTCTACCTTTCTCAATTCTGTAAATTCCGGCTTCTTCCATAACCACAATTGAAGCTAAAAGCTTTAGGACATGAGGTGCTAGTGAAGTTATTCTGTCGTACTGTTTTACACCTAAAACAGGATATCTTTCGTTGAGCTTTTCTAGTTCACTGATACTTGAGCGCAGACTTACCACCTGTCCGGCCATTCTCTGCTCTAACTGATCATGTGAGGAACGAAGCATGAAGTAGTTTTGAGTAAACAGAGAAAGCTTCTTTTTCATAAAGGCATAATCAAGGTCATTACGGTGAAGTCTTTCTTCCCATACATCACGGAACTCACCAGCAATCATGTTTACAACCAGCATTCCAACTGCCTGATAGTATGAAAAATAATCGGTGATACCGTGATATTTAAAAAACGACAGGGTCAGTACAATTGAGAGAATTGCAGAAATAAAGCCCATGGAAAAACCATAGCGCAAAGCTACAATTACTACAAAAACCAGCGGCCAGAAAAATTCAGAAGTATTCTCTACTGTAAATACTGGGACAGGACCGCTCTGATCAAAATAAATCTCGATAGAATTCATCCAGATAATTGAAGAGATTGCGGCCAGCACAACTGTTTCAACCCATACAATTAAAGGAAGACCAGAACCACTGGTAATGAGTCGGCCTAACGCCTTAAGACTCTTTTTCATTTATAAATCCCTTATGCGATTATCTGCTGTAGTTAATGTCGCCTAAAATGTTCTCTACAACCTTCTGTCCTGCTCCATTCAGACTCTCGCGACCGAAGCCTGATCTGCTGCCGGTTTTCTCGTATACAACGTTTCCGTTTACATCCTTAACTCTGATGGTTACACTTACAACAGGCTCACCGTCAAGACCAGCTTTATAGTTCCACTCATCAACAGAACCAGAAATCACGTAGTTGTGACTTACAGTTTTTAGCCACTCATTGGCCTTACGGGTGGTATATGAATCATCAAGAATACTCTTTAGATCCTTTGGTTCATCTGAAGATTCATAGGCAACATAATTGATGTTCTTTGCACTAAGCTCTGAACAGATGATTGTTTCAACATTTTCTGCTGCAAGAGGAGTATTTGACTGATTAACAAATGGCATAACTGCAAAAGTTGAACCATTTACTACAGAAATCCCATTTGATCCTCTGTATGTAGAACAGCCTGATAAAGCAACTAGTGCTGCAAGAATTGTTAAAGTTAAAGTTCTCATTTTGTTTGTTCCTCAAATAGTTAAAAAACCATGCTATAACCGACAGATAAAGATACGGACTTATTGCCCTGACGATCAGCACTCTGTACTGATGACTTGACAAAAAGTTCATCCTGAGACTTAAACAGACTTATACCAACTCCGACACTGACACCTGCATCAACTTTTCTCTCAGTAAAATTGTATCCGGAGAAAAGATCAAACAGGAATCGAGGTGATGGGACTGTAGGTCCTGGAATTCCCGGATCGCCATGATTGGTGGTCAAACCAAAGGCCATATGTTTATACTGTTTTGAAATAAATGACTCTGAACTTAGGCTCTGTACTAAATTATTGTTTAAAGAACCATTCAGTCTGTTTGTATCATTAAGAGAGTTTGCAGAAGGGTTATTGTTCTGATAGAGCCATGAGGTATAACCATATAAAGCAGGATCTGAACTGAAGATAGGAGTCATAGCCATAAACTCCAGATCATAACCAGATCCAAGATTCTCATCATAACGAGTCTTGTAATTGTGAATGCGTGAGGTCAGAGCAAAATACTCTCTGTTCCAAGGGGATGCGCTAAAACGTAATTCCGCATAGTTATCCTTTCCAAGCACAGCCATCATGTGAGAAACAATAGAATGCTGGTTTATAGCGCCAGATAAAGAAACAGCATATCGTTCATCCAGTCTGAACAGATAATCAACCTTCAGTCCTAGTCGTTCATCAGCTGCACCATCAGCAAGATCTGCTGTTGCAACAACTTCATATTTATCCTGTTCGTAAGAGACTTTTCCTATAATTCTCTTTTCACTCTTAAGCTTGGAAATGGCCATAGCATCAGGAGCCTTGGACTGCTGATAAATCGTTGCTATACCAAACTGACCAAGGGAATATGGAGCGTGGAAATACGTTGCATAAGAATGAAGTCCCCATAGAGGCTGAGAGTTAACAACTGCCATCACACTGCGAGTCTTGCTCTGATTATTAGCAGCCATCTGACCTCTTAACGCTTTATTAACATCTCTGTAAGGAGAAACTCCAACGGTATTTTTAGCTAACTGGTATGCCTCAAGACGCTTGGAGATTTTTTCAAGAGCGTCGTATCTTTCAGGAGTACTGATACCAACACCGCGTTCCAGAAGATCCTTTATCTTTTCCTTATCCTTTGTACGAGTTGCAAGAATGAGCTCCTGACTGTCAGATAAAACAACATTTGCAAGAGAACTTCTCTTTTTGAAGTAAACTGCACTTTTTATGTCATTTCTTTCAAGCAGTGAAGTCATCAACTGTGTTCCCAAAGCAGTAGTTTGAGATGTTTTCAGTTCGTTTCTAATTATGTTCTCACCTGCTGACTTTGATATGAATGTTGAAACCAGCGAAGCTAAAGTTACATTGCTGTCATCAAGTTTCATCAGTTCATCAGTCTTAGTATCCACTACATACTTTCTGATTCTGTATGCCTTATCAGAATAACCTAGATCAGATAAAACCTCGGCGTATGAAAGCAGATCAACCGCTGAAGGAGAAGGTGCATTGGATAGATACTGTTCATACCATACTTTCGCATCCATTCCGTAACCTAAACTTGAAGCAAGATATGCAGCCATCTGCCAGGCTCCTGGATTTGACGCAAACATCTTCTTGTATTTGTGATAAAGAGCTGCAGCCTTCGATATTGAAATTATCGCAAAAAAGGTAGCCCAGAGACTTGGCTTTGTAGTCAACAAGGGCACTATGATTATCAATCCTTTAAGAAAGGATAAGAATTAAAGTTCGATAGAGAATCCCATGAAAAACCATTTACTCATATCTCTGTTTTTAATCTTTGTCGCACTGCCGATTCTAATCCTGATGGTAGTTGCTCCAATGAGTACCCACAATCAGTTTATCTATGGTATAACCATGGTTACCACCTGTTTTGTGGCTCATTTCATGTCTAAAAAGCATTTCGTATCTTTAGGAATTCTGCTGGTTGCAGTTATCTCATCAACAAGATACATGTTCTTTAGAGTTACCCAGACTCTGGATTTTCCATCCTGGATTGACATGATCTTCGGATATCTGCTGCTTTTAGCTGAAATATATATTTACATCGTTCTGCTTTTAAGTTTTTTCCAGCTGTCATGGGCTCTTAAAAGAAAGATTGTGCCTCTACCAAAGGATACCTCTTCATGGCCTACCGTGGACGTGTATATTCCAACCTATAACGAGTCTTTGGATGTGGTAAAGGATACCGTACTTGCTGCTCAGTGCATGGAGTATCCAAGAGATAAGATGAAGATTTATATCCTCGATGACGGCAAGAGAAAAGAGTTCGCCTCCTTTGCCACCGAGGCCAATGTAGGCTACATCACCAGAACCCAAAACGACCATGCTAAGGCAGGTAACCTTAATCATGCAATGAAACTGACAGACGGAGAGCTGATTGCAATTTTCGACTGTGACCATATCGCCACCAAGATCTTCCTGCAGTCAACAGTAGGAGCCTTCTTAAAGGATCCTAAGCTTTCATTGGTACAGACTCCTCACCATTTCTACTCTCCTGACCCAATTCAGAGAAATCTGTATTTAGGCAGAGATATTCCTGCTGAAAACGACCTGTTCTATGGTCCGATTCAGAGAGGCAATGACAACTGGAATGCAACCTTCTTCTGTGGCTCATGTGCAGTAATCAGACGTAAGGCTCTGGATGAAATCGGAGGCTTTGCGGTAGAAACAGTTACCGAGGATGCCCACACCGCTTTAAGACTGCAGCGTAAGGGCTGGAAAACAGCCTATCTTGATCATATTCTGGCAGGAGGCCTTGCAACAGAGCGTCTGGTTCTGCATCTGCAGCAGCGTAACCGCTGGGCCCGTGGAATGGTCCAGATCTTCCGTCTTGACAATCCATTACTGGGAAGAGGACTTACTCTGGCACAAAGACTCTGTTATCTATCTGCCACCATGTATTTCTTCTTTGCAATACCGGTACTGATTTTCCTGTTCACTCCGGTACTCTATCTGCTCTTTGGTGTGTCAATTGTTCATGGCTCGGTAGAACTGCTGCTATCATATGCTATACCGCATCTGATTCTATCTATATTTGCAGCCTCAAGACTTTACGGAAAATACAGATACAGTTTCTGGGGGCCAATTTATGATCTGGTCCTATCCTTCCACCTGGTGTTGCCTACAGTGGTAACTCTGTTCTCACCTCATCACGGCTCATTTAATGTGACCGATAAAGGTGATACCGTAGATAAGTCCTACTTTGATGCGCTGTCAGTAAGACCACATCTGATCGCATGGGGAATACTTTTCCTATCAATTGTAATCGGTAGCTTAAAGCTGTTCATTCCAAATTACTTTGATGCTCAGCTTGAGCCAACAATTCTGAATATCGCCTGGACCGTGTTCAATCTTGTACTGCTGACTGCTGCAATCTGTGTTGCAAGGGAAACCGCCAATAAGAGAAAAACAGTCCGTCTGTACGTTGAAACGCCAGTTAATATCTATCAGGAAAGCGGACACTGTTCCCGTACTTTAATGAGAGATCTGTCCATGACAGGTTGTCGTGTTGACAACTTTGAAAACGGTGAACTGAATCTTGATGAAGATCCTATATCACATATTGAAATCAAAACCGAGAAACATACTTTCTGTGTTCCTGTGGAGAGAGTCATTCCTGCACAGGGAAGGGATGAGTTCATCCATATCAGATTCCTAGACGTTGATATCGATTCAAGACGAGAGTTTGTACGATTGCTGTTCGCACGTGCAGATACCTGGGTAAGACCTGAATATAAACAGGATAATCCATTCAGATCATTTATCACGATTTTAGGCTGTATTAAAGATTCCCTAACCGGAAAACGCCATCAGGACAACATCCATATTGCAGTGGTGGAACACAATGAATAATTTTGCAAAAACACTTTTATTAACATCTGCATTAGTATTCACCACCCATGGATTTGCAGATGAAAAAGCTCCTAACGCTAAAACCAATGAACTGCCTCAGGCACTTCAGGAAATACTTCTGAATTCTACTCCATTAGAGCAGAATGATAGCTACTTCACTGAGCTTTCAAGCAGTGATAATTTAAATATCAGTACACAGGAAAAAAAGGATGTCGTCTACAGTGCCGAACTATCCTTTGAAAAGCTTGGTTTCCCTCAGGGTATTACTATGACCTTAGGTCAGAAACAGAGTGGTCTGAACTTTACTCTGCCAACAGACAAGATCATAACCAAGTCCAAGCTTGAGCTCTTTATATCAGCTACTGATGGTATGGCTCAGAAAAGTCCTCACTTCTCAGTTTTTCTGAATAATCAGGAGCTGGGCTCATTTGTAATCTCAAATGTTGAGTCTTCAAGCTATGAACTCAACGTGCCTTCAGAATACCTTGCGCAGGAAAACAGCCTAACCTTTGAGCTAGAAGAAGGTCTTTCAGCAGACTGTCAGATTGACTACACCGGTTTCAATGAAATAAGCATCGAAGGAAACAGTTTCCTGTCTGTTGAAGGCAACACTATGGAAATTGACTCTGATCTAACCTTGTTCCCTCTGCCATTTTTCGACAAATACGAAATCAGCAAGGGAAAAGTGGAGTATGTTTTCTCCAAAAATCCAACTGCAACTGAGATTAAGGCTGCTCAGATGCTTTCCTCCTTCTTTGGAGACAAAGCAGAATATAGAGGCATTCAGTTCAAAGTTTCCTATGACAAACTTCCTCACAATCATTCCATATTCTTTGGAAAACCAAAAGAGAAGATAGCTGGCATTAGCCTGCCAGAAAAGAAAGGAGTATACATCAGGAACAATCCATATTTCTATCCTTACAAGATAATATATGTGGTGGCAGAGACCGATGAGGAATTCTCAAATGAACTGCTTCAGCTGTGCGATCCAATCTTCTCACCTAATGAGAAACTGGTAGATGTCTCGTACTATCCGGTTTACTCAAGAACCGTTACTGAGAGTATAGCCTACGATGCTCCAAAGTGGATTTCAACAAACAGAAAAGTCTACCTGAGAGAACTTTTAAAACCGGGACAGTCACTGACCACAAAGGGGTTCTGGCATAACTCCATTCATCTGCCTTTCAGAGCTGCACCAGATCTGTTTATGATGTACGACGGTCAGGCTGATCTGTACATATCATATGAGTTCCCAGCAGAAAAGGAACTGAATGAAAGAAACTCAGGACTTAATGTTACCCTATCAGGCATTTTCCTGGATAAACTCCCTGTTAACAAGAAAGGTCTGTTAGAGAACGCATGGCGTCTTTTTGGAGGTAATGCAAGACAGACTCACCGCCATGTGCAGCTTGACCCATCATATATATATGGTGAGAATGACATCGATCTGTATTTTGATTTAAGACTCAATGACAATGCTCCATGTGCAGTCTTTCAGAATCAGAACATCAAGAGCGTAATCGACTCCTCAAGCTATATCGATCTGTCACATTCTTCTCATTATGCAAGAATGCCAAATCTGTCCTACTTCGTAGGAGCATCATTCCCGTTCTCAAAATATGCAGATTACTCACAGACAGCGGTACTTCTGCCAGAGAATCCAACAGAGAATGAGCTTAAGTCACTGTTTGATATGGCAGCACGCAGTGGTGATGCTACAGGAGCAATGATTTCCAAGCCAATGGTACTCATGGGATTAAACGATATCCGACAGCATGAGGAAGAGCTTAACGGAAAAGATATTCTGATTGTTTCCACTCTGATTAACAAGGATTTTCTGTCTGTACTCTTTAGAAATTCAGCATTCACCTTCAACGGCTTTGAGCTGAACATCTATGACTACGGTTTCCTCAATTTCAGAGGCGGAATCATGCGAGGTCTAGAAAGACTGTTCTCGGGTGATTTCAGAAATCAGAATGCTGATGCCAACCGCTACGTAAGAACCTCCCTGGCATGGAGAGGATTTTTGAGTATGCTCTCTCCATTTGACTCAGAGAGAATCGCAGTGGTGGTAACTGCTACCGATGACAAGGAAATTGCAAAGCTTTCAAACGATCTGGACAATCCACAGATCAATCGCGAAGTTGGCGGAGATCTTACTGTTATCTCCGGAGACAACCGAGTAGTTAAATATACCGTTGGTGATTTTATCTATTCAGGAGATGTATCCACTCTCTTTAAGATCATGCATTTTGCCGGTGAACATATTCTGTGGCTGGCTATATTCTCTGTATTCATAGTTATGATGTTATCACTGATTATTTCTAAGATTCTGCAGAGACGTTCGGTAAGACGTCTCGAAGAAGGCGGATTCATGAAAGAGGATTAAGGGATTAAGATTAAGATTATGAAAAAAAATCATTTCAACAAAAGCATATTAGCACTTGTGCTAGCTCAAATACTGATCCCAGCAGCCTATGCAGCAAATGACGGTTCTTCTACGGGAACAGGAGCAAATTCAAATTATGCTCAGAGCCCTGACAACTCAGGAAATCTAAAGGACAGCCTCTTTAATCAGGCAAAGTTCTGGCATGACAAATTCCAGCATCAGAAAGCATCACAGGCCCTAAACAGGATCCTTCTAACCGATCCTAATAACGAGGAAGCCCTGTACTACATGGCTTTGTGGGCATCAGAAATCAACCAGTCCAGAACAGCTAAGACCTATAAAGACCGCCTTGCCAAGGCAAATCCAAACAGCCCGTATCTTGAGCAGCTGAATCGTTTACAGAATATGGCAAATCTCTCAACAGATCAGCTGAATCATGCAAGATCATTAAGTCAGAGCGGAAACATTTCCGCAGCAATTGCAGAATATCGCAAGATGTTCTCTGGTAATGTGCCTCCTAGCTCACTGGTATCAGAATACTATCTGACCATGGCTGGAGATAAGGTTTATTACGACAGAGCTGTAAATGATCTTGTATCCTACATCAAAAACAATCCAAATGATGTCAACGCCCAGATAACCTACGGTAAAATTTTAACCTACCGTAAGGCAACACTGCGTAAGGGTATTGAGCTTCTGGAATTCTACTCCAACCGTTCACAGGATGCAGACAAGGCCCTACATCAGGCTCTGTTATGGCTGACTCCAACCACTGCAGATGAAGAGCTGTACAAACGCTATGCTGCAAGACACGGCAGCAACACTGATGTAATCAAACATTACGAGGATACTATTGTCGGCAGCCTGACCGAAAAGGCATATTCAAAGAGAGCTTCTGATAAAAAAGGCTCAATTGAAGAGTTTGAGAAGATCCTTGCCCATAATCCAAATAATCAGAATGCTTTAGAAGCATTAGGCTATATCTATCTTGAGGATAAGGATTACTCAAAAGCAGCTGATTACCTGCAGCGAGCATCTGAGCAGGGAGGCAGCAAGGCAGGTAAATTAGGTCATGATGCACTCATGGCAAAAGCAAACTTCAATCTGTCATTAAACAACTATGCTCAGGCCAACGCCATTATCGATGAGGTTCTGGCATCTACTCCAAATGACAAGGATGCCCTATTTATCAAGGCAAATGTAAATATGAAGCAGAAGAATCTTTCTGCTGCAGAAAAAGCCTTAAATGATATTCTGGCACAGGATTCAACCAATGAAGGAGCAATCGAGACACTGTACTACCTGTACCGTAGTGCCGGAAATCAGACTAAGGCCAAAGAGATTTTAGACAATGCTCCCCTGTTATTACGAGACAAGATTATAAAGGCCACAACAGTTAAAGCATATGTTGATCCAATTCCAGGCATCAGACGCAATGCAGAAAATCTGGCTCTTGGCGGTAATATTGAAGGAGCGGTTGATGTCTTGAATGCAGGAGTCAACAAGTATCCAAATTCAACATGGCTGCACTATGATCTTGCTAAATACCTGTCAAAACAGGGCTACAGTGCCGGCTCAAATTCTCATATTCAGTATCTGACCCGTAATGGCGCAAGCAATGAGGATTTATATGCAGCGGCAATGCTTTTAAATGAACAGAAGCAGTATGCAATGGCTTTAAATGCTATCTCAAGGTCAGGTATGACAAATCATAAGGCAAAGGCCTTAAAAGAAGAGATTCTAAGAAACAGAACCTTCTCAGAGGTTGAGCTTTATCTGCATCAGGGAAATCCTCATGCAGCCCTGAATACACTTCAGTCCATGAATATCTCCCCAGCAACCTTGAAGACCAGTCAGTTAGGTCATCTTGCCTATCTGTACTTAAAGTGCGGTCAGAAGGATAGAGCTTTAGATCTTGCAAATCAGGCAATGTTAAGATCAGCAGATCCTACAGCTGGTATTGATGAGTACGCAGATATCGTTACCGTTTATACAGAAACAGGTAATTATGATAAGGCCAGAGAGATCACGAACAATATGTCCATACTTGCAAATTCAAGTGCCAAGGCAATTGATGATCTGAGCGTTGGAGACTCTATCCGCAAGGCAGATGCACTACGTGAACTTAAACGTAATGCCGATGCTTATGACACTCTGTATCCTCTGATTCAAGCAAATCCTGACAGCCCAGCCCTTAATATGGCTATGGCCCGTCTGTATCAGGATAACGGCATGTATGATGAGGCATATACTATCTATGAAAATGTTTTAAGAACCGAGCCAAACTCTCAGGATGCCCTTAAAGGAGCCATCAATGCTGCCATGTCAAACAAGGAATACGAAACTGCAACTCAGCTTGCCCAGAGACTGGCACCAAGTGATGATCCTCAGACTCTGACACTGATGGCTAAAGTAGATAACAAGAACAAGAATTACGAAGGAGCACTGGCCAAGTTAAAGCGAGCTCGTACTCTTTTAGACGGACGTTATGAGATTCTTCCAGACTCTCATCTATCAACCTCTATGACAGCACCGGCTAACACTATTGTTCATCAGCCAGGTAACCCATTCTCTAACCGAAAGGCTTCTCTATCGGCCACAAATAAGCCTGATCAGGTGGTACTGCCTTGGACCGTGAATAGCAATTCCGCTTATTCATCAGGTGTGAATATGAAGCCAAAGGATAGAGTGGATGCATTAAATGAAGTAAACTTCATGATTAGAGATCTGCAGGACAAGCTTGCAACTACAGTCAAGATTGGAGTAGAAGCAAATCAGAAGGATGGTGAAGAAGGACTTAGCAAAGTCAATTATATGGCTGTTCCTGTAACTTTGTCTACGCCTGTATTTGACGGAGCTAAGCTTGAAATGAACGTAACTCCTGACTCTATGTACGCAGGAGATGTGTCAATCCAGTCCTCGGAAAAATGGGGAACCAATGCTCTGAATATTGGCCTGCAGAATTTAGTACAAAGAGTCAATGCAATTCAGACGACCTTTAAGGCAGATTACGAGGCTGCATTAAATGCTTATAATGCACAGTATGCTGCATGGAAAGCTTCTCCAGAAACTGTAAAAAAACCACAAAGCCTAGAAGAAACTTTTTTATCGACTTTTAAAAATAATCACGGATTGAATAATATATCAGATCAAGCACTGTTAGCACTTCTTGCAGGAAATAATCCAAACCAATATTCAAACTTGTCATCTTTTGTTTACGGTTTAAACAGCATTAATGCTGCCTCAATGAATCTTACCACTGAAATTGGTCGTCATAATCTGCTCGCCTATTTACGTTCAATGGGAGGAGAAGCAAGAAATGTTCTGTATGCAGTCAATCAGTATTCCAATATCACCACCGTTATGGCTAACGCAAAAGTCAACCGAACTTCAGGGGTAGGATTTAATCTTGGATTATCAGATGACAACTACAAGATTAATTTGGGTGTAACACCTGTAGGAAAGCATGGAACGACCCTTGTGGGAGGAGTTCTATTCAAATACCCGGTAACCCAGAATGGAGAACTGAGATTCAATGCCTCACGTTCAGCCGTTAAGGATTCTCTATTATCCTACTACGGATACAAGGATGAGCTCTCAGGAACCTATTGGGGCGGAGTCACTAAAAACGGACTAAAACTTGAATACGGCTATGATGATGGATTTCTGGGAGGCTATCTTGGAGGCTCATATTACAATTACAAAGGTAAGAACGTGCTCTCAAACAAAAACGTCGGTCTGAATGGAGGACTCTATGTACATCCATTCAAGCCAACCATGTATCAGGATCTAACTGTAGGTTTCGACCTGAACTACGAGGAATATAAGTACAATGAGAACTACTTTACTTTCGGACACGGAGGTTATTTCAGTCCACAGAAATACTTTGTAGCATCAATTCCTGTCAACTACAAAAAGAAAACCGAGAATCTAGAGCTGAACGCTAATATATCTTTAGGATATCAGAATTATCATGAAGATGAATCTCCTTATTATCCTACAAATGCAGATTATCAAGATGCAGCAGAATTTCTTGCCAATTACGGCTTTATCCAATCCGCTATATATCCAGCCAAGGATAAAAGCGGTATTGGAGGTTCAGCTAAGATTACTCTTGACTACTATCTGCTTGACGATCTCCTAATTGGAGGCAAGATTGGCTACAATACCTTCGGCGAGTACAAGGAAATGACTGAAATGCTGTACATCAAGTCTGTTCTTGGAGGCATGTAATGAAAAGTTATTATTCTTCCTCGTATAAAACAGATGTAAATGGCTATATTGAAATTCTGGTGCAGATCATCAAAATGATGAACATCAATGCCAGCAACAGAGAGGTTAATGACTTTCTGTTTGAGGTTGGGGTGAACCTTGCCAACAGACATTCAGTAAAGGCTGCTGACACGCTATCAGCCTTGCATCTTGAAATTAATGAAATTCTCTCAAAGCTTGGATTTGGAGTCTGTCAGATTGAGGATGCAGGCAATCGTGTTATTATTAAACATCATGATCTCCCTGTAATTGAGGACAGAGATTACAAAGATAAATGGCTACAGTATTTCTGTGTGATTATGTGCGGTCTTTACAACTGCTGGTTCCGACAGACAGGTTCACCTTCAGAGCTTATCTGTAGAATCAAGGAAATCATATCGCCATGTGATGCTGTATTTGAATTCAAAAAAGCTTAAAACTATATAATGGGCTTTCTATGAAAATTAAAGACCTTTTAAAAAAATCTCTTACTACTGCCTTAGTGATTGCATCACTGTCATCTACTGCATTTGCATCTGTCTGGGACGACTACAAACAGAGATATCTTGCAGCGGACGGATCCATCATCGATACAGGGAACAACAAGATTTCCCATACTGAAGGACAGAGCTACGGTCTGCTTTTTTCACTATACTTTGATGATCAGGATGCCTTCACTAAGATTTTAAACTGGACAGATAACAATCTTTATAATCAGGAAAAAGGTCTGTATATCTGGGCATATAAAAGAAACGAGAACGATCCTCTGACCGATAAGAACAATGCAACCGACGGTGATCTGATGATTGCCTGGGTTCTGCTTGAGGCAGCAAAGAAATGGAATAATCCTGATTACAGAAAAAAAGGAGAAAAGCTTCTATCTGTAATTCAGAATACACTGATTGTAGACTTTGCCAGAAAGCCAGTACTGCTTCCAGGTCTTGTAAGTTTTCTTGAAAACAGCAGTGTAACCATTAACCCATCCTATTATATCTATCCAGCTTTAAAGACAATCAATAAGCATACCTATCAGAAAAAATGGAAACAGTTATCTGATGAAGGCAAGAGAATGATCTCCGCTGTTGAGGGACGAAAGATTCCAATTACCCCTGACTGGATCACCAAGGATCTTAATGGAAAAGTTCACGTCTCCGACAGATGGCCTGCAAGATCAAGCTATGATGCCATCAGAGTTCCTGTATATCTGTACTGGGAAGATGAGAATGCGCCTGAGCTTGCTGAGTGGAAAAAGTGGTTTTCCTCTTTCCCTGCTGACAGTACTCCTGCCTACGTGGATGTACTCTCAGGAGAAAAAGCTAATTACAACATGAGTTCAGGACTTCTGAACGTCAGAAAGCTGGTTTTAGGAGAAAATGTTTCCGAGCCAGTTTTCACCGACAAGGATGACTATTACAACGCAAGTCTGTCCATACTAGCATATTTAGCTTACAATCATGCCTTCTCACAAAAATAATCATGACTAAAGCACGAATATCTTTTCGTGCTTTATATATGTTCTTACAGAATAATAGAAAATTATTATAGACTGCCTTCCCTGCTCTTAGACAGTTAATCTAAGAGCTTTTAATTTGTTCATTGTCCTAGATCTTTCCTATACTTGAGATAGAGTTATAGGAGAGCAGTTATGAAAATCTCACTTGATTCCTTCCTTGTTAAAGACAAAATTTCTCTAGGTGATATCAGTACCAAAGCTGATCCAAAAGTAAAAAGAGATGAGGTTGAATCATCCTTATTTCCTCAGATAACCCAGGAAATCTGTACTCTGCAGGAGAAACTGTGGGCTGAGAATAAACATGGTCTTATTATTCTTTTTCAGGGCATGGATGCAGCAGGTAAGGACAGCGCTGTAAAAAGAGTGTTCTCTGAGGTAAATCCGGCAGGTCTTTCCATTGTCTCTTTCAAAGCTCCATCTGAAGAAGAACTTGATCATGACTACCTGTGGAGAATCAACCGAGCTCTGCCTCCACGTGGAGTGATTGGAATCTTCAACCGCTCTCACTATGAGGATGTGGTAACGGTAAGACTGCATGATCTGATTAAAAACGGTCCCCTGCCTGATGAGATAAAAAATGACTCTGATATCTGGAAGGATAGATATGAGCAGATCTGCAACTGGGAAAAGTATCTGTATCAGAACGGCTTTCATATGATTAAGATTTTCCTGCATGTCTCAAAGGATGAGCAGAGAAAACGTCTGGCAGAAAGACTTATAAATCCAGATAAGCACTACAAGTTTGACCTCGGTGATATCAGAGAGCGTCAGTACTGGGATCGCTATCAGGATTTATACAGCGATATGCTGTACCGTTCCTCCACCAAGTATGCTCCATGGTATGTACTTCCTGCTGATAACAAATGGTTTACAAGATTACTGATAGCAATGCTGGTGAGAGATAATCTTGCCGCAATTGATCCTCACTTCCCTGAATTGTCAGAGGATGTAAAGAGTCAGCTGCATACAGTTAAATCACTGTTTGAGGATGTTGACATAAAGGAGTTTGGAGATGCCCTTCTAAAACTCTCAAAGACCAAGAAAAAGTAAGATAGATTTAACTAGATTAAAAGCATATCTCGTCCAGAGAATTTAGAACATCAGTCCTATTCTTTGGATGAGATCATTTCTGAACCTTCTCTGTTTCAAAATCAATATAAAAAGATTCATTTTTTGTCAAAAATAATCAGATCTATAGCACGAATACCAATTTCCTGCTTTAAAAAAATATCCATATATTTCATACTTTACATAAGACAAACAACAAACGGTATATCCCACCAGAATGGATGTATCAGAGGAGATTTTTATGATTAAAGTTAGCTACGGTTCTAAGAGTCTTAATGATCTTAATCGCAATAACTACCATAACAAAAAGAAAGTGAAAGCAGATCCTCAGCAGGAAAAAATACAAAACATGCTGAAATCCGTAATGTCCGGCGCAGAAGGAGTTATCAGAAAACAAATCGAACAGCAGAAAGCGGAGAAGAAAAATATGAATGATATTTTAGAATCTGCTGAAGGGCTGTTTGGAACAAAAGCCAATACCGAATCTGATAATAACATCTCTATTGACGGCACTGTGTTTACCAAAGATGAACTGCAGAAGTCCGTAGGCTTACTAAAAGGAGCACAAGGAGAATTATCCTCTCACATCACCGAGTCCAAGCTTCTTGATTACCTCAATTACGGCCAGTTTGAAGTTGTCCGCAACATTGTCGATAAATATTCAAAGAAGAATCTGAATACCGAGCAGGGCGAGCTGATTAACAAAGCCTTAAACAGCTTTATCGACAAAGCACAGGATCTTAATGAAAACATCATCAAGCGTTTCTTTGAGAAAACCCAGGATCAATACTACGGTTATAAAGTTGCAGATACAGCTGTAATTGATGATCTGGCAACCGTAACCGATGATAAGGTAGTTGCATCTAATCTTGAGCTTATTAACAGAATCACTACTCTTTTCAGCACGGTGGATTTCTCAGACGAAGCCTCTGTAACCAAGGCCATAAAGGAATACAAAGAACTTGTAACTCCTGCCTACAAGGAAGTTACAGAAGATGAAGAGAAACTTGAAGACAAGCTAAGCTATGATGAACTCACTTTGGAGAAGACTGTAAAAAGTATTCTTGCAGCAGCACATGGAATGAACCATATTTCAGATGAAGCTTAGCCGATACATTTAAATCCAGCTCTGATTTTTCAATCTGAACGGCACACAGCATTTTCAAATCGTTGAAGTGTGCCGTTTTTATTAGCATCCAAAATAATGAGTATTTTTGAAAACGTCTCGTGACATTTGAGAAAACAGAAGGATTTCTTCCCTACTCTCTATGTCTTCTATCATGATTTCTGTAGTACTCAGCCTTGGCATCATACATTTTCTTATCAGCTTTTTTCATAGATTCTTCAATCTTTCGAGAATCCTCACACCACTCAAAGCCAACAGCCAGAGAAGAGGCATTATCAATTTGACTGGCTTCCACAAGATTATCTCGAACCTTTTCAAATGAGCCTAAGGAGATATTAGGTATAATGGCTATAAATTCATCACCGCCATTTCTATAGACATTAGTCTCTCCGCAGAATCTGAAGAGCAGATTAGCAGCTCCACATATAGCCTCATCGCCTGCTGCATGGCCATGATTATCATTGATAAGCTTAAGGCCATTGAGATCTGCAAAGACAATTCCCAGCATAGAGGATACCTTTTTTAGCTCGGAGATTTTTTCAAACAGAGCATTACGGCTGCCTGCTCCGGTTAAAGCATCATGAGAACTCAAGCGTTTCAGTTTATCAAGAGATACACTTAAAGCCTTGCGATCAGCAATAAAGAAGGAAACTGTCTCCAGAAGACGTCTGGTATCTACCAGCTCGTCAGCTCGATAATTCTCAGCTACAAGATATCCCTTAAGCTTACCATTGTTATAAAGAGGGGTAGCAATGAAATTGGTGATATTAAGCTTCTTCAGGAACTCATAGAGCTTAGGACTGAATTCAGAAACCACCTCAGTATCGTGAACCACAACGCTTGATTCATTAAACAGGATCTTCTCCCAGTAGCTTATAACACGATAATCAAATTTGCTAGGGTAGCCAGAAAGCGTTTCAATGCCCTTCCGGCACCAGTCATGAGTTCTTGATACCTGCCAGCCGTCAATATCAAAGATAAACAGTCTGTCAGGATGAATAATTGTGCCAAGATAATTAAAAGCCTCAGAAATAGATACATTGATATTGTTTTCACTGTTTAAGGTTCTGGCAATTCTGATAATGCAATCATCCGTGGTCTTGCTGCGAGTTAGTCTGTCAAAAGACTTTTTGTCCTCATCAACAATAGTAAACATTATCGAGCAGCAGCCTGGTTTTGACGATGGCGTGCAGTAGAACTGTACCCAGTGATGAATAACATCCGCGAATATTCTGCCAGAGCAGACTTCACCCAGACAGGATCTTCTGGTGAACTGAAGCCACTGCACATCAGAGTTTGGGAATACTTCCCTGTAGGTATGACCAACAACCTCATCTACAGTTTTTCCGGAGATTTCACAGTATTTGCTGTTAACAAACATATACTGCAGATCAGTAACCTTTTCATCTTCGATAATAGGATGAACCAAAGCATATGGCAATGGCAAATCAGAATAGATATCTCCGGTTGCAATGTTCTTGAGAGAAACTCTATCCTGACTTGATCTCATGCGTTTAGATGCAAGTTCCAAAACTTTCTGAGCGTTTGAGGATTCGGAACCTTTGGCAATACCCAGAGCAGCCGACAACGAACATTTGTGGGAATCAACCTGTCTTATCTTACTGATTTCATCCTTAAGCTTCTGCAGAATTTTTGTCAGACTATCATTGTTGTCGCGATAACAGATAATAAATCTTCCTGACTGGAGTCTTCCTAAGGATGTCATTGGTGTAAAGACTGATTTTATTTTTTCTGCGATTTTCTTTAATACCTTTTCTGAAAATGCCAGACCGAATTCACGTCTTAGCAAGGTAATCGCACCAACATCACAAAGAATTACAGTATAGTCACGATTATGATCTCGAAGCTCATTTTCCATTCCAAACAGAGCTAAAAGAATGCCTCTAGAGTTCATAAAGCCAGTTACAGGATCAACGAATCTTGAATTCTGAGAGGACTCTTCAGTATTTTCTTTATCGGACAGATCAATAAAATACCCCATAAGGCCGATTATTTTGCCTTTTTTATAGATTGGGAACTTGGTAGCGGATATAGGTCTTAGCACTCCGTCGACCACACATTCTCCATCTGAGTTTCTGATAATTTTACCTTTTTTGAGAACATTGAGTTCATCCTGACGGTATGGAGCATTATTGGCGTGCCAGCCAACCTCTTCATCGGTTTTCCCCTTGATCTCATCAAAGGATTTTAAGTTGTAGTAATCAAGAAACGATTTGCTTACACCGGCAAAACGGCGCTGGGAGTCTTTCCAGAAAAACTTCACATGACTCTGTTCCATCATGGTTCGCCACAGCAGAGCATCCTTGGCAATAGCAGAGTTGGAGGTCTTGTTTTCGTCAAAGCCGAAATAACGGTTTACAGTGGATACTATGTCTGACTGATAATCCATTGAAGAGGCCTTGATACAAACGAACATCTTCTTATTATCAGTCTCAGGCACAGTGATAATAATGAAATCCTTCCATTCATAATTACCATCTGCCTTTTTAATTCTGAAGGAATCCTCATAGAAGCCGCGATTATATTTATTGATATTCTCAATCAGAAAATCCTTGGTCATAAACTGACGACAGCGATCAAGATCATCTGGATAAATATGACGGACAGGATAGTTGGAATAGAATTTCTTTAAGCCGTAAAGAACATCACCGCTTCTCTCTGACGGTATATCACTGAAAATCACCGTTCTAGAATCAGTATTCATATCAACGAGATAAATACTGTCAAAAATTGAAATAATATTGCGCAGAGTGTTGTCTAAAAGCTGATTCTGCTTGATGCCAAAATCATAGTTAACAACATCGATGTGAGCTAACAGCAGAGAGTAATTACGATTTCTGACCACCTGTTCAAAAGAGAAAAGATAATAATTGCCTCTATCCACAAATACCATCTTCTCTTCACCGCCATTGACGATAGCTCTTTTAGCAAGATTTCTGAATTTTCTGCTTAAAACTGAATCAGAGGAATTCATATTGATTCTGATGGCATCAGCATCTGAGATCTTATCAGACATAATAATGTCTCTGTAGGCATCATTCTCACGCAGAAGCAGGAATGTTTTATCCTTGCCGTACAGAAACAGAGCTGTAGGAGTATCATCTGGAATCTCAACCAGACCGGCCTGCTCAAAGAAAGAGGAGGCCTCACGGCTTTCACAGAGCAAGCCTTTCTTTTCAATATATGGATAAATGTCAGCAAAGCTCATAGGGGATCCAAAATAATAGCCCTGGAGCTTTTCACATCCGATTTTAGTTAAAAACTCAATCTGCTCCTCAGTCTCAACTCCTTCAGCCAGAGTATGAATGCCAAGTTTTTTTGCCATCTGAATCGTCTGAGTGATAATAATCTGAGATCGCTTGTTCAGATTGGACAGGAACTCCATATCAATTTTAATTTCATTGAAATTAAAATCCTTTAAAACATTCAGAGAGGAATAGCCTGAACCATAGTCATCCATCCACACATCAATACCTATTTCATGGAATCTCTCTATCATGCCGCGCATCAGGGCATAATCCTTGATAACAGCAGACTCGGTAATTTCCACAACAAAATAGTCTGAAGGAAGAGCAAACTCTTTTAAAAGGCTTTCAAGACTGCTTACAGGATCTCCTAAGGTAAAATCATGTCGAGAGAAATTCAGGGAAACCGGTACAACATTTTTTCCCTCATCAAGCATAGTTCGCATGATCTGTGCTGTACGACGGGCCACAGCCATATCGAGCTTAAATGAAAGACCGTTGTTCTCCAGAACTGAGATAAACTGCCCTGGCTGAAGAAAACCATAGGTAGGGTCATCCCAGCGGGCAAGAGCTTCGAAACTGCAGATCCTCCTGGTAAGAGTTCTGATTACAGGCTGAAGATAGACACGAATCCAGCCACGCTCAATAGCCTGATCAAGATGGGAGACAATATATTCCTTTAAAAGATAATCAGAACTCATCTTTTCATTGAACCAGGTATAGCGTGATTCAATGGAGGATTTATTGATATCTGCCGCCATTTTGGCTTTATCTATGGCATAGATGATATTCTCATCCACATGCGATATAGCATATATTCCGGCCCTGGCGTTTAAAGTCTTGCCGGAATTGGTATTGGCAAGAGCACTGAAGATACTATGCAGGCACTCCTCAATCTTCTCAGTTGAGCTGATAACCGCAAACTGATCACTTCCGAAACGGCAGCAGTTGCCCTTCCCGAATTTAGCTACCAGAATATTAGCAAAACATACTAAAAGATTGTCGCCTTCATCAAAGCCATAACGAAGATTAAAGGCCTTCATACCTGCAAGATCAAAGAAAATAACCGCAGGGATTTTCCCTAGGGAATAGATTTCATCAACAGAATTAGGGGCTAAAAACTGAAACTCTCTGATGCTGGCAAGATTAGTTAAAGGATCATAGCCGGTGGGGCTAATATGAGAATTAAAAAGACGGCTACCGCCACCTGCAGCTGCAGGTAATAGAGGAGAATATAGCTTTTTCTTCATCAGTACCCCAAATTTTCTACCAGATGAAAACAGAATTTCTATTGACTCATGCTCACCTTCAAAAGAGACTTAACGATGCTATAGGTAGATTTCTGATTATCGTATTATTTAGAGAACATGAGTTACATAATTATCCTTGCATACTCTTTTATGTTAACTTCAAAAGCAGTTCAAAATCTTTTTTTAATCCCAATTATTAGCGTGGTATTACATTTTTTTTTCTAAAAAACAAACCTATATACCAGATTTTAGACAAAATTTCAGTCACATAGAGAATTTGTTTTGACACAATGATGTGTAGCCTACGCTACATTTTTAGAAATAAATTCCTAAGAATAGCCTTTTTTTTAACGAGATTTTATGGCTGAATTGTTTGATACCTTCTAGAATTAGATTAGACAGTTTTAAATAAGCACTAATCATTTCACAATAAGGATCCATCAAAATATGGATGCAGCAAGTATCGACAGAATGCTAGAATCTCTGGACTCGCCAAAAATTGCGAAGTTTGGATCTAATCCGCTTTCCTCTACTCTTATACCGGGATTTGGGTATCTTTTCATGTGCATGAGGACTAAGACACTGATGATCTATACCCGAATTGACAGACTAGGAGCAGAATGCAAGGCCTTCCCGGAGCTTTTTGAAATGCTTCTGACATCGGATGTTTCTGCAGGCAGATTCAATAACCTAAGACTAGCCTATGACAGTGACACCACTGTTTTATGGATATGTTATGACATCAAACTTGACGAGCTGACCACAATCGTACTTCGGGATGGTATCAACGACTTTATTAACAATGCCAAAAGCTTTAAAAAACTGATGAAGACCCAGCTTCTGGATGTAATAATGCAGACCCTAAGAAGCAGTCAGGGACTCACCGATGAATCTGTACAGTTATCTCCTGATATGGAGCAGTCCTGTGCCTTAAGTCTTTCCGTTTCCAATATTACTGCAGAAAAGAATTACGAACAGAATAAGCCTCTTAGCACCCAACCTAATATTCAGGCTCAGCTTAAGCAGAACATGGTCTCTGCCGCAGGAGCTCAAGGAATAGGAGGAGGACCTGGAGAAGCAGGCAATCCACAGGAGCCAGAACTGGTTGATGTGATGATTGCTCAGAGTATGTTTATGCTCGCCTGATATATTCTGCAACTATTCCAGAACAACAATCCGGCTTAAAGCTGGATTGTTGTTTTATATATATGGACCCACTTGAATGTGCAACAGATTTTTGATCAACCTTATATAACGAAGTAAATGCAGCTATATATCCGGCCTCTTGTTGAGTATGCCTACTCTGGCCTCTATGGTTTGTGCGACTGTATTCCTTAATTAAATTAGCGGTATTTTGTACCATTATAAAACTCAGGTTTGATACAGTCCGGTTTTACCTGTTGTGCCAGTTTATCTTTCTCTGTGCATTTCCCTAGGTGGGAACTTTTTTTTGTTACATCTCCTTTGAGTTTATAACAAAATCCTTTAACATAGCTTCAT
>NZ_FPAH01000005.1 GCF_900116345.1 Succinivibrio dextrinosolvens | reverse complement strand
TCATTTGTTGTAGGTAATAGACCGAAAGTAAATGGTTCAAAATACAGGATGCGTTACCTTAAGAAGGAAAATTTATAGCAGAAAGATTGATCCTGCCTATAGGCAATTGATCCTAACCGAAGATATAATTGGATTAGCTTCCAATATATTTTTATTGTCTGGAAATGAATAAAAATCAGACAAACAATGCCTGAATAAACAATAAGTTATGATTAAAGTTCGGCAAGGGACAGCGCTAGTCAAAAAGTTTTACAAAATGCTTGACATCCGAGCTGTCACTATATAGGAATAAACAGGGATCCGACAAAAGAAATCACGCTGGTGACGTTTAACCGCAAGAGGACAATCTGTAAGGTCTTGAAATACGAGATCTCGTATTTCAAGACCTTAGCAATAGATCTTTTCCCGTTAAAAGTAATGATAGTTATTTCTGATTCACCGTCCCAATTATCCTTCAAAGAATTAGAGGCAAGCTTTGCCATCAGGCGTGGCATACCAAAACGACCTGAGACAGGCTCTTTTATAAGGACGATTTTTCCGGTTGATGATAATATTGACATGGGTTACTCCTGCATCAAGCTCATAATCTTGTTAACAGTCTCCCAGATTTGTGGCGGTTTGGGATTAAATGACAGCTGAACGCCATTCAACTGGATTCGGGCGTAATCAGAATCTGAGCTGACATTGTTCCTGTATCTATTGTGTCTGTAAAAGTTGTTGCGCCTCATTGACTCTCCATTTTCTATAAGAGGGAAAAGTGAGGTCTGCTCAGAAATCTCCTGATTGGACTCTGGATGCTCGACTGAGATAACCTGAACCTGCTCCTTACGATCAGTTTCATACCTGTTAACGATCTTAAACATCGTTTATTTGGAGATACCTAGATGCTCATACATCTTAGTTACAGAGAATCCCTGATTCTTTAGCACTTTGATTTGTTCAATCAGAGCTTCAAAAGCTAGTTTCTCTTTTTGGTTGTAGATAACTTCACCCAGATGAGAGAGACCAAGGCGGTCAATAGTATTCTTTGACAAATGATATTTATAGGCGATTTGGTACGAAGACAGTTGTGAGGTTATAATATCTTTTACAATATTTTTAACTACATCGGGATCTATGCTACTCATAGTGACTCCTTAGCAAACTAATAATTTGCTAAGATCGTACTATTTATGCGGGGATGGAACTAGGTACTAAATATTTAACAATTACCAATAAAGCTAAAAGAACAGAAAAAAAATCTTACATGAAGCCTAATTTCACCTGCCAAGTTCACGTACTTTTAAGTACATAAAAGTAAATCTGTCCCCATTGAGAAAAATCTCACATAATGTATATTTCATAGTAACATCAACATTTAAAATGTTATAAAACAGCTTGTTATAGATCCTGTCTGATACTATTTTTATCAAAGAATATCCTATTGTCGACACTTATTCTGCCGAAGAATTCGACCGAAGAAGTACAGCGTTACTCCGCAAGTTCACCTATTTAAAAATAAACAAGAAAACAAATCCTGTATAATGGATTTATACAGATCAGAGGTTTGACAATGAAAAGAATATCAGTATCAGAGAATATAGAAAATTTTGGAGATAGATATATCTACGTAGATAAAACAGAATATATATATAATCTGATAAATAATCATGAGAGAGTATTCTTTTCACGCCCTCGCCGTTTTGGAAAATCGCTTACACTTAACACCATAGGGACTCTCTTTGAAAAAGGAGTTGAACCTTTTTTTAAAGGTACCTGGATTTACGATAAATGGGATCAGGATATATACCATGTTCTTCATTTAAGTTTTCTTGAATACTCTGCTACAGATTTAGATGCATTTAAAAAAAGTTTATGTCAGCCACTTCGTGATTTCGCAAGACTCAACAAAATTACAGACTATACTGACGACAACGAGCCGGGTAATCTGATAAGAAATATTTTTACAGTCATGCCAGATCAGATGCAGATCGTTCTTCTTATTGACGAATATGATCGTCAGCTGACAGCCAATATTAATAATCCAGAATTGTACGAGGAGTTCAGGATCTGTATCAGAGATTTTTATGGAGCAATAAAGGGTAAAAAGGCGATTAGATTCCTTGCTGTAACAGGAGTAACCCGACTCAAGGATGTATCAATCTTCTCTGTTGGTTCTGATATTAAGGATTTAAGCTACAATAGTGCCTATTCTAAGCTGATAGGTTTCACTCGCGATGAGATAAAACACTTCTATTTAGATTATCTCAAACTTGGTGTAGCTTTTGAGAAAAACAAAGCACCAGAAAGCGTTACAGATTCTGAAATAGAAAATATTATCGATAGAATGGCTGATCATTATGACAGCTACTGCTTTGATGAATTCAATAATAATAAAGTATTCTCCACATATTCTGTTAATGGCTTTTTACAGGATATATATGAGAAAAGAACGGTCAGGTTTGGGGATTACTGGTACGACGTCGGAGGTCTACCATCTATTCTTATGAACTACATGAAATCTCATGATCTTAATATAGAGAAGCTTCTAACTTCAGAAATTTCAATTCCCTATAATGATTTTATGAACCCAACTTCCCTTATTGAGATCAATGAGAGTGTACTGATGTGTCAGACTGGATACCTGACTTTAAAATCAGAAATAGATCGAAATGAGGATGTTATCTTAGGTGCAGCGAACCGTGAGGTAAGATCGGCTTTATTTTCACTTTTAAGTCTAAGTGTCTTTGAAAAGAATGTTTCTCCATACGCCAATGGCAAAAGGTATGTTCTTGAACATGGCACTACTGAAGATATCATCACCCTATTCAACAGCGTATTAGCAGCTTTATCCTATGATAAATATCCTGTAAATGACGAATCTGTTCTAAGAGCTCTGCTACAAGTATACCTTTTAGGAAAAGATCATGATGTAAGAGTAGAACAGCATAACTCTAAGGGTAGAAGTGACATTCTTGTAAACTTCCCAAAACGCAGGGTGGTGATTGAACTGAAGTACACAACAGAAGAAAGTGAAGAGCAAAAGAAACTTGAAGAGGCAGAAAATCAGATCATAGAAAAGGGCTATGGCCTTGAGAATCTTGGAGATAGAGAACTTCTCCAGATAGCCTGCGTATTTAACGGAGCCAAGAGCAAACGACAGATTACTGCCTATAAGCCAGTGTTTTCGCAAAAAGGCTCTTACAGAAGCTGATTTCACCCACCGAGTTAAGCATCATTTGATGCCAGACTCTGATGCTGAGATTCGAAGTAGAGCATCTTTTGACGACAAAACCAGATGCTCAACCATCAAGTTAAGCATCTTTTTAGTTTTACTCCTCTAAACGCCTCATTCATATTTCTTAACAAATGTTTTCAGAGGATCGTCAAACTGCTTCGTGATAATCTCGATCTTTCCTGGAAATGGAGGAGCTTTTCCATAAGAAGTATCTTTGCCCACGACTCCATTTTCAAAATATTTTCTATGCTCCCACATGACATAATCCGGCAGATAGGAAAACAGTACCTGAGCTTCATTCAGAAAATCTTTTACCAGATTCATAATCCTGTTGGCTCCCTCTATGCATTTTGACTCGTCTGCGCAATGATAAAGAGCTCGTGAAACCAGAATAAACAGATTCTGAATACTTCCGTTTAAGACAGAACCATAGTAGAAAGTTTCTCTGTGGTTCATGAGATCATAGATATATTCTGAAAGCTTTACCATCTTCTTTATATAATCAACTCTATTATCAGGCAGATTATCAAGCATATTAATAGATTTCTGACAGATTTCATTAAACTTCACAGAATCAAAGAGCTTACTGAACGCATGTTCAGAGAAGTGCAGTTCTACAGTCTTCACCCCTATTACATATTCAGAGAACTTCTGTTTATCAATATCCGGCTTGGAGGAAAACTCTTTTACAAGATCTTCAGAATGAGTAGGTATAGTATTCTCCATAAAAATACCATCCGAGCAGTTATGACAGGTAAGCTTATCGTTATTAAGTTTCTCCATCTGCAGCAGGAAACCTATATTGTGTCCAGACATCGCAAAAAAGTGGCTGCTCTCGCACTGTCCGCCAAAATTACCCGGCAGAACTTTCTCTATCTGATAAGGTCCTGCATTATCTACAACTCCCCTGTTTGCATACAGAGTTGTAAAGGATGAGTGCATATTGTTAGTACCTATCTTTTTACCGTTATCAACTCCGAAAAGATAGATGTTCTCGAAACCAAAATAGATGGCAGAAGCCAGACCGGCATTACCCACCACAGGATTTGACAGCTTTATCTCCTGTATTTTTTCAAGCTCAGGATAATATGCGGTTAAATAAGGAAAAAAAGGTTCATCATTCTTGGCAAAAATAGCCGAGTTCTTAAAATATTTCAGAGTGTTCCTATGACAGGTATCTGAGGAAACAATTATTATGTCCTGAAGAAACTTCTGATCAGGAATAACGCCAAGTGTTGAATCTCCAATATTAAAGGTTCTTTCAAGATTTACATAAAAATCAGGTTTAATTCCTGCGTGATACAGTGAATCGATTGCAGTACCACAGGCGATAACAATCGACTTATCCTGATATTTTCTTATAAAAGGGATATCGTGATCTAGGGACGGACCAGCTCCGATAACAAATACAGGTAAATCCTTATATTCTTTCTTTAAAGGCTTATTTAAAACAAACTTATGTTTATTGTTGATAAGCTCAATGCCCTGACTTGTAGCAAAAAGGTGATCGTCAAAGTAACCAATAGCTTCGTGAATCTGATCAAAGTGTTTTTTGATCTCATCCCAAGTCTTCCTGGTTTCATCGTTAATGTAATGAATATAGGTAAACCATGAGCCGGATAAAAACAGACCAGATTTCTTATAGGAAGCCTCAATATCTAAAAACAGCTGATCAAGGGTAACGCCAATAATAAAATGTATGCGATGATCACTTTCATGAAGGTATTCAAGCAGATTACACCAGTCAAAGGCAAACATTGAGGCATAGAACAGATCTGGATCAGGTTCAACCAGTACCAGGTTCTCAATTTCCACCTGTTCATACAGTCTTGCCAGATGATAACCAAGACCACATCCAATCATTAGACAGTTTGGAAAAGATTTAACATCCTTGATTAATAGTTCCTTATTTCGAGGAAGAGAGTTCTCAATTTCTACAGCCTGATTACTGTATTTAAAGTGGATCTGACCATAAGGGTCAAATTCCAACTGATATTTAGTCTGCTGAACTTTTGCAGTAGCAAGGAAATTATCCATCTCCTCCTGACAGTAGGCTATCGGATCTTCAGTTTTATAGAAGAACTCATTCTCTTTAGTAAAAATAAGGTTAGGAATACCGTTCTGAGAACAGAAGAACTCAAAGCTTTTAACAGGAGTATATTTATCAAATCTTTTGGCTATATCAGGATAATACTTTTTAAAAGTCTCAAGATTATGGCAGAAGCGCTCTTCAAGGAACTGATACATCTGAGACTGGATTTCCTTTAGTTCTTCAAGATTCTGAGCGGATAATTCCTGATTATTTAAAGAACTGATTTCATCTTTTGTATTATTCTGCATAAATCCCAAGCCTTTCTATCTTCATTCAACTGCTGGTAATTCTCAAAGAGAGAGTATTCTTAATTATCTAGTTTACAAGAACCAAGTGATACAAACTCCAATGTAGATTTGATTTTTCTTATTCATTTTTGGACTAAGGTCTACAACGCTGAACCCGAATAAATGCTATGATACTAGAAGCGAATAACTATCTCAAATTTAAAGAAAAAATTTAAATGACAGAACAAAGCATCAATCCTTTTGTACATAAGGATACAGAATTAGAACAGCTAGAAAAGAAATATGCGGATATCTTCGTAGAGAGTCTGAAGGATCTTCATGAAATCACAGAACTTCAGCTTGTTATGAAACAGGATCTGGCATACCGCTTTCAAAGAAATATTGAGGCTTTCAAAAAATATATTCCTGAGGTTGCAAAGCAGTTTGAAAACTATAAACCTAAAACCAGGATGGATTTTTTCTGCCTGAAAAATGAGATTCCTAATCTGATTTTCACTGATAACAACGACATACTTTATAAAACAGACAATCCCTTTGAATTATCCAAAAATCAGATTGATAAAATCATCAACAATACACGAATTTCCCAGCTAAGATATCAAACTGAATACGATCCATACGGACAGCTGCATTTTAAATACAATAACCGTCTGATTGAAATAGAACAGTCAAAAATCAGAGACAATAGTGTAACTCCAAAGCAGATTGAGTCTCTTCCAAACTGTGTGATGCTTGGAATTGGTCTAGGCTATCCTTTAGCGGATCTCTATAATCAGGTGGAAATCGCCAATCTGATTATCGTTGAACCTAATCCCGATATCTTTTATGCCTCCCTTCAGGCTTTTGAATGGGCCCCTTTTCTGGATTACATCTTTGAAAACAAACTAGGCATTCACCTTATGATTGGACAGAATGCCGATCAATTCTTTCTTGATCTTGAACGTTTTTATGATCGTCATGGAAGATTTCTTTCAGGAACATGGCTTGGCTTTACTCATTATTCAAATAAAAAAGTAAAAGAATTCATTTCATTATTCGATAAACATTACCGCTCAATAAATGCAGCCATGGGCTTTACCGATGATCATCTTTTCGGAGCCTCGCATGGATGCTACGCAATTCTGAACCAGAAGAATTTTGTTCTGAATACCCCATTAAAAGAGGAATACAAAAGCAAACCAGTCTTTATTATCGGCTCAGGACCATCATTAGATCACGATATTCCTTTTATACGAAAGTATCAGGATAAGGCTATCATTATTGCCTGCGGAACCGCGATAGATGCACTGTACCATGCCGGAATAAAACCAGATTTTTACGCTAATACAGAAAGAACACCTCAGATTAAGCAGGCGCTGAGTACTATTCCGGATAAGCAGTTCTTTGATGACATTGTGCTTTTAACAGGAGATGTCTGCCACCCTAATACCTTAAACGAATTTAAGCATACTGCTATCTTCGGCAAACCTGATGAGCCTTTATATCCATATCTTGCCATGAATTTTCCTGAGTACAGAAAAGTTCAGTATCTGCAGCTTATGAATCCTCTTGTGGGAAATATGGGACTATCTGGTGCGATATTTCTTGGATTTGAAAATCTCTACCTCTTTGGTCTCGATAACGGTAAGAAATTAGGCAGTACCACCATGCACTCTGAATTTACCTCCCTCTATAAGGAACGAGGTGTTGGTGATACCGGAGGTAACTATGCCATCACCAAGACCGTTCAAGGTAATTTTGGAGGCAAATGTGAGACTGGGTACCTGTTTGACATGGCACGTCGAAATATGGATTTTGTGCTTCAGATGGAGAAACTCTGCAGAAAGAATCTTGTCTGTCATAACTGTTCTGATGGAGCCTTACAGGAACAGGCAACTCCGGTTCACAGTGAGGATTTATACGATATATTTGAAAGACTCCCAACTATAGATAAAAAAGCATTTTTCTCATATATCACAGAAGAAAAAACAGCAAAGATAAACATTTCTAAAGACCAGCTTATCAAGGCCTTTGATAAGGAAATATTTAAACAGACCTGTGACAGGTTAAAGGCAATTATTCAGAATAAACCAGACAACCGAGTTGAGTACATAAAGAACATGGAGACGGTATCAGAAGTTATGTACTATCTGAAAACTGCACCTTCAACCTATTTTTATGGAGCAGCCTTAGAAGGATCAATTCAGACTTTCTTCATGCAGATATCAAGAATGCTTTACCATAGCAAAGATGAAAAAGCCTGTATTGAGCTAGCCAATCAGGGAATGGATGTCATAAATGACTTCCTTGACGAAGTTCCTGACCTATTCAGTCACATGCCATTTATATATCTTGGAGAACATCAGCAAATCTACAAAGAAGGGAAAGTTGGAAGGGATATGCCTCACTGCAAGGCTCCAGACTTGCCTAAGATGCATATTCTAGTTAAGGATGATGACTATAAAGATCCTTTAGCCAAATTTGTTAAGAGGTATGAGTAAATAATATCCCGAAAACAGACAAACTAGTTTTCGGGATACCTTACAGGCTATTAAGCCTGTTTTACAGCCTTGCAGCTTAGCTTACCATCCTTATCGATCTCAAGATTCAATGCCTTGTTGGTAGGAATCTTGCCTGACAGCAATAGTTTAGACAGAGGATCAGCAATTTCATTCTGAATTGCTCTACGTAAAGGTCTTGCGCCAAATACAGGATCAAAACCAACAGTAGCAACTCTCTCGTAAATGCTGTCACCAAGAGACAACTCAAATCCAGCATTCTTAAGTCTGTTGGACAGAGTCTCAAGCTGAATCTTAGCAATACTCTTAATGTGTTCATGGGTAAGAGGGTGGAATACCACGGTCTCATCCACACGGTTAAGGAATTCTGGCTTAAAGTTCTGTTCAAGGATATTCAGCAGTTTTGCTTTTATAGCCTCATAATCACTCTTGCCACTCTCCTCCTGAATCATTGCTGAGCCAAGATTTGAGGTCATGATGATAACGGTATTTCTAAAATCAACGGTTCTGCCCTGACCGTCAGTCAGTCGGCCATCATCCAGCACCTGCAGAAGAATATTGAAGACATCAGGATGAGCCTTTTCAATTTCATCTAGCAGAATTACTGAATAAGGTCTGCGACGTACAGCCTCAGTCAGATAACCGCCCTGCTCGTAACCGACATATCCTGGAGGCGCACCAACCAGTCTAGAGACAGTGTGCTTTTCCATAAACTCAGACATATCAATTCGAACCATAGCCTTTTCTGTATCAAACAGGAACTCGGCTAAAGCCTTACAAAGCTCTGTCTTACCTACACCGGTTGGTCCTAGGAACATGAAGGAACCAATTGGTCGGTTAGGATCGGAGAGTCCTGCTCTACTACGTCTGATGGCATTGGCAATAGCCTCAACAGCCTCACTCTGTCCAATCACACGCTTATGCAGAGAGTCTTCCATTCTCAGAAGCTTTGAACGTTCGCCCTCTAGCATCTTTGATACGGGAATGCCGGTTGCCTTGGAAACCACCTCGGCAATCTCCGCATCTGTAACTTTGTTACGAACCAGCTGAGTATCAGAACCGGTGCCAGATGCCTCATTAATCTGAGCAATCTGCTTTTCAAGAGTAGGAATGATACCGTACTGCAGCTCACTCATACGGTTCAGATCGCTGTTTCTCTTGGCCACATCAAACTCGTGACGGGCAGCATCCAGCTTAACCTTTAGTTTCTGAGTACCATCTAAAATCAGCTTATCGTGATTCCACATATCGGTAAGCTTCTTGTACTCTTCATCCTTCTGAGCAATCTCCTCATCGATAGCAGCAAGACGTTTCTTACTTGCCTCATCAGTTTCCTTTGCAACAGTCTGACGTTCCATCTTCAGCTGAATCAGACGACGGTCCAGTTTATCCAGAGGCTCTGGCTTAGAGTCAATCTGCAGTCTGATACTTGCAGCAGCCTCATCAATAAGATCAATAGCCTTATCTGGAAGCTGTCTGTCTGAAATATATCTGTTGGACAGAGTTGCAGCAGCTACAATTGCAGGATCAGTAATCTGCACATGGTGATGAATCTCATAGCGCTCCTTTAGACCACGCAGAATAGCAATTGTGCTCTCAACAGAAGGTTCACCAACGAAGACCTTCTGGAAACGACGCTCTAAAGCAGCATCCTTTTCAACATACTGGCGATACTCATCAAGAGTAGTAGCGCCCATACAGTGAAGATCACCACGAGCAAGCGCTGGTTTTAACATATTTCCAGCATCCATTGAACCTTCGGATTTACCTGCGCCCACCATAGTATGCAGCTCATCAATGAAGAGAATAATCTTACCCTCTTCCTTGGCAAGATCATTTAGAACAGCCTTAAGACGCTCCTCAAACTCACCACGGTATTTGGCACCGGCAATCAGAGCACCAAGATCTAAGGATAAAACACGCTTATTCTTAAGACCTTCTGGAACTTCACCTTTTACAATACGCTGAGCCAAGCCTTCAACAATGGCGGTTTTACCAACACCAGGCTCTCCGATGAGAACAGGGTTATTCTTGGTTCTTCTCTGCAGCACCTGCATGGTACGGCGAATCTCGTCATCTCTACCGATCACAGGGTCAAGCTTGCCTTTCTCTGCGCGCTCGGTTAAGTCGATGCAATATTTCTTTAAAGCACCGCGGGTATTTTCTGCATTTTCATCATTAACTTTCTTTCCGCCTCGAATCTCCTTTAGAGCTGCATTAAGTTTTTCTGTTGTCAGGTTGCAGCGGGAGAAAATCTCCTTAAGCTCACTGTCGCCTTCTAGCGCAGCAAGGACAAAAAGTTCAGATGAAATGTAGGAGTCACCAGCTTTCTGAGCAAGCTTGTCACATAAATTCAGTAATCTTCCGGTCTGAGCTGATAACTGAATATCACCACCTACTCCGGATACTTTTGGAAGCTTTTCTAATGCCTTATCTACCAGTAATTTCAAAGCAGTAGGATCGGAACCGGCTAATGTCACTAAAGGTCTGATAGCACCATCTTCCTGAGCTAAAAGAGCAGACATTACATGAATTGGTTCGATAAACTGATTATCATGTCCTACAGCTAAAGATTGAGCATCAGCAAGCGCTTCTTGGAATTTTGCTGTAAATCTGTCTAAACGCATGATTGATACCTCATATTCATATATTTTCAGTTTACTTATCTTGTCTATATATGAATATGGGGGCTTATTGCAATTTTTAAAGAGGAGGGATAATTTTTAATTGATAGATATTATCGAAGCCATACGTCCCGTCACATTTGCTCTGCGATAGGAGTAAAACTTCTCGTTCGTGTAAGTATCCTCGTCACTGAAAACGATGTTATTAACACCGCATTGAGTTAAAGCCTGAGAACACAGAAGAGGCAATGAACATAGGAATTTGCCGTTATCCTTTGAAACAAAAGCTTCTTTTGCCTTAGGGAAAGTCTCTGAGAACTGCTCTAAAACCTCAGCTCCAACCTCAAAACTCTTTGGACCGATACATGGACCAATATAAGCGTGGATATTTGCCAGAGAGCATCTTCTCATTAAGGTTACAGCGCTCTTAACAATTCCTGACTTAAGTCCTTTCCAGCCACAGTGAACAGCTGCAATAACCTTTTTATCCTCACTTGCCATCAGTAAAGGAAGACAGTCTGCGGTAAGCACTGCCAGAGCAATATTTCTGTCATTAGTAACAATACCGTCAGCCTCAACACCTAAAGTTACAGCCTCTGTTCCTCTGAGCATCGCCTTGGCACTCTGTGCATTCCTATAGTCACAAAGCACAACTTTGTTGGAATGAGTCTGATTCATCCAGACTATGCTTTTGTGAACAGCTTTCTCTAAAAGCTGACGATTCTTAAGAACATTCTGCTCATCATCACCGACGTGCAGACCAAGGTTAAAGCCCTGATAAGGGACTTCACTTTTGCCACCATCTCTAACGGTATAACCCGCATAAATACCGTTTAAAAAATTCTCGACCTCAACAATAGAACTACAGTTTTTCGCCATTTACTCTCTCATCCTCACGCAGAAGTTCAATCAGTCTGTTAAAGTCATCCGGAATAGGAGCATCAAAGGACATTGGCTCACCTTTTATTGGGTGAATAAATTCAATATGAGCTGCGTGAAGAGCCTGATGACGATAGTTTCTTAAAGCCTCAGATAGTTCCTCTGAAGCACCTTTCATAAGGCGAAGTCTCTTGATTCCATATGTACCATCGCCTAACAGAGGGTGATCAATTGAAGCCATGTGAACACGGATCTGATGTGTTCTACCTGTTTCAAGACGAAGTCTTAAAAGGGTATGTTCACGGAACTGCTCCATAACTCTGTAATGAGTTACCGCCTCTCGTCCCATACCGTCACATACAGTAGCCATTCTGGTACGATTGTGAGGATCACGGCTGATATCCTTATCTATAGTTCCACCAGCTGTAATAAGTCCCTCACAGATAGCCTCATACTCACGAACCACATCATGTTTACTGATTGCTCGAACCAGCTTGATCTGTGCATACTTTGACAAAGCAATCACCATCAGACCGGAGGTGTCCTTATCCAGACGATGGACAATACCGGCTCTGGCAAGCTGAGCAGTCTGGGGGAAATGATAAAGCATGGCATTCATGACAGTTCCATCCTTTACACCTGCTCCAGGATGAACAACCAGACCGACAGGCTTGTTTATGACAATCAGATCCTCATCCTGATATATGATATCCAGAGGAATATCCTGAGGTACCGCATCAAGATTCTCAGGCTCAGGAAGATCAACCTCAATTTCCTGTCCGGTACTTACCTTTACGCTAGGCTTTTTGGTTATGGTTCCGTCTACACTGACAAGACCGTTCTTGATGAATTCGCCTAAGGTACTTCTTGAATTGGTATCATCAAATGAGGCTAAGGCGGCATCCAGTCTTTTGCCGTGAAGCTCGTCAGTTACTATGTATTTAATTTTTTCAGCCATAAGCGCACCGATCTGTTATAAGATTGTATTGATTTAACATCTTTCTATTAACCAACTTTTACGAGTTTCAATTAATTGCAGTTTTTTATAACTTATCGAACCATTGATACGTTCACCGTATACGGTTCGAACATCAAACGATCCAGATTGTCTTCTTCCATATATAAATCCAACTTGTTCACCAACTTTAACCTTATCGAAAAGTCTGAAACCTTTTACCGTATACGGAGCTTGGTTCAGTCTTCTTCGAGCACCTTTTAAAGTGGTACACTTATGAATCTGTCGATTATGACATCTTACTTTTTTAATCAGATAAACATTACTTGGTAAAGCTTGCGGTACACCGCAAATACACCGAGCATCAACATGATGATCTTTCTTTAAATGATATTTCTCTCTTAAGTGCTTGGTTATATAACCATAGGTACTCTTAACACATGGATATTTATTGCAAAATTCTTTGAAAAAGAAATTTCGCATCAATCCCATGAATGTTTCAGCTTTAAAAGATTTACCTCTTTTAATGTCATCTAAAGAGATCAAACCTTTGTGAAATTTCGTGTGACACGAATTGCACAAAGTCACGAGATTGTTAGGAGCATCACCACCTATTAATCTTGATTCAAGATGGTGAACTCGCAAAATTTTGTCTTTAGACCTACCTTTGCAACATCTACAAGTACATCCATCTCTAGCTAAGACATAAGCTTTTACATTCTTGAATCCTAATTGATCACCTTGCTGATACTCAGCACCTTTGATATCAGGATTCTTGTTTTTCTGAATATCAAAACTCGCAATTTCTACGACAATTTTACCTATAGGCAGAATTTCGTGAGCTTTTGCAACTAGTCCCAAATGAGATTCTACTTTTGCTCTGATAGATGGAGGAAGCCAACCTTTTTCAATACCTCGGTTTAGAAATCGAGCTTTGCGATATCTTGTCTTTTTATTTCTACGAGTACGTCTTGCCTCTTTTCTTGCAGACAAGAGCTTTACAATGTCAGTTCTGATTTTAGCTTTAGCTTCAAAGAGAACCTTTTTCTCAGTACATGCAGAAATACCAACATTTTCATATCCTGTGTCTACACCAAGTGTGATCGGTTGGGTAATGTTTGCACACTCATAACTAAGCTGAATGGTAAATGGACACCTTTTAACTACCTTTGCTTTATGTTCTTTGAGCAAACGTCTTACCATACCGTGCCGAGTAGTCGGCATGATTGGTACACCTTTGCAATTTAGAACATAAACCATATTTAATCCTTTAAAAAGTTGCAGTTTTTTGCTGTAAGCCAGATCCTGCAAAACTGTTAAATGCTACCTTCGTCAAAGTTATTGAAAGGTTTGTTGTCTACAACACTGTTTAAACGTGTAAACTGTTTAATCATAGACCTTAGAGGACAGAACTAGGTAGAACATCCTGACGTAACTATTTAGATTTTATCCATTCTTTCATAACGTAGCAAAGTTTACTTTTTAAAGTAGGCTGTGCTTAGACTAAGCTTTAGTTGAAGATTCATATCAATATCAATCTGCAACAGAGCTACGCTCACTATTAATAAATTGGATTAGATATTTACTAAGCAATAAGATAACATATACAATACTTAATTGTATCTAATTATTAAAAAGAAAACATGAGGCTGAATTTGATGTTTAAGAAGATTCTCATGCCATTTATGGTTGCAGCTGCTATTGCTGTTACAGGCTGTTCTTCAGACAAAGTTGAAAAAGATGCTGTTCCAGATTTATCTCAGGAAGCTCTACATGCAAAAGCCAGACAGATGGCAGCATCCGGTGATTATTCAAAGGCCAGAGATTATCTAGAGGCTCTTGATTCAAGATATCCTTTTGGAGAACTTACCGATCAGGTTCAGCTGGATCTAATCTACGTTAACTACAAATCACGTAAACCAGCAGAGACTACTGCTGCTATCGAAAGATTTCTGCGTTTAAACCCTAATTCACAGTACACCGACTACGTTCTGTACATGAAAGGCTTAAACGAGATGCAGAAGCATGGATCTTTAATTCAGGACTTCTTAGGATTTGACCGTTCTCAGAAAGATCCTCAGAGTTACTTTGACGGTTATAAGGCATTCAAGGATCTGATTGACAGATATCCAGATTCTCCATATGCCGCTGATGCCTATCATCGTCTTGTCTACATCAAGACTCAGCTTGCAAAAAGAGAGTGGGCTATTGCCAGCTACTATCAGGAAAGAGGAGCTCTGGTTTCCGCAATCCGGCACTGTCAGGCAATCATCTATACCTACTATGACACTGAGTACTGCGAAAAAGCCTATAAGCTAATGGCTGAAGACTTTAAGAAACTAGGACTGCAGCTTCCTGCAACCAATGCCGAGAAGGTTATTGCAGCATCAACCTTCGAGAAGAAATAAAATCCCTTTCATATATGCATGGGTGGACAGACACTCATGCATTCAGGATCTCCCTTGGACAGTTTTAAATACAATCCCCCTAAAGAACCGTTTCTTGATATTCTTTTCCATGACGAACATATTATGGTCGTCAACAAACCCTCTGGTCTACTAAGCGTACCAGGCCGCCTTGCTGAAAATCACGACAGTATTATTTCAAGAATACAGACAATGCATCCTGATGCCATGGCAGTACACAGACTTGATATGGATACCTCGGGTATTATGGTGGTTGGACTGACAAAGGATGCAATATCTAATCTTGGTAAACAGTTCAATCAGAAAACTGTAACCAAAAGATATGTTGCCCTGGTTGACGGAATCATTCCTGATGAAGGAGAAGTAAATCTGCCTTTACGCTGTGATATTGAAAACAGACCATTGCAGATCGTTGATTTTGAACAGGGAAAAGAATGCAGAACTCTATACAGAAGGTTAGACAACAGCTTTATAAGTAACGATTATAACAACCCAGATATTAGTGCAGTAAAGCTTATACCTATTACAGGAAGGTCACATCAACTAAGAGTACACATGGCACAGACAGGCCACGCGATTCTTGGAGACCGTTTCTATGCATCTGAGGCTGTTATGAATAAATGTGAAAGATTATGTCTGCATGCTTTTTATCTCAAATTCAGACATCCTTTGTCTGGAATTGAATATGACTTTTCGATTACTCCGGAATTTCTCAAGACGCTTTCTGAGATTTAACTGAAGTTCTCATCTGAAATTCCCTTTATCCTGACGGGATTCATACGCTTTAGAAACCTTTTAGGCATCAGGTGAACTACCAAGACTGACTTCATTTCAAAAAAGCTGTCCAAGGACCGTTTTTTTTCATTTAAACTTAATAAATTTGAGTTTTTTGTAATCCATTTTGTGAAATACTCTAAAAAAGAAAAATTCTAATTTATTTATGCTATAGAAGCAGACTGGCTTTATTAAAGGAATCTCTTCTATGCCTTGTATCTCCAATTATGAAATCTCAGATGAAGAAATAATAAAAGCTCAATCCATCCTCAGAAAAATCCACGATAAAACCAAACTCGGTATAGATAACGGAAAAGGACCTTTTTACGCAGAGCTTTACGATGAGCATTACAATTTTGTGGTTGGAGCCTCAAACAGTGTAATTGAAACGCAATGTGCTCTTAATCACGCTGAAATGAACACCCTGAAATTAGCCTTTGAAAAGTTTAAAAACTTTAATCTGGCCCAATACAAACTCACTCTTTTTGTAAACGCAGAGCCTTGTATTATGTGCCTTGGTGGCATAATGTGGTCAGGAGTCAATAAGATAGTATTCAGTGTACCTTCGTCAGAAGTTGAAAAAATCACCGGCTTTGACGAAGGATTCAAACCAGACTGGTTTGATGAGATGAAGAAACGCAACATAAAAGTATGCGGCGGTATTGATGAAGAATACGGTAAAACAGTTCTTCAGTATTATGTAGATATCGGAAAGACCATCTACAAACCAACACACTGATAACTACATTCCTCGCTCTTTTTTGATAAGATCAAAAGCTGCCTGAATATCCTTAGCTTTTTCAGTATAAAGCTTGATCATTTCAGGGGTTAGCCCCTGTGATGCAAGTCTGTCAGGATGATACTTAAGCATCAGACGCTTATGAGCCTTTTTAACATCCTCATCAGAGGCAGAAGCCTCAACTCCAAGAATCTTATAGGCAGCATCAAGTTTAGAGGAATCTGCACTGGAACTGCCTGAGTAGCTGTCATTATATTCATAGGAACGATCTGAGTTGGAGTAATCATATCCAGCCCCAGATTTTCCTCTTTCATAACGTGATCTATAGAAATCCTTAAACTGCTGCTCAAAGTGCATTTCATTATATCTAGAGCGAATATACTGCTCCATAGATTCACGAGAGGCACCAAGCTTTACAGCTATATCCATAAGGCGACGATATTCTTCGTCTTCTAAAACTCCATCTGATAAGGCAAGCTGAACCTGAATTTCCAGAATAAAGTTAACAAAGCTGAAGTTGTTTCCGATAAGAGACTTAATCTCCTGGATAGTATCATTCAGATTAAAGGCATCACTTTTTCCTGAATTAAAAGCCTCAATTGCTGTCTTGCGCATCTGAGGATTCAGTCCCATCACATTCATAATCTGAGACGCCTTTTCGATATGATTCTCGTTGACTCGGCCTGCTCCGCGGGCTACATATCCCATTAAGGCAAAGGTAACCTTAACCAGAGACTCGTTATAGTTTGCATTAGAGGTAAAGGCTCGAACCGCCTCATCATTCTGCTGCCTTTTAAGGTTTGCAGGCTTATCAAAGAATATATATCCTAGGATCATGAATAGAATCGCTCCAAGGAAATTTGCAAAGATAAAACCTAAAAGAAAACCTATGACTCGGCCTTTATAACTGTTATTCATAATTACTCGAAAATTTACTTTAAATTTAATCAGATAACTTCACTGTAGAGTTTTTTCAGATAATCAAAAGCAGCCTGTATAGCCTTAGCCTTATCTGTATAAATTGCAATCATATCTTCAGAAAGTCCCTGAGAAGCTAAACGGTCAGGATGATATTTAAGCATAAGCTTCTTGTATGCCTTTTTAATATCATCAAAGGTTGCGGAAACATCCAGCTGCAGAATATCCAGAGCCTCTGAAGTTTTCTCTGCTCCTGTATGATTATAGGAGGAACTTGAACTCTTTTTGGATTTTTTAGTGCCTGAAGAACTATTATCTGACTCAAATGAGGAAACTGAGGTACTTTCTGATAGATTCTCCTGAGACTGCTTCTCAAATTCTCTAGCAAATCTAGCTTCTGCACCGTTTGATTTGAATAATCTCTTAAGGGCGGCCATTGAAGAGCCCATTGCCTTACCAATGGCAACCAGACGCTCTTTGGCATCATAATGGATATTGTCATCAACCGTTGCAATGATAAGAGCATAGGTTAAGACGTAGTTTATATAATCGCGGTTCTTACCAATGTAGAGAAGATAATTTTCAACAAACTCATCAACATTAAACTCAGGATCAAGAGCATAATTAAAAGCCTCTACCGCAAGACGGCGTTCCTCTTTGGAAGCCTTGAAATAAGTAATAACATCCTCGGCATTCTGGATATATTCAGTCAAATCCTCCTGATTGGCTAGTATATATCCGGCTACGGTATAAATATTCTCGTAAAGTGAAGCTTTGTTTTCTCTATTCTTTTTCTGTACAGCCTTAATCTTCTTCTCTACCTTTTTCTCTTCCTTTAGGCGAGCTTCCTCTAAAGCCTTCTCCTCCTGTTCCTTCTGCAGAAGTCTTTGAGCCAGAATCTTTTCTACAGCTTCTTTGTATTTTGGTCGGTCATAAAGAAAAAAAGCAACCAGAGGAGTAATAATTGCAGGAAGAATATGAGAGCAGATTACAGCTAAGATAATTCCTAGGACAATACCGATAATACTGCCCTTGTAGCTAAATTTAATTCCAGCTTCTCTGCCTTTTTCACTTAATGACATGATTACTTTTGTATTAGATGATGTTTTGAGATGTTATATATGAGTTTACATTGTTTAGACGTTCGATAGTTCCGACGTCAAACCATCTTCCCTTAAGAAGTTCCCCTTTTAATTCCCCGTTTAGAGCCAGTTTTTCAAAGATTGGCAGCAGAGGTCTTTTTTCTACAGGGAAGCCCTCAAAAACAGAAGAAGAATAAACGGCAACCCCCGAGAAGGTAAACTGAGATCCTCTTGAGCAGTTTTTGCTTACAGGATCTAATGAGAAATCACCATGAGGATTATGTTCAGGATTATCAACAAGATATATTCTTGCGTGATCACCTTTTTCCAATGGATGAATAAACTGGGAATAATCTGCATCAATAAAGGTATCCCCGTTTACAACCAGAAAATTCTCTCCTTTAAAGAAAGGTAGAGCCTTGATAATACCACCCGCAGTTTCAAGACCGGTTTGACCTTCAACTGAATGAGTGATACTTACTCCAAAAGCAGAGCCATCTTTTAGGAAATCGACAATTTTATCTGAGAGATGGGCTGAATTAACGATGATCTCGGTGATACCAGCCTTTTTCAGCTTGAGGATGTGCCACAGAAGTAATTCCTTATCTCCAACCTTAACCATTGGCTTAGGAATAGTATCAGTAATCGGTCTTAATCTTTCACCGCGACCTGCAGCCAGAATCATAGCTCTCATCAGAAATTTCCTACCACATATTTTTTAATAATATTGGATAGTTTACTAAAATGAGGGTCTGTTTTGCACTCATCTAAAACGTAATTTATGACACGAGGTAAATCTTTTAGATAGCCGTTTTTACCATCTCGGATAGAGAGTCTGCAGAAAATACCTAATACCTTAATGTGTCGCTGAAGAGAAGTTATGTTCAAAAGACGTTCAAACTCATCTTTTGTCATCCCTTCTAAGAGTTTAAGTTCAACATATCTGCTGTAGGCTCTGGCTATGCACTTGTTTACAAGCTCTTTATCAAGCACCACGTAACAGTCATAAACAAGAGAGGCGAGATCATAGGTTATAGGACCTTTTACCATATCCTGAAAATCGATTACAGCAAGTTCCTTATCGCAGACCATTAGATTACGGCTATGATAATCTCTGTGCATTGCAACATAAGGAAGTTTCTTGAGGCTTTCACAGATATAATCATAAGATTCTTTTAGAACCTGTTTTTCATCATCTGAAAGCTGAACGCCGAGTCTTTTTTCAAGCATCCAGGTCTCAAATAAGGAAAGCTCAAAGTTTATGAATTCATCATCAAATAATGGCAGCTCAACTTTGGAGATAACCTTCGCAACAGGAGCTAAAAGATCAATTGCCTGCAGGTAGTAAGACTCAGCATAGGTTCCTATGGCAACCTGGGCAAAAGTTGTATTGCCAAGATCCTCTAAGAGCATAAAACCATTTTCCAGATCATATGACAGGATCTTTGGAACTTTGACCTTTTCAGAGGCCAATGCCTCATCTATAGCAATGAATTCTTTATTTTTCTGAGTCTGAGGAGGAGCATCAACAGCAATTAGATTTTTACCTGATACTCTGAAATATCTTCTGAAACTTGCATCGCCATTTAAAGGCAAAAGCATTATTTCATCTTCTAAAATAATGCTTTTAACAAATGCAGTTAATTGATCTTGTCTTGAATCAGTCACGAACAAATACCAAATCCCATACTCCATGACCTAGTCTCTGACCACGTTGTTCAAACTTGGTTAAAGGACGCCATGAAGGACGAGGAATATATGTACCATCCGCTGAAGTATTGGTGAAGCCTTCTGCTCTGCTTAGAACATCCAGCATCTGAACTGCGTAATCTTCCCAGTCTGTTGCCATACGGAACTGACCGCCTGATTTAAACAGAGGAGCAACCAGTTTTACAAAATCGTCATTGATAAGTCTGCGCTTAACATGACGTTTCTTTGGCCAAGGATCAGGGAAAAAGATCTGAAGAATATCCACGCTCTGAGGTTTCAGACACTTTTTCAGAACCTCAAAGGCGTCGAACTTAATCACCTTAACATTGGTTAGCTTTTCCTGTTCGATCAGCCTAAGAGCAGAACCAACCCCAGGAGGATGAACTTCTATTCCCAGAAAATTATACTGAGGAGCATCCTTTGCCATTTGAACAAAAGAAACCCCCATACCAAAACCAATTTCTACAACTAAAGGAGCACTGCGACCAAAAATACCATCGATATCCAGAGGCTGTAAATCCTCAACATCGACCATATATTTTGGACCAAGTTCCTCAATTGCACGAATCTGACCTTCTGTCATTCTACCAGCACGAACAACAAAAGACTTGATTCTAAAATCTTTTTTCTTTTCAGAAGCCTCTGGTGAAAGAGACTCCTGAACTTCTTTATTATCTGTCATTAAATCAGCTCTAACTTCTGCATCTGAGTCTTGATTTCTTCTCTCAGACTCTGACTAATTGGAAGAATTGGCAGACGAGATTCTTCAGAACATAGACCTAACAGTGAAGCACCGTATTTAGCAGGAGCTGGGCTAGGCTCTTTAAACATCAGCTTATGCAGAGTCATAAGCTTCAGATGCTCATCGGCAGCCTCTTCCCACTTCTTCTCAAGGGTTAGGTTCTGAACCTTTGCAACCAGTGCAGGAGCAACGTTTGCAGTTACAGAAATAACACCAACACCGCCGGCAACATTGAAGTTAACAGCAGTTGAATCCTCACCTGACAGCCAGATAAAAGGCTTATCAATCAGATTTCTTTCAATCCAAGGTCTCTCAAGATTGCCGGTAGCATCCTTGATACCGATAATACGCTCAAGCTTAGAGAGTTTAGCAACAAGCTCTGATGAGATATTTACAACTGTACGGCCTGGTACGTTGTAAAGGAAGATTGGAAGATCAGTGTTATCATGAACCATCTTGAAGTGTGCATACAGACCTTCCTGATTAGGACGGTTGTAATAGCCTGCATTATGCAAAAGACAATCAGCTCCGGCATCTTTAGCTGCATTAGACAGGGCAATTGCTTCTACAGGGTTGTTAGAACCTGCACCAGCCATAACCTGAATACGTCCTTTTGCATAGTTAACTACAGCCTTAATAGCATCAACATGTTCATCAAATGATAATGTTGGGCATTCACCTGTAGTACCTGTTACAACGATGCAGGTGGTTCCATTTTTTACATGAAACTCAACCAGACGTTCTAATGCCTCAAAATCAACCTTTCCATTCTTGAATGGAGTAATTAAAGCTACCATTGAGCCCTGATACTTTTGCATGGTCTTCACCTTCCGAAGAAAAATCCTAATTGCGTCTTAATGTTGGGAATAGGATTACATCACGAATGGTGTGGCAGTTGGTGAACAGCATAACAGTTCTGTCAATACCAATACCCTCACCTGCAGTTGGAGCTAAACCATACTGCATTGCGGTAATGTAATCGTCGTCGTAATACATAGCCTCATCGTCACCGGCATTCTTTGCTTCAGCCTGCTGACGGAAACGTCCTGCCTGATCATCTGGATCGTTCAGCTCAGAGAAGCCGTTACCGATTTCACGGCCACCGATAAAGAACTCGAAACGATCAGTGAACTCCTCATCACCATCAGTTCTACGTGCTAAAGGAGATACTACAGCAGGATAGCTGGTAATAAAGGTTGGCTGCTGCAGATTTGCTTCAACCAGCTCATCAAACAGAGCAGTAATAAAGTGACCTAAAGTCCAGCCCTTCATAATCTCAATATGATGCTTCTTACAAAGCTCACGTGCCTTGTCTTCATCCTCAAGATCTGCCATGGTGATACCATTGCCGTACTTAACGATAGACTCTTTCATGGTCAGACGGTCAAATGACTTTGAGAAATCAATATCCAAACCAGGCTCACCTTCCTTGCCATAATGAATCTTGGTGGTACCTAGAACCTCTAATGACATCTTCTTGTAAAGATCCTCTGTAAAATCAATCAGATCTTTATAATCATGATATGCCATATAGAATTCCATCATGGTGAATTCTGGATTGTGGCGAACGTCGATACCCTCATTTCTGAAGTTACGGTTAATCTCGTATACGCGCTCAAAACCGCCAACAACAAGTCTCTTCAGATATAGTTCTGGAGCAATACGCAGATACATATCCATATCTAGAGCATTGTGATGGGTAATGAATGGCTTAGCGTTTGCACCGCCTGGAATTACGTGCATCATTGGAGTTTCAACTTCCATGAACATATGCTCGTTCATGTATTTACGTATGAAGGAAACAACCTTTGTACGAATCTCAAAGGTACGGCGTGATTCTGGATTTGCAATCAGATCAACATAACGCTGACGGCAACGTGCTTCCTGATCGGTAAGACCATGGAACTTCTCTGGAAGAGGACGCAGTGCCTTAACCAGTAAACGCAGTGCACTAACATGTAATGACAGCTCACCGGTCTTGGTCTTGAAGGCAAAACCGGTAACACCGATAATATCGCCTAAATCAAGCTTCTTGAATACATCCTGGTAAACACCCTCTGGAAGATTGTCTCTTGCAACATAAATCTGAATTCTTCCGCCCATATCCTGAATGGTGGCAAAACCTGCTTTACCCATGATGCGGCGGGTCATTACTCTACCGGCAATGGTATAAGTATTCTGTTCTTTCTCCAGAACTTCATTGTCTTTATCTGCACATGCTTTAATGATATCTGATGAGAATGCATCTCTACGGAAATCATTTGGGTATGCCTGACCTTTTTCACGAAGAGCATTCAGCTTATCTCTACGATCCTGCATTACATTGTTTAAAGACTCTGCAGAGCCAATGTTTTCTTGTGCCATTTTCACTTTCCTAAATTTCTAAGTCTAAAGTCCTGACTTTAAACTTGCTTCAATAAACTGATCCAGATCGCCATTCAACACTTTTGTTGTATCGCGACACTCTACTCCTGTACGTAAATCCTTGATACGGGCATCATCAAGAACATAGGAGCGAATCTGAGAGCCCCAGCCGATATCTGACTTGCTGTCTTCAATTTCCTTCTGAACACTCATTCTCTTTTCAAGCTCAAGGGTATACAGTCTTGCTCTTAACTGTTTCATTGCCTGATCACGGTTCTGAAACTGAGAACGTTCATTCTGACAGGAAACAACAATTCCGGTTGGAATATGTGTTATACGTACTGCAGATTCTGTCTTGTTAATGTGCTGTCCGCCAGCACCTGATGCTCTGTAAACATCTGTTCTTAAGTCAGCAGGATTGATTTCAATTTCAATATTGTCATCAACCTCAGGATAAACATAAGCAGAACAGAATGAAGTATGTCTGCGATTATTTGAATCAAAAGGAGATTTTCTGACTAAACGGTGTACTCCGGTTTCGGTTCTGAACCAGCCGTAGGCATGATCTCCCTCAAAGCGTAAAGTCGCTGATTTTATTCCGGCAACTTCACCTTCAGACAATTCTGTAACAGTAACAGTAAAGCCATGCTTTTCACCGAACTTAACGTACATGCGCATGACCATTTCAGCCCAGTCCTGAGCTTCGGTACCACCTGAACCAGACTGAATATCCATATAACAAGGATCATTATCGTTTGGACCTGAAAACATTCTTTCAATTTCCAGTCTTTCCAAAGCAGCTTCCAATCTTTGAGCTTCAGCATTAGCTTCTTCAGCGAGTTCAGCAGAATTCTCCTCTTTTGCCATTTCATCCAAGGTCAAAAGATCATCGAATCCCTGATACAGATTGTCAAAATTTTTTACAACAGTTTCTAATGACTGTCTTTCTTTTCCAAGTTCCTGTGCCTTCTGAGGGTCATCCCATAACTTGGGATCTTCTAGCAGTCCATTAACTTCTTCAAGACGTTCTCTCTTAGTCTGAAGGTCAAAGGTACCCCCTTAATGCATCAGCTCTCTGTTTAAGAGCTTCAACCTGATCTTCAATAGAGATTGTTTCTAACACGTTTTTATCTCTCACAATTAAAGTAAATTAAGTTTCGATTATATCAAAAACAAAGCGCATGTGCAGTCTTTGTCACATTTTCGTGTATTTTTTTGGCGCAAAAAATACCATAGAACAAAGGGCAGAAATTACCCTAAACAAAGAATGTGCTATTATTACTAGAAAAAAATTTACTACTAGGAATTAAATATGCTTCAAGATGATATTGTAGCCACCGTTAAAATGGCTCTAACAGAGGATTTAGGAGGAGTTCTTGATCCTTCTTTGGATGTTACTTCACAGCTTATTGACGAAAACGAGACTGATGAAGCTACAGTTATTACACGTGAGGCCGGTATCTTCTGTGGAAAAGAATGGGTCGAGGAAGTTTACAGACAGCTTGGCAACAAAGTTGAAATTCAGTGGTTTGTTAAAGACGGAGATACCATTGAACCAGGTGAACAGCTTTTCCATTTAAAGGGCAACTCAAGAGCAATGCTTACTGCAGAGCGTACCGCACTGAATTTTGTACAGACTCTATCCGGTGTAGCAACTCAGGTTTCTAAATTCGTTAAACAGATGGAAGGCACAAACTGCAGTCTTCTGGACACCAGAAAGACACTGCCTTGTCTGAGAACCGCTCTAAAATATGCAGTAACCTGCGGCGGCGGCAAGAATCATCGCATTGGTCTTTTTGACATGTATCTTATCAAAGAGAACCACATTATGGCCTCAGGTGGTATTGCCAAGGCAATCGAGAGAGCTCGTGCAGCACATCCAGAGCTTAAAGTTGAGGTTGAAGTTGAGAATCTTGACGAACTACAACAGGCTCTTGATGCAAAAGCTGACATCATCATGCTGGATAATTTTGAATATGATTCAATGATTCAGGCAGTAAAACAGACAAATCATCAGGCACTGCTTGAGATTTCAGGAAACGTAAACATTGATACCATCGGCAGATTTGCCTCAACCGGTGTTGACTACATCTCCGTAGGAGCTCTAACCAAGAATGTAAGAGCTTTAGATCTATCAATGAGATTTGTTAAGAAAAATTAAGATTCAAACAATAGAGTCTCTGTCATCAGGGACTCTGTTTTTTTTATTCAAACTATAATTCAAACTAAATCTTGACCCTCCCCTCACATCTTAAAAGTCTTTTTTTACTCTAAAATCTCGATATGCTAAACATAGCATTAGACGTGTATCAATTGAACTCAGGATAATCTTCAAATGAATATGGATACAAACAATAATATTCAAAACGACAACATCTCAGATTTTCTTTTGACAAGATTCTCTGAAAATATTCAAACATTTGAGAAATACTTTCCTGATATTGCAGCAAAATTCAAGTCATACAAACCAACCAAGAATATCAGTTTTTTTTATTCTGAGGCAGGAACGCCTAACGTATCCTTTGGAGATTCAAACAAACCATTTTATCCAGAAGATCCTATAGAGTACTGCAAAAAACAGATTATTAGTGAATTAGAGAAAGTTAATATACAGTCTGATAAATACCCTCCTCAATATGATCCTTTTGGGCAGTTTTCCTTCAGATACCTAAACAGATTGGTTGAAATTGATTCTCAGAATGCTTTTGTCAATGAAATCTCTCCTCTTAAAACAGGCTCTGTTGCAAGTTGCATGATTATCGGAGTTGGCCTTGGATATCACTTAGCAGATTTATTCGAGAGACTGGAGATCTGCAACACAATCCTGATTGAACCTGATCAAGACGTTTTCTTTGCCTCTTTACATACATTTGACTGGGCCAATCTGCTTGAATATATCTTTCAGAATGATTTTTCCTTTAACCTAATATTAGGTCAGACTGACAACCTTCTAAGTCAAATTGAAGAAATAGGCATAAAAAACGGAGAATTTCTGCTTAATAGCAGACTAATGATTATTCACTCCTACAACGAAGGAAGTCTAAGTATTTTGAATAATCTTTTGGACTATAAGACCATTCTTTTTCGTTCCGGTTTTTTTGATGATACTTTCTTTGGCTGTTGCCACTCAATTAAAGCAATACAGGCCCATAGGAAATTTGTAAAAAAACACGTAGAACTAGGTGAGTACAAGAATCTGCCAGTATTCATCATAGGTTCAGGACCATCTTTAGATAACGATCTTGCTTTTATCAGAAAAAATCAGGATAAAGCTATAATTATTGCATGCGGAACCGCACTTGACACACTCTATCATTCTGGAATAAAGCCTGATTTATACGCCTGTACAGAGAGAACCCCCGTGATTGCTCAGGCACTTCAGGCTATACCAGACAAAGAGTTTTTAAATAATCTAATCATAATATCTACTAACGTATGCCATCCATATACTTTTGATTATTTTAAGGACTCTGCTTTATTTGTTAAAGAAAACGAACCATTGATTCCATACATTAAACAAAATACCGGTGAGTTAGACTGGCTTCAAGGCTGCTCCTTATCAAATCCATTTGTGTCAAATTGCGGAGTATCAGGAGCTGTTTATCTTGGCTTTAATAACCTGTATCTTTTTGGAATTGACTGCGGAAAAGTCAGCGAGCAACAGGAAAACCATGCAGGAAATACCACTCTATATAATGAACATGGAGTCCCTGATAAGGGTGGTGCCTACTGTATCAACTCAAAAGCCAGAGGAAACTTCAGAGAAGAAACTCTAACAAATATGCTCTTCTATAGATCAGGAAAAAATATTGGAACCTTGTTAGCCCAAAATCCATCAGTTTCCTGTTGCAACTGTTCAGATGGTATTTTTATTGAAAACACTAAGCCAACTCATTCAGAAAGTCTGTTCGAATTATTCAATTCGCTAACAGAAATTGATAAAGTAAAATTCCATGAATTTATAAAACACGAAAAAACGGCTGAAATAGATATTACAGAAGAAAAAATACAAAAACTTATTTCAAAACCTAGATTTGCAGAAATATGCAATGACATTCTTCTTATGCTTAAAAAGCTGAAGTATGAAAATAGAAAAGATCTAGTCGTACAACTGATGAAGATATCTCGCTTTATCCAGAATAAAAGACATAGCGATGATCTATTTTATGCATGTTTAATAGAAGGAAGCTTGCAATCTTTCTTCATAATGCTTGTACACGCTATTTATGGCTCTGAAGATGAAAAGAAATGTCTTATTGCCGTATCTGAAATGGTCGAAGTAATACAGGGTTTCCTGGTAGAAGCACAGGATGTATTTAATAAGTTCCCTGATTATATTATGGGAGAACACCGTAAGTATTATTCGAACAATCTTGTAGGAAAAGACATGCCAAACTGCAAAGCTACAGCTTTTCCTCCAGATATGAATCTGATGGCCCGAAAATACGATGACCCATTAAAGAAGTTCGTAAAAAAAACTCAGTAAGATTATCTATTGTTGCAAAGAATTGGAATATACCGCGAGCTCTTCCTCGCGGTATTGCATCTAGCCAAATACAAATTCCACTCTAGGCATTACGTGACAGATCAGCTCATAAGGAATCGTATTGCACAGTGCTGAAATTTTCTCCACAGGTAATCCCTTTCCCCATAGGATAACCTCATCTCCAACCTTATCAGTACAGTTCTCGCCTAAATCCACAAACAGCATATCCATGCAGACATGACCTGCAGTCTTTACATAACGGCCATTGATAAGAACAGGAGTTCCGTTAGGTGCAGTACGAGGATAGCCATCGCCGTAGCCACAGGAAACAATACCGATTGTAGTATCCTTATCTGCCACATAATAGGCGCCATAACCAATCTTATCTCCCTTCTTAACCTTATTTATTGCAATAAGATTACTCTTTAAGGTCATAACAGGCTTTAATCCGAGATCCTCTCCGGTTCTGTCTTCAAATGGAGAGATACCATACATGACAATACCAGGACGAATCCACTGGGTATGTGAATTCTGCCAGTCAAAGATTCCGGCAGAGTTTGTAAGACACAGATCTCCCTGAATGTCCTTTGCAAAATCAAAGAAATTAGAAATCTGAGTCTTGTTGTATTCAAACTCAGCAGGGGTATCTGCAACAGATAGGTGAGATAAAAGCCCCAGAGGTTTTATAACCTTGTCGCACTTTTCAAGACGAGATTTTATCTTGGCAATCGTAGCCTTATCATTTGAGCCTAAACGATGCATTCCGATATCAACCTGAATCCATACATGTATTGGCTTTGAAAAAGAAACTCTCTCAATTGCCTCAACCTGCTCCATTGTATTTACAGCAGTGTATAAATCATATTTAGAGATAAAAGGAAGATCATCGTCGTTATAAAAGCCTTCCAGAAGAAAAATTGGATTTTTTATTCCATCACGACGTAAATCCATTGCTTCGCCGATTCTTGCAACAGCAAAACCTTCAACTTTATCCTTTAAGGCATTTGCTACAGCGATAGCGCCATGACCATAGGCATTCGCCTTGATAACAGCAATTACTTTTGAATCTTTAGCTTTATCCTTGATTACTTTTATATTGTGTATCAATGCCTGCTTGTCAATTAAAGCAGTTACGCTTTCCATGTTTGTTATTCCTTATTGACATTACTGTCTCTGATAGTAATCATCCTCAGGAAGAGGTACGTCATCATCAGTTGCAATATAGTTGGCCTTATCATAGAAGGTTGTATAGGCGCCCTGGAACTGCAGCTCAATATCCGCAGTAGCACCGCTTCTGTTTTTACCGATAATCAGAGTGGCTTTTGAGTCATCACTGTTTTCACCACGATTTACGTCTCTGTCAATAAACATAATCATATCGGCATCCTGCTCAAGAGAGCCTGATTCACGTAAATCAGAGTTCATTGGACGGTGATCCTTTCTAGCCTCAACATCACGGTTTAGCTGAGCCAAAGCAAAAATCGGAACCTCAAGCTCCTTTGACAGCTGTTTTAATGATCTTGAAATCTCACCAACTTCCTGTGAACGGTTGTCATGTTTTGACTGACCTCTCATAAGCTGAATATAGTCAATCATAATACAGGATAAACCGCCATTCTCAGCCGCAATCTTTCTTGCTCTTGAGCGTAATTCCAGAGGAGTTAGATCTGAACCGTCATCAATATACAGTTTTACGCGATCATTACCGTTTCCATCTGATTCTGTAAGTAATTTTACCTTACGGATAATATCACGCCACTGTTCCGCGCTTACCCTACCTGCAGCAAGATCTTTTCCAGGAACTCTTCCAAAAGATGAAATCAGACGCATAGCAATTTCATTTGCAGGCATTTCCAGAGAAAACACCAGAGCAGGTCTGTGTTCATCGACATTCATTGCAATGTTTGAAACGATATTCATTGCAAAAGAGGTTTTTCCCACACCAGGACGTGCTGCAATAATATTAAAGGTTCCTGGTCTGAAGCCCTGCGTAATCTCATCAAGCTCTGTAAAGCCTGAGGCAACACCATTCATCTTTTTGCCCAAATCAACGTCATCATGAATCTTCTTGATAAGATTGAGGGCAACTGTTGTCATAGGTACAGGACCTTCATCAACAGATGTATTTGACTCAGCTAGTTTGAATATCAGGCCCTGAGCTTCATCGTAAATTTCATCTACAGTAAGACCATTAGGACTGTAGCAGATTTTCTCAATATGTTCTGAAACCTTAATCAGACGACGACGTCTAGATGTGTCACGAATGATCTTTGCGTATTCACTGACAGCTGCACTCGGACCGGTAAGCTCAGTAAGACCAGCAATATAGACCATACCACCGGCATCAGCTAATCTGCCCTTTCGCTCAAGTTCCGCACAGAGGACAGTAACATTAAAATCATCTGAAGTGGCAGCTCTTGAAAGAATTTCCTCGTAAACGACCTGATTTTTAGAACTGGAGAATTCAGAAACATCTAGCATACCAACTGTTTCACGAACTTTTTCCAGTAAAGAGCCATCAAGAATGATTGAGCCAAGAAAATTGTGCTCTGCCTCTAAATTTTTAGGAGGTTCCTTGTATACGGAAAGTTCATCCTGAGAGTTATTCTTTGCCATTACAAATCCAGTTTAAATTGAAATATTAGTAATAGATTGTTTTTCTACTGCTCGAATATTTTAAGGCAAAATTTAAAACAGTTGGAAAATTAATTTGGAAATTGAGAAAGAAGGAGTGGCGCACTTGAAGGGATTCGAACCCCTGACCGATCGGTTCGTAGCCGATTACTCTATCCAGCTGAGCTACAAGTGCGTGCTTGGAAAAATAAGTTAACTTTTGGAGTGGCGCACTTGAAGGGATTCGAACCCCTGACCGATCGGTTCGTAGCCGATTACTCTATCCAGCTGAGCTACAAGTGCAACCAAAAGTGTTACTTACGTCGCAAAATTATATCACCAGATTTCGATTTTGCAAGAAAAATTAATTTCTTTTTTTCAATCTAATCTGAGTGGCGGATAGAGAGGGATTCGAACCCTCGATACAACCTTTATAGTCGTATGCTCCCTTAGCAGGGGAGTACCTTCAGCCTCTCGGTCATCTATCCGCTGAAATTAAGCGAGACATAGTATCTGATTTTTGACTATCAATGTCAAGAGTTTTTTTGAACCTCAAGGCATTGATAGTAGTTAAGTGGCTTATTTATGGCTTTTGTCTGAAGTATTTTCTTTTTGTGAAACTCGTCTGATTTCAACTTCCTTAGGAGCATCAATTCCCAGACGAACCTTTCCAGATTTTACTTCAAGAATGCTTATAGTAATACCACTACTCAGTACGAGCTTGTCCCCTTCCTTTTGTGATATTACTAACATATATGCCTAGATTCTCTCTGAAACAATTTTTTCAACTGATGCTAAAGCCTTATCCAAGCCTTCTGGATTAGTACCACCAGCCTGAGCCATATCAGGACGGCCACCGCCCTTACCGCCAACGTATGCAGCAACTTCCTTAATCAGGTCACCTGCTTTAAGCTTTGAAACAAGATCTTTAGAAACAGCTGCAATCAGACTTACCTTACCATCCTCAGCTACAGAACCTAAAACTATAATGTAGGACTGAAGTCTGCACTTAAGATTGTCAATGGCAACTCTTAATTCCTTAGCACCATAGTTTTCAATCTTTGAACAGATTACAGGTACGCCCTTAACGTCATGAGCCTTCTCAACTAAAGATGCGCTCTCTAGAGCAACAATCTTCTCCTTGAGGATTTCATTCTCTTTTTCTAGAGATTTAGCGTGCTCAAGCATCTGCTCTGCCTTATCGGCAATATTTGAGCTGCCGCCAACCTTCAGTAAAGCTCTGGCAGCGCCTACCTCCGCAAATACCTCATCCAGGTATTCAACAGCGGACTTGCCTACAAGAGCCTCAATACGACGGATACCTGATGCAATAGATTCATCTGACAGAAGAACAAAGGCACCAAGATCACCAGTCATTGCAGTGTGAGTACCACCGCACAGCTCTTTTGAGAAATCTCCCATTGAAACAACACGAACATTCTCTTCGTATTTTTCATCAAACAGAGCAATAGCTCCGGACTTCTTAGCAGAATCCAGATCCATACACTCGGTCTTTACAGGAAGATTTGCCTGAATCTGCTCGTTTACAAGATCAGCTACAGCCTTGCGTTCTGCTAAGGTCAGAGGCTTTGAGTGTGAGTAGTCGAAACGCAGACGATCGTTTGCAACATATGAACCTTTCTGAGCAACACTCTCTCCAACAACAATTCTTAAAGCAGAATCCAGAAGATGAGTTGCTGAATGATGACGGGCAATATCAGCACGATTATTTGCATCAACCTGAGCATGAACAGATGCATCCTTGTCAAACTGACCGATATCAACACGGCCAATATGAATAGTTGCCTTAGCAACATGCTTGGTGTCTTCAACAATGAAACGAGCGTTTTCTCCAATGGTAATAATACCCTTATCACCAACCTGGCCACCCATTTCTCCGTAGAATGGAGTCTTATCCAGAACAATTACCGCATTCTCATCAGTAGAAATCGAATCAACTTCGGTTCCATCCTTGAAGATATGGGTAATCTTAGAATCAGATTCCAGTCCGTCATAACCTGTGAACACTGTATTCTCAGTGATCTTCAGCTCTTTATTGTAATCAATACCGAAGGTTGATGCTGACTTAGCTCTGGCCTTCTGCTCTGCCATACACTTGTCAAAGCCTTCCATATCAACTGTATAGCCACGATCTCTTACCACGTCATTTGTCAGGTCGGCTGGGAAGCCATAGGTATCGTACAGCTTGAAGGCAACATCACCAGGAACAGTCTTGCTATCACCAAGCTTGGTAAGCTCATTCTCTAAAAGAGCCAGACCGCGATCAAGAGTATTTAAGAACTGCTCTTCTTCCTTCTTTAAAGTACGCTCAATTAAAGCCTGCTGAGATACCAGTTCAGGATATGCCTTACCCATTAACTCAACCAGCTTTGAAACAATCTTGTAGAAGAATACTTCCTTAGCACCTAGCAGACGGCCATGACGAACAGCTCTGCGGATAATACGACGAAGAACGTAGCCACGACCTTCATTTGAAGGTAGTACACCATCTGCAATCAGGAATGAACATGAACGGATATGATCTGCAATTACTCTTAGTGACTTATCGTTTAAATCCTTAACACCTAAGATAGAAGCAGCAGTTTTCTCAAGCTCTACAAATAAATCAATTTCATAGTTTGAGTGAACGCCCTGCAGCACAGCAGCAATACGCTCAAGTCCCAGACCGTTATCGATCATTGGCTTTGCAAGTTTTTCAAAGGTACCGTCAATCTTACGGTTGTACTGCATGAACACGATGTTCCAGATCTCGATAAATCTATCGCCATCCTCATCAGGTGATCCTGGAGGGCCGCCCTGAACATCTTCACCGTGATCATAGAAAATTTCTGAACAAGGACCACATGGACCGGTATCACCCATCTGCCAGAAGTTGTCTGACTCATATAGTCCGCCCTTGTTATCGCCAATACGAACAATCTTATTCTCTGGAATACCTACAATATCCTTCCAGATGTTATATGCTTCGTCATCCTTGTCATATACAGTTACCATTAATGATTCTTTTGGCAGCTTGTATACTTCGGTTAACAAAGTCCATGCAAAGGTAATAGCTTCTTTCTTAAAGTAATCGCCAAAACTGAAGTTACCTAGCATTTCGAAAAAGGTGTGGTGACGGGCGGTATAGCCAACATTGTCTAAATCATTCTGCTTGCCGCCAGCACGAACGCATTTCTGAGCGGTAGTAGCACGTACGTAATCGCGCTTTTCTTTACCCAGATAAATATCCTTGAACTGATTCATACCTGCGTTGGTGAATAGCAAGGTAGGATCATTGTATGGAACAAGTGAACTAGAACGAACAATAGTATGTCCGTGCTCTTCAAAGAATTTCAAATACGCATCACGTATCTGATCAGTTGTCATGTACATTTATATTGGATCCTAAAATTATGAATTTAAACAGTGATGAATTATACATGGTTTTGATGCACAGATCGCATTACTTTGAAGATTCGGGAAGAAAAAATCACAAGAAAAAGGAGTTTCTGACAAATTTTTCTTAAAGATCAAAAGAAGATCCAAGATACTCTTCCATAGCACTGATACAGGTGGAATTTGAAAAACCTCTTCTTGCCAGTGCTGCAAGATATTTCTGCTTCTCCTCAAAGGAAAGATTTTCGATATCAGATAGTTTTTTTGAAAGAAAGGCAACAGCTACCGCTGTCCAGTCGGTATCTCTTAAGAGATCCTCGTATTCAGAAGCACTAATCCCCTTCTTTTTTGCTTCCATAATAAATCTTAAAGGGCCATAACACTGACTGATGATATGTCTGTGAAGCATTTCTATATAACGCTTCTCCGAAAGCCAGTCATTTTCCACACACTTTTTTACAGCGGCTTTTGCGGCCTCAGACGTATATCGGAGACAGAGCTTCTGATAAAGCTCAAGTTTGGAATATTCCCTTCTGGATAAAAAACGCAACGCTGCATTTGTTGCCAATGCAGCGTCTGATTCTTTAACCTTCTTTTTTGAATAAAAAGTGTTATTCAAAATTTAATTCTTCCTATAAATCTTCTGGAATTGGAGTAATTAAATCCTCTTCTGAAACTTCATCTCCCAGATCTCCCAGGGAATCGGTCTGCTCTGCCTCTGAAGAACCAATTGAGGCTGTATCGCCATAATCATTGTTGTTCTTGTAGAACTCTCTGATCTTAGCCTCAATTTCATCTGCTACCTGAGGATTTTCGTCAAGGTATTTCATGCAGTTTACCTTACCCTGACCTATCTTGGCTCCGTTGTATGAGAACCAGGCGCCAGTCTTGTTTATAATCTTGGCGTTAACACCAAGGTCAATCAATTCACCATTCTTGGCAATACCGTAGTTAAACAGGATCTGGAATACTGCAGTCTTGAATGGAGGAGCAACCTTGTTCTTTACAACTTTTACCTTGGTCTCATTACCAATAGCCTCTTCCTTATCCTTAAGAACATTGGACTTTCTGATATCAAGACGTACAGAGGCGTAGTACTTTAAGGCATTACCACCGGTTGTGGTTTCAGGGTTGCCGAACATTACACCAATCTTCATTCTCAGCTGGTTAATGAAAACAACCATACAGTTGGCCTGTTTAACAATACCGGTTAGTTTTCTTAAGGCCTGAGACATCAGACGTGCCTGAAGACCAACATGGTTATCGCCCATTTCGCCTTCAATTTCAGCCTTTGGAACAAGGGCAGCAACAGAGTCAATGACAACAACATCAACACCGCCGGAACGAACCAGAGTCTCACAGATTTCAAGAGCCTGCTCACCAGTATCAGGCTGAGAGATGAATACGTCCTCAACTTTTACACCAAGTCTTTTTGCGTAAATTGGATCAAGAGCATGCTCTGCATCGATAAAGGCACATACTTTACCTTTTTTCTGAGCCTGAGCAATCAGTTCTAGGGTAAGAGTGGTCTTACCAGAGGACTCAGGACCGTAAATTTCAATAATACGTCCCATTGGCAGACCGCCGATTCCAAGAGCAATATCCAAAGACAGAGAGCCGGTTGAAATAGCTTCAGTATCAACCAGTTCATTCTGTCCCAGGCGCATAATCGCACCTTTACCGAACTGACGTTCAATCTGCTCCATTGCAGCTTCTAAAGCTTTCTGTTTCTTTGGATCTTTTGTAATGTTGGCTACTAATTTTGATGATGAGCCAGTGCTAGATGATTTTGCAGCTGCCATAATTATGTTCCTCGTTTTTAAATTCTATAACTATAATAATTAGGTTAGTTATGAATGTCAATATATAAACAATATATTTTTTATTAGTTACTACAGGTCACAGAATTCATCTCCGTCAGAGATTATTTTTCTTCATTGAGAGATACATAAAGCATAATAATTCCTGTTATTACAGAATGTTTAAAAAGCTTAAATGCGACAAAGATACAAAGATGATAGAATACGTTGCTACAAAAAAAACATTACAAAACTATCTTAATATTCAGCCTAATTAAGGTATAACGTTAGATTGAACAATTTGTAATATCTTGGCTGAAACAGATTAAAACATTCACAGAATCGGAACTCAAATGGAAGAAAATAATAAGAATGTAACCCCAATGATGCGTCAGTATCTGGAAATAAAGGCTAATTATCCTGATACGCTGGTTTTATACAGATTGGGAGATTTTTATGAACTCTTCTATGATGATGCCAAGAAAATTTCCAAACTGCTGGATCTGACTCTTACCCGCAGGGGAACCAATAATGGTGAGCCTATTCCAATGGCGGGTGTACCATTTCATGCAGTAGATAATTACATTGCCAGACTTATAAAACTTGGAGAATCCTGCGTTATCTGTGAACAGGTTGGCACTCCTGGAAATCAGAAGACCATGGTTCGCAAGGTTTCAAAGATTATTACTCCTGGAACCGTTACAGATGAGGGAATCGCACCTGATGGTACAGACAATCTTATTGCCTGTATTTTCAAAGGAAAAAGATATTACGGATTTTCATATCTGTCATTAAGTTCAGGCACATTCAAAACTTCAGTCTGTGCCAATGAAAAAGAACTGATGCTATACATTGATAAAGTGTCCCCTATTGAAATCGTTTACCCTGAGAATTTCAAGGATATGACTCTATTCCAGGATATCAGTTCAAAAAAGGCACTGGCTCCTTGGAATTTTGATCTTCAGAACTGTTACAAGCTTTTATGCAAACAGTTTGAAACCAACAGTCTGTTCGGTTTTGATATTGAAAACCTTGAGGAAGGTATCTGTGCAGCAGGAGCTTTACTTAATTATGTAAAGCAGACACAGAATGTTTCCATCGAACATATCAAGCAGATCAGTAGAGATGACAACAGTGCCTTTGTGATTCTGGACAAATGCGCACAGAGAAATCTTGAGCTTTTGAGCAATCTGAAAGGTGAGAATTACGGCTCACTGCTGTCTATTCTGGATAATACCTCTACCCCTATGGGACAGAGACTTATCAGAAAAATGATCATTGAGCCATTACGTAATAATAACGAAATCAATCAGAGACTTGATCTGGTATCCGCACTGATGAATTCTGATAAGGATGGACTTAAAGCAATTCTGGACAATATCGGTGATATTGAAAGAATCATAGCCCGTATCGGACTATCCTCATCAAGACCTAAAGATATGGCTGTATTACGAGACTCCTTGAAGATGATTCCGTCCTTGAAACAGGGATTGATTCAGTCTAATCAGGAAATACTTTTAGATTTCAACGAACAGCTCGATCCATTAAGAGATGTTGCAGATTTACTTACACAGTCAATTCTAGACAATCCATCTACATTTCTTCGTGACGGAGATGTGATTGCAAACGGCTATAATCAGGAGCTCGATGAACTTCGCGAGCTGATGAGCGGTTCTGAAATGCTGCTTTCAAAAATAGAGGAAGAAGAAAAGCTAAAGACAGGAATCTCTACCCTAAAGGTCAACTTCAACTCTGTTCACGGTTTCTATATTGAAGTATCAAAGGCACAGGCCGACAAGGTTCCTGCAACCTACATCAGAAGACAGACTCTTAAGAATAATGAAAGATATATAACTCCTGAGTTAAAAGCTCTAGAGGAAAAAGCCTTAAGCGCCAAAGAAAGAGCCTTAGTTCTGGAAACAGAAATCTTCAATGAAATCATCCGAAAACTACAGCAGGAACTTCCTCGTTTAATCAGCCTCTCTTCAAAGCTTTCAATCTTTGATGTTCTTATTGGTTTTGCCGATCTGGCAGAACGAAGAAACTACGTCAGACCGTTTTTAAGTGACCAGCACATAATAAAAATCGACAACGGCAGACATCCGGTTATCGAAACGCTTACCGATTCTCCTTTCGTCTCAAATTCCATCTGTCTGGATAAAAAACAGATGATGGTTATTACCGGCCCAAATATGGGAGGCAAATCCACCTTCATGAGACAGACGGCTCTGATATCGATTATGGCAAGAATTGGCTCCTATGTTCCAGCAACCTATGCTCAGATAGGAAATATAGATCGAATTTTCACCAGAATCGGAGCTTCAGACGATCTTAGCTCCGGACGTTCTACCTTCATGGTCGAAATGGAAGAGGCTTCATCCATTATCAATAACGCCACAGCTAACAGTCTGGTTTTGATGGATGAGATAGGTCGTGGAACCTCAACCTATGAGGGAAGTGCACTGGCACTATCTATTGCCGAATACATGTGTGCAAATGTTAAGAGCTTTACTCTGTTTTCAACTCATTATCCAGAAATAGCATCTCTTGCAGACACTTACGACAATATTGAAAACATATGTTTTAAGGCTAAAGAGTTCGAAGGAAAAATTGTCTTTATGTATCAGGCAAATAAAGGCTCTCAGAACTACTCATATGCAATTGAAGTGGGTAATCTTGCAGGTTTGCCTGCTGGAGTTATAACCAAGGCAAAATCCTATATAAACACCATGAAAAAGCATTCCCCAATCAAAGAGGATGTATCTCTTTCAGGGAATAAGCCAGAAAATACACAACAGGCTGATGCTGTAGAAAAGATTATTTACAAAGAGAAAGAGAGTGAAGTTGAAAACAGGATAAAAGAGATAGACTTAAATTCTATAACACCTATTGAAGCTCTTAATATCCTGAATGAATTAAAAGGAAAGCTTCAATAGAGCAGCACTCAAAAATATTCCGCCATCAGGCGGAATATCTGTTTTTTAGTTTAGATTCTGCATTCCTAGGGAATTCTTGTCGATTCCGTAGTTTTCAAAAGTCTTGCGTAAGGATTTTAAAACCTCACTCTGAATCTGACGCACGCGCTCTCGGGTCAGACCAATCTTCTTGCCGACCTCCTCAAGAGTAAGAACATCTTCATCATTCAAGCCAAAACGGTAAAGAACAACCATCTGCTGTTTCTCAGGAAGTTCATTAAACCAGGCTCTTACAATCTCAACCACCTCTTTCTGATCAACATGTTCAAATGGAGAAACAAGTTTAGTATCTGGAACAACATCCAGAAGAGATACTTCCTTGTCATCATCCGATCCGCGAACACTCACATCTAGAGGGCTTGTACCTTCTAGTAGAGATAAAAGGTTTCTGACAGTCTCAGGATCTTTACCGGTTTCCTCTGCAATCTGCTGAATGGAAACTGGCTTCTGAATATCTTCTTCCTGAAGCTGACGTTTAACCTTGAGAATAATATTGATTTCTTTGATAACATGAACAGGCAGTCGCACAAGTCTTGACTGACACATAATAGCCTGTTCTATGCTCTGGCGGATCCACCAGGTAGCATAGGTTGAGAATCTGAAACCTCTGTCAGGATCAAATTTCTGAACAGCATGAATAAGCCCCAGATTACCTTCCTCTATCAGATCAAGCAGAGGCACACCTCTTGCTCGGTAGTTTTTGGCAATCTTAACCACCAGACGAAGATTTGACGTTATCATCAGATCAATAGATCTTCTGTCGCCATCTCTTGCCTTGCGTCCAATTTCTGACTCTTCCTCTGACGATAACAGAGGATAGCGTCGAATAGAGCTGAAGTAGTTTGATAACAGATCTACACTTTCACGCGAAGATGAAATCTTGCCTCCCTTATATGGAGATACCTCTTTTTCCAAAGTATCAGGAATATCGTGGAATTCGGAGCTTAGCTCCTCGGATTCATTTATATTGTTCATGAGATACCCTTAACATTTGTTGCTTGTTGTTATAATTTTATTAAGCAAAATTCATGCAAATTTTGCAACTATAAAAAGGTATAATTTCGCAGTTCTTCAAACTCCGCATTGCAAAAATGCGAATAGTATCTTGTTTTTTTATGTAGTTTTTATTTTGGTAAATAGTTTCGAGGGTTTACAGAATTCCCCTTGTAACGTATCTCAAAATGAAGCATCACACGTGAGGCATCGGTTGAGCCCATCTTGGCAATAACCTGTCCTCGCTTCACATTCTGACCTTCTTTAACCAGAAGCATATCATTGTGCGCATAAGCAGACAGGAACTCGTTATTATGATTAATAATCACAAGATTTCCGTAACCTCTAAGCGCATTTCCTGAATATACAACCTGTCCAGCTGCAGCAGCGTTGATGTTCTGCCCTCTAGAACCAGCAATATCAATACCCTTGTTAGAGGAAGAGAAGTTTCTGATTACGGTTCCTTTAGCAGGCCACATCCATGACACTCCCGATACAGATGCCGTCTTTCCAGATACTATCCTTACAGGAGCAGATTCATTTATCGCAGCAGGAGCCTTGTTTTCAGACTGAACCTGAGCTACTGAGGTAGAAGTCTTATCTTCAGAACCCGCTACAGGTACAAGTTTTGGATTGGTCTGAGCAGATGCAATTGATTTTGAAGTATCTAAATTAAGCTTCTGACCAACCTCAAGTGAATATGGCTTTTTTAGCTGATTAGCTTTAACCAGCTGAGAGAGAGTCAAACCATGCTTTTGGGCAACAGATACAGCTGTATCTCCATTTTTAACAATGTAAATTTTCTGATCATTTGCCGAAGGCGCCACGGTCATTGGTTTAGAATTCAGGTGAATAATCTGTCCCACACTGATATTGTATGGAACATCAATATTATTTTTCTGAGCAACTTCCCTATAATCCTTTCCATAGCGGAAAGCAATCGAGTAAAGCGTATCTCCTGGCTTAACCTGATAGGTCTCATCATTCAGATTTACCGCCCTGTTACTTGAGGTGACTGCATCAGGGATGTAGGGCTTAGCCTGTTTAACATTTCCAGAATTTGTTACAATCTGCCCATTTTGGGAAACGACTACCTCTGAGTAAGGTCTTACTACTCCTACCTGAGTTTTTGAAGAAGAGGCAGAATAAACCTGCTGATTTTTGACTTTCGAGCTGACGTGAACCGGTTGAGCGTACTCAACTTCGGGTATCTTCTTTGGCTTGCTTTGATGATTAGTGCAGGCCGTAGCCAGCACTGCACTTAAAAGAAAAAGAGTTATTTTGTTATTCTTCATATCTTTACATGCAATCTGTGTATTTATAATTATTCTTACACAAATTCACGCAAAAATATAAAATTTTTTTTAAATTAGGATCTTATACGCAACAAAAATCACAATTAAGAACACACAGAACCAGCCGATTCTATCGATATATTTGCGGATTAGGTGCTCCATCTTATCACCGCCGATAAGGATAATTATGGCCTCAAGGAAAAATCTTAAACCACGGCCAACGAATGAAACAAGAACGAAGGATAATATACCTAATGCACCGGCTGAACCTTCATCCGCATAGCGTTGAGCGGCACATAAACCTGCAGTTATAGCAATAACCTTGTAAGGAATCGGAGTAAAGGCACCGACAAAAACGAAAAGAATTCCGTAGGTTGTAAGGTATTCAGCAGCCTTAGCAGCACTCTTCTGATAGTGCATAATTCTTATGAAATCACTGATATAAGGATCATATAAGTAATATCCAAGATAATAACCGACCACCGCACCAAGAACAGAGAACAGCACAGTCAGAAATGCATAGTACAGAGATTTTCTACGTTGATAAACACACATAGGAACCAGCATAACATCAGCAGGTACCGGCCAGAATATTGACTCAAAAAAAGAATTTGCACACATAATAGGTGTTGCAAATCTGTGATAGGAAAGCTTTTCAAATATGTTAAAAAGAGATGTAAAAATTTTCATAAGCAAATAAAATTCTCAAGAAATATTTGAGAAACTGATTCTTCGTTTAATTTAAGGATTTTTTTTAACAAGTAAAACTACAGATTCAACAGCTATACCTTCTTTTCTTCCGGTAAAGCCGAGCTTTTCAGTAGTTGTAGCTTTGATACTTACTCGAGAGATGTCGATGTTTAAATCAGCAGCCACATTCTCTCTCATTGCAGGTTCATAGGCAGCCATCTTAGGAGCCTGGGCAAGAATGGTGGTATCAACATTGTTAACGACATATCCTAACTCATGAACCTTAGCAACAACTTGTCTTAAAAGAATTCTACTGTCTATATTCAGATACTTATCGTCATTATCAGGAAAGAAATGACCGATATCCCCAAGAGCCAAAGCGCCTAGCAAGGCATCAGAGATTGCATGGAGAACCACATCTCCATCTGAATGAGCAAGAAGTCCCTGCTCATATGGGACCTTAACTCCGCCTAGGATACAAGGCCCCTGACCACCAAATTTATGAACATCAAAACCATGTCCGATTCTAAACATTATCCTTTCCTTCAATAAGTCTTCTAGCCATTGCAAGATCCTCAGGAGTTGTAAGTTTGATATTGTCGGCTCTGCCTTCAACAATATCAACCGGATACCCCAGAAGCTCTACTGCACTGGCATCATCAGTGATTGAAATATTAGACTCAACTGCATGATTCAAGGCTTTTTTTAATAATTCTGTTTTAAAAAGCTGAGGTGTATACGCTCTAAAGATGGATTCTCGAGGAACCGTTTTTATAATTCTGCCATTAACGACCTGTTTTAAGGTATCAGAAGATCTGCAGGCTAAAATAGCGCCATATTCTGATGAATAAACCTTGCTGCATAAGGCATCAAGATCATCAATATGAACAAAAGGTCTTGCTGCATCATGAACCATAACCCAGGAAGTCTGTACATGCTCTAGGCATAGATGCACGGTATCAGAACGTTCCTTACCGCCATCTGCCTTAATAATTCTTGGGTTACCAGCTAGTGGTAACTCATTAAAGTACTCATCCTCTCCGCTTATTCCAATAATAATATTGTTAACAGAAGCACATCTGAAAATAGCCTCAACCGTAAGCTCAAGTACTGTCTTTTTGCCGATCAGAGCATACTGTTTTGGGATATTCAAATGCATTCTTTTCCCAACGCCTGCAGCTGGGAGCACAACGTCGATTTTAGTGCTTTCCATAAAAAAGCATCCTATTTGGAAGGAGAAGTCTTATCTTCTTTTTCGATAACACGGTAAAAAGTTTCTTCCTGTTTTACCATGCCTAATTCGGAGCGGGCAAGCTCTTCAACGACTCTATTTCCTTGTTTTAAATCAGAAATTTCGTCCTCTAGAGCCTGATTTCGTCTCTGAAGGCGTTCAGTTTGGGAGGAAGCCGCCTTCAGTTTCTGTTCAGTTTCACGATATTGCAGTATTCCATTTCGGCCACTGTAAGTCTCCCATCCTAGGAAGGCAATAATAGCTAAAAGAATAACTGCAAATATCTTCATAAAACTAAACTCTATTGCTTATCCTGGTATTCTTTAGCAGCCTTAATGAAGCCAGAGAATAGAGGATGACCTTTTCTTGGGTTTGAAGTGAATTCAGGATGGAACTGAACACCAATAAACCAAGGATGCTCTGGGTTTTCGATGATCTCAACCAGTTTATTGTCAGTTGAAAGACCTGCAACCTTTAAGCCTGCATCAGTGATCTTCTTGATTAATGTATTGTTAACTTCGTATCTGTGACGATGACGCTCAACAATATCATCAGAACCGTATAAATCACGAACCTTTGAACCTGCCTGAAGATGGCATAGCTGACCACCAAGTCTCATGGTACCGCCAAGATCAGATTTATCAGTACGCTTCTCAATCTTTCCTGACTCATCCTTCCACTCAGTAATCAGAGCAACTACAGGATATTTGGTGTCAGGGTCAAATTCTGTTGAATTTGCATTCTTAAGACCAGCAACATTTCTTGCGTACTCAATTAGAGCAACCTGCATACCCAGACAGATACCTAAATAAGGAATATTGTTCTCACGAGCATACTTTGCTGCCAGAATCTTGCCCTCAACACCACGCTTACCAAAGCCACCAGGAACAAGAATAGCATCCAGACCTTCTAAAACAGAAATGCCCTTTACCTCAACATCCTCTGAATCGATATAACGGATGTTTACGTGCAGACGATTCTTAAGTCCGCCGTGCTTTAATGCCTCATTTACAGACTTGTAAGCGTCATGTAATTCTACATATTTACCAACCATACCGATGGTAACTTCACCGGTGGTGTTAGCCTGCTGATACAGAACCTGTTCCCAGTCTGAAAGATCAGCTTCCTTAGCATCTAAACGGAAACGATCAACAACAAGCTGATCAAGGCCCTGGCTCTTTAATAAGGCAGGAATCTTATAGATGGAATCAACGTCCTTCATATTGATTACAGCGTTCTCCTTTACGTTACAGAACATTGCAATCTTGTGACGCTCGTTAGCAGGAATGCCATTCTCAGAACGGCATACCAGAACATCCGGCTGAATACCGATTGATAATAATTCTTTAACAGAATGCTGGGTTGGCTTGGTCTTAACTTCGCCTGAAGTTGGCAGATAAGGAACAAGAGTTAAATGCATGAATAAGGCATTTTCTCTGCCAATGTCAACGGCCAGCTGACGGATTGCCTCTAAGAAAGGAAGTGATTCGATATCACCAACGGTTCCGCCGATTTCAACAAGAGTAATGTCATTACCCTCACAGCCAGCAAGGATCTTCTCCTTAATTGCATTTGTAATGTGAGGAATAACCTGAATAGTTGCGCCTAAATAATCACCGCGACGCTCTTTTCTGATAACATCTGAATAAATGCGACCGGTTGTAAAATTATTCTTTTTTGACATTCTTGCGTTGATAAAACGCTCGTAATGTCCAAGATCAAGATCGGTTTCTGCACCGTCCTCAGTAACAAACACCTCACCGTGCTGAATTGGGCTCATAGTACCAGGATCAACATTGATATATGGATCCAGTTTCATGATGGTAACTTTTAATCCGCGAGCTTCGAGAACAGCTGCAAGAGATGCACCGGCAATGCCCTTACCTAATGAAGAAACAACACCGCCAGTAACGAAAATAATCTTAGGAGAAGAAGACATAAAAACTCCGATTTAGTTTAACTTCAAACAGGAGATTATACCACACCAATCACACTCTTGACGAATGTGATCAGCGTTGCAAAAGTATCTTTTTTTATCCTATTGATTTTCTTTAGGATTAATAAAGTATTTACTTTTCAGTATGTTAGAGTCTCTGTGCAGAAATAACTCTGGACAGATCATTTAGTTTTGCCAGAGTCCTGTTGAGAACAGGGATACTTACCACAAGAAGATCTACATCAACCAGACAGACGTTCTTTGCTGAGTCAACATGTGATTTTATTCCCAGAACATTCATCTTTTCATTGGCAATAACAGTTGTAATATCACGCAGGAAACCTGAATAATCCTCGCTTACGATTCTTACGGTAACTGTGTAGCCACTGCCTATCTGAACATTGGCACCCCAGGTTGCATCCACGACTCGTTCAGGGAACAGCTCCTGCATTCTTCTGAATTTTTCACAGTCACATCTGTGAATAGAAATACCTCTGCCCTGAGTAACAAAGCCAACGATTTCATCTCCAGGTATCGGCTGACAGCACTTGGCCATATGGGTCATGATATCACCAACACCCTCAACAATAATGCCGCTTCTGGTCTTATTTTTCTTGAGGATCTCATCATTCTGGCGTTTGTTGATCAGATCTTCAATAAGTTCATTTGAATCAACAACATCTTCTTTATCCTTTTCAAGATTCGCAGAAATAATACCAATGATGATATTAACTCCAATATCACCTGCACCGACATTTGCAAAGATATCATCTACCGATTTTAGATTAAATCTTGAAAGCTTGAGCTTAAGAATAGAATTAATCTGTTCCTTGCTTATCTCAATTCCCTGTTTATCCAGTTCCTTCTCGATTAGAGCAGCTCCTAGTTCTTTATTTCTGTCAAAATCAAGTTTTCTGAAATAAGACTGAACCTTGTTTCTGGCTTTGGCGGTTTTCAGGAAGCCATTTTCTGAATTAATCCAGTCTCTTGAAGGATTAGGATTTTTTGACGTAATGATTTCAACCTGCTCACCGGTTTTAAGCTTATAGGTATAAGGGACAATCCTGCCGTCTACCTTGGCACCGATACAGCAATGGCCGACCATAGTGTGGACGTGGTAAGCAAAATCCAGAGGAGTGGCTCCTGTAGGAAGATCAATGACCTCGCCATTAGGAGTGAATATATAGACACGATCCTCAAAAACCTGATTCTTAAACTCTTCTTCTAAAGCTCCAGATTTAATCAGATCATCTCTCCATGAAAGAAGTTTTCTCAGCCAGTTGATACGATCTTCAACTCCCTGGCTCTGACCATTTCCTTCCTTATACTTCCAGTGAGCAGCCACACCAAGTTCAGCAGAATTATGCATATTCTGTGTTCTGATCTGGATTTCAACAACCTTGTGACCTTCACCATATACAACAGTATGAATTGACTGATAGCCATTAGGTTTTGGGTTGGCAATGTAATCATCAAACTCTTTTGCTATATGCTCAAAGTTAGAATGAATAACGCCTAGAGCAGCGTAGCATTCTTCTATGGTTGTGACCAGAACTCTAACCGCTCTGACATCATAAAGCTCGGAGAATTTAAGATGCTTGTTCTGCATCTTTTTCCAGATACTGTAAATGTGCTTTGGTCTACCGTAAACAGAAGCATCAATTCCTTCTTTTTTCAGCAGAGAAGACAAAGATGAAACAAAGTTTTCAATGTACTTTTCTCTATCAACTCTTCTCTCACCTAAATCTGAAGCAATTTCCTTGTAAGTGTCAGGATGAAGGAATCTGAATGCCAGATCCTCAAGTTCCCACTTTAACTGACCAATACCCAGTCGATTGGCTAGAGGCGCATATACATTCGAGACCTCTTTGGCAATCAGATATCTTGATTCTGGAGTCTCCTCCTTGGCAGCACGAATAACGGCAATACGTTCTGCAAGCTTGATTACAACCGCTCTAACATCCTTAACCATTGCAAGCAGCATGCGGCGGACTCTGTCTACCTGTTCTTCGGTAGCATTAGAGCTGGTTAGAGTCTGTAGAGAACGAATGGCCTCCATGTCCTTTACAGCAAGTAACAGAGCTGTGATTTTTGAGCCAAACTCTTCTCTGATATCATCAAGCTTTATGAAACCACTTTCATATGCAGGATAAAGAATAGAAACCTCAAGGGAAGGAAGATCCATGTTGAGGGTCATCAGAATACCAACAATCTCTGATGAAATGTGATTAAACCTGGCAACTAGATCGTCAGGATTTACGAAGTCCTCTTCAACTTCTGTCTTTCTTATACAGCGCAGAACAAACTCATTAGTTTTTGAAATTGCATCTTTGTATTCGGATGTAAGCTCCAAAGCCTCCACCCATTTAGCGAAATCAAAACTTGCATTATGAGTCTGTCTGATTGCAACCATATAAAAACCTTACTATAGAGTAAATTCGAGAACCATCTCAACATGAGTAGTACGTGGGAACATGTCGCAGACACCCCACTGTTTAATTTTATATCCGGACTTTATCAGTTCAATAGTATCACGTGATGCAGCCAGAGGGTTACATGAAATGTAAACAATTTTTTTCACCTTTTTCTTTGCCAGAAATAAAGTAGCTCTCTTAGCGCCTTCTCTGCCCGGATCAAGAACCACAGCATCATAATCGGCTTTAGCCCACTTCTGGTTTTCAAACAATTCCTCAAGATCGGCTACTTCAAACTTAACATTCTCAAGATTCTGCTCTTTAGCGTTTGCTCTGGCATCCTCAATCATTTTTGCAACGATATCTACGCCAACCACATTGGCGCCTTCTTTTGCAAGAGGCATTGCAAAGTTTCCAAGACCACAGAATAAATCCATTACAGAGGTATTCTTATTAGGTTCAATCATCCTCACAACGGTATCTAACAGCTTATCGTTAATCTTTTTGTTGATCTGCACAAAAGAAGAGGGATTACACTTAATCTTCACACCATGGGAGATGATGTATAGATCATCAATGCTGCCGCAGATAAATCTTTCTCTTAGAGACTCTTTCTTTTTAATCTCAAGAGGATTTCTGTATGGTTCAACAATAGAAATCACAGCATTTAAAGCTTTTCCTGTGCGCTCCAGTACAGAAACATCGTGATCATCCACAGTTGCAGAGAAACGAACTAGAACACCTAAAGCTCCATCTGAATCCAACAGTTCAACATGACCTAATTTATTTTTTAGATTCAAAGAATTAATTGCTTTATTCAGAGGTTCTATAGCATTATTCATTCGGTCAGATAAAGTTCTGCAGGTCTTAATCTTGACCAGATCATGAGATTTCTCCTCACGAAAGCCTAAATAAAGCTTTCCGTGATCGCCTCGAATAGCAAATCTGCAGGCACGTCTGTAGCCAAGCTCTTCCGCACTGTGAACAAAAGATGCCTCACCGATATCGAAATTCAATGCCTTTTTGAATAGTTTTCTTATACCAGCAATTTTCGCCTCAATAAGCTGCTCCACAGGAACATGCTGCATCTGACATCCACCGCACTGACCAATTAAGGGACAGTCCTTTTCTCTTCTGTTTTCAGAAGGCTTAATGATTTTAGTAATCTTTCCCTGATGGATTTTTCCTTTTGAGTTTTCGGAGAGAACGTTTGCTGTATCTCCAGGCATTAAACCAGGTACAAAATATACATTATCGCCATCTCTGGCAACTCCGCGTCCCTGAAGATCAAGGTCGGAGCATTCCACCTTAACAGCTTTCTTTACAGTTTCTTTTTTTACAGGTTTATAAAATGTAACCATTATTTCACCATCAGAAATTGAGAATACAGAGCTCTGCTTTTTAGTTTCCTTCCATTTAAAAGGGAATCCACTATAACCTTGAATAAGTTTTTTAGAGCAATTCTAGTATTGCGTTCAGAAAAATCTCTATTCTTTATACAAATTAGATCTTTTCCTGAAAATAACAAATTTTCTACATCACTACTTTCAATGAAGCCGTTTTTTGGAAGATAGATGTAAAAGGAATCAGATTTGAAATTATCTCCGCTTATGGTTTCATAATTAGGAGCATAACCAAGACTTTCAATAAGAATTTCTTCAAAATATCTCAGTATCATAAACTCATCCTCGTCTTTCTCCAGACGCTCTAGGGCATCCAGATAAGCAGCAAATAGATGAGGTTCAGGATCCTGAGGAATTGTCAGATAATATAAAAGTTCATTCAGATAGATTGCACTGAATATCTTTGGGGGAGCTATATTAAAGCTCTGACGCTGAATAATGGCTTCAGTCAGCTGCCACAAAGAGCTTCTACCCTGTCTTAAATATAATTTCAAAGGAATAAAGGGTTGATAGACTCCCAAAGAACGGGTTGCACTTGCCTTTGACACTCTTGCAACTGCACTGATTCTTCCGTAGTTTAGTGTATAAAGTTCAAGTAGCAGACTCTTCTCTTTAAAAGGTCTGCTGTGAATTATAAAACCAGCTTCAGAATCAGCGACTACAGGCATAATTATGCCTCGAAATCGTCGTATCCCAGACTCTTTAAAGCACGAGCATCATCTGACCAGCCGGCTTTTACCTTAACGAACAGTTTCAGGAAAACCTTGCTGTCAAACAGTTTTTCCATGTCCTTTCTTGCCTCAGTGCCAATCTTTTTGATTCTGTCACCGCCTGCACCTACAACCATTTTCTTCTGGCCGTTGCGCTCAACAAGGATTGCGGCACTGATCCGTAAAAGCCCATTGTCTTCTTTGAATTCTTCGACCTCTACAGTTGAACTGTAAGGAAGTTCATCACCCATCTGACGCATCAGTTTTTCACGGACAATTTCTGCTGCAAGGAAACGTGAAGAACGATCGGTAATTGAATCATCTGGGAACAGATGATCACCCTCAGGAAGGGAATCTTTAATGATCTGTTTTAAAATATGCAGATTTGTTCCGCGCAGAGCAGAAACCGGAATAATATCCTTAAAGGAAATAATCTTTGAAAGCTTGTCGATTAAAGGAAGCAGATTTTCTTTATCGGCAACTGTATCAACCTTGTTAATTGCAAGAACCACTGGCACATCAGCATTTTTAACTCGATGAAGGGCCATTTCATCGTCATCAGTCCAGTGATTAGGATCGACAACCATAATGATAAGCTCAACATCACCCAGAGCACTTTCAGCAGCTCTGTTCATAAGGTGATTGATTGCTCTTTTCTCTTCTCGGTGAAGACCAGGAGTATCAACATAAACAACCTGATAATCGCCCTCAGTTTCAATACCTACAATTCTGTTTCGTGTAGTTTGAGGTTTACGGGAGGTGATGGATATTTTCTGGCCGATCAGATGGTTCATCAGAGTTGATTTACCAACGTTTGGACGTCCAATAATTGCAACAAAGCCAAAATGAGCTGTCATTAAAATTCCTTCAAGAAATTATTTCTTGTTTTTTTCAAGTATTTCCAAAACCAGACCGGCAGCCTGCTGTTCTGCTCTTCTACGAGATGAGCCTTTTCCAATCTGAGGAGGGACTCCGTCAACAGTAGCAGAAACAACAAAAATCTGATCATTGTCTGTACCTAAAATTTCGTCAACCTTATAAACTGGTAATGACTTGTGCTGAGACTGAAGTAATTCCTGTAAAGTGGATTTATGATCTTTCTGGTTTACATCAGGTTTAATATTTTCAAGACGGCTCTTAAACCAGGATAAAACTACCTGTCTTACTCTAGGGAAATTCTCATTGTCGTCAATGAACATGGCACCGATGATTGATTCAACGGCGTCAGCTATTAAAGAATCACGTCTGAAACCTCCGGTTTTAAGCTCACCGGGACCTAATCTTAAACAGTTTCCAATTCCAAATTCACGGGCAAGTTCAGCCAAAGTGGTTTCTCTGACTAGAGTTGATCTCATTCTGGTTAAATCACCCTCAGGACACTTCGGAAACTTATCATACAGAGCCTTGGCAATAACCATTCCAAGAATGGAGTCTCCAAGATACTCAAGTCTCTCGTTATGCACAGCACCGTAACTTCTGTGGGTTAAAGCCTGATCCAGAAGTTTAATATTTTGAAAAGAATATCCTAACTTTAATTCTAGGTTCTGTAATTCAATAATATTCAGTTTGTCTGCCATTTTCTTTATTTCAAACCACCAATTCTGTCAAAACGAACTGCAGAAGGGATCCATTCAGGTATTGAGCTTGATGAATCACGTTTAAAATCAAAGGATAACCAGATACCTAAGGTTTTACCCTTTATATTCTCCATTGGAACAAATCCCCAGAAACGGCTGTCCTTACTGTTATCACGGTTGTCACCCATAACAAAATAGCAGTTTTCAGGAACTCTCCACATACCTACAGGGGTATTGTCCTGCTTATAGAAATACTGAGACATCATTGGCGCATTGGTATTAACTCTCATTCTATGAGTAATATCTCCAAGCTTTTCCTCGTAAACCTCGTATTTGTCAGCAAGACCGATTCCGGAAATTTCCTCTTCAAGAGTCTCTAAAAGTTTAGTTGAAACCTGCTCTGGGATAGCATCCTTATCAGAGCCAGCCTTTAAGATATAGATATTCTTATTCTGATAGATAACGATATCCCCAGGAAGACCAACTACACGCTTGATAAAGTCTACGTTTTTATCCTCAGGATACTTGAATACGATTACATCGCCTCTCTTAGGTGTAGAGGTGTTGATAAGAATTGAATTTGTAAGAGGGTTTCTGATGCCGTAGCTCCACTTGCTTACAGCGATAAAATCACCATCCTGAAGAGTTGGCAGCATTGACCCTGAAGGAATTCTGAAAGGCTCAATAATGAACGATCTGAACACGAATACAAACAGAATCACAAAAAAAAGAGAACCGGTCTGACCAATAATATCCTTTGGCTCAAGCAGCTCTTTCTCAACCTTTGAATCAAGTTTACCTGCAGTCTCTTCCCTAGCTTTTGCAACACTTGCAAGACGCTTTGGTCTGGTAATCTTATAATCGTAAAAATAAGCAATACCAGTCAGAATAGTTAATATAAACAAAATCCATGAAAACAGATTTTCAAAAATAACGTTCATTAAAAATTCTCACTAAAGATAAAAAGTGAGACCTCCAAGTACAATTTATATTAAAACTTATTAGTTGCAGTTCTATTCTTTACCGACCTTCAGAATAGCAAGGAAAGCATCCTGAGGAACTTCTACTCTTCCTAACTGCTTCATTCTCTTCTTACCGGCCTTCTGTTTTTCCAGAAGCTTACGCTTACGGGTAATATCACCGCCATAACACTTTGCAAGCACATCTTTTCTGAGAGCTTTTACAGTACAGCGGGCAATAATCTGAGAACCAATGGCAGCCTGAATTGCAATATCAAACATCTGACGAGGAATAACTTCCTTCATCTTCTCCACAACAGCTCTTCCTCGAGACTGAGCCACGGAACGATGAAGGATAATTGCCAGCGCATCAACTCTTTCACCTGCAATAAGAATATCCATTCTTACAAGGTCATCACAGTTGAAACGCTTGAAACCGTAGTCTAGCGAAGCATAACCTCTTGAGGCAGATTTCAGACGATCAAAGAAATCCAGAACAACTTCTGACATAGGAATCTCGTATGTCAGAGCAACCTGATCTCCATGATAAACCAGACCAGTCTGGATACCTCTCTTTTCCTGACAGATTTTCATGATTGATCCGACATATTCGGATGGCATCAGCATTCTGCACTCAGCAATAGGCTCTCTGATTTCTGCAATATTGGAAATAGGAGGCAGAGAAGCAGGAGAATCAATATGGATTATCTCTCCGTCAGTCTGCAGAATTTCGTATACAACAGTTGGAGCTGTTGTAATAAGATTCAGATTGTACTCACGCTCTAAACGTTCCTGAATGATCTCCATGTGCAGCATACCAAGGAAGCCACATCTGAAACCAAAGCCCAAAGCCTTTGAATTCTCAGGTTCAAAAAACAGAGAAGCATCGTTTAGGGACAGTTTATCCAAAGCATCTCTGAATGCATCATAATCCTCAGTATCCACAGGGAACATACCCGCATATACCTGAGGTTTAACCTTCATAAATCCAGGAAGTGGTTCAACTGCACTGTTCTTAACGTGGGTAATGGTATCACCTACAGGAGCAGCATGAACAGACTTAATATCACATACAACCCATCCAACTTCACCGCAGTTTAAAACCTCAACCTTTTCGCGCTTTGGAGTTGAAATACCTAAACCTTCAACTTCCCAGGCAACGCCCTGAGACATCACCTTGATCTTGTCGCCTCTGCGCAGAGTACCGTTCTTAACACGAACCAGAGCAATAACACCAAGATAGTCATCAAAGTAAGAGTCAATAATAAGAGCCTGTAGTGGAGCATCCGGATCTCCAGCTGGTGCAGGGATCTGAGTTACAATTCTTTCTAAAACATCCTGAACACCAACACCAGTCTTAGCTGAACAAGTACAGGCATCCTGAGCTTCAATGCCAATCAGATCTTCAATCTCATCAATTGCTCTCTGAGGATCAGCTGATGGAAGATCAATCTTATTTAAAACAGGAATAACCTCAAGATCGAGATTAACAGCCTGATAACAGTTGGCAAGAGTCTGAGCCTCAACCCCCTGACTGGCATCAACAACTAGAAGAGCACCTTCACAGGCAAACAGTGAACGAGAAACCTCGTAAGAAAAGTCTACGTGGCCAGGAGTATCAATAAAGTTAAGTTCGTAGGTCTTTCCATCTTTAGCTTTGTACTTCAGAGTAACTGCCTGAGCCTTAATGGTAATACCGCGTTCGCGCTCAATGTCCATATTGTCCAGGACCTGAGAGGTCATTTCTCTGTCAGTAAGACCACCGCACATCTGAATAAATCTGTCTGATAAAGTTGATTTACCATGATCAATGTGGGCAATAACTGAAAAATTTCTTACAAGGCTACGATCAAAAACTTCTGCCATACTCATTCCATTTGAATTCTTTAATTCAGACGTAATCTAGATTTGTTAATCCATATATTAGTTAAAAAAGAATACGTCCAAACGTCATATGCACGATTTATGAATCGCTCATTTTATCATTTTTGCACAGAATCACAAAATTGTAGTTTTATTTGGAATCTGAGATTTTGGAAAGAATCAGAGAGCACAGATCTAAAGGTATTTCTCCCACCACAGCATACTCATTATATTTACTGTTTTTTCTCATAACAGAAAGAGTTCCATCTGTTGCAGAAACAATATTAAGAGAAGACTTGCTGTTTTTATAGACCTTGAATTCAACAATTCCGTCAGAAAAAATCTGATATGAGATTTTATCACCTTCAGATGATTCTTCTTCGCCCTGTCTTTTAATGGAAAAGTTAGCAGGAATTACAAGTTCAGACCAGACCACAGGGAAATCGTTTTCCTCTGCAGTAGACATTTTCTCGATTCTATCAAATGTTTCATCAGGAAAAGACAGATTAATAGCGGCTGTAGAATGGACAGCCGTAACAGTAAACTTTGCAACAACTGCCTGATTAGGAGCAATCACAGCAAGTTCCACAGGAAGATTGGTATCCGCATCTTTGGAGACAATAAAACCGTATCGAATTTCATCCACAGGAGAAAGTCTTAAAACAGTTACCTTTCTGCCTGCAAGGCGGGTTCTGCCAAGAATACTGCAGTCATAGCCCCTGAGATTGGAATCATTGGAGAAAATCTTGTCCCAGATTAAAGTCTGATGCCAGATTAAAGGTCCAACAAAACCACGATTCTGATTGTAGTCAAATCCTTTGTTTTTTCTGATGGAATATCCAGAAACCTCATTGTTCAGAGATTTCCAGGTTGTATAAGGAATACCGTTCTTATTCAGATGAATCAGAGATAAAGGCTCCATTTCAGACTGAGCTGACTGAATTACAGTTGCCTCTATGTTGGAGTTTACATAGGTATTCTTTAAGGAATTAAAATCAAGCTCACACTGCTCGCCTTCAGTTGCATTGGCGGGGGGCATAAATAAAAAAACCGCAGTACATAAAGCTCCTGCGGTTATTTGAATAAATCTTTTCATATAAAACTAATTATTTGAAGCTGTGTCCAGTACATAACCTCTAATGTAATTATTTATACGGTCAACTTCAAGTTTTTGTTGTTTCTTAAGCTCAATATTATTAGCTGAAGCACTATCCTTGTCAGACTTATCCTGATTCAGCTTAATCTCATTTGAGCTTTTACGGTTGGTCTGATAGCTTGCAAGATTTGCTGTGCCGATTGCACCAATGGTTGATGCGGCAGAAACCTCATTTGAAACTGTACCCTCGGCGTTATAAGTCTGATAGCCGATAATGGTAACTGCTGCAACAGAGGCAGCAATTGCCATCTGAGCAATACCGAATGAAACCTTCTTAAATACATTCCTGAATGAATGATAGGAAACAGTCTCAATTTCAGTCTGATCAACAAGGTCAGGAGTAATCTTCTCATCCTTGATTCGATTCATTACAGATGATGCAAAATCTGACTTCAGAGTGTTGCCAGTCATCTCATTTCTGAGTGTTGCACCTATCAGAGACCAGTTCTGAAGATGCTCAATATCATTCTCAGAAAGTTCTAGTTTTCCTTCTGGTAAATTCTCTCCGTCATACAAAGCAGACTTCAGCTCTTCTTTGTCAACATTCTGAAAATTCATCATAGTTACTCCTAAAGTAAATCGTTACTTTCCAGCAAATTTAGACATCTTTTCCTCGATGAACTGTCTGGCTCTAAAGATTCTAGATCTTACTGTTCCTAGCGGGATCTGCAGCAAATCTGCCATATCCTCGTAGGACATGCCTTCAACTTCCCTTAGCATAATTGCCTGTCTAAGCTCCTCAGGAAGTTCATTCATCGCACTTAATATCACCTGCTGTAATTCTTGCGATTCTATTATTTTATCTGGCGACTCTCTGCTTGTAAGAACACCTTGAGAATCAATTGACTGAAATTCTTCTGAGTCAACATCTATATGATTCTTTCGTTTGCTGTTGGACTCCAGATAAGTCTTCGCAGCGTTCACTACAATTCGATATAGCCAGGTGTAAAACGAACTTTCGCCACGGAAATTGTTAATTGCCTTGTAGGCCTTTATAAAGGCTTCCTGTGCAACATCATTCACATCTGCCGAATTTCCTACAAACTTGGAAATAATCTGGGCAACCTTGTGCTGGTATTTTATTACCAGAATGTTGTAGGCACTAACATCTCCCTGCTGCACCCGCTTAACAATAGCCTCATCGCTGGAGGCTTTTTGCAGATTTTCATCGGATGCCATGTTTTACCTTTACCTTTTTTGACCAAGAGTTTTTTTTAAAGTTCAAAAATTTTTTAACGGATTATCAAACTATGATATTTATCACAAAAAAATTAACGACTATTCATCTAATTAAGTAATTTTGACATTCTATGTCAGCTAAAGCAAGTAAGCACCTTTAAAACTGAAACTTTATGACAAACATCTATGTATTTATATGGTGCATAGAAGACTAACAATATGTGTAAAGTACAAAAATACGATCACTCGTTGTAGAATCTTTAAGCTAAATCAAACATTCATTCATCATCGACGCTTAAGCGCCTTAGGATAATTAACATGAACTATACAACAGACTGCCTTATTATCGGCAGTGGTGCAGCGGGACTAACCCTTGCATTAGGTCTTGCAGAAAAGACCAAGGTAATTGTTCTCTCAAAAGAAACAGCTTGTGCTGGATCAACAAATTATGCTCAGGGTGGAATTGCCGGAGTCTATAACATAAAGGATGATGACGACAGTATTGCCGCACATATAAAGGATACATGCATTGCCGGTGGATTCCTTTGTGACGAGAAAACAGTTGAATTTGTGGCTAAAAATGCCCATGATGCAATTCAGTGGCTTATTGATTCAGGCGTTCCATTCGACCTGAAAGAAGAAAAAGCCTCCGACGAACAGTCTCCTTACCATCTGCATCGAGAAGGCGGTCATTCACACAGAAGAATTTTCCATGCAGAGGATCATACTGGTAAATCAATTCAGGAAACTCTGACTGATCTTGCAAGAAAACACCCAAACATCACCCTTCTTGAGAATCACAACGCAATTGATCTTGTAACCACAAGAAAACTTGGCCTAGCCGGAAACAGAGTTATAGGTGCCTATGTATTAAATAATGAAACCTCTCACGTCGAGACAATAAGTGCAAAATTCATTGCCCTGTGTACCGGCGGTGCTTCAAAGGTTTATCAGTACACCTGTAATCCAGAAGTATCCTCAGGAGATGGAATCGCAATGGCCTACAGAGCAGGCTGCCGCGTAGCAAACATGGAGTTTAATCAGTTCCATCCAACCACTCTGTTCTGTGATGCAGACAGAAACTTCCTGCTAACAGAAGCTTTACGCGGAGAAGGCGCCCAACTGAAAAGACCGGATGGCACCAGATTCATGCAGGATTATGATGAAAGATTAGAGCTTGCCCCAAGAGATATTGTGGCAAGAGCTATCGATCATGAAATGAAAAAACTAGGTGCAGACTGTATGTACCTGGATATCTCTTTTAAAGAACCAGAGTTTGTAAAAAAACATTTTCCAACAATTTATGAGCGCTGCTTAAAAGTAGGAATTGATATTACCAAACGACCAATTCCTATTGTTCCAGCTGCACACTTTACCTGCGGCGGAATCATGGTTGATAACAATGCAAGAACCGATATAGAGAATCTGTATGCAGTAGGTGAATGCGCATACACCGGATTACATGGAGCTAACAGACTTGCATCAAACTCCCTTTTAGAGTGTGTAGTCTACGGCAAAGCAGCTGCAACACATATTCTGAAACATCTGACCGATGCAGAGTTATCACCTATCCCAGACTGGGATGAAAGTCAGGTAACAAACTCAGATGAGGAGGTTATCATCACCCATAACTGGCATGAGCTCAGACTTACAATGTGGGATTATGTTGGTATTGTCAGAACCAACAAGAGACTTGAAAGAGCAATGCACAGAATTGAACTTCTGAAAAAGGAAGTTCATGAGTATTACTCAAACTTCAGAGTAACAAGAAATCTTCTGGAACTTCGAAATCTTCTGGATGTTGCTGAAATCATCGTAAAATCAGCAATGATGAGAAAAGAATCTCGCGGCCTACATTACAATGTAGACTATCCTAATCAGGAAGAACATTCAGGTCCAACTATACTGAATCCTTAAGTTTAATTATTTTTTCGACCAGGATTTTTCCTGGTCGACTATTGTTACTCATTTCTTCCACTCCTCCTCAAAAAAAGCTCACTCAACTTTCTGATTCATATTAACAAAAAAACACTTAAGATAATTACGCTCCAAACAGGTAATTGCTATGTTTTAGCAATGTGATGAATGGTATAATTTGCAGGAATTTAATGTATACAGAAAACAAATACAGCACATCACAAATAAATAACAGCTGATTTGTTATTAAACCAGTACTCGGATCTCTCTTAGTATGAAAAAAATTCTATCGCTAATAATCATTGTCTTATTCAGCATTTCAACAGCCATTGCCCAGCCTCATGCTGAATCTCAAAACAATTCTCTTTCAACAAGATTTGGTCAGATAAAACTACCTTCAACCAAGGAACTGACTGCAGCGATTAGTAGTACAAAGGACAATTCAACACTTTCTGAAAAAGACAAAGAAAAGCTTATCGCCACCTATACAAAAGCTATAGAAAAAAACGAAGAAATATCAGATACAAAAGAAAAACTCTCGGGTTTGAACAAACTGTTTTCTACAGCAAAAAAAAGAATTGTTGACTATTCAAGAAAGATTCACGAAGAAAAGAAGAAAACAGTTATAACCGATTCAGAACTGGAATCTCTATCATATCAGGAAGTTTCAGATAAACTAAAGGCAGATACCGAAGCCTTATTACAGGAAAACATTCTTCTGGAAAGAGCAACACAGTATCATAATGATGTACAGACTCTCCCTGAAAAATCACAGAGTACCGTAACCTTTAATAACGAACAGACAAAATCACTAATAGCAGAGATTGACAATAATCCTGATACAGAGAATATGCTTAACCGAGCATATGCAACTATTATTTACGAGACCACTCTTGAGAATAATCTGTATAAGACTCAGCTGTCTAATATTTCTATTCTGCAAGATATATCTACCCTGGAGCTTGAATATTCAACCTTAAAATACAACCGACTGAATGCAGAGATCAAAAAATTATCCGACAGATTAAAGGTTCTTGATTCCAGTGCGGATAATAAAGAATCAAAACTTGATAATGAAACTGTTAAGAATAATCCTTTGTTAAAAAAGATTATCAAGGAGACAAATGAAGTCAAAAACTATCTGTCTCAGGCAAAGGAAATGTATTCTGAATATAAGGAAACCAATAAGGAAGTACGTGATGCAAATCTGAAGGTTACTCAGATTGAAAAGAATCTTGACAGTCAGATAAAGGAATTAAATAAGAGTCTGATTCTTTCAAGACTGTTAAATAAGCAACTGACCTCTCTTCCAAAAGTCAAAATCAAATATGATGTTGATGAGAAAATCGCCAATATCAATATATATCTTTACGAAATCAGGGAAAGACTGAACCAGATCAACGGTGTTTTTGAGGAAGTTGAGGAAGCGATCAAAAAATATCCAGAACTTGAGCCATACCGTGAAGATGTTATCTCCATTTATGGGCAGAGAAAGGCTACTGTCAGTGAGATTTATCAGGTTATTGCAGATTCTCTGAACGAAAATATCGAAATCAAAGTCAATTACGCCAGTTACAAGAAGATTTACGACAAAATCAGTGCCGATATCGGAGAACAGCTGTTCTGGGTAAAATCCAATCAGCCAGTTGGCAACGAATTTTTGAAGCTGTTCCTGCCTACAGCAAACTACGAATGGGAATCTTTAAAACAGAAGCTGTCTTCAAAAGCATTTCTTTCTGATACTACTAAAACCTTGACCACGCTTTTACTGCCTTATTTGCTGATATGTGGAATCGTTCTGATATTCATAAGAAAGATAAAAGATAACAACAACAGACTTGCAAGAAGGTTGGACAGCGCAACAGACTCTGTATTTCTGACTCCACTTGCTCTATTTAATAACATGATTCTTATGATTCCAGGAATGGTCTGGATGATTTGTCTGGGAACCATCATTATCTGTGTGGCCTTAGGAGAGACTCATTCGCAGCGTTCTGTTATTACAGCGATGCTCATGCACATTTTCGTCTTTGTATTTTTCATGCAGATCCTAAAGCCAAATGCACTGGTGCAGAGACATTTCAGTGTTGAGCCTTACAAACTTGCCCATTACAGAAATATTCTGAGCGGAGTCTGGACCTTTGCTCTTCCACTACTGATCTTTGCAAATGTTGCAGAAACCGACGCTGTAACTATTTATTCTGATTTAACTTCATTTTCTGTAGTTCTGCTCTCCTGTATCGGTCTGTTTATCATTTCATTTAGACTACTGATAAACAATCTGAGAGATCTAAATTACACCTCAGCAGGTTACATAGCTTCCTGTTTAATCGGTATTCTGATTACGTCGATTGCAGCTGTTTCCGTTTCTTCAGGATACCTGTATACCGTTGTAAAACTGACCAACAGAATCGCCTATACCTTCTATATTGTATTGGCATATTTCCTTGTAAGTCAGACTGTTCATCGAATGATATATGTCCTTACAGTAAAGATTTACGAGAAAATCTATGGAAATAACGTGTATTCAGACAGCTCTGATCACAAGGGCAACATGATAATAAGTCTTGTATCAGTTTTGAATCTGAATGCTCCTGCTCTATGTGCCCGTATCTATAAAATTGCCAGAATAATTCTAATCGTCGTAACCGCAATTCTTCTGTACATACAGTGGAGTGACCTGTCTTCTGTACTTCGTTATCTGGATACTGTTCATATCTGGAGCAAGACTGAAATTATAAACGGAGCCCATGTTGTAACAGATTACTTATCAATAGCCAACATCCTGTTTGCTATATTCCTGATTTTAATAACCAGCTTCCTAAACAAAACCCTGCCGGTTCTGTTTGAAAAAATTATTCTTATAAGAAAGGACGAAAGATTTAAGAGTACCAGTTATTCCGTAAAAGTAATTTCATCATATATTATTATTGGACTGGGACTTATATCTGCTGCAGGAGCCCTTGGCATTAAATGGGAAAATCTACAGTGGTTGGTTGCAGCTCTTTCTGTTGGTCTAGGTTTTGGTCTTCAGGAAATATTTGCAAATTTCGTCTCTGGTATTATTCTTCTGTTTGAAAGACAGCTTCGTGTAGGCGATATCATCACCCTAAACGGACTCTCAGGAACCGTAAGCAAGATTCGTATACGTTCAACAACTGTAATGTCCTTTGAAAACAAGGAAGTAATGATTCCAAACCGAGAATTCATCACTTCGGCCCTTACCAACTGGTCATTAACAAGCTCTATTACAAAAATGGAGTTTAACGTCGGTGTTGCCTACGGAACAAACATTGAGAAAGCTAAAGGAATTCTTAGAAATATTATTAACAGATGCCGTTATATTGCAAAAGATCAGGCATCTCTCATCTACGTTAAGGCATTGGCTTCAAGTGAGGTTACCTTAGCCTGTGATATCTATGTAACCAAGATCGGTGACAGAAAACTTGCTATTGATTATCTTTCACAGGAAACCTTAAATTCCTTTGCCAACGCTGGAATTGAAATTCCGTTCAATCAGATGGATGTTCATGTTAAAACTCTAGAACAGCAGGAATTCATTGATCAGCTTAAGCAGGGGCTTTTTTCCAGAAACGCTGAACAGCTGAAGTTAAACAGTTCAGATGAGAGTTCAAAAGAAAAATAAGGAAAATTAGACCTTTTTGCTGCAAAATAGGTAAAAAAATCAGATTTTGCAGCAAAAATAAAGAAAAAAGATAAAAAACTAGTAAATAGAATAATCGTCAGCGCCAAGTCTTCCAAAATTGCCAGAGGATTTTGACTTTCTATAGGCAAGAGGAGTCTGTCCAAATTTAATTTTGAATAGCTTAAAGAAATAACCGATATTATCAAAACCATGATCAAGAGCTATATCCGTTATGGATTTTGAGGTCAGCACAATTTCCTGACAAGCTCTTCTCAATCTCAAATCATTTATAAAATCCACAAAACTCATACCTGTACTCTTTTTAAAATAACGGCAGAAATACTGTCTTGATACTTTTAAATAATTGGCAGCATCATTCATGGAAATTTTTTCTGAATAATGATCATTAATAAAAGTTAATAAGTCTTTAATTTTTTGCTGTTTATGCTCAAAATCCTCAGTTTTTGATAGAGAATCAGTCAAAAATAGACCATTTTCATACATAATAGCCAATAATTCCACCAGGTGGGCTTTGATTCTCAAGCGCATTGATCCACTCTGAGAAGATGCATTATCAATGATAAATCTTAAAAGGCGATCAGCGCGCTCAAAACATTCCATATCCTTAGTTATCAGGGGAGGCATCTGTTTACCACCTTCGGTAAGGAACTTAAGAAGTTGAGCTTCGACTTCATCAAAATAATTAAATTCAACAATTGAAGGATTAAAAACCAGAGAAGACTGATCGGAGCCTCTTTTAATAACAAGATTATGAAGGACATTACCAGGTGAAATCGCAATGCATGGGCCCTCAATCTTGTACTCTTTCATAGCATAATTAAAGATAAAGGTTCCTTTTTCAAAACGGTTGATTTCAACCTCAGGATGCCAGTGCATTCCTATGTTTATATTGAATTTCTTTCCTCTGCAGAAATAACTTGCAAGAGGAAAGACATTGGAACCATGCTTGGTGTTTTCTTTTAATTCTTTCTTCAGTTGAGGCATTTGCTCTTCTCATTATCATCCAGATATAGAATATCTAGAGAATATTAACCTTATTATTATATTTATTATTTGATTGAAGACAGGAGAAACAATTCCTGCTACAGCTGAATTTTACCTAAAAACAGCCAACAAAAAATTCAATCATAATTACACAATATTAAACCATTTTTTAAAATCAGTTTTTATTTTCTTCTATGAATAGTTCTCAAAACAAAAAAAATGACCAATATTTTCCCTGTTTATATTGTTCCTAATTTTAGTTCTCATTGATTTTTAAGCAAAATATTTTTTATAAGCAAAAAAATATACTTTCAGTGTATAATTTTGCGTTTAATGGAGAATACAAAAGAAAAAAGTTGAAGGAAAATTATGTTTTTTTCACAGATAGTTTGTAATCGCGCACAGGAAAATATGCGATTTTTCCTATCCAGAATATTTGGCGGTATGCTTATATGCCTAGCAGTCTTACTAGCTGCCAGATTTATTCTGGTATTCAGTTTTGTAAAAGATCAGTATTTTCAGCTTTCCTTAGATGAACAATTCAATTTCTGGCTATTATCCTTAAGATTTGATCTGAAAGTTACCACTATTGCCTACGCACTTCCTTTACTGATTGCATTTATAACCTTTATTAACAAAACCTTTCTATTTTTCAAAGGATTTATTAAGTACTACAACACGCTGATATTCTATATTGCACTTATATTCAGTATTGTTAACTACTTTTACTTCAAGACCTATGATAAATCCATAGATACCTTTATCTTTGCAATATCAAAAGAAGATCCTCTTGCTGTTATCAAAACAGTAATCAATGATTACCCTGTGGGTATTGGAGCAATTGGACTTCTGCTGGCATTTTTTATTTACAAGTATGTCGCAACAGCTATCTTTAAAAAGCTTGAAGGTAAGGTTTACGTTCCTGACAATAGAAGAAAGACCGTTTTCGGCATTATTGTTCTTACTCTGGTATTTTTTGGATTCATCCGCGGTTCATTTGGAACCTTCCCTTTAAGACAGCTGAATGCGCAGGTAACCGATAAACCAGGTATCAATTATTGTCTGCCAAATGGTCCTCTTGCCTTTTACTGGGCATATAAATGGGAGAAAATCTCAACAAAAGTCCCTACAGTCAGCCCTTCAGAAATCCTTAAAACCTATCAGGAATTAGGGATTGAAATTGAAGGAGATACTGTTTCAGCCTTGTTTAAACCATTAAAGAAACATACCGCTCAGAATGATTTCCTAGAGCAGAATCGTCCAGACATTGTTTTCAATGTCATGGAAAGTATGAGTACCCACATGATGACTTTCGATGATGAGAAAGAAAGAGATCTAATGGGGGAACTACGTAAACATTTCAAGAGCGATTTTGTTTTCCGTAATTTTGTCTCTGAAGGTGATGGTACCTCAGACAGTATGACCAGAATGCTGGTTTCTTCTCCTGATCTGAACCTATCAACTTCAATCTATTCAGGAAAGGATTACATCTGCAATATTGCAAAGCTGTTTAATGATGCAGGATATGAAACCATATTCATCACAGCTTCAACAGCATCTTGGAGAAACTATGATAATTTCCTGAGACAGCTTAATTTCAGCAGAGTAATCGAAAGAACTCAGGTCCTGAGAGATTTCCCAAATGCTACCTCTGGTGCCTGGGGCATTGATGATGAATATCTTTTTAAGGAAACATTTAAGATCCTGTCTGAAAAGTCAGATAAACCTCGCTTTATCATGACCCTTTCAATTACCAATCATCCACCATTCAGATTACCATCTGATGTTGAGATTCAGAAGGTATCACTTCCAAAAGAAATTCTGGACAGATTCCCTTATGAAGATACGGAAACCATATTTGCAACTTTCAGATATGGCAATGATCAGCTAGGCAGATTCATCGATATGGTTAAAGCAGATGAAAAATTAAAGGATAATACCTTTATTGCAGCAACCGGTGACCACAATATGAGAGGAATCGGCTATACAGACCATCCAACCGAGCTTGTTTTTGGTCACGAGGTTCCATTCTATCTGTACATGCCTCAGAAGTATATTCAGAACACTAATGTTCATTATGATAAGGAACGTCTGGGCTCACAGAAGGATATAATCACTACTATAGCATCTCATGCTCTGTCAGATCATGAGTTCCACTCTTTTGGCTGTGATCTGCTTTCAAATGAAAAATGTAATTTCCCATTTGCCTTCAACAGCAGTGTTGCTGTTTCATACGAGAAGACGCATGCCTGTGACATCAGTACAGTAGAAAGACCAATATCCTATGATTTTACTCAGATGGAGAATTTAATGGTTGACTCTAAACCAGGCAACCGAAACTGTACTAAGGAAGCTGCGATGAAGAAGCTTGAGACCCAGCTGTATTATCTGCAGGCCAATAAAGCAGAAACAGATGATTATGAAAATCAGAAAATTGAGTAAATCAGAATAGATAGTTTTACAAGAAATTGAGATGAACAGAATACCGTTATTCAAACAAATAACGGTATTTTTTATTACTTGGAGAGGAGCTCCTCAATACCACGGATCATAATATGAATAATCATGGTATGAACTTCCTGAATTCTGTCTGCATAACCAAAATGAGGTACGATAATTGGAAGATCACATAGATCTTTCAGCTTTCCGCCGTCTTTACCCAGAAGAACAACTGATTTAATCCCCTTTTCTTTGCAAACTCTGCAGGCCTCAATAATATTCTTTGAATTTCCAGAGGTTGAGATACCAAGGAACACATCCCCCTTAAAGCCCATTCCTTCAAGGAATCTTGAGAAGATATAATCATAGCCATAATCATTACCTACACATGAGATATGACTTGGATCGCAGATTGCAATTGCAGGATAGGAAGGGCGATCATTACGGTATCTTCCGGTTAATTCCTCAGCAAAATGCATTGCATCACACATGCTGCCACCATTACCGGCAGATATGATCTTTCCATTGGTCTTAATTGAATCAGTCATCATATAAATAGCTTTTTCGATGACTTCTCTTGTATCTTTCTGCTCTATAAAATCGTTAAGAACTTTCAGTTCTTCTCGTAAATCATCAAGTACATCAAAAGATAACATTACATCTCCTATTTCTTTCGACCTAAAACTCTATCAAGCCAGGCTTCCTGAGCTTCATTATCTTTCTTTTTAGCTTCGGCTAAAACTTCACGCTGCTGAGGAGTAAAGATCTTCTCGAGCATCATATTTTTCTGTTCAGATAATCTTTTTTTGAAATCGCCTTTCTTCTCATCTTCACCTTTGACAAGTAATTCCATGTCAAAAGCGTCAGACCAGTCACTTCCGGCAACAGAAGGCTGACCTTCCTCTCCTTTTCTGAGCATATGGGTCTGAGCCAGAGAAAGCATTTTTTCCATGTGTACGACATGACACTCTTCACTCAATGGCATGATAGGTATTTTAATTCCCTCGGGTCTTACCCATTTTTCGTTAACTACGACTTTATCTTCTTCTGAAAAATTCAGAGAAGCCTGTCCGCCGGTCATAGCCAGATAGACTTCTGCCAGAATCTGAGCATCAAGCAACGCTCCGTGAAGAGTACGGGAGGATCTGTCTACTTCATAGATATTACACAGATTATCCAGATTTACCTGATGGCCAGGACAAAGTTTCATAGCAAGTGAAACGGTATCCACAACAGTGGCCATATCACTCGTCTTTTCATTAAGCCCCATCATGAGCCACTCTTTATCCATAAAACCGACGTCGAACTTTGCGTTATGGATCAGGAGCTCAGATCCTCTGATGAAATCTATAAGCTCATGTGCAACTTCACTGAATTTTGGTTTGTCTTTGAGGAATTCATCTGAAATACCATGCACTTTAAAAGCTTCATCATCAACATGTCTTTCAGGATTAACATAAAGCTGAAGATTTCTGCCTGTAACCTTACGATCGATGATTTCAACACAGCCTACTTCGATAATTCGGTGTTCTCCAGGAGTACCATCGTCAGATTTACCTGTAGTTTCTGTATCAAGTGCAACTTGTCTTTTCAAAATACATTCTCCAATATTGTCTTTCCATTTTAGCAAAATTTGTTTTAAAGATATTGTTGAATCTGTTTTACTTTGGCTTGTCAACTATGACAAAATTCACTTTATTGATTTTTTTAGTATGTTTTCTTCTATAAATTTATGTTTGTTATCTAAAAAAATCATAGTGTATATGCAGAAGAACAGTTAAATAAGGATATTCCTATTAGTTAGTTAAAGCTAACAAAATGCACCTTTAAAAAGCTCAATTTATAGCCATTTTTGTGATATATAGCAAATTTTTTAAATCTAAGTATTAGCTAATTTTAATCATGTAACATACATTTGAGGAGCTACATATTATAAATCACTCTTTTTTTGGTAAAATCTCAAAAAGAATGAAATAATAGAAAAACGGATATTATTTTTATTCTTGAATCACATTTTTGTGCTTTAACATACTGAATTATAACAATTATTTATTTATAGTTTTTTATGATATAATAAAAGTGTGAATTTCATGAGATATTGTTTACAAACAGTATCGAGAAAGGGAAGGTTTACCTTCTTTAATAAATAATAATGAGACTTATGAAAGAGGTATTAATCTTCACTGACGGTTCTTGTTTAGGAAACCCTGGCCCAGGCGGTTACGGAGTTATTCTTAAATATAAAGAACATGTAAGAGAATTCGCCCAGGGCTTTATCCAGACGACTAATAATCGTATGGAACTAATGGCCGTCATTAAAGGGCTCTCATCTCTTAAAGAGCCATGTAAAGTAATAATAACAACAGATAGTCAGTACGTAAAAAACGGTATGACTTCATGGCTTGCAGGCTGGAAAAGAAATAATTGGATTTCCAGTACAAAGGCACCTGTTAAGAACAAGGATTTATGGCAACAGCTTGATCAGGAATGTTCAAAACACTCCATTACTTTTAAATGGGTTAAAGGACATGCCGGACATGCAGAAAATGAACGTTGCGATGAACTTGCCCGAGGTGCTGCCGCAGGAGATAACAAAATCCTTGATGAAGGTTTTTGCTCCTAATTATCAATATTAACAACCGGTCCTGTGGACCAAGTTAGGAAGGATGATTAGAAAAACATTATATTTGTGCTTTGGTATTGTGGTAGCTGCATTTGTTTCATTAAATGCATGCTCTTCAAACATGACTGCCAATGCCCAAGAAAACAAAGATGAGCAAAACGAACTAGAATTAAAGAAACTACAAGAGCAGAAGTCTGTATGGGAATCAGACCTTGCAGATAAATCCCGTTTTACTTTAAATCTTAAGTTAAATGCTCAGGAACGCGCTTTGGCTAGAAGTCATGCCAGATCGGTTACCTCAAATTTAAAAAAGAATAATTTCTACGTACATTATCTTTTAACCAAGTTAAAAGAAGCGGATATACCTCTGGAAATGGCTGCAATTCCTCTTGTTGAAAGTGGACTCAATCCTCATGTACACAACAAGGGAGCTCATGGAGCATGGCAGTATGTAAGATCAACCGGATACTCTCTGGGACTGAAAAGATCTCATGGTTACGACGGAATCTATGACTTCTTTGCATCAACTGATGCAGGTGTAAAGTATCTTAACAGACTGTATCAGGATCTAGGAGACTGGCAGCTGGTTGTAGTTGCATACAATCAGGGTGAATACGGTGTTAAAAGAGCGATTGGAAATGCCCAGAAGAAGGGTATTGCAAATCCAACTGCTGATGACATCATTATTTCAAGAACTGCCCGTAACTATCTGACCAGATTTAAGGCATATTCTGATATTCTGAAGAATCCGCAGGCTTATGGTGTAACTCTGCCGAAGATCAAGAACAGAACCGCCTTCAGAAAAGTTGAGGTTGCAGGAAAGGTTAGTTCCTTACATGAAGCAGCACGCCTGTCAGGAGCTTCTTTGGATATCCTGAAGAAACTGAATTCGGGTTATACCTCAGACAAGATCGATCCTGCTCGTGGAATTCTGGTACCTATTGAACATGCAGATACCTTTGAAAAGGCTATCTACGGTAAATCAGCAGTGAAGTATCCTGAGGATATTCCTCTGAAAATAAAGAACTAATCACGAAAAAAGGCTAACGCAATGTTAGCCTTTTTTGTTAACTTCTCTTAAGTTAAGACTCATATTGCTTAAGCATCTCTAAGAACTCTTCCTCGTAAATAACTCTGATTCCAAGTTCATTTGCTTTTACAAGTTTAGAGCCAGGATCAGCTCCGCAGATAACCGCACTGGTCTTTTTAGATACAGAGCCAGAGACTTTTCCCCCCAAAGCTAACAGCTTTGACTTGGCCGTATTTCTATCCATTGCATCCAGAGTACCGGTTATAACAAAGGTCTGTCCGTTTAAAGGGAGAGAGGAAACATCGATTTCCGACTGCTGAGGCAGAGGAATAATCTCAATTCCGGCACTGAAAAGATCACCCTGAGCCACAAGCTGACTTATAATCGATAAATTGTGTTTTTCCGAGAAGAAATCAACTATGTGCTTGGCAACAACAGGACCGATATCAGGCAGAGTCAGAAGTTTCTCGTAGGAGGCTTTGATTAGAGAGTCAATATTCTCAAAATTTGAGGCCAGAGTTCTTGCTGTTGAAACTCCAACTTCTCTGATACCTAAAGCGTAGATGAATCTGTTAAATGGTACCTTTTTGGAGTTTTCTATAGCTTTAAGCAGCTTTTTGGCTATAACATGGCCTAAAAGGCGCTGTTTCTTATCTTCAGTCTCAGCTTCAAGCACTGTGTTTGCCAGAGAGTCCTCAGAAAGCATGTAGATATCGGCAACCGAAGTCAGTGTCTTTGAGGAAACCAGCTCTTCTACAATACGATCACCAAAGCCCTCGATATCCATAGCATCTCTAGAAACGAAATGCAGAATAGATTCTCTTAGCTGAGCAGAACAGAAAAGGCCTCCAGAACATCTTGCAACGGATTCGCCTTCGATTTTTTCAATCAGACTTCCGCATTCTGGACAGTACTTAGGGAAAACAATCTCTCGTTCAGCACCGGATCTTTTTTCTGCAACCACACCTGAAACCTGTGGAATAACATCTCCGGCACGGCGCACAACAACATAGTCACCGATTTTAATACCCAGACGTGCGATTTCATCTGCATTATGAAGGGTGGCACTGGATACAGTTGCTCCTCCAACATATACGGGATCAAGTTTAGCCACAGGTGTAATTGCACCGGTTCTGCCTACCTGAAATTCGACATCCAGAAGTCTTGTCATCATTTCCTCAGGAGGAAACTTATAGGCAACAGCCCAACGTGGAACCTTGGCAGTAAAACCAAGCTCCTCCTGAACAGATAATGAGTTAACCTTCAGAACCACACCATCTATATCGTAATTTAGAGAATCTCTACGTGAGAGAATGTCATTGTAAAAAGCTCTTAGCCCCTCAATTCCATTAACACATCTGATATTTGGATTTACAGGAATACCGAATTTTTTTAGCTCTAAAAGTCGTTGATACTGATCATCAGGCAGCTCATATCCTTCACACTCTCCAACGTAATACGCATAAAAGGATAAAGGTCTTTTGGCCGTAATTTTAGAGTCAAGCTGTCTTAAAGAGCCTGCAGCCGCATTACGAGGATTGGCAAAGACTTTGCCTCCGGTTTCAAGAGCCATCTCATTCCATCTGTTAAAACCATCACGAGGCATAATCACCTCACCGCGGACGTCCAGATAGGAAGGGATATTCTCTCCATGGAGTCTTAAAGGAATAGCCTTTATAGTTCTGGCATTAGATGTTACATCCTCTCCGACTCGTCCATCTCCTCGGGTTGCAGCCTGAACAAGAACACCGTCTCTGTATACAAGGGATATTGCCAGACCATCAAGCTTAGGTTCGGCACAGTACTCCACAGAAGCAATACCGGTAGACTGCATCATGCGTTGATTAAAATCGGTAAGCTCATTGTCATCAAAAATGTCGCCCATGGACATAAGAGGAACTCTATGGGTAACAGGTGCAAATGAGGTTAACGCCTGCCCTCCAACTCTCTGAGTTGGAGAATCAGCTGCAATAAGATCAGGATTACTCTGCTCGAGTAATTCCAGTTCCCGATATAACCTGTCATATTCAGCATCAGGAACAAGCGGTTCATCGTTAACATAGTAAGCAACAGAATATCGGTTTAAATCACTAACCAGAGCTCTGTAACGCTCTTTAATATCTGAATATTCCATTACTAATCCTCTGACTTATCATATTTTTTCAGAGTACGCTCGATAGAATCCAGTTTTTCCTCTGTCATTTCAACATTATCATTGTCATAAAGAACTCCGCCTAAATGCTCGATTAGGCAATTAGCCGCAATTCTCATTGCCTTAAAGTAAATAAAGCATTTTCCCTTGCTTGGCAGATGCATATAGATTGCAAGTGAATGAGTTGAAAAATCTGACATATCTTTAGGAAAAGAATAAGGAGCCTCTAATGAACAGATTCTAAATACAACATGATCCTTTAAGGTAGGATTTTCATACACACAGTAAATATCCTTGTCGCCTCTTATAAAGCCGTAATTTCCGAATAATTCCTCCAAATCAAGGCCTTTATAGACACGACCGTCAGCAGCGTACAGATTTAACTCATAAGTATTGCTGACCTGAGGAGCTGATGTTTTTTTCTCAGGACTGCTGTCCTGAGGAACTTTCTTGGTGTCAGTCTTGTTTACAAAAGTCTCAACTTTCTGAGGTGCAACGTCAAAAGAAGAAGCATCGGTCTGAGGCATAACGATTCTTACCTTGCCGACAGCAGAAGAATTGGCAATTTCCTGATCTTCTTTTGAAGTTTTAACAAGTTTACGGTTAATACTACGACCAGAGAACCACAGACCATGAACAACGAAGGCTAAAATCGCAACTGCCCCTACAATCAGAATAATTGAACTAGAATCGTTGAAAGTCATTGGAACTCCTAAATTTTTATCTCTTCTGCATTCCAATTATTTTACCGCATCTGTGACTTTAAGTCTTTTGAAACAATCGGCTTAAACAAAAATAAAAGAGAAATTGAGAGGAATTTTCGATTAAATAGTGTAACGAAATGGTAGTATTAAATCAGAATGAGCATAGTAAGTGCTTAGTTTTTTTTGTCTGCTTATATTTTCAGCAGTAATAAATACTCCACAGAAAAGAGGAATTATGCAAGGAACAAATCCAGTAAAACTTGGAATAATGGATGCTGTTAGCTATCTGAAAAACGGTATTAGGATAGCGCTGTCTAAAGAGTGCCGTCTTTACATTATTCTGCCTGTGCTGGTAAATATAATCCTGCTGTCAGCTCTGGGTTACTATCTTTTTTCAAATCTCAAGACGCTGGTTTTTAATATTTTCGAGGATATTCCTTCTTATCTTAACTTTCTGGCATATATTATTTCTGCACTCCTGAGTATCACCATTATTTTTGTCAGCTGCTACATCTTCTCGACGCTGGCCACCATAATTGCCTCACCTTTCTATGGTCTGCTTGCAGATAAGGTTGAAATGCTCCTCAATCAGAGTCACGGTGAGGATATGACCGTACCTCAGCTTATAAAGGACATTCCGAGGATCCTTATGAGAGAAGTCAGAAAACAGATGTTTTTCCTGCCACTGGCACTTGTTTGTCTGATAATCTCTTTTATTCCAGCATTAAACCTTATAGCTCCAGTACTCTGGTTTGCGCTCACCGCATGGATGGGCTGTCTACAGTACTGTGACTATGCTTATGACAACCATAAAATTCCTTTTAATTCCATGCAGCGGGATCTCAAAAATAATCCAGTTGCAACCTTAAGCTTTGGAACCGTAATTGCCCTTTCACTTTCGGTACCAATTCTCAATATTCTGATCCCGCCAGCAGCTGTATGTGCAGGAACAAGATATTATCTTGAAATACAGAAAAACATCCTCCAGAACATACGTCATAACAATCAGGAGTAGATATGTATACATTATCAGGAGTATCAGCAGGAGCAGGAGTTGGAGCAGCCCCTTCCCTGACCATATCAAAAACCAGAAACACCAACTCGACTGATGAAATATTTGCTTATGACGTTGAAACCGAAATCGATCGTTTTAACAAAAAATCCTCTCGTTTTTCTCAGAAACTTCTTCAGATTGTCAATCCAGCAAAGGACTCAGTAAGGGATCTTATCGGTGCAACCGCAGGCTTCATCACCTCTGCAGACAATAAACTGGAAATACTTGAGCTTATAAAAAGAGGTTGTTCTGCCAGCATGGCTGCCAGAACTGTACTCTTTGAAAATCTGGATAACTTTTTTAAAAAGGAAAACGATCTTAAAACAGATAAAGGCGAAATACAGTCTCTATTAAACGAATTTATTCATACCCTGGAGCATTCGAAGGCTGATGAAATTGAACTCCCAGAATTAAAAGAAGATGTGATTATAATCGCTCGAACAATTTCACCGGCACAGCTTCTTTCACTGGATACAAAATTTGTAAAAGGCGTAGTACTTGAAGAAGGCAGAGATTCCAGTCACCTTGGAGTCGTACTCAGAGAGCTGAGCATTCCAGCCGTTTTCGGTGTTTTTGATGCAACCAATATTAAATCAGGAACCTATGTAATAGTCGACAGCAACGCTGCAGTTGTGATTGTAGAACCGCCTGAGGACATGACAAAAGGAATTCTTCGCAGGCAGGAATCTCAGTTATTTCAGATAAATGACGAATCACTTCTGAATATAACTCTTGGAGCAGCTGTCGGAGCAATAAGTCCAAATGATGATGTTGAGAAAATTACCGCACACGGACTTGGTCTTCTGCGTTCAGAATTTCTATTCTTAAGCTCCATGACAGAACCAACTGAGGAGGAGATGACTCAGAGGTTTTACCAGATTTTCTCAAAAGTCAAAAAGAATGCCCCTCTAACCTCAAGAACCTTCGACTTTGCTGATGACAAAAAGCCTTTGTTCACAGTAATTACCGATGATGACGGTCCGCTTAAAGGATACGGTGCAGGAGTGGGAACAGCCCTACTGAAAAAAGAAATCAGAGCAATGCTAAGGGCATCAGTTGGACAGGAAATTACCATCGTATTCCCTCTTATTACAAGGATCAGCGAAAAAGATTATCTTTTCAAACTGGCAAATGACTGTCAGGATGAACTTGAAAATCAGAAAATCCCACATGGAAAAATGTTAATCTCCTTCATGGTGGAAACTCCTGCAGCAGTACTTCTAGCGCCAGCTTTTGCAAACAACAGTGCCATGATGCTTTTAGGAACAAGCTCTCTGGCAGAATATGCATCGGCTCCCTGCCCGGCTGATTCAGCTTTTACCCCTGTTCTTGCTAAAATGATAGCCATGGCAGCAAAAGCAGCCCACGAGGCAGGTATTACCCTAGGAGTTGCAGGACGATTTGCTGCAAGAACTGAGCTTTTACCATTCTTTTACAAGATGGGGGTATCTTATCTTGTAACAGGTACATATAATATTCAGAAAGTAAAAGGTGTTGTTGAAAGGCTTAATCTTGAACACGACATTCAGCCTGACTTCGATATAGAGCTCTACAACAAGATTGTTACCTGTTATACAGGTTCAGAGTTAAGCGATATACTGAATTCCTTCTCCTGTTAAATACTGAAGAAGGAATTCTTCTAGAATAACTGCAGATACTGGTACATTTATGTTTCAGTAAATGGCTGCAATCTGTTTTAATTAGGATTTTTTATGGGTATCTTTTCTTTCTTTTCTAAGAATGACGATGCTATCAACGAGGCAAAAAACGAAGCAGATCTAGAGCTTCTGGCTCCAGTTACAGGAAATCTGGTCCCCCTAGGAGAAGTTCCTGATCTGGTTATATCAGAAAAACTGATTGGTGACGGCGTAGCCATTATTCCAGATGATTCACATATACTTGCACCTTGTTCAGGTATCATTTCAAGACTCGTTGCCTCTAATAATGCTTTTGCTATCAGAACCGATAGTGGAATTGAAGTTTACGTAACATTTGGAATAGGTACCTCCAACTTTTGCGGTGAAGGATTAAGTTCCAACGTAGGTATCGGCGATAGAGTTGAAACAGGAACACCAATTATTAACATAGATATCAATCATGTATCAGAACAGCTTGAGTCAACCATTACATCAATGATTGTGGTTAATTCCTCTGCCTCGATCGCAAGAGTAATCAGTGCTTCGGGAAAGGTTGTGGCAGGACAGACCCCATGTACCTGGGTTATCCTTGAGGATGACAATACGCAAAAAAAGGATGATGAGCAATCTCAACATCCTTAGTCAAATATACATCAATCTGCATTTGGATAGACCAAATGCAGATCTCAGAACAATTATCACACACCTAAAATCTTATACATTGCTTAAAGTAGCAGACTCTGACATTTCATCAGCACCATTTACAGTAGCATCACTCTGAGCAGCTGTCTCATTCTGATCAGGCTCCTGTCTTCCGTGAGGATCAGTAGGACTCTCATCCTCAGACTGAGTCTGAACTTCAGCTCTTGGCTGAACATTTAAAGTCGAATTATCAGCTGCTGTTGATGAAACCGCTGCAGATTCTGTCTCTTCAGCTTCAGGAGTTTCCTCACTTTGAACAGATGCCTGAGGATTGTATTTCTCAGCAACTTCCTTCTCAATCTTTGCCAGATTCTGCTCTCTCTGCTTCTTTAAAGTCATGTAATCATAGGTATAGGAAACATCTGAAGTCTTTTTATCAGTTTTCTCTGTATCCTGAGCACCTGTCTCATTAAACTTCTTTAAAGCATCTAGAGCATCTTTGCTTATCTCAACATCCTCAGAACCAGTAGCTTTCTTGAGTTTCTCTTCAAAAGCCTTCTTAAATCTGGTCTCTGTACTTACAGAAGCACTAGCTTCCGTTAAAGTTTGAACATAGTTCTGCGAACCAGTGTTCTGAGTGTTTGAAGAAGAAAAGCTGGCAATAGCATTCTGGATGCTGGTTAGTGCACTTGCATCTATACTCATACTTTCCTCCTAAAATTAGTCTAAATTTCCCCTCTACAATTGTTATCGGAATTCCTGCAGAGGAACTTTAGAAAAAAAATAAAAAAAATCCTCTAATTTAGATAACTAGAGGATTTTTATAAAGATTTTGTTAAAAATTAGATATTGGCAACAATCTCTTCAACTGTCTTCTTAGCATCACCAAAGCACATAGCTGAGTTTTCCTTGAAGAACAGAGGATTCTGAACACCTGCATAACCAGGATTCATAGAACGCTTGAACACAACAACGTTGCGTGCCTTCCAAACCTCAAGAACAGGCATACCTGCAATTGGGCTGGTTGGATCTTCAGCAGCGGCTGGGTTTACAGTATCGTTTGCACCGATAACCAGTACGGTATCAGTATTCTCGAAATCATCATTGATTTCATCCATCTCGAATACGATATCATATGGAACCTTAGCTTCTGCTAAAAGAACATTCATATGACCTGGCAGACGTCCGGCTACAGGATGAATTGCGAAGCGAACGTCTACACCGCGAGCCTTTAATTTCTCGGTTAGAGAAGCTACAGCATTCTGAGCCTGAGCAACAGCCATACCATAACCAGGGGCGATGATTACAGAGCTTGAATTCTTACAAAGCTCAGCAACATCCGCAGCCTTAAGTTCACGGTACTCACCCATCTGCTCGTCATCCTTGCTGATGACAACCTCGTTACCGAAGCCACCGGCAATAACAGAGATGAATGAACGATTCATAGCCTTACACATGATGTAGGACAGAATAGCACCTGATGAACCTACTAAAGCACCGGTAACAATCAGAAGATCGTTTGACAGCATGAAACCTGATGCAGCTGCAGCCCATCCAGAGTATGAGTTCAGCATTGAGATAACAACAGGCATATCAGCTCCACCGATTGCAGCAACCAGATGAATACCGAATACAAGCGCAATGATGGTCATTGCCAGTAAAGGTAGAACTGGGGCATGCAGAGTTGATACGTCACCGCCAGCTACGAACCATATTAAGAGCAGGAATGATACAACTAGTGCACCTAAGTTCATAGCATTGCCGAATGGTAGAGTTAATGGAGCTGATTTGAAGATTCTCAGCTGATATGTACCATTTAACTTACCGTATGCAACGATAGAACCAGTGAAGGTTACAGCACCGATGAAAATACCTAGGAAGATTTCAACCAGTTCAGTATTGAACATAGCAAGGGTCATCTGTGGGTGAGCTAAAGCTGATACAGCCTGCTCCTTACACTGAGCAACCTTCTCTAAAACTTCCTGAGTTGAACCTTCAAAAGGTACTGCGCAACTTGCAACTGCTGCAGGATCAGCACCTAACTTGATAAAGCTGTTAAAGCCTACAAGAACAGCTGCTAAACCTACGAAACTGTGCAGACAGGCGATAAGCTCAGGCATCTGAGTCATCTGAACTCTCTTTGCAACATACAGACCGATAACAGCACCGATCAGCATTGCAACGATAATTGCTGCAAAACCAAATGGACTTACGGTAGTGAAGGTTGCAATCAGAGCAATGGTCATACCAACCATACCAGACAAACAGCCCATTTTTGCAGTTTCCTGCTTTGATAGTCCTGCTAGCGCTGTAATGAATAATAGCGCTGCAAGAATGTAGGCCATATGAGTTAAACCTAACAACATACTAAATTATCTCCTTACCTACTATTGCTGTTTTCTGAACATTGCCAGCATACGACGTGTTACAGCGAAACCACCGAAAATGTTGATGGATACGATTAACACACCAATGAAGGCAAATATGCCGATTAGAACTGAACTGTTGCTGATCTGGACCATGGCACCAACGACCACGATACCGGAAATAGCATTAGTTACAGACATCAGAGGAGTATGCAGAGAATGAGAAACATTCCATACAACATAGTAACCAACCACAACAGCAAGTACGAATACAGTGAAGTGAGGCAGGAACTCTGATGGAGCGTAAGCGCCCATTAACATAAACAGCACTACCATGCCAACCAGGCAGCCGATCTTCAGAGCGGTATTTGGTTTCTTTGGCTCAACCTTTGGAGCTTCAGCGGCCTTTGTAGCCTGAGGAGCAGCGGAAACGCTGATCTTTGGAGGTGGGAAGGTAACTTCGCCTTCCTTGGTAACAGTCATGTTGCGTAGAACAACATCTTCAAAATCTACATCAATCAGACCGTCCTTGTTCTTGCACAGAAGTTTTGCAAGGTTTACAAGGTTGGTTGAGTAGAGCTGAGATGACTGAGCAGGCAGACGAGCAGCAAGATCGGTATAGCCAATCATCTTGACGCCGTTTGGTGTGGTAACAACCTTGCCGGCTTCAGTGCCTTCACAGTTACCGCCTGTTGCAGCAGCCAGATCAACAATTACTGAACCAGGCTTCATTGAGGCAATCATTTCCTTGTTGATCAGACGAGGAGCCTGCTTGCCAGGAATTGCAGCTGTAGTGATGATGATATCAACTTCCTTACACTGCTTTGCGAATAATTCCATTTCAGCCTTGATAAACTCATCAGACATTACCTTTGCGTAACCGTCACTTGAGCCACCGTCTTCATTCTTGAAATCAAGCTTTAAGAACTCACCGCCCATTGATTTAATCTGGTCGGCTACTTCAAGACGAGTATCAAATGCACGAACAATAGCACCTAATGAGTGAGCAGTACCGATTGCAGCAAGACCTGCTACACCAGCACCAATAACCATAACTTTTGCAGGAGGAACCTTACCAGCAGCAGTAACCTGACCGGTAAAGAATCTGCCGAAGGCATGAGCAGCTTCAATAACAGCTCGATAACCAGAAATGTTTGCAGTTGATGATAGAGCGTCTAAAGACTGAGCACGTGAGATACGTGGCACCATATCCATTGCTAAAACAGTTACCTTTTTAGCATTCAGCTTATCAACAAGCTCCTTATTCTGAGCAGGACGTATAAAGCTTACTAAAGTCTGACCTTCATGCATCAGTTCAATTTCAGCATCGGTTGGAGCATTGAGCTTGAAAATAATATCAGCCCCCCAGACCTGCTTTTTATTGACAACCTTTGCACCTGCCTGTTCATAGGCAGCATCGTCAAAACTTGAAAGCGCACCAGCTTCGCTTTGAACTGTGATATCAAAGCCTAATTTTTTAAGTTTTGCAACGGTATCAGGAGTTGCAGCAACTCGAGTTTCACCGCTTAAACTTTCTTTAGGAATACCTATAAGCATCGCATTTCCCTGTTTGATTAAAGACACTTTCGTGACAACATTGTATTTTTAAAAGAAGACGATTAGTCCTACTTCCTTATGTATTATAGGTTCTATACCCTTCCTACAAAATGTAGCTTTTTTCAAAACTGTTATTTATTCGCTAATAATCTCCCTCGCTAGTCATTAAAGGCTTAAATTTCAATTAGTTAAAAATTATTAAAAATAATTTCTTTATAAAAATCAATTGCTTCCATTTAGTGCATAACATTTTGTATTATCGCGTTTTTTTTATAAATCATAAAAAAACAGACTGAATAATCTATTTGACACTAAAGATAGAATACCACTAAATATTTTTAGCAAAATAAGCTGAAGAAATAAACATGCACAATGTTAAAGTGCGAGCGTCTTATCAAGATTTTCCTTAATATCACATAGATGCATGGTATAGGCATCTTCTGCAGGGGAATTTCCGACAGGATTGTAATAAGCGGGGCGGGTTCCAACTATCTTGAAACCGTATTTCTTGTACAGATTCTGAGCAACTATATTACTTACTCTTACTTCAAGGAAACATTCCTGAACCTCATTTTTAAGGGCAGCAAGAAGGGTGTCCCTTAAAAGAAGACTACCAAGTTTCTTTCCCTGATAATCAGGATCAACTCCTATAGTCAGAAGATCAGTGGTAAATTTTGTATTGTAAATGACAGAAAAGCCGATCAGGTTCTGAGAATTAAATAGCCCAATGATTAAGTAACTGTCATCAAAGCACTCGATTAGAGACTGTGCGTTCCAGGCATTCTTCTGGGTACGAAACTCGATTTTTTCCATACTGTTAACAAGAGACAGATCATCTCTTGTCAGAATTCTTGTATAAAAAGGATTATTAGCCATTCAGTCTTGCTCCAAACTCTTTTAAAAGAGCATCCCATATATAGCGTTTGCCCTGCTGCAGAACCAGTACTGTGCCAGCATCTATGAGTCTTGAAGCATCAGCAAGAATAATATCTGATGGAAGATAATGCACTTCATCGTTATATTCTTTTACATCCAGGCCTTTGTTTTTAAGAAAATCCACCAGAGATTGAAGATAATCGACGGATGCCTGCATATCAACGAATACATCCGCTCTTTTGGATCTTAATCTGTATGGTATGGACTGCCATCTTGCGCCTAAAGGCTGAACAATCTTGGATGTATTCACCGCAAGACCATCTACAACAGGACTTGAATTTGCTGGATTTTCAAGGTGGTGATTAACGCTTTGCGGATATGCCTGATCAATATGCGCCTCAGATTTTTCAGATATAACAGTATTATCTTTAGCAGCGGAAGGCGCCTCCGTTTCTTCTGTAGATTCAGGAGCGATGACAACAGAATCAGCTGTACCCTTAGGGAACGGATTTTGACTAACAGATGACATTTCTCTCTGATGAGAAAAATCTGTTACAGGAACAGACTTAACAGATACTTCTGAAGATTTATTCTCGGCATCGGCATCAGGAGCTGGACCATACTTTAATACAGTCCCCTCTTTGAGTTTCCATGTAATCTGAGTGTTTTTTAATATCATTTTTTTAATATTTACAAAAACCGCGCTCCAGAAGAGTAAACATTAAAGTTCCTTCTTTCGAGATCCAAAAGCTTTTAATTGAAAGTAGAAGTCATTATAAAGGAAGAAGAAAGAAATAGAAAAGCAAAGGTTTCTTTACTTAGAAAAATTTTTTCTTTAAGGGAAATTAAGAATACTAAGGAGAGTGGCAGGGGCAGTAAGACTCGAACTCACAACCGTCGGTTTTGGAGACCGCTGTTCTACCATTAGAACTATGCCCCTGTAGAATTTGCCGTAGTATTATCTTTAAAACCAATGTATTTGTAAAGAGTTATTTGTAAAATTGTTCATATAATTAAACACATTGTATATAATTCACAGCTGAAACAATGATAACAAATAACTCTATCAGATTGATTTAACAAGGTTTTAGTCAAACATTTTCCAATATCCCCTCCCAAATTATGGAAGGGATATTTTTGTATTAGTCATCCCAATGATGGTGGTGATGATGGTGATGGTGGTGATGAGGACGAGGAGGCTCATGATAAAAATGGTGATGCTCAACTACGTGCTCATGTGGTCTATGGTGTCTTGGGTAAAATGGGTAACCACTGCTATATGAGAGATTACTTCCGTCCTTACTGTAGAAGAATCCGAAACTATCTCCCGCAAAAGAGACATTAGCAGAGGATAAGCCTAATACTAAGGCAGAAACAGTCAGGATTTTACTTAATTTCATACAAAACAGCTCCTAATTAAACAAGTTTGTCTTGCTGAGTCACAGAGTAAAGGATCTCGCTTAGGATGGACTTAGAAATAATGAATTAAAAACAAGCAGATATTTTAAATATGACTAATTGTATAATAAGCAAAAACTAAGTATATTGTCCCTAACGAGGATGAATATGGCAGAACAGAAACAAAGAGTGAGAAGAAAAGAGTCAAGAGCAGATGAGATCTTGGCCTGCGCAGACAAGCTTTTCCTTGAAAATGGTTTTGAGGAAACAACTTTTTCAGATATTGCAAAGGAAGGAAAGATGGCAAGATCTACCATCTACCTTTACTTTAAGGATAAGAATGAAATCCTGAAGGCAATTCTGCACAAAAGTTTTATCTCTCACATGCCTATCATTCAGCACGAAAGTCTGTATGAAAGCAAAACTGTGGGAGAACTTTTCAACAATGCAGTTATAGGTATTGAAAAGTTCTTTGATGAACCTCTGTTTATCCGTCGTTATCAGATGCTTTTCAATCTGGCAATAAAACATCCGTACATTGCCAAGATGATGAACGAGGAATCTATTCTCCCAACAAAGAATCTGTGGAACAAGCACTGTTCAAGACTGAATGTAAGTCAGAAGATGACAGATTACTTCTTTTCCTCCCTGTACAGTATTTTCCTGATGGCATGTCTGTCCGGAAATATTTTTGGTGAAGAGAATCCGTTACTCGACTTTAAGGATTTTTCAAAAATCTACAGAGAAGGAATTCTGAAGCTTGAACTTCTACAGAAAAAAGAAGAACCACAAAAGTCTGAATAAACAATAATACATTCTGCCCGTACAGCACACTTTTGGTGCGGATTATAATTAGATGAATCATGACTAAAAAGCGATTTTTCAGGCGCTTAAGATCCCTCTGAATTTAAATTTCTGCTTTCTCACAAAAAAAAGAATCTTCTAGAGTATAATGTAGCTTTCAGGAACAGCGTAAACGCAAGCGCTCCTGAAAGCGAATGCGTCCCAGTTCTTGCTGGTTTTCTAACAGTAAAGGGACAAAACATGACAAATCCACTTTTCCAAAAAGATATAATCTCTATATCTGAATTCTCCAAAGACCATATCGAATTAATTCTTAAAACTGCGTTTGAACTTAAGAAGAATCCTCGCACCGATCTGTTAAAAGACAAACTGATTGGTGTAACCTTCTTTGAAGGCTCAACCAGAACACGCCTTTCATTTGAAACTGCAATTCAGAGACTAGGCGGAAGAGTTATCGGTTTCCCTGATGCAGCCAATACATCATTAGGAAAGAAAGGTGAAACCTTCATGGACTCAATGAGAATCATCACCTCCTACACTGATGCTCTGGTAATTCGCCATAACAAGGAAGGTGCTGCCAGATTAGCTGCAGATATATCACCAGTACCTGTTATCAATGCAGGAGACGGTTCAAACCAGCATCCATCTCAGACCATGCTTGATCTGTTCACCATCAAGGAAACCCAAGGCAGATTAGAAGACATTTCCATAGCCTTTGTAGGTGACCTGAAATATGGCCGTACAGTTCACTCTCTAGCTGAGGCTTTATCCTTATATAACGCAAGAATTTATCTGGTTTCTCCTGAATCTCTGGCAATGCCTCAGTACATTCTTGACGATCTGACCAAGAGAGGCATCACCTTCTCAGTACACACAAATCTTGAAGAAGTTATGCCAAAGATTGATATTCTGTACATGACTCGCGTCCAGAAAGAAAGATTCGATGAAACAGAATATCAGCACCTAAAATCAAAATACATCCTAACCCCAGAAACCCTTGCTGATGCAAAGGAAAACATGAAGATCCTTCACCCTCTGCCAAGAATTGATGAAATTGTATCTTCAGTTGATGATACCCCTTACGCATACTACTTCAAGCAGGCAGCAAACGGTGTATATGCCCGCGAAGCTATCCTTTCACTGGTTCTGAACAAGGAGATTTAAGATGTCAGAAGCTCATGTAGAAAACAATAAATCAAAACTCCTTGTAGAGGCTATTGCTAATGGAACAGTAATCGACCATATTGCTCCAGGACAGGCAATCAACATCATTCGCATGTTTAAATTCTTAGGAAAAGGAAATCAGCTTACTGTTGGTTTTAACCTTCGTTCAGGAGATTTGGGAAAGAAAGACATCATCAAGATTGCTGATGTTGTATTTTCTCCAGCTCAGACAGAGCAGATTGCAGTTCTGGCTCCAAATGCAACCATCAATCAGATTGAAGACTACAAGGTTGTTGATAAGTACAAGTTAAGACTGCCAGCAGAAACAGTAGGTGTTTTCAAATGTCCAAACAGCAACTGCATCACAAATGAAGAAAAAGATGCAAATGCACGTTTCAAGATTTCCACTGAAGGAGATCAGATCCAGATGAAATGCCGCTACTGTGAAAGAGTCTTTTCAAGAGAAGTTGTACTTGAATTCAACGGTCTAGGTTCTTAAAAGTAAATCTCATAACATTCCCTTCCCTAAAAAGAAAAGGAGAAGGATAATTCCCTGTATCTTTATAGATACGGGGAATTTTTATTTAGCTAATTTCTTATAATACTTAATGATTCTACTGGACTATGCTGGTCAGAATTCTTCTCTACATACTCAAGGATCTGATCTGAAGATAATGGTCTGGAAAAGTAAAATCCCTGCAGAAACTCAATTCCACATTCCTTAAAGTAATTTGCCTGAGCTTCAGTCTCGACGCCTTCTGCAACTATGGAACAGCCAATGGAATGAATCATATTTATAATCGAGAGTAGCACCGTCATAGATTTTCTATTTTTTCCATCAAACGCCTGCCAGATCAGAGACTTATCAATTTTTATCAAATCATAACTGATTGATGCCATATTGTACAAATTGGAATACCCCGTTCCAAAATCATCCATTGAGAGTTTATAACCTAGTTTTCTTAACTTGCTAATATTGGCCTTAGCAGTATTACCTGAGTGTACAGCTGCTGTTTCCGTTATTTCAAAGTATATAAAATTAGGAGCAATACTGTAGTTCTTGACCGCCTGATGTAAACGGTAAGGTAATGACGGATCTGAAAGCTGAATGCCTGACAGATTCACGCCAATCCCCAGAATATTATTTTTCTTGTCCAAATTGTATTTTCTGATAAAACTGCAAACCTTGCTCATTACCCTGTCTCCCAGAGGGGAAATTAAGCCTTTCTTTTCGGCAATAGGGATAAACACATCAGGGGAAACATAGCCAAGAGAGGATTCATCCTTAAGTCTGACCAGAGCCTCCAGAGACACACATTTTTTGGTTACAGCATTGATAATCGGCTGGAAATAGACTTCAAATCCATCCTCATCAACAGCCTTCTGCAGCAGACTCTCAATAGCCTCTCTATACTCTCGCTTTTCAGTAGTATCCTTATCAATTACATGAATGGTGTTATCGGTGCTGTATTCATCGGCATTTCTGCAGAATGAAAGTAAATCCATCAGATCTTCAGAATCAGAAACAATATCAGGACACTCTACCGAACATACAGAAAAAGAAGGTGAAACCATGTAATCAGCAAGCAACAGAGTTCTATCAGACAATTTAAAATTACTGTATAGATTATCCAGCTCTTCCTTAGAATAGATAATGAAACCAAAACTGTACTCTAGTGTCCTGAAAATATTACGGCTTTTAAAGTCAGGAATGGTTAGAATTGCCTTTTCTATACAGTCCATACAGACCTTCTGTCCATATGTAGCCCTGATTGAATCAACATTCTGTAGCGAGAAATTTATCACCCAGAAATGGCGTCTTAACTTTAAGAATTCCTGAACTGTATATTCAAAAGAATACCTTGAAAAAGCCGACGGTATATCCTTATCCGTATGTTCCTTCGGATTTTCAAAGATTAAATAGAAAAACAGAACCGCTACACAGGACGATGCTGAGGACAGATGCATATATGGAAAGAAATACTGAACCATGGCGGTTGTAAGCCATATAAAGAGAAACTGAATAAATTCATAATATGTGTTGCTTTTCTTTAACGGATCAGACCTTAAAAGCATAAAAACTATAAGCAGGAAATAACAGGCAAAGGCCAGATAGCAGCTTTGTGAAATCAGTCCATAGGAATAAGCTTCATCCGCCTCAGAGTGATATCCTATATCTCCCAAAACAACCATCATAAAAGAAACGCACAAAGGAATAGTTCTTAATACAAACTGCAGATTTGTATAGTTTTTTATTGGTCTTGTTCTCAGATCAATATACATATAAATCAGCCAGATATTGATGTTAACCGTAACATAGAAAAGCTGATGAACTATCTTGGCACTTAATATAGTGAAGTATTCTGGGTTGTAATAAGAAAAAAGACATAAGCATTTAAACAGAATACTTGATACCGAAAAGAAAATCAGGACCTCAAACATTTTTGTGGTAAAAAGATTCAATCTTCGATAACGAAAAAACTCCATCACTACAATGAAGATAATAATTAAAGAGGCAATCTGCAAACCGTAAGACATGTTTTCCACATCCTCAAAAAAATGTCGAGTATTCTTTTAGGAGTAATTTCTTTCTGAAGATATTTAAAACATATCACTTTCCGTAGATTTGTGCCTAGAAATGGCTCACAAGACTGTGTTTTTTATGATAATGTAAAAAAAAATAACAATTCTCATCTATTGAAAAATGACCACAATGCACTTTGCTGACTACTATGATTCTCCTCTTGGCACTCTTACTCTCGCAAGTGACGGGAATAGTCTTATAGGACTCTGGATTGAGAGGCAGAAAAACTATGCTGACACTCTAGGAGATGACTTCACAGTAAAAGATATCCCTGTCTTCGCTCTAACAAAGAAGTGGCTAGATCTGTATTTTGAGGGCAAATGTCCTGACTTCATACCGGAGATTTCCTTGAAAGGAACTGATTTTCAGGAAAAAGTCTGGAAGGAATTGTTAAGAATTCCTTACGGACAAACTACAACCTACGGAGAAATTGCAAAAAGTCTGACTGTAAAACAGGGTCTAAAACATATGTCAGCTCAGGCTGTTGGAGGCGCAGTTGGACACAATCATGTATCAATAATCATTCCCTGCCACCGTGTCCTGGGAAACGGAGGCAAACTTACCGGATACTCAGGAGGTCTAGCAATTAAGAAAAAACTTCTCCAGTTGGAAGGAATTAACTCTTTTCCAGAAGACAGATAGTCTCAACATGTGAAGAGAATGGAAACATGTCAAATCCCTTGACGGCTTTAACTTTAAATCCGTTTGAGCAGAGAGACTTCAGATCTTTGGAAAGCGCGGTCAGAGAGCAGAAAATATAGGCAAGTTTAAGCGGAGACTTCAGCTTGCATAACTGAAGACAGGCCTTATCGCCAATACCGGCTCTGGCAGGATCACAGATAATAGCTTTAATAGACTTATTCTTCAGATAATCCGGAATACCTCTGGTAATATCCGCAACCTCAAAGAATACGTTATCGATGCCATTAAGCTTGGCATTATCCTTTGCCGCAATAATTGAATCCTCAACTATTTCAATCCCATGAACTTCTTTGAATGATGGAGAAAGACATAAAGACATAGTGCCAACGCCACAGCATAAATCAAGAGCAACTGATTCTTTGTCAACTCCACACCAGCGGACGGCCTCTTCATACAGCAGTTTGGCAATCGGATAGTTAACCTGTAAAAAGGTATGAGGACCTGCAGCATATCTATAGCCGCATAAAGGCAGTTCAACCTTTTCTCTGCCAGCTACAAGATAAGTTGTATCCCCTAGAATTCTGTTCCCTTTCTCGGAATTAACATTGATGTATACGGAATCAATAGCAAACTGTCTGGCAATATTTAGATATGTATTTTTTAATTCCTCTGATGCCTTTGAGGATACAATCAGAGTACATAATTTACCCTCAATAGTATCTCTTAGAAAAAGAGCTCTCAGCTCCCCTCTGCCGGAAAGTTCATCATATACGGAAACCTTTTTTTCAGTCAGTTTTGAACATAATTTATTGGCAAAATCTGAAAACCATGCTGGTTCAAATTTAGATGAGCTTATCTCAATAACATCATGAGAACGGCTTTTATAGAACCCATTGATTATCCTGTCATTATCAAGAGCAAAATGTCTTATGGATTTAAATCTTGATGGTTTGGAAATGTCACAGGACTGCATCCCCTCTACAAGGTCAGCAGACAAGCCTGCCTTCTTCACCGCAGCCATGATATCCTGTTTTTTCTTTCTTAAGGATGCCTCATAAGTCATATGACCGTAGGCATATATGGAAGGATGTTCTAATTCGTTGAAATTCTCAGCTCTGTCTTCTGATTTTCTGACAAAAGATATAATTTTCCCAGGTCTTCTTTTAGAACCGTTAGCAAAGGGAGCACCGATCTCAACAAGAAGCTCTTCACCTTCAAGAGCCCCCTCAACGTAGATCTCGCTATCTTCATAGTAGGCAATCCCCTGTCCAAAGGAATTAACCTCAGAAATTACGATCTGACAAGGACAATCGTACATCTTATAGACTATACTTTTCTTAGACATATACTGAACATTTTTTCTACTTTTACACAGAAACGATTTTATCAAAAATGAGATAATATTCCTAAACTAACGTTCAACAAGAACATATTACAAGGACTTAAGATCATGAAGCAGAAATTATCATTACCAGCAATCGCTATTGCATCATCCATCCTGATTCTAAACGGTTGTACCAATCCAACCACCGAAGCAGGCGCTGTTAATACTTATTATGAGGGCACAATTACAGATATTGAATCTATAGATATGGATAACAAGCAGCAGGATTCTTCAACAAATGCTGTAATGGGAGGTGTTGCAGGAGCAATTGCCGGCAATTTGATTAATGGTCATACCACAGGAACCCTGGTAGGAGCCGGAGCAGGTCTTCTTGCAGGAAAAGGATATTCCATGCTTGCAGACAGAACTGACGGTGTAAGAATGACTGTTGAGACCGAGAATGGACCTATGATTATCGATATGCCTTTCTCCTGTAAGTACGGGGTAGGAAAAAAGGTTCGTATTGTGTCAGGAAGTTCAAACGGCACAGTGATGGTTGAAGAAAACGGTCATTACGTAACAGCTACAAAAGACAGCAAGAGCAAATGTCCGTCAGTACTAGAGAAGAAATAATCAGAATAGTTTAGAAAAGGATGGTGGCCCATTCCCGACTTGAACGGGAGACCAAACGATTATGAGTCGTCTGCTCTGACCAACTGAGCTAATGGGCCATATTTCGAGGAACTATTTTACATATTTTATTTTTATCAGTCAAGGAATTAGCCGGCTATTGTTGTGCTCCGGCAATGTTTTCTCACCGTTTGACATCATCTATTTCTGATAATTTCTGATTATTCTCTGAATAGCTCCATGTTCCTCAAGAGCATTCGGATTACCCTGAGAGAGCTGAATCTTCAGCATCTGAGCACGCTCTCTCAGAGGTTTAAGTAACACATCACCTAAAAGTACCGCAAAATAATCAATTCTGTCATTGAAAGGAAGTTCCGCGCCTGTGGTAGTAACAAGATTTAATGGAGCATCCATTAAAAAACGTACTGTTTTTTCATATTCAGTTCCGCGGGTTATTTCGATAAAGTTTGCAGGAGTTATTTCTGGATTCTCTGAGATTAGCTGCAGAATTCCCTCCAGATGAGAACTTCCGTTTACATCCATTCGCCTGCACAGAGAAACAAAGGTATCTAAGGCAAACTCATGATATACGGATGATACAACAATCGGCTGCTGCACAATAAAGGCCATAAGCTTTCTCATTGGAGTCTTCAGAATATCTCCTGAATCAGCTTTCTTTTCGTTACTGAAAGATTCAGAGACAAATCTTGGTTCACTCTTGGTTATTTTTACAGAATCCTTATTATCCTTGAGCATGTCATAAAGCTGATTTTCAGATATTCCGGATGGACCTGATAATAGCTTGATGCACACCATCTGCACTGCAGATAATGGAATCTGAGCAATGAGTTTTATTGAATTGTTTATAAAAATGGATAGTTCATTCGGATCCTGCAGATTAAAGGACTGTGAATTGTGCAGCACCAGAAATTCTGGATAGCTCATTGCCTCATCAAGAAACTTTATAAAAGCATCAAGTCCCTTTTCTCTTACCAGAGAATCAGGATCGTGTTCAGGAGGAAGAAAAGCAAAGCTAATCTCCTTACCTTCCTGCATAATTGGAGTAATAAGCTGTAAAGCATGCCATGCGGCATCTCTACCAGCACTGTCGCCATCATAGCAGAAAACAATTCTGTCTGTATAACGGAACATGGTCTGAATCTGCTCTGGAGTAGTTGCTGTACCCAGAGAGGCCACTGCATAGGAGCAGCCCGCCTGTCGGACTGAGATTACATCCATGTATCCTTCCACAACCACTAGACGCTGTGGTCGGTTGTTATTTGAAAGAAGACTTTCATACAGACCGAAGAGTTCCTGTCTTTTTCTGTAGATAGCAGTTTCTTTGGTATTCATGTATTTAGGCTTATCATCGCCCATGGTTCTGCCACCAAAAGAAATAATACGTCCTCTCTTATCAAAGATAGGGATCATTACCCTATTTCGATACATGGCATGAACACCGTACTGGCCCTGAACAAGCAGACCAAGGTCTTGCAGTTTCTTCTCATCTCCTGGATTTTTGCAGATTGCATCCTGAAGGAATCTTGGATTGGCAGGAGCAAAACCAAGTCGACATTTCTGAATAGTTTCATCAGAAAGGCCTCTATTGTTTTTAAAATAATTGTAACCGACCTGACCTTCCGGAGATTTCAGGCAAACAGAAAACAGGGAGGCACACCTGTCCATAAGCTCATAGTATTCCTTTAGCCTGTCATACTCGTCTTTAGAATGGGAAGATGACTTATCGTATTCAACTTCGAATCCAGCAAACTGAGCAACTTCTTCCACTGCCTCAACAAAACCAAGATTTTTGTATTTCATTACAAAATCAATGACGTTACCATGTTCCTTGCAGCCAAAGCAGTAGAACATCTGTTTAGATGGGGTAACACTGAATGAAGGAGTTTTCTCATGATGAAAAGGACAGCAGCAGGTATAGTTTGAACCAGCTTTTTTTAGCTGCACATAATTATTAATCAACTTCTCAATAGCAACATTAGGTAGAAGCTTTTCCGTAATAAAACTTTTCTTGATAAATGGCATTATTTGTGTCCTTTTCGTTTTTCAAGAACTCATTTTACTTAAAAAAAATCAGTCAATGTTTCTAAGGTATCTATTTTTTCCAAATTTAAAGAAAATTATTAAAAAAACATACAGAAAACAAAATATTAAAGCCGGATTATTGTTAAAATCGACCGTGGACAAACAGGTATTTCCAGCTTTTAGCAATCCCCAAAAAATAATGAAAAAAAATCTGAATAATATCAATGAGATTAATAGCCTTTTTGACCGGCTATTCCCTTTAAACAGAAGTCTTCTTGGAGAAGGATACAGAAAATCCCTTAACATCCTGTGTGAATATATACCTTTTCACCATATATCCTACCCTACAGGTAAACAGGTTCTAAATTGGAAAATACCAAAGGAATGGGTTATTCACGAAGCATATATAGAGGATCAGAATAAAAACAGAATTATCGATTTTAAATACAACAACCTGCATGTAGTAAATTATTCCCAGCCATTTGATGATTTCATTACTCTTGAAGAATTAAAAAAACATATTTATGTTTCTCCGCAGCTTGAGGATGCAATACCGTATACAACATCCTATTACAGAGCTAACTGGGGATTCTGCATGTCGCAGAAGCAGTTAAGATCTCTGACTGATGGGATATATCATGCCTGTATTAATAGCGAATTTACGGACGGCGAGCTGGTAGTTGGAGACTGTCTTCTTGAAGGCGAATCAAACAAAGAAATACTGATATCAGCATATCTGTGTCATCCCTCAATGGCAAACAATGAATTAAGCGGACCAATTGTTCAGGCTATGCTTTATCAGAGAATAAAGAAATGGAAACACCGCCATTTCTCCTACAGATTTCTGATCAATCCCGAAACTATAGGCTCTATAGCATATTTATCAGATCACTATGATAGCTTAAAAGCCAATACTTTTGCAGGGCTTGTCTTAACTTGTCTTGGAGGACTGCAGGATACATTCAGACTGAAACAGTCAAGAAATGAAGACTCGCCTTTCGACCTTCTAGTTGATCGAATCAACGACGGCACCTATTCAGAATTCTGGAAACGTTGTATTCCTCAAGATAAACGACATATCAGAGTAGAACGCTTTGATCCTTCCTGTGGTTCCGATGAAAGACAGTACTGTTCTACCGGACTAAATCTTCCGGTGTCCCAGATTGCAAGAAAGGTCTACGGTACCTATCCAGAATATCATACCTCTCTTGATAATAAAGAGCTTATGGGAATTGAGTCTTTGGAAGATTCATGCAACTATCTTGAGAATCTATTACTTCTCCACGAAAAAGAAAGGTACTACCAGAACAACTATCCAAACGGAGAAGTTAAGCTTGGAGATTACGATTTATACCCAGGTGTTAACACTAACGGAAACAGAAATGATTCCAGCATGAATGAAGTTATAAATAATCCAAACTTTATCAGAAGAGTAATGTTCATTCTCAATTACAGTGATGGAACCAAGCCTCTGAGCTATATTGCCAAAAGACTAGGATGCAGCTGCACTGAACTTCAGACAGTTGCGGATATTATTGAAGAAAAAGGTCTGATTCGGAAAATATAAGGATTTAAATCATGAAAAAAGTTGTGCTTCTCTGCGGCTCTCATCCGAGACATCTGTACGTTGCCAATGAACTGTTAAAACAGAATCTTCTTGCGGGTATGGTAATGGAGCTTCGGGAAAATTTCGAGCCATTGCCTCCTGCGGAACTTTCAGATCTTGATAAAAAGAATTTCATTCTTCACTTTAAAAAAAGATCTGAGTCTGAGAGTAAATTTTTCACACAGATAGAGCCTTCTGTTTTTAAAGCGCAGATCCCTTTCCTAGAGGTAAACTTCAAGGATTTGAATTCAGATAAGACCTTCAGTTTTGTTGATAATTTAAAGGCAGATCTTATGATTTCCTACGGAATACATAAGCTAGATAATAAGATTCTGAGCCTTCACAACGGAGATAATTTCAATATACATGGTGGACTATCTCCATGGTTTAAAGGAAATACCACCCTTTTTTGGCCATTTTATATGCTGAGACCGAACTGGGCAGGCATTACGATTCATCGTCTCACTCACAAGCTTGATGGAGGAGAAATACTTCATCAGAGTCTGCCTAAACTTGAAAGTGGCGATTCCATGCATGATGTAGCAAATAAAGCAGTTATAAAGGCTACTGAAGATCTTATAAAAATCATCAGAATGTATGACAACGGTAAAGAGCTGCTCTGTCATGAACAGAAAGGTAACGGAAAACTCTTTTTATCCGATGACTGGACTCCCCAGACACTAAGAGTTATCTATAACCTCTTTGATGACAGGATTGTAGATATGTTTTTAAATGGAGAAATAACCAGTAATCCTCCGAAAATTATTGATTTTTTCAACCAAAATTAGCAAATAATCAACATATTTCTCAAAATATTACAACAAAAGCAAAATTTGCGTTTTTGAGGAGAAATACTAAAATATACCAATATTTTGTTTAAAAAATCCTGTTTTAGTATCAGAACAGGTCAATTTGAGGAAAAAATGTCAGCATATGTATTTGGCGACCTCCACGGTTGTTATGATGAATTTTCAAAACTTCTGCATAAAATCGACTTTAATGCAAGTAAAGATGAGCTTTATCTGACAGGTGATCTTATCGGCAGAGGTCCTCACCCTGAAAAAACTCTTGATACAATCATAAATCTCAAACAGAAATTCCCAGATAAGATTCATTGTGTCCTTGGAAATCACGATCTGAATTTTCTGGCGATTGCTGCCGGTTTCCATACTGCAAGAAAAAAAGATAATCTTGAGGGATTACTAGCCTCAGATAAACTGGATCTCTACCTGCAGTTCTACTATTCAACTCCACTGCTATACATTGATCAAAACAGAAAGCTCGCTGTAAGTCACGCCGGAGTTTATCCTATGTGGGATCTTGAAGAGGCACAGAAACACTCGAATATCTTTTCAAATGTACTGGCAGATCCTGTTTCAAGAAAGCTATTTTTAGCCAATATGTACGCAGATCACCCCGTATGTTATACAAAAGAACTCGAAAGTAGTGACCTAAACTACTGGAGATTCATTGTTAATGCCTACACAAGAATGAGACTCTGTGATAAGAAAATGAACCTTGACTATGGTCATTCTGACTGCTCATTAAAAGAAGCAGAAAAAGATCATCTGTATCCTTGGTTTAAATATGGAAAACCATACATGTATAGAAATACTGCCTATACTCTGGTATTTGGTCACTGGGCAGCACTAAATGCAGAATGTAATGAAAAAAATATTATTGCACTGGATACAGGTTGTGTCTGGGGAAATAAGCTAACCTGCCTGTGTGTAGATAACGGTAAAAAAACTACAGTGAAATCAGGCGTAAAGATCGAATTCAGTTCGATGAAGAAAACTAGTTAAGCTCTTTTCCAGGTTTCAAATACGTATTCAAAACCACAACTTTCAGAGAAGAAAGATTCGCTTGAATCCAGTTTAAAAGGATATGAAGAGAAATCTGGGAATCTGGTATCCCCTTCTACAGTTTTTCTGATTCTAGTTAAATGAAGTACTGAGGCTAAAGGAAGAGCCTCCTCGTACATACGGGCTCCGCCAATAACCATTAGAGTCTTATCTCCAACAAGATCTATAGCTTCATTAAGACTCTTAACCACAACCAAACCTTCAACCTTCTTATCAAAAGTTGAGCTGACCATAATATTAAGACGGTTGGGTAAAACTCTTCCGATTGACTCAAAAGTTCTTCGGCCCATCACTACAGGGTGACCTGTTGTGATTGCTTTAAAATGTTTTAGATCTTCAGATAAATGCCAAGGAATCTCTCCTTTATTACCAATCACGTAGTTATCAGCAAGTGCAACAATTATCTGAATATCTGCCATTTTTATGCCTTATAAATGAATTCTGGACCATCTTCCTCATCATCAAAATCGTCGTCATCGTCAAAACGATTTTCAGGAAGTTCAGGTTCAGTCCAAACAAAGTTATCAGCCTTAGGTTTCTCAGGTTCCTGCTGTTCCTTGAGTTTAACCTCATCAACAAGATCCTGCAGAGCATATAGAAGCTCAGGAACGCCAGTCTTGTTTAAGCCGGAAATAATAAAGGTTCTCTCTGGTTTAACCTCAACAGCTTCAATAATACGTTCAAGAGTTTCCTTAGCCTCTTCCTCAGTGCCAAGATCAACCTTGTTTGCAACAAGCCAGCGAGGCTTATTGTATAGTTCATGAGCATACTGTTTAATCTCGTTTTCAATAACCATTACGTTATCAACAGGATCAGACTCATCAACAGGATGAACGTCTACAAGATGAACAAGCACACGACAGCGCTCAAGATGCTTTAAGAAACGATGACCTAAGCCTGCACCTTCAGATGCGCCTTCAATCAGACCAGGAATATCCTCAATTACAAAGGATCTTCCCTCCGAGGTCTTAACTACACCTAAAGAAGGAACAAGTGTGGTAAATGGATAGTCGGCAACTTTTGGCTTAGCCGCTGAAACAGAACGCACAAAGGTAGACTTACCTGCATTAGGCAGTCCAACCAGACCAACATCTGACACAAGCAGCATTTCCAGTTTTAACTGTCTTCTTTCACCTGGAGTACCGTTTGTCTTCTGTCTAGGAGCCTGATTGGTTGCTGATTTAAAATGAGTATTACCATAACCATGACGACCGCCACGAGCTACACACAGCCCATCCCCCTCTTTACGAAGATCACCGATAACCTCACCGGTTGCAACGTCTGTTACACGGGTTCCCACAGGAACCAGTAATACCTTATCTTCACCTTTTGCACCGGTACAGTCGGAAGTTCCGCCATTCTTACCGCGCTCAGCTTTATAGAATTTTGTAAATCTGAAATCAACGAGGGTATTCAGATTGGTATCGGCACGCAAATATACGTTACCGCCATCTCCGCCGTCGCCACCATCTGGGCCACCGCGAGGAATATATTTTTCTCTTCTGAAGCTGACAATGCCATTACCACCATCACCAGCTTCTACTCGGATCACGGCTTCATCAACGAATTTCACCTGACTATCCTCCTGATTTCTAGGTGGCAACAGCAGCCACAACTAAAGAAAACCTATTGTACAGACTAAAAAGGCCCGCCGGAGCGAGCCTCTTTATTGTAACTCTTAAGAATTACTGCTGAGTCTCAACGATCTCAACAAACTTACGGCCCTTAGAACCACGAGTTACGAAGGTAACCTTACCATTTGCCTTAGCAAATAGAGTGTCATCCTTACCTAAACCAACGTTTGCACCTGCATGGAAATGAGTACCACGCTGACGAACGATGATGCTACCTGCGGTAACTACTTCACCAGCATAAGCCTTAACGCCTAGACGCTGACCTTGTGAGTCACGGCCGTTACGTGATGAGCCACCAGCTTTCTTGTGTGCCATTTCAGTTTTCTCCTAATATTACTGATTAATACCAGTAATCTGTAAATCGGTAAACCACTGACGGTGACCGGTCACCTTCTGGTGGTGCTTACGACGACGGAATTTAACAATCTTAATCTTCTCGCCACCGTGTGCGCCTAATACCTTAGCGGTAACCTTAGCGCCATCAATGTAAGGAGCGCCAACTTTGATGTTGGTGCCATCTGATACTAATAGAACTTTATCTAGTTCGATATCGCTGCCAGCCTCAGCATTTAGAAGCTCAACGCTTAGCACGTCGCCCTCTGAAACCTTGTGCTGCTTGCCGCCGCAAAAAATAACTGCGTACATGCTCAAACTCCGAATAAATGCAGGAGTTCGTCTCCCGCAATCAAACAAAACTTTGCCCTCTAGGGCCATAATGGGTCATTATTTTACAGACAATAAGAATAAAAAGCAAGTCTATTTCAAATAGACTCACAATTAATATTTCTGACTTGAAGCTTCCATTAATACAGAGAAAAAAAGATTTGTATTAACTGACCTATAAAAGCGCTACGAATTTTAATTCTAAATAAGATTAATTTCAAGAAATTTATTAATTGAAAATTAATATGATGATACAATACTGTTGATAATAGAGAGAAATGCATGGAAAACCAAGACATTATTATTCAGCAGGATTTAGATTCCGTTGAAGGAATTTTATCGTCTGTACTGACAGACTCAATTTATGAAGCATCGATTAATGAGATGTGCCTGAGAGTCGTCAAGTCCGGTGGAAAAAGAATCAGACCAATGTTATCACTTATGGCATGGCACGCTTTAGGTGATAAGGGTGAAAAAAAATCCATACTGAATTTTGCTGCAGCTACAGAACTTCTACATACCGCAACTCTTGTTCACGATGATGTGATTGACAAGGCAACTGTAAGAAGAGGAAAAGCAACTTTAAATGAGACTGACGGCAATCATGCCGCCGTTCTTGCTGGTGATTACCTTTTCACCAGATGTTTCTTCTGTATCCATGACATAAATAATCAGAGAATCGGCAATATGCTGAATAATACTCTGGCATCTTTAGTATCCGGTGAAATCAAACAGCTTCATACTCAGGGAAATCTTAATATTTCAATTCCTGACTATGAACAGACTATTTACTGCAAGACAGGAGCTCTGTTTGAACTGGCAACTGCCGGCGCAGCTATTCTAAGTGGCGAATCCGATAAAGTTATCGCAGCACTTCAGGAATATGGTAAACAGCTTGGAATTGCATTTCAGGTTGCTGACGATATTCTTGACTACACTTCCTCTTCAGATACACTTGGAAAGAATATCGGAGAAGATCTTGAGGACGGAAGAATTACTCTCCCCCTGATTCTTGCCTTACAGAGTTGTTCTTCTGATGAAAGACAGATTCTTGAGGAGGCAATCAGAAACGTTAATCTTGATTCTGTTCTTAGCTTTATCAACAAGACAGATTCCATCCAAAAATCAAAAGATTTTGCTTTAGCTGCTGTTGAAAAGGCGAAAAAAGCACTTACAATCTTACCTCAATCACAGTACATAAGAAGTCTTGAAGCGATTGCCCTAAAGGCTGCAACAAGAACAAACTGATTTTTTGTACATTTTCTATTCAGGCATTAAACTTTTATTTATAAGCAGGATCTTTTCTTACTCAGGAATTCAAAATGCAAGAAACAACCTTTTTATATACCTATGATCTTAATATGACCATGACTCTCGGATTGGCTGTTATCCTGCTGTGTATTGGACATTATATAAAGAAAATCTTCCCTATCCTGACCAAATACTTTATTCCTTCACCAGTTTTAGGCGGAATCGTATTCTCTATTGTTACCCTCATAGGCCACCAGACACATACCTTTAACTTTACCTATGATGAACAGCTCAAAAACCTGCTGATGATTGCGTTCTTTACCACCATCGGCTTTACCGCCAGCTTCAGAATGCTTATAAACGGTGGTCTGGGAGTAGTGCTGTTTCTTTGCAGCTCAATTATTCTGATTGTTATTCAGAACGGTATAGGTGTCGGAATCGCTGAGCTATTCGGAGAATCTCCTTTGCTGGGAATGGCAGCAGGATCAATTCCTCTGACTGGTGGTCACGGTACATCTGCTGCCTTTGGTCCTGAGCTCCAGAGATACGGTCTTGATGCCGGACTGACAGTTTCAATTGCCGCAGCTACATTTGGACTGGTAGCAGGTTCCATTATTGGAGGTCCTGTTGGTGAGAGACTTATCGCTAAATACCACTGCAAGACCTCAGATATAACGTCCACAAATACAGATATGGTAGAAGGTAAGCTCACTCCTGAAGAAAAGACCATGAATGAGTCTCATCTTATGACAGGATGTGCTTATATTATTATTTCAATGGTACTAGGAAGTTTTATCATCACAGGGCTGAAGAATATCGGCGTAATCCTACCTGCTTATATCGGACCAATGATTATAGCCTCAATTATTCGTAACTATTTTGATCTTAAGGGAAAACATATTCCTATCAGAACCATTAATGTAATCGGAAGTCTTTCCCTGCAGTACTTCCTGGCAATGGCGCTTATGACCATGAGACTGTGGGAGCTTATCGATCTGGCAATACCACTGTTTACCATTCTCCTTGTTCAGACAATTGTCATGGCTCTGTTTGCCTACTTCGTGACCTTCAGAATTATGGGTAAGGATTATGATGCTGCAGTAATCTGCGTTGGTCAGTGTGGTTTCGGCATGGGAGCAACACCAAATGCCATGGCAAATATGTCCACCTTCACTGGGGGTAATGGACCTTCACCTAAGGCTTTCTTCGTGGTGCCAATGGTGGGAGCTTTATTCATCGACTTTGTGAACGCCTTTATAATTACAATGTTTCTGCAGTTTTTCGGTTAGAAAATCACAGAAAACGGCGAAAAAAAAATCAGGTCAAATGACCTGATTTTTTTTCGTTTTTATTTAATCAAATCCTAATCAAAAGGATTATCTAAGTAGATAGTCTGATCTCTTTCTGGACCGGTTGACAGAATTGCAACCTTAGCACCAGACAGCTCTTCTAGTCTCTTGATGTAATGTTTTGCATTCTCTGGCAGATCGTCCCACTTGGTGATACCAAAGGTTGACTCCTTCCAGCCAGGCATTGACTCATAAACAGGAGTAACGCCCTCATACTCATGAGCAGACAGAGGAGGAAGCTGACTGATTGTGCCATCCTTTAACTTGTAAGCTGTACAGATCTTAAGCTCATCCATGCCATCCAGAACGTCCATCTTCATCAGAGCTAAACCGGTTAAAGAGTTGATAGTTACAGCTCTGCGCATTGCAACTGCATCATACCAGCCGGTACGACGAGGTCTGCCGGTAACAGCACCAAACTCAGCACCGCGCTTGCGGATACCTTCGCCGATTTCATCATTCAGCTCAGTTGGGTATGGACCGCCACCAACACGGGTAGTATAAACTTTAGCAATACCTAATACATAGTCGATATGTAGAGGACCTGCACCTGAACCGGTTACACAGCCACCAGCTACAGTATTTGAAGAAGTAACATATGGGTAGGTACCATAATCGATATCCAGGAAAGTGCCTTGAGCACCTTCGAATAGAATCTTCTTGTTGTCACGACGGCCGTTTGCAAGGATTAGAGATACATCATCAACCATAGCAAGTAATCTGTCACGAATACCTTCAATGTATTCAAGAACAGATTCATAGCTTACTTCTGGCTCATGGTAGTAATTCTTTAACTGGAAGTTTCTGTACTCAAGTAAAGTCTTCAGTCTTTCCTTGAAGTTTTCCATATCATACAGATCGCCAACTCTTAAACCACGACGGGCAACCTTATCCTCATAACAAGGACCGATTCCTCTACCAGTAGTTCCGATAGCGCTCTTGCCTCTTAGCTTCTCTGCGCCCTTATCAATTGCAGGATGAACAGGAAGAAGCAGTGCAGAAGCACCGGAGATCTTGATTCTGCCTTCAGCATTCTCAACTCCGGCCTTATTTAATTCTTCAATTTCTTCGAATAAAGCACCTGGATTTACAACAACACCTGAGCCGATAAGACACAGACAATCCTTGTGCAGAATTCCTGAAGGAACAAGTCTTACAACTACCTTTTTGTTACCAACAACCAGAGTGTGTCCAGCGTTGTTGCCACCCTGACTGCGAACAACAATATTAGCTTTTGAAGTCAACAAATCAGCGATCTTACCTTTACCTTCATCGCCCCATTGTGTACCAAGCACAATAACATTATTAGGCATTTGTTTTTATCCTCGTTCCATGTAATTGTCAAAAAAAATACCTAAACCATTATACAAAAATGATTTAGGCATGTGATTAATTTGTGCCTTTTGCACCATTTGCGTCATTGAAGTACTTGAAGAACTCGCTGTCTGGCTTCAGTACTAGGACATCCTTGCCGGATGTCATTGACTTCTTATAGGCATCCATTGATCTCAGGAATTCAAACAGTTGAGGATTCTGTTTATAGGCCTGAGCATAAATTCTGGTAGCCTCTGCATCGCCCTCACCTCGAAGAGTTCTGGCCTGACGCTCAGCCTCAGCAATTTTAACCACAACTTCTCTGTCTGCGTGGGCTTTAATGGCTTCCGCCTCTTTTCTACCCTGTGATCTGTGAAGTTTTGCCACTGCATCACGTTCTGCACGCATACGCTGATAAATTGAGTTTGAAACCTCTGGAGGAAGATTAATCTGCTTAATTCTAACATCTACAATCTTGATACCCAGAGCCTTGGCTGATGCACCAATATCCTTTAAAGCATTCTGCATAACTTCATCACGCTTTGACTGACTTGCAACAGCAACTACTTCCGAATCACTTGAATCAAAGACATTCTCTTCTTCTGTCGCCTGATTCTTTCCTGAATTCTGACCGGAAACAATCTGATGAATTGTAAGCCTACCAATCTGACTTCTCAGGGAGTTATTAATTCTTCTTCTTAACAATTCCTCTGCCTGCATCTTGTTACCACCGGCAGTTGTCAGGTAATAGGTTGCAGCATCAAGGATCTGCCACTTAACGTAAGAATCAATGATAACGTCCTTCTTCTCGGAGGTAACAAATCTGTCAGCAGATGAGCTGATGGTCTGAATCTTTACATCCAGAGCCTTTACCTGATCGATAAAAGGAGCCTTTAAATGTAAGCCAGGATCAACAATCTGGAGTTTACCTTCAGAGTCTCTTACAACCTTACCGAATCTGGTAACGATTCCCTTAGTGCCTTCAGTTACAACATAAAGACTGTTAAAGCCGATAAAAGCAAGAACAAATATGAGAATCAGAGAGATGTTTAAAGTATTCTTATTCATTATCTTCCCCTTCTTGATGAAGTTCCGTATGAGTTCTGAGAATTTCCTGTTAGAGGAGGATATGACTCAGTTACAGATAAAGTTTCCTTGTTATCTGACAGATCCTTTGAATTTACGCTGGCACTGTCCTCTTGAGCCTTTGGCTTCTGTGGAAGCTGCTGCATAGCATTCTGAGGAAGTGGAAGATACAGAACAGGAGATGAACCTTTAGGAGTATCCAGCAGGATCTTCTGAGATTTGCCCAGTACTTCCTGCATGGTTTCAAGATAAATTCTGGTCTTGGTGATATCTGGAGCTGCATTGTATTCTGGGAGAACCTTCTCGAATCTTGCAACCTCACCTTCAGCCTTTAATACCACCTGTGAACGGTAACCTTCAGCTTCCTGTCTGATTCTCTGAACCTGACCTTCAGCCTTTGGCAGAACCTCGTTGGCATAAGCCTCAGCTTCTCGCTTGTATCTCTGCTCATCTTCCTGTGCAGCAATAGCATCATCGAAGGCTTCTTTTACCTGTTCAGGAGCTCTGGCTGGAAGGAAGTTAACATCAACAATGGTAAGACCGGTATTATATGGCTCGATGATAGAGGTCAGAAGTTCACGAGTAGCCTGTCTAACAAGCTCTCTTCCTGAAGTAAGAATATCATCCATCAGAGTATGACCGACAACATATCTTAAGGCACTGTCGGTAGCCTCTAAAAGTGTATTATCTGGATTTACAACGGAGTACAGGTATTTAACAGGATCGGAAATTCTGTACTGAACATCCATTTCCACGATAACCACATTCTCATCCTCAGTAAGCATAGTACCTGAAGACTGAATTGAACGAACCTGCTCAATATCTACAACATTTACAGTATCAATACCGGAGAATTTCCATCTCAAACCGGAATCAACAACGTTGTAAACCTTACCAAAACGCAGTACTACACCTTTTTCAGCTTCCCTTACGGTATAAAAGCCGCTGAAAATGTAAAAACCAAGAATCACGGCAACAATCAGGCCAATCATATTGAAACTTGGCTTATCCTGTTTTGAACTGCCGCCAGATCCTGTTTTTTTGCCACCAAGGAAATTCTTCAGAAGATTAAGAATCTCCTGGACAGGATCATTGTTGCGTTTTACAGTACGGCCCCAAGGGTCGGTATTTTTCTGCTTATCTTCGTCTGAAGAATTGTTTGAGCCAGGAGCATTCCAGCCCATTAGATCTTTATTATTTTCCATAGTTTCTAATTCACTGAGTCAAAATCGAATTCGTTACTTTTTATCCATGGTTTTTCCAGGGATGAACAGCACAGTGAAAGTTCACCGTTGGTTTTGCTATCTATAATAGAAGCTTCAACCGCTGTAATTCTTATATTGAGAACTGCAAAGCCCTCTTCATCATAATTTTCTGAATCAACTGACTTTGCTGCATATAAAAGACTTCGTAATCTTCCATTTTCAGCTCCTATCTTAACAGTAAATTCACATAAATTATCAGATAATAATTCACTAACCGCTGATAATAAATTATCAATTCCCCATCCGGTCTTTGCACTTACATAGACTCGGGTAGGTTTACCGGTTTCATCTCTTATAATGCTGTTTGCGCAGTCTTTTACAAGATCAGCCTTGTTATAAACAATCAGAGTCTTTACCTCTGAGGCTCCAACCTGATCTAATACCGCATTAACAGCATCAATGTTTGATTCCTTTCTTTCATCAGAAGCATCCACAATGTGCATTAGAAGATCTGCCTGAGCGGTTTCTTCCAGGGTGCCTTTGAATGCAGCAACCAGATCATGAGGAAGGTGTCTGATAAAACCTACGGTATCAGCTAAAACCGTTTTTCCAACCACAGGAAGTTCAATTGTTCTTAGTGTAGGATCCAAAGTTGCGAACAGCTGATTTGCAGCATAAACCTGAGCATTTGTCAGTCGGTTAAACAATGTAGATTTTCCGGCATTTGTATAACCTACAAAAGAAACAACAGGAATAGCGTTTTTCTTTCTGAGACTTCGGTTCTGCTCACGTCTTGAGGCCACTACAGCAAGTGACTTTTTAATTGCGGCGATTCGTTCTCTTAAGGCACGTCTATCAAGCTCAATCTGGGTTTCACCTGGACCGCCTCTAAGACCGAAACCTCCCTTCTGACGTTCAAGGTGGGTCCACCCACGGACCAGACGGGCCTGTTCATATTGAAGCTGAGCAAGTTCAACCTGTAGTTTACCTTCATAGGTACGCGCTCTTTGAGCAAAAATGGTAAGAATAAGAGCGACTCTATCCATCACTCTTACGCCGAAAGCTTTTTCGAGATTTCTTTCCTGGGCGGGAGTTAGACTATTGTTAAAGATTACAGTCTGAACTTCTAGTGCATTGACAAGCGATGCCACTTCCTCAACCTTACCTGAGCCGATAAAGGTGCTAGGATCCGGAGCATCTCTTTTGCAAGAAACACTCTCAACAACATCGCCTAATGCAGATTCTGCTAGAAGATGTAACTCTTTTAGGTCTTCTTGTGATTGAATCTGAGTTAACTCAACATGCACTAATAGCGTCGAGCCTAACGACTCAAACTCTTGTTTGGGCATTATGAATCAGTCTCAAATTGAACAAAATGCTTATTCTGCAGCTTGATTTTCTTCTTCTTTCTCGTCGCCAGTTGAGATATTAACTGCACGAGCTGGAACGATGGTAGAAATAGCATGCTTATAAACCATCTGGCTTACCTGATTCTTTAACAGAACCACGAACTGATCGAATGATTCAACCTGTCCCTGCAGCTTGATTCCATTTACAAGGTAAATTGAAACGACAATATGTTCCTTACGTAATGCGTTTAAGAATGGATCTTGAAGTGATTGTACTTTAGCCATGTTAAATCCCTAGTTATATTTATTTTATCGGGCTATCTCGAAGATAGGGATTCAGCTGTAACCGCTGATTTACCTTCTTCCCTTATCAATTATTTTTCTGATGACAAAAAGCCACCGCTGTCACTTTTGCAAGAGACACCTGTATTGTAACAATAAACTGATGTTTTTTTTACAGATGTTTTATTTTTTAGCAAATAAAAGTGTTTTTTTCAAGAATATGTTACCCGATTCACTAAAATTGATAATATTTTCCTTATAGGATGATTCATTAGAACTGGGATTGATTCACTTTTTTCAGGTTGATCTTAACGGACAAGATCAAATCTATAGGAAACGCTTTCAAAATAGAGATGAGAGATTTATTAAAAAAAGGCCTCATTAGAGATGAGGCCCCGGAATTGTATGAAATTTTCTATGAAATTATGCAAACAGCTCTGCTGGCATATCAGGCATTGCACCAGCCTGAGTGCAGACATAAGCTGAAATCTTAACAGCCTTCTCATGAGCCTGAACCAGAGAATCGCCCTGCATTAGGCGGCTGATAAAGGTTGCAGTGAAGGAATCACCTGCGCCAACAGTATCTACAACTTCAACCTTAGGAGTTGGAAGAACTGAAATATCGTCATTTAAGAATACTGTACTCTGAGAAGCACCTTCAGTGAAGATGAAACAGTAGATGCCCAGGCTCTTTAAATACTCATAGTAGGCTTTTGCAGTCTTTTCCTGTAATCTTGCAAACTCGCAAAGAATTGGAAGCTCATCCTCGTTACACTTGAAAATCTCGGTTCTCTTTAAGGAAGCCTCGATGATCTCTCTTGAGTAGTAGTTACGACGCAGATTTACATCGAATACACGAAGTGAACCCTTTGGCATTGCATCTAGAAGAGCCATAATGGTCTTGTGAGAAACAGTTCCTCTCTGAGCTAAAGATCCGAAGCACATTAAATCAAGCTGTCTTGCAATTCCAAGAGCTGTTTCTGTAAGAGGAATATTGTCATAGGCAGTATCTTCAACAAAGGTATAGGTAGGAACACCGTCATCAGTTAAATCAACATTTACAGCACCTGTTTCCTTTGTATTTTCAATCAGAAGAGCAGGTAAAAATCTTGCAGCTAGAAGATTGCGAGCCTGAAAACCTAAAGAATCAGTACCAACAGAACTGATTGCCAGGGACTCTAAGCCGTTCTGTCTGCAGTGATAAGCAAAGTTTGCAGGAGCTCCACCGATCTTTGGTCCGGTAGGGAATACATCAAACAGCACTTCGCCAAGACCAGCGCACTTTACTTTTTTACCTTTGAATTTAGAAAAATCTAACATCATTTATCTCCTGTTAAAAACTGATGCTGCCAAGAATTACCTTTAATGAGTAAACTCTCAGACCGAAAATTTTTATCCTAACCTCATGTGTTGTTCAGAAAATCAAATATCCTAAAAAGGATCCATACTAGTCTGCGTTTGGACTTGAAGTGGAAGCCCTACGCAGCAGCATGGATTTTAAACACACGTTATTAATCTTTTCTTTGCTGCCGTTGATGCGCTCTAGAACCATACTGGCAGCCATTCTTCCCATTTCATCAACAGGCTGACATACAGAAGTAATAGGAGTCGGATAAAAACGACACCAGTTACTGTCACCATATGAAACCACTGAGACATCATTAGGGATCTTGAAGCCTTTAAGGTTTAGAGCATAAAGAATTCCGGAAGTAATTGCGTTATTTGCTCCGACAATTGCAGTTGGTCGACTGCTTTTAGCTCTCAACATTAAAATATTTGTCTGCTCAAAGGCTCCGACAAACAATTCTTCATAGGAGTCGGCAATAATCTCATGAATTTCTGCCTTAACTCCACTCTGTTCTACTCCGGCACATCTCTGTGAGAAGGTATAAACCTTCTTGGAGCCAGATATAAAAGCGATTTTCTCGTGGCCAAGTTCCTGAAGATACTCAAGTGCCTGCTGAACACCGCCCATGTTATCTTCGATGACGCTGTCAAAATTCAGCTCATCTATATGTCTGTCAACCAGAACAACAGGCATATCTATAAAATCATTTGCAACTGTTTTGCTAAATTTTGCAGTAGGCATGATGATCAGACCTCGTAAATTAAGAGGCGCCCACTGCTTTAAAATCTTTGCCTCTAGTGAGCTATGCTCATAGTTACAGCCGACAATAACCGAATAATTCTTAGAGTCCAGATAGTCAGTAACAGATTTAACAATTGCATTGGAAAATGAATTTGTCAGATCTGCAGCTATAACTCCAATCAGCTTGCTTGAGGATGCAACAGTAATATCATCCCTCAACTTCTGAAGATAGCCCATCTTTTCAGCGGCATTTAAAACCTTGTGTCTGGTTTCAAGAGAAACCATATCTGGCTTTTTCAATGCTCTGGAAACTGTGGAAGGTGAAATTCCAAGATGCTCAGCTATCTGTGAAATATTAACCATAGTTTTTATTTTTTTACCCCAAATTACCTCGCAGATTATATAAATGAAAAAATTTGTTGTGTTGAAAAAAATCCTAATCTTTGAGAGGTATCAAATTACATTATGCAATTTTTTGCATTTTACATATTATACATAACTTATAAGCAGAAGCAAATTTTAATAATCAGCAAGACAACTTTCAATTGTGCACTATGTTGGTTATTTAAGGATCAAGATGGCGCATTTTGTATTATTATTTTATTTTTCATATAGTTATTTTTAATCTTCTAGAATACTGCTTTATATAGATAACTACATACAATTGGTTAATTGCTGAATATTTAAGAGGATTATGCAGTTTTTTATGTGATTGCAAAATTTTGCATAACTTTTTGTGAAAGGAATGATTTTTTTATAAATCGTGTTATGGCATTATTCTTATCGCAAATTTTTGCACCGCAAGCGCGGACGTAAGGACAAAGGAAAAATTTAAATGAACAAAAAACTTTTACTGTGGGCTATAACTTCAGCTCTCGCAGGTTTCTTATTCGGTTTTGATACCGTAGTTATTTCAGGTGCTGAAAGCAAAATTCAGCAGTTATGGTCGCTTTCTGGCTCCATGCATGGTCTAGCAATTTCTGCTGCACTATGGGGAACCGTTCTAGGTTCTATTTTCGGTAGTATTCCTACTGCTAAATATGGTAGAAAAAAGACCCTTATCTTCAACGGTGTTCTATTCTTAGTAGGCGCTATTGGTTCTGCTGTTGCATGGAACGTATCATCATTCTTTATCTTCCGTTTCATCGGTGGTCTAGGAATTGGTATTTCAACAATTGCAGCACCTCTATTCATTTCAGAAATCTCACCTGCTGGTGATAGAGGTAAATTAACCGGTCTGTTCCAGTTCAACATCGTATTCGGTATTCTGATTGCATTCTTCTCTAACTATGTTATCGCTAACATTGCTCCAGATGAGTCTGCATGGCGTTGGATGCTGGGTATTCAGGTTATCCCATCAATTCTATATACCATCATGTGTTTCTCTCTACCAGAGTCACCACGCTGGTTAATTGTTGACGCTAAGAACGATGCTGAAGGTAAGAAGGTATTCTCTTTAATCAACCCAGAAATGTCTGATGGTGAGTTAAACGAGTTAGTTGCAACCGTTAAGGCCTCAGCAGCAGAGGAAGGCAAGTTAAAGCAGTCTGCTTCAAAGTTCTTCTCAAAGAGATTAAAGTATCCAATCCTGTTTGCATTCTTAATTGCTGCATTCAACCAGTTATCAGGTATTAACATTATTCTTTACTTCGCTCCAAGACTGTTAGGCCTAGCAGGTATCGAAGATCCTGTTGCAGCTTCAATCGCTCTTGGTGTTACCAACCTGATTGCTACCTTCATCGGTATTCGCTTAATTGACCTTCTAGGTCGTAAGACCCTTCTTCTGATTGGTTGCGTTGGCTATATCGCTTCTCTGTCAGTATGTACCTATGCATTCTTCCACTTCGAAGAGCTTAAGGTTGTTTCAAACGCAATTGATACCGCTTCAACTGCAGAGCAGTTAATCAACATGAACAACGAGACTGTATTCTTCACCCCTGAAGATAAGTCAAAGGCTGAAGTTGCTTTCGAAACCGCCAAGAAGAAGCTATCTGATTCAACTCAGAAAGCTTCTTACACCGGTACTAAGGTTGCATTTGACGGTGAGTCATTAGCTGAAGTTCGTGATATCGCTCTTCAGGTTAAGCATGAGGCTTCATCTTCACTAGGTTCAGTAAGTACTCTGGTTCTTATCTGTATGATTACCTTCATTGCTTCTCACGCAATCGGTTCAGGCACCATCATCTGGGTATTCATCTCTGAAATCTTCCCTAACGATCAGCGTGCTGCAGGTCAGTCATTAGGTTCAGCAACTCACTGGGTATTCGCTGCAGGTCTGACTCTGCTGTTCCCAATCGCAATTGCTAACTTTGACGCAGGCTTCATGTTCGGCTTCTTCGCTCTGATGATGATTGTTCAGATTATCTGGTGCGCAATCATGATGCCAGAGACCAAGGGCAGAACTCTTGAAGAGATTGGTGAAGCTTTATCATCAAAATAATCCAGTTATAAATTTTCCATACTAACGTTTTGAGGCATCCTGTTTTCAGGGTGCCTTTTTTATTGGATTTAACTGTATCTTGTCTTTGACAGTTTTTAGTTAAAAAGTTATTAACTTCAAAGAGTTAATAACTTTAAAAGTAGCAATATTTTTGAGATTTATAAATTTTTTAAAACTTTTTTGAAATTTTTTTAGCGGTCTCAATTTTTCCTTTTGTGAGTAGTTCACAGTCAAATCTCATTCCCATCAAATCATATAAACCATCAGTAATATCAGTTCTGGTATAGGTGCCTGTGTAGTACTTGTCGATTGAGGTGATCTGCATTTTGCGCAGTGTTGAGATTAGCTGCTGAATAGGGATAATCCTTCCCATCTTCTCGTTTAGTTTCTGCTCAAGTATTCTAAGA
>NZ_FPAH01000024.1 GCF_900116345.1 Succinivibrio dextrinosolvens | reverse complement strand
CACACGAAACAATAACTCCGACATGCATGGCAGATGATAGGCGTTAAAGCTTTAAGAAGAGAATTTAGCGGCGGAGTTTCTTTGGTAAAGATTGATCTCTCAGGTACGGAGAAATAGCTCTGACTCATGATTATAGAAATTCATTTGTTGTAGGTAATAGACCGAAAGTAAATGGTTCAGAAATACAGGATGCGTTACCTTAATAAGGAAAATTTATAGCAGAAAGATTGATCCTGCCTATAGGCAAATGATCCTAACCGAAGATATAATTGGATTAGCTTCCAATATATTTTTATTGTCTGGAAATGAATAAAAATCAGACAAACAATGTCTGATTAAACAATAAGTTATGATTAAAGTTCTGCAAGGGACAGCGCTAGTCAAAAAGTTTTACAAAATGATTGACATCCGAGGCGTCACCATATAGTCGTGAGGAGTGTCAAAAAGCACTAATCAAAGTATTTTCTGCGGCTTTAAATACCTTTGGCTATGATGACAACGAAGCATTTAAATCAGAACACTACTGCAGAGATATCATTTACTTTACCTTAAGTTTATCTGGTATCAGTGCGCAAAGAGAAGTTATTAGTGCAAAAGGCAGAGCGGATCTTGTTGTAGAACTTACAGATAAAAGATACGTTTTTGAGTTTAAGCTTGCAGACACAAAATCATCTGAAGACAAGCTGTTAGAAGAAGCTGTAGAACAGACAAAAGATAAGCGCTATGGTGAAATTCTTCCTATAAAGGATCTTATAAGATTTGCTGTCGTAGTTAATTCTAACGAGAAGGCTGTTACAGAATGGAAGATAGTGGATATTGGGCTGTAATTTCTCAGTAACCGACTATAGTCTAAGCATTAATTTGCAATTTACATTTGAAAAAAAATCATTTTGGTTTATAATATCGCACGCTGTGTTTATGGTCGCATTACACAGCATTGTTTAATTTTTTTATAGGAAACATGAAAATGGCAATTACTTTAGATGCTACTTCACGTACTGACCTAGGAAGAGGTGCGAGCCGCCGCCTACGTCGTGAGTTCAAGACCCCAGCAATTATCATTGGCCAGGGCAAAGATGCACTTTCAATCTGCTTAGATGAGAAGAAAGTTATTACCGCTGCTTTAAAGGATGAGTTCTACAACGAAGTTGTAATCAGCCTAAATGGCGAGTCAATCAAGGTTAAGCCTGTTGACATTCAGCGTCACCCAGTTTCAGAGCGTATTTTACACATTGATTTCCAGCGTATTTAATTTTTTGGAAATTTAGTAAAAAATACAAGAGCCATTCTTGAAAAAAGAGTGGCTTTTTTCTTATATTATCAGACTGTAAATTAGATCTGTTGTTGCAAAAGCTTTGCTAGGAAAGAATTTAATGGAAGAGACTCCAGTTTTAGGTCATATGATTGACCTTCGCGTTGTGGATATAACCGATCAGGGCGCATTCGTTGATGCAGGTACCTATGGTGATCTGTTTGTTCCAAACAAGCAGCTTCCAGATGAGCTGGAAATCGGTAATCTTTTAAGAGTCTTTTTATATAAGGATTCAGGCAGAGTTTTAGCAACAGCAAGACATCCATATCTTGAGTGCGGTATGTGCGGCAGACTTACTGTTACCTCAATTGACTGCGGCACTGTTTATATGGATCTAGGTATTCCTAAGGAACTCGTGGTTCCTGTTTCAGAACAGCGTTCTGCCTTTGAAGTCGGTCAGTCTGTACTGATTTATGTAACCATTGATGAGCAGGGCAGACTTTTTGGTACCCAGCGTTTCAATAAATATATTAGAGACAACTGTAAGCCTGGTGAGTTCAAGGTCGGCCAGCGTGTGACAGCTGTTGCTGTATCTCATACACCTTTAGGATTCAGAACTGTTATCAATGACTCTGTTTATGGTCTTATTTATAAGAACGAGCTTAAGAGTCCTCTCAGAATCGGTAAAAGAACCGATGCCTATATCACCAAGATAAGAGATGACGGCAGACTTGACGTTTCTCTGCAGGAGCCTGGTTTGTCCGGTATTGAACATGCTGCCAAGACTCTTCTGCATATCTTGAATAACGCAAATGGCTTTATTGCTTTTAATGACAAGTCCGATCCTCAGGATATTGAAGACTATCTTCACATGTCAAAGGGAAAGTTTAAAAAAGCTATCGGCTCACTATACAAGCAGCGTCTGATTGAAATTACCGATGACGGTATCAGACTAGTTTCAAAGGATAAGTAATTTCGTTTAAGGTTTGGTTATGGAATTTTTGTTTGAGTTCGGTCTTTTTGCCGGAAAGTTTGTTTTCGGTGCTGTCTGTATCGTTATAGCTCTTATCTGTGTTTTACTCTCTGTAAAAGCTGCAAAGGGTGAAATGAATGAAAAAAAGGAAAAGCTAAAGTTTACCGATCTTATGGAAGAGGCTCATGAGCGTCATGACAGTATTGAGGACGCTGTATTAAGATTTGATGTAAATAAAGATGAAAAGACTCTGAAAAAAGAGCTTAAACAGAAGTTAAAAAACAAAAATAAATCCGAAGAATCTCAGAAAAAAGAGCGTGCAGAAAAGATCAAAAAAGCAAAGGATGAAGGCAGATTTTGTCCTAAGAGAATTTTTGTACTAGACTTTGAAGGTGATACACATGCAAGTGCATCTCATGACCTGCGCCTGAAGGTTAATGCAATTCTGGATATTGCAACTGATGAGGATGAGGTAATTGTAAATCTGGATTCTCCTGGCGGCGTTGTGAACGGCTATGGCTTCTGCTCTTCAATTCTTGAGAGAATCAGGGCTAGAGGCATTCATCTTACCGTCTGTGTTGACAATGTTGCAGCTTCAGGCGGTTATCTGATGAGCTGTGTTGCCGACAAGATTGTTGCAGCCCCATTTGCATATGTTGGTTCTATCGGTGTTGTGGCCAATATACCTAATTTCAACAAGGTATTGAAGAAGCACGATGTGGATTACGAGCAGGTAACCGCCGGCAAGTACAAGAGAACCCTGACTATGTTCGGTGAGAATACCGAAGAGGGCCGAGCAAAGTTCAAGGCTGAAATGGAAGCTATCCATTTCCGTTTCAAGGAGATTGTTTCCAAGTACAGACCAAAGCTTAATATCGAGGAGATCGCAACTGGTGAATTCTGGCTCGGTAAGGATGCATTAGACCGTGGTCTGGTTGATGAATTAAACACTTTTGATGCATACTTGCAAAATAGCCTAGAATTTACACAGGATTGTGCTATAAAGATTAGCATAGAGCGAAAAGAAAAGAAGACACTAAAAGATCTACTAGGAAAGTTCTTTAGTGCAAAAACCTGGACTAGAGCTGTAAAGGAAGAAGTAGCTCAGTCCGTTAATAATGCAACCCCTTACAGATAATAGAATTACGAGAATAAACATGGGTAAGTCTTTAGTTATTGTAGAGTCACCATCCAAAGCAACAATTATTAACCGTTATTTAGGTGATGATTATGTTGTAAAAGCCAGTGTCGGTCACATCAGAGACCTTGCCACTGCTGCAAGTACCGAGAAGAGCGACAAAAGCAAAACAAAGACTGATAAGTCCCACAAACTTACCAAGGATGAGATTCTAGCCCGCAGTATGGGCGTTGATCCTAAGAATGGCTGGAAGGCAAATTACGCAATTATGCCTGACAAGCAGAAGGTTGTTGCTGAACTTAAAAAACTTGCCAAGGATGCTGATAAAGTCTACCTCGCAACCGACTTGGATAGAGAGGGAGAAGCTATTGCCTGGCACCTAAAGGAAGTTCTTGGCGGCGATGACGATAAGTATCTGCGTGTAAAGTATCCGGAAATTACCAAGGCTGCAATTCACAAGGCCTTTGAAAATCCTGGCCGAGTCAATATGAATCTTGTGAATGCCCAGCAGACCAGAAGATTTTTAGATCGTGTTGTAGGCTTCATGGTTTCTCCATTACTGTGGAAGAAGGTCGCAAGAGGATTGAGCGCCGGTCGTGTTCAGTCCGTTGCTGTTGAACTTATCGTTGATAAGGAAAGAGAGATCAAGTCCTTTATCCCTGAAGAATACTGGAACATCGATTCAATTGTAAAAAACTCTTCCAACAAGGAATTAAAGCTGGCCTTAAGTTCAAAGGGCGGTCATAAGGCTGATATCCACAATAAGGCAGAAGCGGATGCTGTTGTTGCCGCTTTATCTAAGTCAGACTTTATTGTAGATAAGATTGAGACCAAGAAAGGTTCTCAGAAACCTCTGCCTCCATTTACCACTTCAACCCTGCAGCAGGTAGCCAATCAGCGTCTGGGCTTTTCTGTAAAGCGTACCATGATTGTGGCTCAGAGACTTTATGAACAGGGTCTTATCACCTATATGCGTACTGACAGTGTAAATCTGTCAGATGAGGCTATTGCGGCTGCAAGGGATATTGTTTCCCGTAATTTCGGTGAAAAATATATTCCGCCAAAACCAAACTTCTACAAATCAAAAGAGTCAGCTCAGGAAGCTCATGAGGCTATCAGACCATCTCATCCTTTAGATCCGCTACCAGCTTCAGTTGATAAGGACGGTCAGAGACTGTTTGAACTGATTAAGGCCAGATATCTGGCTTCTCAGATGACTCCTCAGGAATACAATACCACCAGTGTCAGTGTAAGTGCCGGTGAGTATGGCTTTAAGGCAACCGGTAAACAGATTACCTTTGACGGTTTCAAGCGTGTCTATAACTTCAACAAGAATGAGGAAGTGATTCTGCCTGAGCTGTCAGAAGGAGAAAAGCTTAAGGTTAGTGAGATTCTTCCATCTCAGCACTTTACCCAGCCTCCATCACGCTTCAATGAAGCTTCCCTGGTTAAAGAGCTTGAAAAGGATGGTATTGGCAGACCTTCAACCTATGCCTCTATTATTTCCACAATTCAGGAGCGTGGTTATGTGACCATTTCTCACGGTCGTTTTTATGCCGAGAGAATGGGAGAGATTGTAACCGACAGATTAAGATACTCCTTTAAGGATCTGATGGATAAGAATTTTACTGCTTCCATGGAAGATTCATTAGACGAGATCGCAGAAGGTAATCTTGATTGGATCCAGAGCCTGGATAAGTTCTACAAGAATTTTGAAGGTGAACTTTCAAAGGCTAATCAGTCTTTTGCCGAAGGCGGTATGCCAGAGAATTCTCCTCTGGAGATTAAGGAAATGCTCTGTCCTGAGTGCAAGAAATATCATATGGCGGTGCAGTCCGGAAAGACCGGTATGTTCCTAAGCTGTCTTGGCTATTATGATAAGGATGTCAAATCAACTGACCGCTGCCATAAGACTCTGAACCTAAGAGCTATCGATCAGGCTGCTTTAAGCTCCTCAAATATCTCCGAGGAAGAAGAGGCCAAGATTCTGCGTTCAAGACCTCGTTGTCCTAAGTGTCACAGTGTAATGGACACCTATATCATTGATGAGTCACATAAGCTGCATCTGTGCTCAACTCCTAACTGTGGCGGTTATCTGTTTGAGACTGGCAAGTTTGATTCAGAGATTGAAAAAGGACCTGAGATCCCTTGTGAGAAGTGTGGTCATACCATGATCTTAAAGGAAGGCCGTTTTGGCAAGTACATGGCATGTACCAACAAGGAATGCGGCAATACCCGTAAGATTCTTAAGAACGGTCAGGTTGCCCCTCCTCGTGAGGATGCAGTTGACTTACCTGATCTGCCATGCAAGGCCCCAGGCTCTCATTATGTATTAAGAGACGGTGCTGCCGGTATCTTCCTGGCTGCTCACAATTTCCCTAAGGTACGTGAGACCCGTCCTCCTAAGATTGTTGAGCTTAAGAAATACAGAGATAAGATTTCTCCTAAGTTCTATTATCTTGCTGATGCTCCTGCTTATGATCCTGAGGGTAATGAGACCGAGGTCCGTTTCAGCCGTAAGACCAAACAGCAGTACATTGTGTCTGTTAAGGATGAAAAGCAGACCAAGTATGTAGCTTTCTATAATGAGGAAAAGGGAGTGTGGGAAGAGCAGGAAAGTGCTAAGACCACCACTAGGAAGACCTCTGCCAAGAGCTCTGAGAAGTCCTCAGAAAAGGCTGCAGCAAAGAAGACTACAGCTAAAAAGACTACAGCCAAGAAGGCAACTGCGAAAAAGACTGCTGCAAAGAAAGCTTAGTCCTTTTTCTTACCAACTGAAATTCAAATCTGATAATCCGTTTTTCGTTGAATTCGAGAAACGGATTATTTTTTTTGTGACATAGATTTGCTTTTTTCCAAACCTGTTCTATAACTGTATTCAGTTATTTTCTGCTGAAAAAATGTTAACTACGTGTAAATTACAGTTAATCCAGATGTTCTGAAAATAATTTTTTTTGAAAAATAATGTAATTTCAAAAAGATAAATTACACTTAAAGGAGTACAATGTGTGCTTCTGTTTTAATTGCTGCTTTTAGGATCATACTATGTTTAGTAAATTAAATGTCAAAGCAAAGCTGATTATTGCTTTTTTTACAGTCATTCTCTTTACTCTGGGAATTGCTGTAACCGGAATCATCGTTCAGCTTAATAACAATAAGGTTATTAAAGATGTTAACTTTATCCTTGGTACCCGCCATGAGAGAATCGACAGGGTCTTCAAGGCTATTGTAGCTCTTGATAATATTGCCTATGAGATTTCATCTGATACCAAATCCTACACCGATGAGAAGGGCAGAGAGTTTACTGATCTTGGCAGTGAATTACTGGCTGCTACCGGACAGCTAGCTGGTACTAATAATCCTAAAGAGACCAACGATATCAAATCCAATGCTGCAACTTATGTACAGACTATTCCTCAGTTCCTTTCAACTGTAAGAAAAGGAGAGCAGGAAGCAGCAGAAGCAATTTATAAGGATGTTTTATCCAGCTGCTATGATGTTGTTCAGTCTTTAAGTTACACCATCGGTGAAAGACAGATTAAGCAGGCCAAAAATGTTGTAGCAGAGAATGATTCCGAAGGACCTCTGATCTTTACTATTGCTCTATCTGTTATTGCTGTTATTGCTGCAACTGTAATCGCCTTAATGTTTGCCAATAGTATTGTCTCCATTCTGTCCAAGGCAGTAACCGCTGCTGAGGAAATTGCTCAGGGTAATCTTACCCACGAGATTAAACACTCAAGACGTGATGAATTCGGCCACCTTTTAACTTCTCTTGAGCAAATGCGAGAGGAGTGGAGAGTGCTGGTTGGTTCCATCAAGTCTACAACCAGAGATGTTGAGGATAATGTTCAGCACATTAGCAGAATTACTGATAACATCAATACCAAAGCACAGGAAGCTGAGAACAGATCACTGACAGTGGCTGCTGCATCTAATGAGATGGTATCAACTACCGGTGATATCGCCAATAACTGTGAAACCGCAGCTTCAAATGCAAAACAGGCAAACAATACAACTGCTGAAGGTGTTGCCGCTGTCGAGGATACCATTAACGGTATTCAGCAGCAGGTGGAGAATTCCCGTCGTGATGCCGAGTATATCCACGCTCTCGTTGAGCAGGCAGATAATGTTGGCACCATTGTTAACACCATTGATGATATCGCTTCCCAGACTAATCTGCTGGCTCTTAACGCTGCAATTGAGGCAGCCCGTGCCGGTGAGGCTGGTAAAGGCTTCGCTGTGGTTGCTGATGAGGTTCGTGCATTGGCATCACGTACCTCCAAGTCAACTCAGGAAATCACCAAGATGGTTACCCAGATTCAGGCAGATGCAAATACTGCAAATGAATCTATGACAGCCAGCTTAAACCGTATGAATGAACTTGCAGAGAAGACCACTACAGTTAACAGTCTGCTGCAGTCAATTATGGATCAGGTAAGCGATGTAACCTCTCAGATAACTCAGATTGCAACCGCTGCTGAAGAGCAGACCACTGCAACTTCAGAGATTTCAACCAATATGCAGGGCATTACCGATATTTCTCAGGGCTTCTCTAACGAGGTTAGAAATGCCAATGTTGAAGTTAACAAGAGTATTGAACTGCTAGAAGATCTTGTTCACAAGGTTGAGAGTATCAGAGTCTAGTTTTCTCTGATTCAAAGAATTCAATTAAGCCATTGTCTTAATACGGATAATGGCTTTTTTGTATTTGATACAAAGAGGATAGGAATATTAATCTGATAGAAAGAAGATGTACTACTACAGTTCCATTGGATAAGCCTGGATTCTTCTGATTAGGGCAACATCCTCTGTTCTGTTCTCATCCGCTGTCGCCATAAGATTTTCCAGTTCTCTCAGGTACGGCTTTAGCTGAGCTTGAATCTGCACTGAACAGTATCTGTAGTATTTTTGAAGCTCATTGTCTGATAGGCTTTCACGGTAATTATTACCTATAAAAATGGCAATATACTGTCTGTAGCTCTCAGTGCATTTTTCATCTGCTCTGATAAAAGCACGATTCTTAAGGACAAGGCTCTGCTGATAGTGATCTAAATCAACCTCGCTGAGATTATTCAGGAATATCTGATATGCGCCTTTATCATTATCATGAGTAACTGCTGCTTCTTTTAATGCGGTTACGGCATCTTTTAATGACAGATTGACGACACTCTCCCTTTGAGGTGTTAGAACTGTTGCTGGGGATAATATTCCAAAATCGGTAAGCTCATAGTTCTTTGGCAACACATCATTGCCATCATAATACAGTGCCTCAAGAGTATCCTCATGAAGTGAAAGAGGTTTAATTATTTCTATTGAACGTGACGATAGATCGTATTCTAATAGATACTTATCAGTGGCAATAATCTTACTGAGGGCTTCTGTTCTGTCCTGATAGCTTCTTAACACAAATCGAAGCAGAGGGCCGTTAACCTGACTTAAATATCTGAAAAGGTAAATCAGTAAATCAAGTCTTTTGGTATGCTCTGATTTTGCGATTTTACCCTGAAATCCGTATTTAGTCGCACAGGCAGAAAGTGCATCTGAAAAGAACGGAACTCCATTATCGAGAATCTCATGAAGTTTGAGCACCCGGTTTACATCACAGACACAGTAAGCCTCTTTGAGAATATCCGGCTTTCTGAAATTCCTGATACAGATCTGCTCCAGAATCTTAAGATTGCGTACAGACCATGTAATTACAGATGTCTCGGCGTTGAATATTTTCTCTGAAAGAGTGTCCAGAAACTCTTCCTCAGATAATCCTTTTTTTATGGAAAAAGGATCGAGGCCTTGAGAAAAGAGATAGTTTGGACTAGGTAAAAGGTTATCAAGACCTCTGCAGGTAATAATCTCTCGTTCACCAATAAGATTTAGATTCTCATCGGCAAGAACGTAGGCTATTCCATATAAAGCTGCTTTAGAGGCTGGATTGTTAAGGGGAAGAGGAAGTACAAATGCGTACTTCCTTTTGATAGAGTTCTGCATTATTTGAACTGATTGATTTCTTTTACGTATTCAAAGCCTGCAGCTTTCAGTTTCTCTACAAGCTCATCCTGACTGATGTCATGGACCTTACACAGTTCCTCTAGGGATGAATACTCATCTCTTAACTGCATATTGACTGCTGATAGAAGAATAAAAGGATCCATGCTGGCAAATTTTTCTAAAGACATCATTTAATTACTGTCCCTCGAAATCCTGGATCTCATAGTTCATCTGAGAACGCATCTTCTTTACATTCTCGACAGCTTCCTCTGTGGTAAAGCCTCGGCACAGGCATACAGCCATACGACGCTCACCGTCAATATCTGGTTTGCCGAAGATTCTCATCTGAGAACCTGGGGCTACCTTTAATACTTCATCAAGATTCTTGTAGGTGATTCTGCTGCCTTTACCCTTCAGGCAGACTGCTGCTGAAGCGGATGGTCCAAAGAAGGTGATCTTGCCAACTGGAAGACCTAATAGAGCTCTTACATGCAGAGCAAACTCTGACATATCCTGAGATACCATGGTTACCATTCCGGTATCATGTGGTCTTGGAGACAGTTCTGAGAAGATTACCTGATTGCCACAGATGAATAGCTCTACACCGAAGATACCATAGCCACCTAATGCTGATACAACATTTGAAGCAATTCGCTTGGCCTCAATCAGAATATCCTCAGAAAGCTGTGCCGGCTGCCATGATTCCTGATAATCACCATGAACCTGATGGTGTCCGATTGGTTCGCAGAAATGAATACCGTCAGAGGCACTAACGGTTAAAAGTGTAATTTCGCTGTCAAACTGGATAAAGCCTTCAACAATTACTCTGTCCATACCGCCACGGCCGTTCTGGCAGGCATCTTCAAAAGCTTTTTCAATGTCGCCTTCGGATTTGAGAAGACTCTGACCTTTACCTGATGAGCTCATTACAGGCTTCATGATGCAAGGGAAACCTATACGACCGATCTGAGCCTTGATTTCACTTACAGATGAGGCAAAGAAATATGGGGAGGTTGGAAGACCTAATTCCTCGGCAGCTAATGTTCTGATTGCTTCTCGGTTCATGGTAATGTTGGCGGCATTGGCACTTGGTACAACATTAAAACCTTCAGCTTCAAGCTTAATCAGAGTTTCTGTGGAAATAGCCTCAATCTCTGGGATGATGTAATCTGGTTTGAGTTTTGTAATCAGTTCATATAACTCGTCAGGATCTTTCATGTTGATGATAGCTTTTTTCTGTGCTACCTGCATCGCAGGTGCATTGTCGTATCTATCACAGGCGGTTACTTCAATTCCGTAACGAATTAACTCAATTGCAACTTCCTTTCCAAGCTCTCCTGAACCTAACAGCAGGGCACTGGTGGTTTTATCTTGATAATCAATTGTAACTGATGTGGACATTTCTCTCTCCGGAAAACAAACTGCGAGTATTATAACCTAACCTCGCTTTCAATACATTGATATGGCAAGTTTTTTGTGTTTTGCACTCAAAACTTTCTTTTTTTGAAATGTATCTGATTCTTGTGTTTGTTTTCTGCGTAAAACTAGTTGTTTTCCAATATTTTTGACAGCAGCGCTTTTTTCTCTTTGCTAAGCTTTATGAGCTTATCCTCTGCAAGACTTAAGATTAGTGCCTTGCAGCCTTTTAGAATCTGTGTAAAGGACTCTTTAAACTCTCCTGTATACCATGGATCAGATATGTTTCCTGGAGTATCTGTAAAGTCCAGCAGTTTATAAACCTTGCTTTTATCTATGTCGGGAAACAGGTAGTAAAGGTTCTTAAGGTTGAAATCTTCCATAGCGATGATGTAATCGTTTGTTTCAAGATCGTCACGGGAGATCTGACGTGCTGTTTTCTCTGAACAGTCAATATGATAGGAATTTAACAGTTTTTTTACAGGGGGATATACACCGTTACCGATTTCCTCCTGCGAGGTTGCGGCAGAGCAGATTCTGAATTCGTCTGAAAGCCCTATGTCCTCAACAAGTTTTTTCATAACAAATTCTGCCATAGGTGAACGACATATATTACCGTGACAGATAAATTCTATTTTGATCATAAGTATTACCGCTTACATTGTTTGATCTCAAATCTAGAGAAACTGTACCATATATACAGGTAGTAATTCCACAGTTCCATCTTTCTGAACATCTTTCGTATATGCAAGAATCTTTCTTGATATTCTTGAGGAGAATTTTTCTGAGAATTTATCGATTGATGAGTGCATTTTATAGCCTGAGCTTTTTACTTCAATTGGACAAATTTTTCTATTATATGTTGTAATGAAATCAATTTCATAATTTCTCTTTGATGCTTCATTGGTAAATGTATGATAGAAAAGATCATGACCATTGCTTGCAAGTGTTTGTGCGATGATATTCTCGTAGAGATATCCAAGGTTAGTCTGCAGTTTGTCATTTAGTAATTTTGCATATATATCGTTTTCGGTAAAATCTTTATCTTTAAAAGACAATGTAACAAACAGACCTGTATCTGCAGTGAATAATTTGAATCTGGTAAGGTCTTTGTTTTGAGATAATCCAATATTAGGATCATTTGCATGGTATGAAACCAGAACAGTTCCTGAATCCTTCAGTTCTGCTATGTCCTCAAGAATGTTTCCTGCCCGATTTCCTGATAAAACTCCAGAAACCTGATATCTCGAAGCATTACTGTTTAGCTGTGCTGGAATTGCTTCGAAAAGACTCGATAGTTTTCCTGATGGATCAATTTTAAAAAAATCATCATGATATAGGGAAAGAATATCTCTTTTTACATCATCAACTTGTTTAAAATCATTTGTCTGAATATAGCTTTCAACAGCCTGAGGCATTCCTCCAACGAGCATATATAATCTATAGTCCCTCATGACTTTTCTATGAGCTGCCTGACCTAGAGGTTTGCCTGCCTGATATAGATTTTTTAACATTGGAACTGTAACTTCGTCATCAAGCGCCCACCTGAATTCTTCAAAATCCATAGGGAACATTTGAATTTTTCTTTCTTCACTCGGAATTAGAATGTCTTTCACATTCTTGTGAATTGAGATTAGTGAGCCAGTTTCGATGTAATCATATCTTCCATCTTCAACAAATGCCTTTATTGCCTGTCTTGCTTTTGGACAAAGCTGAACTTCGTCAAAAATAATTGCAGACTTTCTTGTTGTTAAACTTACGTGATAAGTTAACTGTAACTGTAAGAAAATGTAATCCAAATCAGATAAATCATCAAAAAGAGCTTTTGTTTCGTTAGATGCTCTAAAGAAATCTACCAAGATAAAGCTTTCGTACTCATTTTTTGCAAATTCTTTGACTACCGTAGATTTTCCTACTCGTCTTGGACCTTCAATCAATAGCGCTGTACGTCCATTTGATTCTTTTTTCCATGTTAGTATTTTGTTGTATATCTTACGTTTGTACATGAGCTATTACCTTTGATCTTGTTCTTTCTACAACTTAATTTTGAAATATAACTGCAAATTCGTCAAATGTTTTTAGGTGATTTTTCGCAAAATCGTCAAATGTTTTTAGGTGATTTTTTGCAAAATCGTCAAATGTTTTTAGGTGATTTTTCGCAAAATCGTCAAATGTTGTAGTAGTTGTTGTAGTAGTCAAGAAAAGTAGACATGAAAAAAACTTTTTATTGCATTTCTTTTTCAAAAGTGGACACGGGCCAAATTTTTTTAATTTTTTGTTTTTCAAAAGTAGACATGAGGGACTTTTTCTAGCAGTTTTCTTTTTCTAAAGTTGACAATCCTTCTGAAATTCCATGTTTACGCCTTTTCTGAACAAACTTTGGTTCCTCTGTCAGAATCTTTTTTTTCAAAATTGCTTATCTCCAGAAAACATTAAGTCTAGCATATTTCTCGGATTATGTGGAAATTTTAAAATTCGGTACTATCCTTACAAGTGGTCGTTTTGTTCTATAAGGAAAGAATATGAAATCTTTTGGACTAAAAGCTCTTAACTCATTGATTTTAGCTTCATCATTAACTGTTGGTGCTGCTTATGCTGACAACTTTGTGAATACTTATTTCTACGATCTTGATGATGCTTTTATCAGTAATGTTGATATTGCTCTTAAAGAGTCTGCAAAACACAATAATATTATTCTGAATATCAATGATGCTAAAAATGACGCCGCAAAACAGAAAGAGGCCATTTTAAGTCATGATAATTCTGATCCTAAGATTGTTAATCTTGTAAATGTAAATGATGCCTCTGATGTGGTTGCTGCAGCTAAGAAGCATAATGCCAGAGTGGTATTCGTAAACCGCCAGCCAGATGATTTTGTAATCAAGAGTTACGATAAGGCCTGGTATGTTGGTTCTGATGCCGCTGCCTCCGGAAAAATGCAGGCTGATCTGATTGCCCGTGTTTTAAAGGAGCATCCTACCTTTGATAAGAATAAGGATGGCGTAATCAATACAATCCTGATTAAGGGACAGAAAGAACATAAAGATACTATTCTTCGTTCTTCAAATGTAATTAGTGAACTTGATGCCCGTAAGGTTAAGATCAATCTTATTGATGAGTTCTATGCCGATTTTGATAAGAAGAAGGCTGTACAGCAGTTCAGTGCAGCTTTAGATAGACATCCAATTCACGAGGTTGAACTTGTAATCTGCAATAACGATGCAATGGCCTTAGGTGTTATTGAGGTTCTGAACGACAATGGCTTTAACGTTGGTAAGAATAATATCAGTCTGATTGATTACCAGGTAGGCAACAAATTTGTAAATTACATTCCTGTATTCGGAATTGATGCTATTCCAGAGGCAGTTGATGCAATCTCTGAAGATAAGATGGAAGGTACTATACTGAATGACTACACCCGTCTTGCTGAAGCATCTCTGGCAATTGCAACCGACAGCGATGTATCTCGTCAGGCTCTGACTTCAAAGCTGAAACTGAAGGTTTCTCAGGATGGCTTTGTTGATGTTCCTTACAAGATGCTGTCACGTATTCATGACGAGAAGCTGTAAGTTTTTTAGAAATTAGTTTTTTGATTTGAGAAGGCTGGATCTTTTGTAGGTTCAGCCTTTTTTATGGGGGGCATTTGTTTTCTTAAGTCTGTGCCTATTGTTATGTAGGTAGAAAGAGGAGATGAGATGGATTTCATAAAAGGCATCTTTAAAAGATCATAGCAGTCTACATTATGGATTGATCTGACCATCAGACTGCTATGTCTAGTTGAAGCGCTTAAACTCTCTTTAAAACCAGCGAAGTATTGATTCCACCAAAGGCAAAGTTGTTTGCCACCAGCAGTTCACACTGATGTTTTAGAGGTTCATTTACGATATAGTTCAGGTTACCGCAGCGAGGATCGACTTCTTTTAGGTTCAGATTTGGATTGAACCAGCCTTCATTCATCATGTTAAGTGCAAACATGGTTTCAACCGCCCCACAGGCTCCTAAGGTATGACCGAAGTAGCTCTTCAGAGTTGAGATAGGAGTTTTATCTCCGAAGATGTTGAAGGTTGCATTTGACTCGGCCACATCTCCTTTGTCGGTACCTGTTCCATGAGCAGAAATATAGCCGATATCCTCAGGTTTTAGACCTGCATTTTCAACAGACTTGCGAACACAGATTTCGATTGTTTCCTGATTAGGGGAGGTAATATGTGTTGCATCTGAATTGGTGGCAAAACCGATAATCTCTCCGTAGATCTTTGCTCCACGGGCTTTAGCGTGCTCATATTCTTCGAGTACCAGTGTACCGGCACCTTCACCGATAACCAGTCCGTCTCTGTCCTTATCAAAAGGAGCAGGAGTCAGCTTTGGAGTATCGTTCTTTGAGGATGTGGCAAACATGGTATCAAATACAGCCGCATCACAGACTGAAAGCTCTTCAGCACCACCTGCTACCATTGCGGTCTGATAGCCGTTCTTAATTGCCTCGTAGGCATAACCAATAGCCATTGAGCCTGAGGTACAGGCGGTAGAGGTTGGGATAATTCTGCCGGTAATACCAAAGAACAGCGAAATATTCACAGCTGTAGTCTGAGGCATCATTTTTACATAGGAGTTGGCGTTAAGATCACCTGTGGTATTGTCGGTGAGCATTGAGGCAAAATCCTTGACCGCCATGGTACTGCCAAAGGATGAACCGTAGGCGACACCGACATTTCCGCTTTTTAAAAACGGATCATCTAAAAGACCGCTGTCGATAAGTGCATATTCGGAGGCACGGGTTGCCATCATAGAAACTCGGCTCATGGAACGGATTTTCTTGCGGGTGTAATGCTCTGGAAGTTTAAAATCAGGGCATGGTGCTGCAAGATGAGTGATAAGTCCATCGTATTTGTCCCAGTCCTGCATGGTGACAACGGCATTTTTACACTCAAGGATTCTTTTTTTATTGTCTTCCCAGCTCTCGCCAAAGGCGGTAACCATTCCCTGTCCGACAACTGCAACGCGGTGTTCCACTACTGCATACCTCCATCAATGCTTATAACCTGTCTTGTAATATAAGAGGCATTATCAGACATCAGATAAGATGCTAGAGAAGCAACTTCCTGAACCTGTCCCATACGTTTTAAAGGAATAAGCTTTAGAATTTCTTTCTTTACTGTCTCATCAAGCTGAGCCATATCAGTTTCAATCAGACCTGGTGCGATTGCATTTACTGTGATGCCTCGCTTGCCGACTTCAACGGCCAGAGCCTTTACAGCTCCAATCAGACCTGCTTTTGAAGCACTATAGTTTACCTGTCCACGGTTGCCGATAATTCCTGACACAGAGGAAATGGCGATGACTCTGCCTCCCTTGTGAGCTGCAATCATAGGCATGATACATGGGTGAACCACATTGAAGAATCCGGTAAGGTTGGTATCAATGACACTGTCCCAGTCCTCTGAACTCATCATTGGAAAAGCGGCATCGGAGGTAATTCCTGCATTGCAGACTATACCGTAGTAAGGTCCGTTTTTCTCGATATCCTCTTCAAGAATACTTCTGGTACTCTCGCGATCACAGACATCAAATTTAAGTGAATAGGCCTTGCCCTGATTCTGCTTTATATTATTTATGGCCTCGTTTACTCCGTCTGCACTGTTTCTGTAGTGCAGTATTACCTCAAAGCCATCCTTTCCAAGCTGTTCTGCTATGGCTTTACCTATTCCGCGACCGGCTCCTGTAACGAGAACTCTTCTTATGTTTTCCATATGTTAATCTCTTTTAAATAATCTTTTCAGATCGTCATCTGTAACTCGTATTAAATTAACTCTGCCGCTGGCAATGATTTTTTCCTCTGACAGGATTTCACCGTCAAAGGAGGCTATAGCACCATCATCCATAATTTTTTTGACTCGGATTTTAAGGGCTGAACCTTTATCAAAGTGATCTTTTGGATATTTCAGATCTCTTGCTCCTAAAATCATTCCCATTGGAGGAATGTCGATGTTGTGAAGTTTTGCAAGATAACCAGACCAGATCCCTACAGTCTGAGCGATAAGCTCAATTGTAAAGTAGGATGGAAGCTCTCCCTTTTCGTTTACAAAATTTGAGAGGACTCCTTCAGTTCCAACATTAGATTCGCATACGGCAGAATCCTCTGTAACCTCAAGCACCCTGTCAATCAGAATCATGGGTGGTCTGTGAGGCAGATAGTTTACTGGCAGAAGGTATTTGGTCATTTGTTTAATCCGATTATTACTGAAGCGTTATTTCCGCCAAATGCAAAAGAATTTGACATCATAAATGGCTTGTCGGCCTTTAAGCAGCTCTGTATCAGTCCACAGGATTCAAGCTCTGTATCCAGTTCTCTGTGTTCTGTACTCTGAGGTGGCAGAGTAAGGTTGTTCTCAAGAATATAGCACAGAATACAGCTCTCTAGAATTCCTGCTGCACCTAAGGTGTGACCTGTCATATATTTGGTTGAACTGCATGGTACCTTATCAGAAAATATTGAGGCTACAGCCTTTGCTTCCATAGCATCATTCAGCTTTGTAGCGGTGCCGTGCAGATTGATATAACCGATATCAGATGGAGAAAGTCCTGCACTTTTGAGAGCCATTTTCATGGCGCTTATGGCTCCTTCGCCTGAGGGATCGGGTGAAGAAACATGATATGCATCTGAGGATTCTCCAAGTCCTAAAAGACTCAGTGATGATTTCTCCTTTGAGAGGATCATAAGACCACCAGCCTCTCCGATACTGATACCGTCACGACCCTTACAGAAAGGTGTACAAGGTGAGGATGAGATAAGACCCATGGAGTTAAAGCCGTTGATAGGAACGGCACTTAAGGTGTCAGCTCCTCCGGCAATAACCACATCACAAAGGCCGCTTTCAATAAGTCTGTGGGCACTTATAAGAACTCTTGATGATGAAGAGCATGCGGTTGAAATCGTGTAGCTAGGTCCACTCACTTTAAGATATTCGGAAAGGAACATTGCCGGATCCCCGAATTCCTGAAAAGAGTAGAAATAGTTCTCAGAACGGAGCTTTGTCTTTTTATATTTTTTTATCTCTTCCTCAGACTCGCTTAGTCCTGAGGTTGAGGTGCCCATTACTACACCGATACGATCAGCAGGATATTTATCTTTAAAATATGAAAGCTTATCCTTAAGCTCAGTACAGAGATAGGCTAAAAAACGGTTGTTACGGGTATTATGCTCCCTGTATTCTGAAATATCCGGGAAAGAGCAGTCTTTTACACAGCCGAAATAGGCTGTTTTCCCACCGTTAATCATGTCAGAACGTGCTGTTAGATATTCACCGTGATTAGATAAAAGAGTGCTGATAATTGTATCTTTTGTTGCACCCAGCGCACTTACAGAAGCGTAGCAGTTAATGTAACTCATTGATTATTTGTTTAAATATTCTAAATTGATGCTGTAGTTAAACTCATGATTAACAATTTTTACCGGAAGATTTTCCGTATCATACTGAGCATATTTTATACTATAAAGCTCTTTTCCATCGAGTTTTCCTAATGTCACTGCATTATCATCTCTATGGATTATATATTCCTTAGAAATCTCCTCTGATAAGCGGTTTTTTCCGTCAAAGGCAAGCATGATGTCAAAGAGTACCTGATTTACAGGAGGCAGCATGCTTTTAGGGACATAGTATTTTCCCTGAAGATTCTGCTTTTCATATTTAAGGTTGAAAAGCGGAAGGGAGCTTAAGGTTAGTCCGGTAAGATTTATTCCGTCCTGATTTAACTTCACAATACATAAAAGAGAATTCTTTTTGCCGTTATAGTCGGCGGTCAGAATCTGACGGTACTCTTTCTCGCTTTCAAAACTGATAAAAGGCAGAGGAATTTTTGCATCTTTCTCTATATTGATGTATTCAGGCTCTGTCTTGTCCCCATTTACATTCTGTTCTGTGATTTTCGTGGATGAACTGCATCCAAAACAGAACAGCATCAGGGGAATAACCATAACATTGATGGTGTGGCTAAGAATAATTTTAAACTGCATCTTTAGTAATCTTTGATTTGGGCATAAAGGCTGAAAGTATGAATGCACAGATGATACCTGTTACAAGACAGATTGCAAAGCATTTTATTGCATCCACACTTGAGAATACCAGTATACCGATGGTCATAAGGGTAGTGGCAAGTGCTGTGAATATAGCAATTATGGAGGTAACCTCAAGCTTTGAACTGCTCATGAAGATATTGTAGTTGATGCCGATTCCTAATAGGACGATAAGTCCAAGCTCCGAGAACAGGTTTACTTCAAAGCCCGATAGTAGCAGTACAAAAAGTGCGGTGCCGATAGAAAGAGCAGAAAAACAGGTGCCCACAAGTGCTTTTGTAAAGCCGACTCGGATTGTAGATACTGCAAGAATGCAGAGCATGAAGATTAGAATCACCTTCATGAAGATTTCACGGTACATTTTAAAGACTGCAATCAGACTTCCTCTGTGATCAATATAGCTGCAGCCATCAACTGATGCTGCGATATCCTGTATTGCCTTTGCATCTGTTACATTCTCAAGTACCACCATAAGTGAGCTGTAATTATCTCCTCTGTAGTAGAGATTCTTATAAAGCTCTCCTGGCTTTGATGAAAAATACTCCTCAGCACTTAACAGATCACATTGATAATTCTCTGCCTTTATTTCAAGACCTCTTGCTTTAAGCTCAGTTTCAATCTGTGATTTTCGGCTATTTAAAAAGCTGCAGTTGTCAGCCTGTGTTTTTTCAGAGTTGAGTTTTAGGCTTATAAACTCCTTTAGTTTTCCCTCCCTCTGCGCCTTTGATAGATGTTCTCTTATGCTTTCGTTTTTCTCCAAAAGCGTGTTGTCATCTCCAGCACTTATCAGAAGATAGTTAAGATTCTCAGAAGTCTTAATAAGACGGTTGATACTTAGCTCCTGAGTTTTAAGATTCTCTGGCATTTTCTGAAAACTCATAGGATCGTCATTGGTTTTAAGATTGAATAAGGCAAAGATGGATGCCATACAGAGAAACGCAATAATTCCTGTGCGCAGCTTTGGCTGTCTTATAAAAGTGAGGTAGCCTTTAAAAAAGTCCTCAAATGGTAGCTTCTGTCTTTTTAGTCTTTCTAAAAATAAAGGTTCAACTAAGATTACAAAAAGACAGGCGAAGGTGATGGTGCACATACAGAAGAAAGCCATCTGGGAGACTGCCTTAACCGGTGAGAGCAGAATAATAAGATAGGCGCACAAATCGGTTATAACTGCAAAGGAGAGAGGCTTTGTAAGCTTTCTTATTGTCTCAACAGCGCTTTCTTTTGCTCCTATTCTTAAGGTCGTAAAGTAGATGGTGTAATCACAGACTATTCCAATGACACTAAGGCACATACCGATAATGATGAGATTGATTTCATCATAGATAAGTGTTGTGAATAACAGGGCAGAAATGATTCCGCAGAGGATTGAGCCTATGGTTAGAAATACCGGAACAAAGGAGCGGTATACAAAAAAGATAAGACAGAAGATGCCAATGGTGGTAACCGAACCCAAAAGAGTAATTTCTTTCTGCGAAGTTGATGCTGCGTAGTCTGAATAGAATACGGCTCCCTTTTTTAGTATTGAAACCTCAGGGTATTCTTTTTCTATCTTCTCAATTGCTTTATTTGCCTTTGCAGTGAAGTCTGAGGCTACCTTTGTGCTCATAGAATCATCATTTAAGGTAGCAAATACCAGCACCCATTTATGCCCTTGAGCATCATAGGCTGTAAGATGACCGTTCTCAATTTTAAGAGAGTTATCCTTTGAAAAGTCAGAGGCAAGAGCTCTGCCTACAAGCAGCAGATCGTTTTTTATTTCAGCGGAGGAAACTCCTGAAAATCCAGAATAAAGTTTTGAGAGAAGCTTTATAGAATAATTGTCAGATTCCAGTTCCTTTTTAATGTCAGGGGATAAAAAAGCAGCTTTGTACTTATAGACAAAGGCTGCACTCTGAAGTTTATCCTCATCAGAAAGCTTTGCGGTTATGTTTTTAAGATAGGAAATCTGACTCAGTTCCTCTATAAAACGGTCCGCAGCTTTATCGGTTCTGGCATTAACTGTTGAAGAATCTTTATAAGCTTCTGTATCAGCTCCGCCCACTGCGAAGATTACCTGGGAGTTGAGTCTTTGTATAAACTCTCCTTGAAGTTTTCGCTGCTCATTATTCTCGGTGCTCTGTGGAAGAAGAGATAGCACTGAGGATTCAATGGTCATAGCTTTAAGTCTGTAAAAACTTACAGCTGCAGCAATTACCATAAATATGCAGAGTAAAAGGGCAGAGAGTTTTCTACTCAAAATACTTTAAATCCTCATCAGTAACTGCTTTTGATGAAAAATCATAGTCAGAGAACTTCATGGTGGTGATATCGCCATTCGACCCCATGATCTCAAGTGAGTCTATATATTCAGTACCTTCAAGAGTAATGGTCTCAAAGAACTTCTTTAGAATCTCATCTTTTGTCCCTAGCTTTGCTGTATAGTGCTCTTTTGTCCCGGAGAGTTTACAGTCGAAGGCCTTTGTAAGAGAGTCATCCGGATTCATGAGTTTGAGCATCAGATTCAATAAAGAATGCACTGCAGGATTGTCATCAGCCTTAATGGTATGAACCTCACCTGCGCTGTACTCGGTTATGGAATCCTTTTTGATTGCCAGTACCATAGGATATGGTTCAGCCTGCTTTATAAGAACTCCCTTGTCCTTTATATTTACAATGGAGCCTGAGGACTGAAGATTAAGATTGGCATCCTTTAGATACTTATCCTGAGTAAAGACAAGTGCGTGAGAGCCTTTTCCCTGAAGTTTATCTCCGATTTCATTCAGAGTTAAAGCCTGGGCGCTTAAGGTTACACTAAAAGCTGTAAGTAAAAACAGGGCTGTTCTTTTTAAATAGGTAAACATTGTCTTTCTAAAAATAATCTTTCTAGGCATTTTCCTTTTTTACTCTGAATGCCTCAATTGCATCTAATAGTGGCTGAGGAGTCAGATATAAAAGCTCGTTGGTTCTGGCATCAATCATAACCTGGGCGGTATGGCCGTAGGCACAGAGAGTATCTGAGTTTAGAGCATAGACTTCATAGTGAATCTCTATCTTTCCCTCGCACTGAGTCATCATGCTAACAACTCTGGCACACTTGTCGGTAACCTTAAGAGGATTACGGTATTTACACTGGCATTCGACAATCGGCATGGCGAAAATATGTTTTTTCATCATGTCATAACCAAAATCGAAGGCATTGAACATGTCCTCGCGGGCCAGTTCAAAATACTTTATATAGTTTCCGTGCCAGACAATTCTCATGGCATCTGTGTCATGAAAGGAGATGGGAATGATGCTTTCATGGCTGATGATGAATTCTGGTTTTCTGTACATTTACTCTCTCTATATTCGTTTTTTCTTATATCTTAATTTTTAATTGATTGTATTTCTTTACTGTTATCTTAGTGTTAACAGTAAGTATATCTCAGCTCGTGAAGTTAAATCTTATCTGTAGCTTTAGAAGTCTAAAACTCCTTTCGTTGTAGATTAAACTTGAAAAGCTCCACTTTGTTTATCAGTAGCTGTATGGCTAATTTACTTTTTGAAAAAATCAAAGAAATTAAACCACTGATAAGGATATCTTATTGCAAAGTATTCTAAAAGCTCTGCATATTTCTGTACATAATCCTTTAAGGCCTCTTCTCGGTTTTTACGGGGTAGTTTCACCTCACTGAACAGATCACGGCAGAAGATTTCAATTTTACCGGTTTTCTCGTTTTTAAGTGCAAAAAGACACTGTACCGGGCACTTTAAAAGAGCTGCCAGAATAAAGGCTCCCTGTGGCAGAAATGCCTTTCGGCCTAAAAAATCAACTTCACAGACACGCTCTGGCTCTTTTAGCTTTGAAGTTTTATTCTCTGATTGCGAATTATCCTTAACTGGAGTTCTGTCTCCTACAATGGCAATCATGCCTTTATTCTCAATAATCTCAGAGAGTTTTAAGGCGGTATCCGGTCCTATACTGTCGGTTGCAATAATATTAAGCTGTGCATCGCGACTTACAGCCTTGAGGAGATTATTAAAATTCTGAGCGTTTTTAGTAAAGAAAACAGAGTAGACTTCAGGAGCTCTGGTGTCATTGTTAGTTCCTACTGCTCTTAGGGCATCCACATTACCTAAATGGGAACATAACAGGATCTTGCCACGGCTTTCCTTTTCATAGGCATAGAAGACTTCCTCGGAATCCTCCATAAACACCGCCTCCTGATAAAGACGGATGTTTCCTCTCCAGGCATTGATTTTATCTATGAGCATGCTGCCAAAGGACATAAAATGGGTAAAGCTTGAGTAATGCTTCTCACAAAGTCCCCTCTGAGCTCTTATCTTTTCTACCTGACATAGAAAGTCCTTAGAGATTTCTCTTTGTTTTTTTGAGAACAGATAATAAAAGAACATCACAGGATACAGGCAGAGTTTAAAGATGGCTCTGCCTCCGTAGTCATAGAAGAAGAGCATCAGCCTAATGCCGTAGTAACCGCCGACTTTTTCGCGGCTGTCAGACCAGTGTTTATTATTATCAGTCATGAGGGGTGAACAGCTTTTTCATAAGTACAAAGGGAAGTCTTAAGATCATGAGAGTGCAGAGCACAGTATGGATATAGCTTATCTTAAACTGATCGGAAAGTCTGAAATTGGAATGTCCATCCTTAGGATAGGCAACACGGGTTTCAAAAAACTTGATGTGCGTTCCTGCCCACTTAAGTCTTACCAGAATTTCAATATCGAAGGTCATTCCGAATTTAAGATTGCAGCTTTTTGCACACTGGCAGGTTTTTTCAACCGGATATGCTCTAAATCCGATCATGGCATCGATGATCTCATCACTAAGAGTTTCTATCTTTACAAAGAAGTTGGTGATTTTTCTGCCGATAACTCTGGATTTAGGAGCATTCTCATCATAGATTGGACTGCCTGAGATAACCGCTTCAGGATTCTCATTTATAAGTCTTGTAATCTTTTTTATATCCTCAGTATTATGCTGACCGTCTGCATCAATCTGTATGGCGTGAGTGAAGCGGTTTTCTTTTGCAAAGAGCAGTCCTGTAAGGACAGAGGCTCCCTTGCCCTTGTTTCTGTCATGATGCAGAAGAAAGACATCCTTGAGGTCTTCGCAGATTTTATAAAGCTCCAAAGCCTCCTCTTTGCTGTTGCCATCGTCAACAACAATAATAGGAAACTCAAAAGGCAAAAGACTCTTGATTACCCCTTCAATCCTGTCGGTATGTTTATAGCAGGGGATAACAATGCAGATCTTAGGCATAGCTTTTCTGTAATTTTCTTTTCTATTCAGTTATAAGCTTGCCTGAGGAAGCCTTTTCATTATTCTTTGAGGTAATGATATATTCAAAGGCCAGTCTCTTTTTCTCTGGCAGATATTCAAGGGTAAGCTCCAGTCTGTCATTAGGCAGGATTGGAGATGTGAATTTTACTGCAGGTGAACCGCCTTCAAATTTGATGTTAAAAAGGTCCTGGGCAAACTCCTGGGCCCAGCCGATCTGAACTACACCAGGCAGAACCTTCTGTGCTTCAAAGTGTCCCTCAAAATACTTTAAATCAGGATTAACCACGATGGTAACAATAGCTTTATTCTCACTTAGCTTGCTCGTGGTATAAAAATTTGGCTTAATCATTAAACAGCTCCTCTAGCAATGGAGTAATTCTCTTTCCCATGTGATTTACAGGGATTCTGTTTACAATTCTAAAATAGCGCGGAATTGCTACCGCTGGAAGATAGCCTCGTAAATATTCTCTTAAGGCCATCACCACTGATTTCTTATCTGTAAAGTTATTATCTGTACTTTTATCTTTGTGCTGTTCTATATGCTCCGCAAGTGCACTGTCCTTCAGAACACATACAGCACCGATGCAGGTTCTATTATTTCTGGTGATAACCAGGGCAACCGCATCCTCTATCAGAGGATTATTTTTCAGAAGATTCTCAATTTGTGTCAGACTTATTCGATTTTCTTCTATTTTTACAATTTTATCCTTGCGGCCTGTAATTCTAAAGTGCTCTCCTTCAAATTCGAGATTATCGTCAATTCTGCTGTAGCCATCAGACATCAGGGAGTCAAGTTTATAGCCCTCCTCAGTTTTAACAAAATTAACCACTGAAAAGGGAATAAAGAGCGGTCTGTCACCACGGTTGTCTCTGTGAGCCATACTGTTGCTCTCGGTAGAGCCATAGATTTCAGTTACTGCACAGTTGCACCAGTTATAAAAGCAAAGGGCTGCATCATCAGGCATAGGAGAGCCTGCACTTATACAAAGTCTGATATCAGGGGCCTTGATTTTTGTATCAAGTCTTTTGACAAAGGCTGGTGATGACACCAGAACCAGAGGTTCGGTATAGTTTGAAAGTTCCTCTGAGTACCTCAGCATATAGGTAGTCATTGGCAGATGTCGCAGTATCGGCATGAAGATACGGTAGGTAAGACCATACATGTGATAAGGCGGTACGGTGGATATGAGTCTGAGATTCTCAATAGTCTCAAGAGAATCATAAAGCTCATAGGAGCAGGATATGTCTATCTGCATGCTCTTAAGTGATTTGTTTACTCTCTTACTTTTGCCTGTGGTGCCTGATGTGTAGAAGACAATCGGAGAATTATCATCAAGAGATGAAAAATACTTATCGTTAAAGTCGGATAGATCTATTTCTGATAAGGCTCTGTACTCATTCTCCGCTATCTCTAAAATCTCTGTAAAAGCAGGTGAGGGTACAGCAATTCTGTTGATATTGAGATCGGAGATAACCATATCCGCTTTACTCTCAATAGCATCAAAGGTATGAGAGGTGATATTGCCTAACAGCACCGGAGTTTTTCCTGCATACATGGCAGCAATGAAGGCAATGCTGAAGAAATAGGCATTTTCAATGCATACTGCGATGCTTCTGATTTCCTTATCCTTTAGAAGATACAGGCTTAAGGCTTTGATGGAGTCAGTAAAGTCCTGATGGGTGTAAGCCTTATCCTTAGAATAGGCGACAATTCTGTCCTTAAAAAAATCGAAATTCTCAAATAGAGCCTGATGCAGGCTTAAATCATTATTTTTCATGAATTCGTCTGACAATAATTCTTGCAAGATATTCGCATCCTGCTAGGGTTCCAATCAGTATGTAGGCTATAAAACCGTTGTACAGAGTCCAGGTCTCCACGGTGCAGAACATAGCGGTGATAAAAGCCATGCCACCATTGGCCATAAAGAAGAGAACCCAGACTTTTGTTACTGTTCTGGTGTATTCAATGGCATAATCTGGAAGATCTTTATCATACAGCAGAGCCAGCCTGGTGATGATGGTCTTGGATGAGAACAGGGAACCGCCAAAGATAAAAAAAAGTATTGCGTTGACACAGACAGGATAGAACATAGCAATACGTTCTGAATCCGCCATAAAGGCAATAATGCAGATAACAGCAGCACACAGGGCACTTACTGCCGCTAAAAGAGTCTTTATACCCTGAGTTTCTCTAAGATAGAACAGCCTTAACAGAAAGATAACTGCCAGAGCAGGCAAAAGAATACTTAAAAGATTGAAGCTTACGCCCAGATATATAAAAAAGGGGTAAGCTGCTATTCCGCATATACAGAGAACCGAAAGCAGTCTCTTAGGCATTTCTCTAGCTATTGTTTACAAGCTTGTAAACCACATCCACAACATCCTGGACGGTGCGAACGTTCTTGAAGTCTTCCGGCATGATCTTCTTGCCGATGGTTTTCTGCAGCTTTACTACAAGATCAATTGCATCAATACTATCCAGCTCTAGCTCCTCAAAAAGCTTGCTTTGTGGGGTGATTTCCTCTGGCTCAATCTCAAAAAGACTGGCTAGCATCTGCTGAATCTGGGTAAATATTTCCTGTTGTGTCATTTTTAGTTCTCTTTGTTTTTTTATTTTCTATATTTTATTTTTTTTGAGAGCTGCTGTCTGTGACTTAGGTGCACCTATCTCGTACCTTATTGGGATAATCTGAGTGTTTCAGAATATCCTTTATTCTCTGTGCTCGCTGATATACTGTGCCAGGGTCTCAACGGAGTAGAAGCATTTCTTCATCTCCTCGTTGTCAGCAGATAGGGTAACTCCGTATTTCTGCTTAATTGCCATACCCAGCTCCAGGGCATCAATTGAATCTAATCCCAGTCCATCAACGAAAAGAGGGGCTTCTGTCTCAATATCCTCAATCCCGATATCCTCAAGATTCAGTGAATCGATAATAAGCTGCTTGATTTCGTCATATAGCTCTTTCATAAAATAACCTACATCCTTGTTTTAATAAGATTCTGTAAATGTTTTGCTAGTAATCTGGATACAGCTGAGTCTTCCTTTTCAGAGTACTGGGCTCTGAATTTTGCTGTATCAAAACTCTCTAAAAAGGTAATTCTGTACTCAAGTATGCCTGTGAATATGGTGTACCAGGGAGTGGTTTTTCTAAGACAGTCTCCGTGGAATCGAATTACTGCCGGTCTGATATTAAAATTACCGGTCAGGGCAATACTTGAAAATCCATGTGTAAATTTTAATTTATTTTCATCTATGGTTCTAGTTCCTTCCGGGAAAATGATGAGATTGTCTCCATTACCAAGAGCTTTTTTGCATTTCTGCATAATCTCATCGGTCCCTTCACTGTTAGCTATATAGCGGTTGCACCTGGCAATTCCCTTCATAAAAGGATTATGAATGATAGCTTCTTTCATAAGACAGGTGGCATGAGGCACCACTGATATGAAGAGTACGATATCTAAAAGCGAAGGATGGTTGGCAATGAAGATCATGCCTTTATCCTTGGCAATTTTATCGGTACCTTCAATCCTGATTTTAAAGATTCTACATACCTGTCCTGAGAATAGGTATAGCTTGAAACTTGAGGCTGTGATTCTTCTTGAGAGATCGGTAAGTTTCTCCTCATCCTTTATAAAGATTGATAGAAGTCTGAATACTATCTGGGAGAGGAAAAGCGCTCCAAGTCCGAATACTGAAAAAAACAGTGCGGCAAAGAATACTCTGAAGACTCCTCCTGTATACAGAAAAAGCTTTTTGAATAAACCAGATACTGCCATTTATACTGTTTCCTGTAGTTTTATCCGCCAGTTGCAGCTCTGACCTTCAAGAGAGTAGGCTGGAATCTTTTTGACGTAGTTTTTCAGAAATTCAATGACCTGAGGGAATTCATTTGAATCTTTGGAATTATTTGAAGCAGAGTAAGAACATGATGTCCTGTTAGAACTTGAAACTGAGTTGGAAGTTGAGTCGAGAGATCGAGTGGCTTCTGTATTGTCTGAATTGGTGTTACCGCGGGCTGCAGCGGCTTTGCCGGTATTTATACTGGATATGTTCAGCATATCTCCTGATTCTAGTACCAGTCCGATGGCATAAGGAAAATTTGGAGTGTATTCTCTTAAATAACCTGTATAGAACTCAGGAATGGTTACCTCATAGTCAACCAGCAGTATCTTTCTGTAGCCGGTTTTAAGCATTGCATAAGCCTCAATTAAGGCCTGCATGAAAGTATCCTTGCCTGAGCTAATGGAGGTTGAAGGAATTTTTGCCTTATTTAGAATAGTAAAGTTACCTACACCGCAGTTGTGCACCGACATTGAAAAATCAGTTGGTGAACATTCATTTCCAGAGGTTACGTCATCAAGGATTTTAAAGTTGTGTTCAATCTCTCCAGAGCGGCTTGAGTAGATTACCGCGTCAATATCGGGATGCTGCTCTAAAAGCAGAGTTCCCACATCTACAGCCATACGACAGCCAATGCTCAGACGTCTTGCGGTCATCATTGGAATCCTCTCGGCTTTAGGAGGTTTACTCTCTTTATCTAAAGAACGAGTGCCGTTTATAACCTCAGAAAACTGCTCATTGGTTACGATATCAAAGGCCTTGATACGATAATCTGCAATACTTAAGCTAAAGTTCATCCTAAACTCTCTTTTTGCAGATAAACATTGAGTTGCTGATACCAAGATTATCCTCTATAGACTCAACCTTAAAGCCGGCATCCTCAATAAGCTTTGTCAGCATCTGGGTGGTGAAGAATCTTGAATAACCGTTGGCAATGGCTGAAAAATACAGAGATCCTGCATTGATGGAAAACTTTGCTGCCTCAAACTTCTGTCGGTCAGCAATCGGCTCAAGAATACATACATGAGCGCCATCCTTTATAACCTTACGGATGGAGATCAGGATATTGTGAATATGCTCTGGGGCAAAACAGTCCAGGAACTGGCTCATCCACCAGACATCGGCATCCCCCTTGAGTTCTGGATTTGAAAGCATATCAACGGCAGTAAAATCAACTCTTTCGGACATGCCGTTATTGTCTATATTCTCCTGAGCCATTCTGATCTGGGATGGTAAATCTAAAATAGTTACCTTTGTATCCTTTAAACGTCTGCAGCACTCTATAGCAAATTTACCGGTATTGCCTCCTACATCATATATCACTTTTGGATTGAATAATTCCGCAATTCTATCAATTGCAGGAATAAAGGATGTCTGAGAGTAGAGATGATCCCATTCAAACCATGCCTTTTTAGCATCCTCAGGGAGTTCAGAGAGGTGAGGATAGATTGTTTCCCAGTTTTCATTGAATTCAGAAAGACCGCATGGTTTGTTCAAAGTTAGTGATTCATCGAGCTTATCAAAGGCTTTGTAACAGATATGCTTGGTGAAATCAAAATTGATTCTGGTCATGTTGTCATTTTCGAGGAAATAACCGACCTTTGTAAGCATGTATCTGTTTTCTGAATTTACTCTCACTATCTCTCCTGAAACTGCCATTTCAAGCAGAACTTCAAGAGCGTAGCGGTTCAGATCGGATTTACTGCACAGATCGTCAAGGCTAAGACCTTCCTTTGCTTTATCCAAAAGACTTAGAATGTTGTGATGTCTTAAGGTGTAGACTGTCTGAAACAGGATAGGTGCACATGCCAGATACTGTGCTTTTGAAATAGCTTCAAAGGCGCTGATGTTTTTTGAATTGGTGTTCTTCATATATATGTTTTAAGAATTCTGAGTTTGGTTAATTGTGCCAAAAACAGATTATTTTTCAAGTGTATTTATCCATAATAATCTTAGAGGATGAGATAAGGCTTAGATTGTTACATATAAATATCCAGTCTTAGGATTCAATTCTTTACAGACAATAATCTGTTATTCTGTCTGTATAATTTAATATACTTTGATGTGTTTAACATTTTTTCTGATTATCCTGATTTCCGTTGAATTGCTTTTTGTCATTCTGTCTATCTAACCTTGAAAAACACATATGCAGTCAGATAAATACCTAGTTTATTACGGTAAAAAAAACGAATTAAGACATGATGTGGTAATTATAAAAAGACTTAAAAATCAGCGAAATGAGGAAAAAGAATTAGCTGTAACGTAGCTTAAAAGTGTCGAGTTCCTCACAGTCTGTTAAAAAAAAACATCAAATTCGTAAATTTTTTTTAACTAAGTGTTTTTTAAGGTTGTTTTGAAAAAAACTTAGAGTAAACTACAAAATGTAATCGGTTAACTGATTACAAAAATCAATGAAACATATTAAAGGATTTATATTATGAAAAAGTCATTATTAGCTTTAGCAGTTGTTGCAGCAGCAGCTTCTGCAAATGCAGCTACCGTTTATGATAAGGACGGTACCTCATTAAATGTTACTGGCCGTATTCAGTCTGTTTATTACAGCAACAACTACGGTACTGCTGGTAATCATGATTCATCAATTCAGAACTCTGCTCGTTTCGGTTTAGCTGCCAGAACCCAGATCACTGATTGGGTCGCTGGTATCGCTGCTACTGAGTGGGATATGGATGACCACAATACCAACAAGATCTCAGCTCGTGATCAGTGGGTTGGTGCTGACTTCGGTGAGTACGGTGTTCTACAGGCAGGTAAGTTCCGTGATGCATCTTACTGGGTTGATAATGTTACTGATCACTTTGAAGATGCAGCTTGCGTTGCACAGGGAAACTTCGGTGCTCGTCGTCCTGGCCAGATCATGTATACCTATGAAAACTATGGCTTCCATGGTCAGTTAGGTATTCAGACTGCACTGGACAATGCAAAAATCTTTGGTGATAAGCAAGGTTCAATTGCTCTTCTAACTACTGATAGACTAGGAAACTCCTTTGCTGTTGATTCAGGCTTCAGCACTTCTTTAGGTTACACCTTTGATGATGTACTATTCGGACCATTATCACTACGTGCTGGCTACAGCTACATGAAGGGTCAGAGTGGTGACGATGTATTAGGTTACACTCTTGATGCAGATGGTGATTTCTTACGTGGTACCAATGGTGTTGCTTTCAAGAATTTCAAGCAGGCCAATGCTGGTATTTCATGGGGTAACTTAGATTCTGGTCTATACTTAGCTGCTTTATATGAGTATGCTAAGCTGACTGGTTTAGGTGGTCACTATGCTAACTTAACAAAGGATCAGGCTGGCAACTATGTAACTGGCTACAGCTTTGCTGATAACAAGGTTAAAGTTAAGGGCTTTGAGTTAGTAGCTGGTTATGCTTGGGATAACGGCGTTTCATTCTTAACCGGTTATGAAGTATGTAAGTACTCATATGATGAAGCTACTAATCTGCTAAATAATCCAAATCGTTACTATAACAATGCAAATATTTTTGTGAATACTGCATCATTACCAGTTTCATATACAGTTAGAAGAATTCCTGTATTCGTAAACTACAAGATCAACTCAAACTTCAATGTTTGGGGTGAAGTTGGTTTCAACGCTGGTTCAGATCACGCTTCTTGGTTAAGACCAAATGTTGATAAGGCTGTTGACCACACTGTATTCTCAGTTGGTGCTCGTTACACCTTCTAATAATCAGTTAACTTGATTTAGTCTAGATCCCTGCAGAGAAATCTGTGGGGATTTTCTTTTCCTGTTTTGATGTTTCTGGTTTCCTCTCTTTATTTATTATTCGTTTCTTTCTCTAACAAATAGAATGTTACCTCCTTTGTAAATCTGTTCCATTTTAGAGCATCTCTTAGAGTGTATGCTAATAGCCAATTTGTTTCATAAAAGGCATATAAATCATATTTTATAGGGGGTATTAGCTATAATTTTTTTATAAATCAGTAAATTATTTTGTGATTAATTTCATATTTTTATTGAAATGTATAGGAGATATCCATAAAATAAATTTTGTTAGTTACCTTATGCTAATAACTTATGTTTTGATTTTATGGAATTAATTATGAAAAAATCATTATTAGCATTATCTGTTATTGCTTTCGTTTCTTCAGCAAATGCTGCAACTGTTTATGATAAAGATGGTACCTCTCTTGCTGTTGGAGGTCGTGTTCAGTCAGTTTTTTATAATTTAAACTAACGCAAGGCTGGAAATAAGGATTCTTCAATTGTGAATTCAGCTCGTGTTAACATCGCAGGAAAAAGTCAGCTAACTGATTGGGTTGCTGGTATTGGTTTTGCGGAGTGGGATGCAGCTGATGGTCAGGAGCATGATGTTTTCTCTGCTCGTGATCAGTATGTTGGTGCAGATTTTTGTGATTACGGTGAACTTGTTGCAGGTCGCTTTGTTGATTCTACCTATTCAGTTGAGGCTGCAACCGATCTTTATGAAGATGCCGCTGGCAGTGTTCAGGGCAAGCTAAACGCTGAGCGTCGTGGTGGACAGTTAATGTACACTTTTGATAATAACGGCTTCTTTGCACAGGCTGGAGTTCAGACTGCTCAGAACAATGCTGCTCTTATTGATAACCAGTATTTTTTTGACGAGGATTCCTACGCGATTGACAGCGGCTACAACGGTGTTTTAGGTTATACCTTTGAGGATGTTGTTTTTGGTCCTCTTGCATTTAAGGCTGGTTACAGCTATGTAAAAGGTCAGACTAACGATGATCTTGGTGAACCGGCTGTTGATGATGCAGGTGAGCTGATTACAGGTGTTTATGCCAATGGTAATGCTTTTGAAAACTTCAAGCATGCTAATGCGTCTATTGCCTGGGGTAATTTCGAATCAGGTTTCTATGTAGCAGCTTTATTTGACCGTGCAGTATTAAATACTAAATACGATAGAAAGACCAACTATGGTTATGAATTAGCTGCAGGTTATGCATTTGACAATGGTGTATCTGTTCTTGCAGGTTATGAAACCAGCTATTACTACACTAAGACCGCAGGTGAAGAGTCTAAGTACAATAAGGCAATCGTACGTCGAATTCCTGTATTCGTAAACTACACTGTTAATGAGAACTTCAATGTATGGACCGAGGCTGGATTCAATGCTGGTTCAAGTGCTTCTGCTGAAGAATTTGTTAATGAGGCTGCACGCGAAGCTCTATTCTCAGTTGGTGCTCGTTACACCTTCTAAGCGAAACTAATTCTTGTTACAGTGATCTCTGGAAGCAATTTTCATGGATCATTTTATTTATATAAATCAAAATGATAAATAAAATAATGTGATTTTAGTCATAATCTAATCAATAATTATTAAATTTTTATCATGAATCAAATCTGACTCCTGTTTTTAATAATTAGTTTTGAAAAAAAAACTTAAATATTCTGTTATTGACCGATCTTCACCTAAAAAATTTGATCTCATCCCAAAATTATCTTTAACCATTTGACTTTTTGTAAAAAAAATTAGCAAAAATATGCATGATAATCACATTATTATGATTAACTTCTTGAAACTGCGAGTTTTTGACCTAATCTTCAAATGTGTGGTGATAATTATTTTTATTATGCGGGTGTTATCATGAAAGCGTTGGGTGTGTGTCTTGCTGTGGCAGTTTTCTCAAGCTCATCATTTGCTGCAACATTATTCGAAAAAAGTGGGCTTTCTCTTAGCAATGACTTTCATGTTTATTCTCAGATGAATAATGAAAAGTATTCTGAAACTGGTTATGTGAATAATCAGAGTTTTATGCAGTTTGATCTCTTTGGTGTTAACAGTATTATTTCTAACTGTGATTCCAATGGAAACTGTCTGGTTCAGAAGAATGAGAAAACAGATAATCCTGATGTTAAGTCAGTAAACTGAAGCGATCTTACCTGTTAATATCAATTATCTAGTAACTGCCATTTCTTGTTCTCTGTTATCTTGAGAGATGGCTGTTGTTTTTTTTATAATTTTTCTTAGATACATCCTCTCTAATGACCTTTCCTTTAAGTACCTTTAAATCAAATCTCTGCCTCAGGGGTGCGGACTGTTACTGTTGTCAAGAGCCTTCTCAGCAGTTCTAATTTGCTAGATTATATTGTTTTTAATGTAATGTTTTTGTTTAAATTCAGGCTGGTAACTCTGTTCATAGAAATAACAAAAGCCAAAGCCTTTTGTATTATGACTTTGACCTTTGTATCTTTAAAAATAGTAATGACTATGCCGTAACAGGTCTTTTGAAGTCTTGGTCTATTTTACTGTCTCGTTTCTTAAACTGGTATCAATGGCATTCTTAAGGTTGGTTACCCAGGTGTTGTAACGGTTGTGAATCTCATTCTTGGAGCGGTTCTGATTCAGACCGACAGAGTCTACGAGCGAAATGCTGTAGTTTGATTTATCAAAGTCAATTCGTACAGTTGCACCAACACTGGCTTTGTTCATCTGAGCCTCAACTGCAGTACCGGATACTCTGGTAACATCCCAGTTGTAGGAAGTACATCCTACTTTTATTGCATCCTGAACCTGTTTGGTGGTCAGACCTGCAGGAATTGTTCCGTTAGGGGTCATGATTGGCTGATGTTTATAGGCGCAGCCAACAAGAGTAAAGGCACATAATAAGCAGGTGAAGATTTTAATTAAAGCTTTCATATAAACCTCTTTATATTCAATTAGTCCCTGGAAACGAACTGGCACTAATGTCATTGTAAGAGCTCAATCCTGATTATTTAAACTGTCCAATGTATTTTTGTGAAACAGACGTTATTTATATTCTGAAAATCTGCCTTAGATCTTAATACTGAGATGGGAAGAAGGGATATTTTGTGATGATGTTCACTTTAATAAAAAGGCCTCACTTGTGAAAGTGAGGCGAACTATCTAAAAGAGAAACCTTGTTAATTTATTATCTGATGCTTAGGATTGAATCCATTGCTGTATTCTGAGTCTGCAGAGCCTGAGCGTTTGCCTGGTAGGTTCTCTGTGCAATCAGCAGATCAACCAGTTCTGATGCTAGCTCTACGTTTGACAGCTCAAGATTTGCTCCCTTGATGGCGCCGGCCATACCCACATTTGCCTGTGCAGCGGAAGCTTCACCTGAGTTAATGGACTGCTTCCACTGGGTATCACCAATCTTGATTAAGCCCTGTGGGTTGGCAAATGTTGCCATTGCCACCTTGGAGATAGGCTCGGTTCTACCGTTGGTATAGGCCGCAAGAATAATACCGTTGTCATCTACTTCAACGTTCTCCAGAATACCTGTTGCATAACCGTCGGTACTTACGTTGGTAACAGAGAACTTGGAGCTACCGTACTGGGTAAGATCCATGGTTATAACCAGATCCTGTGTTTTATCTACACCTCCTCCCATTGCTGATGAAAGGGTGTATTCATTATCACCTCGATTATGTCCTGCGTTTATTGCATTATCTACACTATATGGGGCGTTACTAATGTTTACAAGATGTAAGGTTGCTGGAAATTGTCCATTATCTTCAACTGCACCTGTGGATCCGAATACTAGCTGTACTCCATAGAGTTTTTTTCCGGCAATTGATGATGCTGCATTACCTACTGTGAATTCAACAGCGTTAACGTTTGATCCAGTTCCTCCAAGATTCGAAATATCAACTGGATTACCATCAACATACATCACAACATTCCAGACAGTTGCATCAGGTGTATCTCGTTTATCTGTACTTGTTGTTTCGTCACTTGGATTAGTATGATCCTTCTGAAAATAGTAGGTAAGTGTGTGTGCTCCTCCTAGAGAATCATAGATAGTCTGAGATGTAGCAGCAGTATAGGTTGATGAATCCTTAGGGTCAAATAGATACATTGCATTTGCTTGATCCTTAGGTTTTAGTGACTCTGCTTTTGCTGGCAGGTTTGCAATCAGTTCTGCTCTTGATGACATCTTAGGTGCACCTGTATCAGATGGAATCTTGATGGCATGAGTTGACATAATATCCAGATTAGTAACATTACCATCCTTATCAACATCATAGCCCTGCAGGTAGTCGCCCATAGCTGTTACAATGAAGCCATCCTTGTTAAGCTCAAATGCGCCATTACGGGTATAGGAACGATCACCAACTTCACTGGTTGTCGAGTAGTTTTCAGCGTTGGCAAGTACAAAGAAGCCGTTGCCGCTGATGGCCATATCAAGATTGTTGCCGGTATCACCGGATAGAGACCCCTGAGTAAACTGCTGAGCTACAGTAGTTGTGGTAACACCCATACCGGTTGCAGTCTTAGCACTGGTGAAAACGGAATTTGCATAGATATCGGCAAATTCTGCACGAGACTTCTTAAAGCCGTAAGAGTTGGCGTTAGCGATATTGTTAGAAGTTGTATCAAGATACTTCTGTGAACCTCTAATGCCTGAAATTGATGTATTAAACATAATGTTTCTCCATTAAATTTAGATAGTATTTTATTTTTCTCTCTGAGCTTTTTTATGCTTATATGGCTTAAAGCCTTATGGTTTGTCTACTAAGAAGCAAAAGCTGTGCCAATTGAGAATCTGTAAATATCTATTTGATAATTAACAGTTTTATTTTAATATTCCTGGTCTTTTGCCACTTATGGCAATGCTTATTATTAAAAATGATTACTGTTTTTGCCGGTTTAAACGAATGAATTGATAGGTGACAAGGATAATAAGAAAGGTAAAATAACAGCAGGAGAATTATTATGAAGAAAGCTTTAGTTGTATTTTCTGGAGGACAGGACAGCTCTACCTGTCTTTATTATGCGGTTAAGAATTATGATGCAGTTTATACCATTGGCTTTAAATACGGTCAGCGTCATGAGATTGAGCTTCAGTGCAGAAAGGAGTTTATAGAGGAGCTCAGACGTTTTGATAAGGAAGCTGATACCAGGCTTATCGAAGATAGGGTAGTTGATATGCTCTCTTTGAAGAACCTTACCGATTCTGCCTTAACCCATGATAACGCTGAATATGTAATGAATGAGAAGAACTCTCTTCCAACTTCCTTTGTTCCTGGTCGCAATCTTATCTTTCTCTGCTACGCGGCAAGCTATGCCTACAGTGTAGGAGCAGATACCATTATCTCTGGTGTAGGTCAGGCTGACTATTCTGGTTATCCGGACTGCCGTGAGTCAACTCTTAAGGCTCTGGAGACAGCCATTAATCTTGGTATGGAAAGCTCTATTAGGCTAGTATCTCCACTGATGCACCTGACAAAAGGGGAGACCTTTAAGCTTGCCTACGATTTAGGCGGTGATGAGTTTGTGAAAATGATTGTAGAGAAGACTCATACCTGTTATGAAGGGACTCATAACGATCTGCATGAGTGGGGCTATGGCTGCGGCAGGTGTCCTTCTTGCCTTTTAAGAAAGAAAGGATATGAAGAGTATCTGAAGTTGAAAGAGAAGCTGTAGTATGTAAGGCGTAATTTTTTCTGATTAGATTTCATTTGGACCTAAGCTGTCACCTGTGGAGACAGCTTAAGGAAATATCCATATAGATTTAATTTATTGAAAACCGGTACTTACCTTTTCCAACTCCCTCCACAGAAACAGTAATTTTCAGTTCCTTTTCCATTCTCTTCAGATAAGAGGTTGCAGTAACTTCTGAACAGCCTAGGATCTCGACCACACGTGTATTTCCAAAAACCTCTGTACCAATATTTTCATATAACTTCAGAATGTTATTTTTTATATTACTTGAATAGTTTGAATCCATGATTTTCTGTTTCAGAACTTTTGTATCAGCTTCTATTTTAAGATTTTTATTCAGATCGGTCTTGTTTTTGGTTTTGTAGTATTCTTCGTTAACAGGAATAACTACAGAGGTGACATTATCATTGGAGTCAAATGTCTTATAGTAAAGATCAGGAGAGCCGTTTTCTCTCATTGACCTTTTGGCTTCACCAATTCCAGTACCGAAGGATTCAATTATTCCTAAATCCTTGAACATATCTCTTATTTCTGGATTCTCAGTATCTCTCTCGTTAAAGAATGATCTCTCATTTAAATCAGTGATGCGAATAGGTGGTAGCGGTTTATTGTAATTTACTATATTTATTTGTTTTTCTGACACATATACCTGGATAGGTTTTCCATTCTCGTAATTGTTATGAACAATTGCATTTGCTAGAAGCTCTTCTAGTGCAATAAAGGTAAAATTCTCTATTTTTCTGTTCTCAGCGTTGCCTTCTTCTCTTAGTACCAGTTCGTTAAGAAAATTTGTGTTTATATAATCTAAAACTGCGTAGTACTGTTTCCAGATGGCTCCCTTAAAAATCTTAGATTCCATCTTTCTTTTAGTTCCGAACATATCTACAATAAGCTCAGTGTAGGCATATGGAATATGTTTATCCGGATGTTCTGAAAACATTAGAAGGGCAAAGTTTTTTACACGGTTTCCTGCAGGATCATTTTTATCAATTAAATTCAGGGAATTGGCAAGATCTTTCTTTTCCATGCCTTCACTGATCTGTCTGGTGCTGGTTTTAGAAACGTATCCCTTGATTAAATCCATGTCTAAATCATCAAGAGTAGCTCCTGAACTTACAATTGAGCTGAAATGAAAGTTAGAAAATTTGCGTAAAAGATCATATTCCTCATCAACTCTAGCAAGACGTGTATCCGCTTCAATTCTCACATATCTGCCGGGCTTTAGGTGAATCCTTTTGTCCTTTTCGGCTTTTTCAGCTACCATAAATGGTCCACCAGTCTGGCGTAGGACAATTAAAATCAGATAGCTGATTCCATCAAGTTCGTTAGATAAGACTTCAAACAAAACATTTGGATAAAGAAATGAGCGTAAGGAATTAATGGTATTTTTGCATTTCTCCAGCTGGCCTTTGTAAATTCCTTTTATAGGCAATACTGGTACAGCCTTATTTGCTTCATTATTCTCTTCTTCTACGCCAATAAAAATATATTGAATATCGTTGTTGTAGTAATTATTTCCATAAGCACAGATTGTTTTCAGTATTTTGTCCAGCTGTTGTTCAGAGGCTTTGTATTCTATGTAAGAACATTCTGCGGTTTTATTCTTTAGGATCTCGTTTGCTTGTTTTTTTATTTGTACGTAATCCATAATTTTTACCTCTGAATCCAAAGTTTTTTACTATCAAACCAAAGAAATTGTATACCAAACCAAAGAAATTGTATACCAATCCAAAGTTTTTTTGTTTCGAAAACAGAAATTTTTTGTATCAAACCAAAGTTTTTATAATCCAATCAAAATAAATTAGCTGCCTATCCAAAGTTTATTGCTTTCAATCCAAAGAAATTAGGGCCCAATCCAAAGTTTTTAGCATCCAATCCAAAGAAATTAGGGCCCAATCCAAAGTTTTTAGCATCCAATCCAAAGAAATATGGTATCAAACCAAAAGTTTTAGCATTCAATCCAAAGAAATCAGGGGCTAATAACAGTTTCGATAAATCTATAAATTGTTTATAAAGTCTACAAAAATTTTGTAGACTTTGTTTTTCTCTGCTTTATTTGATTGTCAGCAGAAGGTAAAATAGTTGGTCTCGTAAATTACTAAAAGAAGCAGCAGAAGCTGACAGGTAACAATAAGAATGATTGTAGGACAGGTTATTGAGCTTAAGGCAAACAATAAGTTTTTTACTTATTGTCGTAAGGCCTTTGGTGTAAGACGATTTGCCTACAACTGGGCTGTAGCGAAGTTTAAAAAGGACTATGTTGCACACATTGTAGCCATGTACCGATATAACAAAGAGCTGGCTGAATACAAAAAATCACCTCTTCAGTCTGCAGTGGCTCCTTTAAAGCCTAAGCTGCCAACATGGCAGGATTACAAGAAAGAATTCAATGCCATCCGTCTGGAAGAATATCCATTCACATACGAAGTAACTAAATATGCCTCTCAGCAGGCTTTTGCCAACTTCGGAAAAGCAGTATCCAACTACTTTGAAAATGTCAAAAAAAGAAAGAAGGCAAAGGTAAAGCAGAACAGTAAAAAAAGAAAAGC
>NZ_FPAH01000083.1 GCF_900116345.1 Succinivibrio dextrinosolvens | reverse complement strand
CGGAAGTTCGACAGTTGACCTTTTTTAAATGAAGAAAATAGCTATATAAGACTTTGAAAAGTCTTATTTTTTTATCTCAAAATTTTGTATATTTTATTTGTAATAATGTTTCTAATGTTCTATAATACAAATAGATAACATTGGAGTATTGCATATGTACATCAATATAGTTAAATCTAAGAATGCCGTTAGCTATTATCTTTGTGAAGCCTATAGAACTGCTCAGGGAAAAAGTAAAACCAGAGTTGTTGAATCCCTTGGAAATGCTGAGCATATTAAAGATACATATCATGTTGATGATGCAGAGGCCTGGTGTAGAGAGTATGCAAAACAAAAGACTCAGGAAGCAAAAGTTCTTGCACAGAAAAACAATCGTACTATTTCCATTGAGTTTTCCGAGAGTAAATCAAAATCTGAGGACAGTTCCATCTTCAATGCCGGTTATCTGATTCTCGAGTCTCTTTATCATAGTTTCGGTTTAGGAAATATCTGTGAGGAAATAAAACTCAAACATCCCCATATAAAGGGCTTTAATCTCGACCATGTTTTAAGAACCTTACTTTTTGGCAGAATTATTGAGCCTTCCTCCAAACTTGGTCTTACAGAAAATATTCAGAGAAAGTTTCTTGAATCCCATGATATTCAAATCCAGCACATCTATAGAGCCATGGACTTATTGGAACAGCATGAGGACTTGATTCAGAAAAGACTATATCAGTATTCCTCTGCAGCTTTGGGTAAAAGAAATGTTGGCAGACTCTATTATGACTGCACCAACTTCTACACAGAGAAAGAATCTGAAGACTGTGATGTCAAAGGAAAATCAGAAGAGTGGTACAGAGACCATAAACTGCGTAAATACGGTTTTTCAAAGGAGCACCGTCCTAATCCCATTGTTCAGATGGGACTCTTTATGGATGGAGACGGTATGCCTTTAGGCTTCTGTATCAATCCGGGTAATACCAATGAACAGGTAACTATCAAACCTTTAGAGCAGAAGCTTATTGATAACTTTATAAAGACAGATATCGTGGTCTGTACTGATGCGGGTTTAGGCTCTACGGAGATGCGTAAATACAATAATGTTACTGAAGATGATCCGCTCTCTCAGCTGGGCTTCAGAGGCAAACGTCATTACATCTGTGTCCAGTCAATCAAAAAGCTAAAGAAAGAGCTTAAGGAATGGGCTGTTGCCCCTACCGGCTGGAGCTATCAGCTTAAAAGACATAATGTAACCGAAAAGGTAAAGAACTTTGACTTAAAAGCTATTACCGAAGAAAACTACCAGCAGTACTATGATGTTGTTTTCTACAAAGAACGCACCATTGCTGAAGACGGACTGGATCAGCGTCTGATTGCGACCTTCTCTCTTAAATACAAAGCTTATCGCGAAAATCTGAGAAACAATAGAGTAAAAAGAGCCAGCAAAATCATAAAGAATGGAACCTATGATTCGGTAAATGAGCTAAGTCCCAAGAATCTGATTAAAACCACTTATCTGACAGAAGATGGTCAGGAAGCAACCTTCTCTAAAGCAGAAATCGATTTAGAAAAAGTTGAGACTGATAAACTTTACGATGGCTTCTACTGTATTGCCACCAATCTCTTTAAAGAGGAATGCTCTGTACAGGAGGTCGTTGCCATTCAGGACAGAAGATGGGAAATTGAGGAGTGTTTTAGAATCATGAAAACAGACCTACGTTCCCGTCCTTTCTATCATAATAAAGACACCAGAATTAAAGCTCATTTCCTGACCTGCTTTACAGCATTACTTTTACTAAGAGGTCTGGAACGCAGGATTGCGGATAACAGCAAAGAGAATGACCGTTATCCTGATGGTAAGTACACAATATCAGAATTACTTGAGGCTCTAAGAGCAATCAGCCTGATAAGAATCGCCGAAGGTCAGGCATATGTACCTGACTATAAGAACAGTGAGGTTATAACAGAGCTTCTAAGAATATTTGAGCTAGAGGAATTCACAAGACAGGTTGTAATGAAAGATGATCTCAAAAAAATTTTGAAAAAAATTAAAAACTCTCCAGAAATGATAACAGACGAATAAATATAGAAAT
>NZ_FPAH01000092.1 GCF_900116345.1 Succinivibrio dextrinosolvens | reverse complement strand
CAATTTAAAGGTTCGGCCTAGGATAGAAACTTAAGACTGAATAATGCGGTTCAAGGAAGTACCGTTCATAATTTTCCTTGTCACCACATCATTCAAATTCATTTGTTGAGAGTTTTGCCATGAGTTTGTGCATTCCCCAGCGTCCGTTTATTGGAGATAAAACCATTACTATTCTTCCGGTCGCAGATAATATGGACATGCTTTATCTCTGCATATTTTTTTTAAGTTCTGCAACTGAGTGCTCAATACTCAAATCCGTGCTGTAACTGATTCTTATGTCATTAAAAGACAGTTGAACCGTATTCAATAACTGTTTTTGAACCTTATGTTCATTCTGAAGTGACTCTTCTGAGTGAGAATTACTTTGTGCCGGTGTTTTGGGAGCTTCTTCGGGGATTGCCGTTTGGGGGTGTTTTGATTCTTCAACCGCAGGCAAGGTCTTCGCACTGTTCATTGGCACTGGTTTTAAGAGATCTCCAGAGTGCTCATCTTCCATTGAAACGATCTCTACAGCATCATCATTTAATGAGGACTGTTCTACCAGAGAAATCTTACCGGCAATGATCTTATAACAGGTGCTTGAATACATCCCCAGCTCTTTTGCTATTTCTGCGCCATTATATCCCTGCGCAGAGAGTGATCTGATCTGGGAATCAAGTTCACTATTTATTAGCTGTTCTCTTTTTTTCAAAATTATTCTTTCCGATATATTGAACGCCAATACGATTTATTGTCTGAGGTCTTAATTTGTACCTGAAAGCAACCTGATAAGATGAACTGCGGGTGTTGGTTAATTCATTAACTATTTTTGTTTAAACTATCTTTTGATAGCTAAAGGGGAAATAAACTCATAAATCTTACTCCAATGTCAGTAACATGTTGGAGTAATTATATTTTATGCGGTTTTAGAGAAAAAGATGTAAATAATTACTAGATACTTTTATATTTACCAATTGTTGAATGACTTAATCCCAGCCTCTTTCCAGGTTTTCGTTCGCCTAAAGTTGGTTCCTGAAAAGACAGTTTAAAGATGGTGCGGATCTGATCCGGTGAAGTAAAATTATGCATTAAATAATCCTTAAATTAACGCAACGAAATTGTTGCAAAGGAATATTAAATTGGATTGAAAATGGAAATATTGAGGGGAGAAAAAAATGGGTCTGTACAGAAAAGTGTGGGATGGTAATAAGAGCGTGAAATAAAAAAAGGGTCTACGTTATAATTTTAAGTGAACAAAAAAAACAAAATTA